>CAYUDM010000025.1:0-42226 GCA_964443625.1 uncultured Smithella sp. | reverse complement strand
TGTTGAGTGCCAAGACCTCGTGGACAGTTTTTGTGCCAGGAGATCGTGGACACTCAAGATTACTTAACGCAGTTTATACTGATATTCCTCGACCTGGGTTTTATCCAGGAAGAGCTTTAATTTTTGTTCTTTGACATTTACGGTAGCTATTACGTATTCATATTTCAATTCGGGTGGTACGGGAAAAGTCTCGCCAAATATGTCCACTTTTAAATTGCTCCGAATAAGACGGACGAAATGATACCGGCCAGTTTCCGGTTTCTTTAACGGATGCTTTGGTGGATCAGCTTCTTTCGGGAAACGGAGATTAATTTTCGATGCGGACAAGGTTTTCATCGGTGTTTTCCCCTTGAGTTTGCTGAAGCGATACTGACTATTGTGTCGCTGCTCGAAGGCGAGTGATCCGGCATGAAGCTCCTCTTCCGTGTACATGAGCTTCTTTTGAAGAAACATTTTCTGGTAGCGATCGTTAAACTGCTCAATCATTCCGTTTCGCCAGGGTTCAGCCACTGGAATAAACCAGGGCTCGATACCGTGATTCAGACAGAGTCGAATGAGCGGTCCCATGCCACGGGGATATTTTCGGCTGCCAAAGAAACTCAAGGTATTATCGACCTGAAGGTTATTGGGTATCCCCATGCGCCTCCAGATGCCCCAAAATCCGTCAATCATGGGCTGACTGGCTTTGGATGAGGCAGGATATAAGCCGCAACGAACCGTGGCCGTATCAATCACATTGAGGCTGTAAAAACGCACAGGGCCTTTCAGGTAGCATGGCCCCACCAGATCGGCTTGATGTGTCTGGTTGGCTTTAAAAGAAGGCAGCGCGGGATAAGCAGTTCCTTTTGCTTCGTATTGGCCGGTTCGCCTGTGAGTGAGACTGTGTCGCTTGAGAATCCGATTAATGGTTCTGACAGATGGCAGAGGGTTTAACCCCTGATCCTCCATCACCCATAGGATCGCCTGCGCCCCGAAAAACAAGTCGCGATTGTAGAGTTCAAAACGGATGAGTTTGACGATTTCGACCGTTTCTGCAGGCGTGATATTGGCATCCTTTTTAGGACGGCAGGATTGACTTTCGCTCCAGGTGGAATCGTGATCGTCATAACGCGAGAGCCATTTGTATAACCATGATCTTGACTTACGCAATGACGCACAAATAGATTCCGGACTTTCGCCGTTATGAAATCTCGCAACGGCCAATATCCTTTGCTGCATGTCCACTTCTTTCATGAACACCTCCATATTGTTTGAGATGTCCATGAAATGACGTAATAGCTATTCGATTGTCAAAGAACTTTGTCCACGATGTCTTGGCACTTTTTTTGTCCACGATGTCCTGGCACTCAACAGTTAGGTGTTAGGCGCCCAGAGGTCATAGGAGATAACCGGCTGAGAGCCTTTTTTTTAAGACATGTATTGATAATGATTATCGTTTGCACTTTAAGTAAAGAAAGGAGATTTCATGATGTCGCCACTGGCATTATTAAATGAAGGAGAAGCGGGAGAGATTGTCGATCGGGATCAGAAAGTCCATCCTGCACACACTCACCATCAAAAGCCCGGTCACAGCCACAGACATGGTCAAGGCGGCTGTTGCGGACAGTGTGAAAGGTGCGAATGTCATGGACACGGAAATCCTGCGTCGAGCTATTTGATCCATATGGGACTGCGACCGGGGAAAACGGTGCAGATGGTCACCAACAGCGGCGCGGGCCCCATTGTGATTCGGGTGGACGAATGCCGGATCGCGTTGGGACGCGGCGCGGCAATGAAAATATATGTGAGGAGGAATGAAGGATGACGCTGGCGGATTTGAAACCCGGAGAGTCGGGGAAAATTGTAAAGATCAACGTCGCAGGCGCGCTCAAACGCAGGCTGATGGATATGGGCGTGGTCGGCGGTACGGACGTGCGAGTGGAGAAAGTCGCGCCCATGGGCGATCCCATTGAGGTTCGCATTAAAAGTTACGCTTTGTCGCTGAGGCGCGGCGAGGCCAAATCGATTGAAGTGGAGGGCGCGTAGGACATGGCAAATCATCAAAAGACACCCCCCGGCGCAGCCAAAAGTTTAACCATCGCGGTGGCGGGCAATCCCAACGCAGGCAAATCAACACTCATTAACGCCCTTGCCGGATCGCGTCTTCATGTCGGCAACTGGCCCGGCGTGACCGTGGAGAAGAAAACCGCTTCCTTCGATTTTCAGGGCAGATCCGTCACGCTGGTCGATCTGCCGGGCACTTACAGCCTGAGTCCCTACACACAGGAGGAAGTCATCGCGCGCGACTATCTGGTGCGCGAAAAGCCGGATATCATCATCAACGTGGTCGATGCCACGAACCTGGAGCGAAATCTCTATTTCACGCTGCAGCTTCTGGAGCTGGGCATTCCGCTGGTGATGGCGCTCAACATGCATGATGAGGCCGCTCAAAAAGGCTTCCGCATCGACACAGACAAGATCGCGTCCATTCTGGGCTGCGCAGTCATTCCCAGCGTGGCGACCAAACGTGAAGGACTCGATCGCCTGATGGAAACGGCCGTGTCTTTTGCGGATGAGCCTGAAAAACATAAACCCGGTTCTCTCTCTTATGGCGAGGATATCGAACAGGCGATTGCGCCCATCATCGAAGGGCTGCAAGATCATCCGGATGTTCTGGCAGGCCACCTGCCGCTTCGCTGGCTGGCGCTCAAAGTACTGGAACAAGATGAACGCGTGATGCGAGACTACGCCATCGCTTCCGACGCCGCGTTTTTAGCCAAAGCCACCAAACATCTCAAAGCCGCGCACGGAGCAGATCTGGAAGCCCTGCTGGCCGATACGCGCTACGGCCTGGCGGCGGGCCTGACCCGCGAATCCCTCAAAAAGCCGCAAACGCGAAAAAAGGAAATCACCGAGCGGATCGACGCGGTCGTGCTTAACCGATATTTAGGTATTCCCGTGTTTCTGGCGGCGATGTGGCTGATCTTCAAGCTGACCTTTGACATTGCCGCCCCTTTTACCGACTGGTTTGACGGGTTGACATCAGGACCGCTCTCGCGCTGGGCGGAATCGCTGCTGTCTTTGGTGGCCGCCCCCGATTGGCTGATTTCTCTTGCGGTTGACGGGGTCATCGGCGGCGTGGGATTTGTGCTGGCCTTTGTGCCGCCCATTTTCGCGATGATGTTTTTCATCACGCTGCTGGAAGGCTCAGGCTACATGGCTCGCGCAGCGTTTGTCATGGATCGGATGATGCACGCCATCGGCCTGCACGGCAAATCGTTTATCCCGCTGCTGATGGGATTCGGATGCAACGTTCCGGCGGTTTACGCCACGCGGACACTGGAAAACCCGCGAGATAAGGCGCTCACGGCGCTTTTAATTCCATTGATGTCGTGCGGGGCGCGTCTGCCGGTGTACGTCGTTTTTGTCGGGGCATTTTTCGCCTCTCAAGCCGGTACCGTTTTGTGGTCTTTGTATGTGTTTGGTATTGGAATGGCCGTGATAATGGGTCTCATTTTCAAAAAGACGCTTTTTCGAGGTGACGCGCCGGTCTTTATTCTGGAGCTGCCCCCCTATCGCATGCCCACCTTGAAGAATCTACTCATTCATACCTGGGAAAAGGGCAAGCACTTTCTGATCAAGGCGGGAACCTACATTCTGGCGGTGGCGATTTTCGTGTGGTTTTTGCTCAACCTGCCTTGGGGCGTGGAAAACAAACAGGATTCCTATCTGGGAAAAGTCGGACAGATCACCGCGCCGATATTCGCGCCGCTGGGATTCGGCACGTGGGAGGCTTCCGCATCGCTCATCACAGGCGTGATTGCCAAAGAACTCGTGGTTTCAACCATGGCCGTGGTTTACGCGCCGAACGCGGGAGAAGCCCAGGAAGAGAAAGCAACACCGACCTTTGGTGAAGAGATCCGGGAGATCGGCGTGTCGTTCGTAGGCGCGTTGGGTGAGGCGGGAACAAACGTCTTTTCAACCTTCGGCATTGCGACGATCAGCGCGGAAGAAGAGGAAGGCGCTGAGGACTTAAAGGCGATCATCGCGCAGGCGTTCACGCCCCTTTCGGCCTACGCCTTCATGGTCTTTGTGCTTTTGTACATGCCCTGCGTGATTGTCCTCATCGCGATGCGCCATGAATTCGGCACCTGGAAATGGGCGGGCATTGCCCTTCTGTATCAGACGGTGCTGGCCTGGACGGTTGTGTTGGTCATCTACCAGGGCGGAAGGTTGATAGGGCTTTAGGTTCAAGGTTCAAGGTTCAAGGCTAAAGGCTAAAGGACAAAGGACAAAGGACAAAGGACAAAGGGGCGTGCGATGGGTGTCGTAGATGTATTGTTAATTATCGTTATTGTGGGGGCGGCGGGGTGGTTGTTGTACCGCAGCATCAGAAAGAAAGGCGTCTGTGGAGGTTGCAGGGGCTGCTCGTGCGATGCCGATTGTAAAAAATGAAAAAGACCGGCTCGCCCGGCTTCAATGAATAAATCCGCGGGGAACGGTTTCATCCGGCATGCGCCGGATTAAAAAACATTTAACTACAAAAATAAACAAAGGAAATGAAAATCAATGAAGCGATGGGTTTTAGCAGTTCTGTTTTTTTTGGTGCTGGCGACAACGGCAATGGCGGGGCATCCGCTGGTCACGGACGACACAGGCACACAGGGAAAAGGTTCAGGTCAGGTGGAACTCGGCCTGTCTGTGTTCTGGGATAAGGATAAAGCCGATGAATGGACCCTTTTGAAAAGTCAAGGCGGTGAGGCAGCGGCAAGCCTTGCGGTCGGCCTGACCGACACGCTCGACCTTGTCGTTGGGGTACCCTATGCATGGTTCAAAATGAACGAAAATGCTTTTCTGCTTGAGCACGAAGACGGTCTGTCCGACATCGCCTTTGATGTCAAATGGCGATTTTTTGAAAAGGACGACTGGTCTTTAGCGCTGAAACCCGGACTCTCCGTCCCGTCGGGAGATGAAGATAAGGGCCTGGGCGCGGGACGGGCAGGCTACCGCCTGTTTTTTCTTGGTACTAAAGAATTCGAGCCTTTTGCCGTTCACGCCAACTTGGGTTACATTAGCAATGAAAACAAGTTCGGCGAACGCCTGGATCTCTGGCACGCATCCATCGCTTGTGAATTCGAAGTTCTGAGCGGCCTGAAACTGATGGCCAATCTCGGGGCGGAAAGAAACCCGGATCCGGGAAGCAATAATCATCCTGCATTTGCTCTCGGCGGCATCTCATACGCAATTTCCGAAAGGATCGCGCTCGACGCCGGCGTCAAATATGGCCTGACTTCAACTGAAGATGACTGGACGGCTCTCACCGGACTTTCAATGACCTTCTGATGTGATACCGCGTAGCGAGGCGTTGCCGAAACATGATCGGCGACGCTTCGCTGGTTCTTTTGAGGGCAATCATTAAATCTGCTCAACCCCCACTCCACCCGGTGTGCTGCGACTGTCTCCTTCCCGACTTAAAATCGTTCAAAGTACATGAAACTCGGGTACCCGCAAAAAAAATATTGACATAAAGTCAAATTCGACTATACTCAACCCAGTTAACGTTAAGTGGCACTAGAAACGGCTCCGGTTAGAACTTGTACAGCGGGTTTCCTTTTTTTTCCGAGGTTCGGACCCAATTAATTGAATTCCAATATATGGCGAGGTGCATCTATGACCGGTTTTGTCAGTAAAACACTCGGCGATGTTATTCGAGACACCGCAGTGCGCTTCCCCCAGCATCCAGCGCTCATTTCCCCTCAGTTTCAGATCCGTTATACCTACCGCCAACTCTATGATCAATGCCGGGCCGTCGCCAAAGGCCTGCTGGCTTTAGGCATCAAACGCGGCGATCATGTTTCCGTCTGGACGACCAACGTGCCGGAGTGGGTGTGTCTGCAATTCGGCCTCGGCATGGTGGGCGGCGTCCTGGTAACGGTCAATACCAATTATCAGTCGCACGAGTTGGAATACATCCTCAAGCAGTCCGATTCCACGACGCTTTTTCTCATCGACCGCTACCGCGACACGAGCTTCTATGACACGGTTTACAGGATTCTACCGGAACTCGAAGCCTGTTCGCCCGGCGGGCTCGCCTCGGCCCGGATGCCGCTTATGAAAAACGTCGTCTATATCGGCAAGCGCGAGAACACCCCCGGCATGTTTTCTTTCGATGATCTGCTGGAGATGGGCGCATCGGTAACCGATGAAGCGCTTGATGCCCGCATGGCCTCTTTATCGCCGGACGATGTGATCAACATGCAATACACATCGGGCACGACCGGTTTCCCCAAAGGCGTGATGCTGACGCACTCCAACATCGTCAACAACGCCCGCATGGTCGGCGATGTGATGGGAATGACCGAAAAGGATTCTCTGCTCATCCAGGTGCCGCTATTTCATTGCTTCGGCTGCGTGATGAGCACACTTAACAGCGTGTATCACGGCTCGACCATGGTCGTGGTGGAATTCTTCGATCCCGCGCTCGCGATGGAATATATCTCTTCTGAAAAATGTACGGCAGTAAACGGCGTGCCCACCATGTTCATCTCCATACTCAACCACTCCGATTTCAACCGCTATGACCTGACCTCCCTTCGCACAGGCATCATGGCGGGCGCGCCCTGCCCTGAAGAAGCCATGAACCAGGTACGCACAAAGATGCACTGCCCGGAGGTGGTTATCGCCTTCGGCCAGACAGAGTCCTCGCCGGTGATGACGATGACGCGCAGAGACGATCCAGTCGCGCTGCGCGTCTCCACCGTGGGGCGGCTGCTACCGGACATCGAAGGTAAAATTATCGATCCGGAAACCGGGAACGATCTGCCGCCGAATTCGCAGGGGGAAATCGTCACGCGCAGCGCCTGTGTCATGAAAGGTTATTACAAAATGCCGGAGGCCACAGCGGCCGCCATCGACGCCGAAGGCTGGCTGCACACGGGCGACCTGGGCGAAGTTGACGAAAACGGTTATTTCAAGGTGACCGGCCGGATCAAGGATATGATCATCCGCGGCGGCGAGAACATTTACCCTCGCGAAATCGAGGAATTTCTCTACACGCATCCGAAAGTCGCCAATGCCCAGGTCCTCGGCATCGCCGACGCCAAATACGGCGAACAGGTGCTCGCGGCCCTGCAGTTGAAAAACGGCCAGACGGCGACAGCCGACGAATTCATCGAATTTTGCAAAGGAAAAATCGCCCGGCACAAGATTCCGAAATATTGGGAGTTCGTGGATAGCTATCCCATGACCGCCAGCGGTAAGATTCAAAAATATAAGCTCAAAGAGATGTTTGAAGAAAAGATCAAGGATCAAGGTCAAAGGTAAAGGGCCAAAGGATAAAGGCGACAGGATTATCGCAATAATTCATTGTCGCCGGTTTATGATTGACCATCGGGACGTGAAAACCATGAACCGGTAGAAAGAAACCGGAAAGAAAGGGTATCAGACATGGGCAACATTATTAATCGTGACACGATTGGCGACATGGCCCGCCGGGCCGCCACCAAATATGGCGAAAAAACCGCCATCATTTTCCGGGACCTGAAAATGTCCTTTTATGACCTCGAACGGGAATCCCGCCGCTTTGCCAATCTCATGACCCACTATGGCGTGAAGAAAGGCGATCGCGTGGCGGTTTATGCTTACAACTCGCACTACTATCCGATCAGCATGATCGGCCTGGCCAAGATCGGCGCCATCCAGGTGCCGATCAACTATATGCTCAACGCCGATGAGATCGCCTATGTCATCAACCATTCCGGCTCCCGCATCTTCATCATCGAAGACAGCCTTTTCCCGATTATCGCAAAGGAGATGGACAAGTTTACCTGTGTGGAAAAATGGGGCTTCATTCCTCTTGCCGATTCCAGCGTGCCTGCGGATTTTTTCAACCTGATTGATGAAATGAAAACGCTCCCCTACGACGAGCCGCAGGTGGACGTGGGCGCCGAAGACATCGTCCAGATTCCCTACACCAGCGGAACCGAATCGAAACCCAAAGGCGCGATGCTGTCTCACCGGGCGTTGATGTCGCAGTATCACAGTTGCATCTTCGACGGCCAGTATGACACCGACGATGTCAGCCTGCACGCGTTGCCTTTGTTCCATTGCGCCCAGTTGCATTGTTTCCTGATGCCCTATCTTTATGTCGGCGCCACCAATGTAATCATGCACAAGGCCGATCCGCTCGAGATGATCAAACTCATCGAAAAATATCAGATCACGCACATGTTCGCGCCGCCCACCGTGTGGATCGGCATTTTAAATCACCCTGAATTCGCAAACTACAATCACCGCTCACTGAAAAAAGCGGCCTATGGCGCAAGCATCATGCCGGTGGAAATCATCAAACAGCTCGCCGTCACCTTCCGAGGCCTCAAGCTTTGGAACTATTACGGTCAGACGGAAATGGGACCGGTGGCTACAATTCTGAAGCCGGAAGATCAATTGCTCAAGCCCGGATCGGCAGGCAAGCCGGTCCTGAACGTGGAAACCAGGCTCATGGACGACGACGGCAAATTCGTGCCGGTGGGAACGGTCGGAGAAATCGTCCACCGTTCCGGACATGTCATGACCGGTTATCTCAACGATCCGGACAAGACGGAAGAGGCTTTCGAGTTCGGGTGGTTCCACAGCGGCGATCTGGGACGATTCGACGCCGATGGCTATCTTTATGTGGTGGACCGCAAGAAAGATATGATTAAAACCGGCGGGGAAAACGTGGCGTCCCGAGAGGTGGAAGAAGTCCTGTATCAGTATCCGGGCATTGAAGAACTGGCTGTGATCGGCCTGCCGGATCCGAAATGGATTGAAGTCGTGGCGGCGGTCATCGTCCCCAAAAAAGGCGCGACACTTGACGAAAAGGCCGTAATCGCGTATTGCAGGGAGCGTCTGGCCGGATTCAAATGTCCCAAGAAGGTGTTCATTACGGACAAGTTGCCCAAAAATCCGTCGGGTAAAATTTTGAAACGGGAGCTTAAAGAATCTTACAGCGCCTGATGGAAAGGACTCTTCATGGAAGAAACAACCGATCAGTATACCTCTATCGGGGAACTGGCCAAAACACTGGACATGAGCCAGCGGACCATCCGCTACTATGAAGAGATCGGCCTTCTCAATTCCATCAAGCGCGTGGAAGGCGGCAGGCGCATTTACACCGACGCGGACCTGCGGCGTCTGAAGCTCATAAAAAGGCTCAAGATCATGGGCATGACGCTCTCTGAAATGCAGGAACTCGAAGCCATGTGGACGTACGAAAAATCCAGTGACAAGGTTCTCAAAAGGCTTCTGGAACTACTGGACAATCATTTAAAAAGACTTAACGACCGCATCGCGGATCTCGATATTCTGCGCCACGAAATTATGGAGTATCGCGAACGAATCGGATCAAAGATAGGACAATAAATCCATCGAAGGCGCCGGATGCCAAAACGAATAAACGGGCAGATTCATTGAAGGCCCCCGCAGATCAGACTGGCAAGCCCGCGCAACTAGATATAGCAAAACGGAAAAATGACCGATCAATTCTCTTTTCAATCTCTTTTTGAACCCCGCTCGATTGCGTTTATCGGCGCTTCAACAAACCCCGCCAAATGGGGTTTCAACATTCTCCATCATATCCTTCGGGGAGAATATGCCGGAAAAATCCATCCCATCAACCCGCAGGGCGGCAACTGGTTCGGCAGGCCCATCTATAGAAGTCTCAGCGAGGCTCCTCAGCCCATTGATCTGGCGATCATCATTGTGCCGAAAGAAAAGGTTGCCGATACGCTGCGCGAGTGCCGCAAGGCGCAGATTTTTACCGCCATTGTCGTCACGGCGGGCTTTGCCGAAACAGGGCCTGAAGGAAAGGCTCTGGAACAAGAAATCGTTTGCGTCGCACGCCAAAACGGCATCCGGCTTGTTGGCCCCAATACCATGGGCATTTACAGCGCCTATCCGTCAAGGCTGCAGGCGGTCATGACCGCCTCGCAATTTTCGCGCGGTCCGGTTGCGCTCGTCTCCCAAAGCGGTAATCTGGGCACCAGCATTGCGGATCGGTTTATCCGACGGGAAATCGGTATCAGCCGCCTGATCAGTTCCGGGAATGAAGCCGACCTGACGGTTGAGGACTATCTGGAATACCTTGAGACGGATGACAAAACCCGAATGATTTGTCTGTACGTGGAAGGCGTTAGACAGGGAGCCCGATTCATTGACACGATCCGACGGATCGCGCAGACCAAGCCGGTGATTCTGCTCAAAGGAGGCACAGGCGCCATCGGCGCGGATGCTGCCCTATCGCACACAGGCGCGCTGGCCGGAAGTTTTGCTGTGTTTCGCGCCATCTGCAACCAGGCCAACATCATTTTGGCTGAGACCATCGATGAGATGGTGGATATCACGGGATTGCTGTTGTCGCAGCCCCGCATCAAAGGAAAGCGCATCGGTATCGTCACACAGGGCGGAGGCTTGGGCGTTTTGTCCGCCGATCTATGCGAAGCGGTGGGGCTTGAGGTTCCCGCCCTGAATGAGCGCGTCGTCGGCATGCTCGACGCGTTTTTGCCGCCGTTCTGGAGCCGGCGCAACCCGGTCGACCTGATCGCGCCGGGAAAAGTGTCGATGATTACGGACTCGACCGCGGCGCTGCTGGCGCACGCGGATCTGGATGCCATCGTCCTTCTGGGTCTGGGCTATATGACCAGCCGTGCTACACGTTGGATGGAATCCGACGTCCTTCCACGCGACGTCATGAACGGTCCCGCTCAAAAAATGATCGCGGGTGAAATCGAGCTGGTGGATCTCATTGTCCAACAGATCAGACAATTCAATAAACCGATTCTGCCGGTAATCGACGCCGTTGGATTCGACCAACCGGGCGAGTTCAACCTCGTTCGCCACCTCGATAAGATGGGCATCATGGCTTACGCTTCTCCAGAACAGGCCATCCGGGCGCTGGCCAAAGTCGTAACATACTATGAAAAGCGACGGTAAAAATCATCCGGGGGAAAACCGCCTAGCACGGCCGCACCCAAGTGTTTCAGGATCCCGCCTGCCATGAGCACAGATCAACCGCTTCCGACCCATACAAAAAAGGCGGCCGCGTAAAACCGCGAACCGCCCTTTTTCTTCATCTTTGACGCTTAACCTATCGCCTAGAGCCCTTTGCCCATAGCCTTTTCTTCTTACATCTTCATTCCGCCGTCGCAGAAAATAATCTGCCCAGTGATAAAAGAACTTTCATCGGAAGCGAGGAAAAGCGCCAGATTGGCGATGTCACGGGGCGAGCCCTTGCGGTTCATCGGCACCAGGTAAGGCAGCATCGCGTCCATCTGCTTGATGGTTTCAGGCGGCATGTTTTTCATCATATCGGTCCAGATCATGCCCGGCGCGATGGCGTTGACGTTCACGCCCTTGGCGCCCAGCTCCTTGGCGGCGGTCTTGGTCATGCCGATGACACCCGCTTTTGTGGCGGAGTAATTGAGCTGGCCGGTGTTGCCCAGCGCGCTGGTCGAAGAGATGTTGATGATCTTGCCGTACCCTTTTTCGCGCATGACGCGCGCGGCACACTGAATGCCGTAAAACACTCCCGTCAGATTGACGTCGAGGACAGCGTTCCACTGGTCGTCCGTCATTTTGTGCAGAATGGAATCGCGCGTGATCCCCGCGTTGTTGATGATAATATCCAGCGTCCCGAATTCCGACACGGCGGTGTCCACCATCTTCTGCACGGTCGCGCGGTCGGAGACGGAACCGATCACCGCAACGGCCTGGCCGCCTTTTGCCTTCACCTGATCGACAACATTTTTCGCATCCGCTTCATTGACGTCGTTGACGATCACTTTCGCGCCCTCTTCGGCAAAACGCAAAACAATGCCTTCTCCGATGCCGCGTCCCGATCCCGTTACAATAGCCACTTTGTCTTTGAGTCTCATGGTCATCTCCTTGCATATTATTTGTAGAAAACGGTTTTACCGAGCGGTTGGTCCCTCGCCCGTTTCCTGCGTCACGCTCATTTGCACGGCCCGATATACGTTCCCTTCATTTTGCTGACCATCTGCATCTCCGGCTGCCCTTGCATCTTGAACTTCGTGGTAGCTGTCCCCTCCATGGTGTTACCGGTATAGGTATGCTTTCCGGTGGTCTTCATCACGCCTTCGGCGGTTTTACATTCCATGGTATAGCTTACCGAATTGCCACTGACCTTCAGAGTGGTTGTTTTGCATTCACCTTTGCCGTCGGGTTGCCTCGCGACCGGATCATCTTTAGTCAGGCACTGCCGGAACGTCGTCGGCGGCATCTGATGCGGCATGCCTTTGATTTCCACCTGCGTCGTCATCTCCCATAACCCGTCTTTGAGCTGCGCTCCGGCGCCCGTCGCCCAAAAAATCAGTGCCCCGGCAACGATGAGCAAAACGGTTAATCTATGCATCTGCTTGGACTCCTTTTTGGTTTGATCTTTTTAAACGGCTGGTCTTTTGCGGATGATTTCCTTGCACAACGCCAGATAGTCTTCCGCTCCGTGGCTTTTGGACGAGTATTCAAAGATGGACTGGCCGAAACTCGGCGCTTCGGCCACGGCAATGTTTTCCCGAATGACGGACTTGAAGACCCGCGCACCGAAGCGCTCGCGCACTTTATCCATGATGGCGTTGTTGAGTCGTTTACGCGCGTCGTAGCGCGTGGGAATAACCCGGTAGGCGGGCCCGTCCTTATGATATCTCTTTTTGACTTCGTCGATCAGATTCAAAAGCCGGCTCATTCCCTTAAGGGCCAGAAACTCCATCTGTAGAGGGATATAGACTTCCTGGCAGGCCACCAGGGCGTTGACGGTCAAAAGGCCGGAAGCGGGCGGGCAGTCGATTATGACGTACTGAAAATCGGAAACGGCGGCCAGACGGGTCTTTAAAACCGTTTCCTTCCTGGGCAGTGCGGCCATTTCCGTCTCCAGGCGCGTCAAATCCAGATTCGCCGGCAAAACGTTCATGCCTTTAATCTGCATGGCCGCCTCAGCGGCTGAAACCGCCCCTTTCATCACCTCATAGATAGTGTTTTTAAGATGATGGGCGTCGAGCCCCAACGAATAGGTCAGATGCGCCTGGGGATCGAAATCGATCACCAGGACTTTTTTCTTCAAAAGCGTCAGGCCTACGGCAACATTGAGCGCGCACGTCGTTTTCCCAACGCCTCCTTTCTGATTGCAAAAAGCGATGATGTCGGGTTGGCGCATAGAGGGAAGGCTCCTGAATATTTACGGTCACGATCGTTTTGCCGCGAAATCCTCGATGATTGAAGCAACCTCGGACGGCTTTTCCATTGGGATCAGGTGCCCGGCATCGGCGACCGATCCGTAATGCCCCGCCGGCAGATGCGACACGGCCCGCTGAATATCCACCAGACCCACATTGGAACTTTTAAGTCCTTCGATAACCAGAACGGGGCAGGAAATCTTCGGCAGAAGCGGCCAGGGATCGATGCTCCAGCCGCCCATGAACATGGCCGCTTCGCTCTCCGGTGTGCACGTCAGACGCATATCGCCCGCGTCGAGCCTTTCCATGCCGTATTGTTTATACAGGGAGAGAACCTCCTCGTCCCAGTCCGCAAAAAATGAACGCGATTTCAGATAGGACATCGCTTCGTCTTCACTTGCCCAGTAGTTGAGCCGCTTGATGGATCGGGACGCAAGCGGATGATCCTTGAGGCTGGGTTTCATCCGGTAGAACTCATCCGGCAGAAAGATAGGTTCGATGAGAATCATTTTCGCAGGCGTAAGACCATACAACCCCGCGGCGATGGCAAGCACCGTGGCTCCCATGGAGTGCCCGACGACCAGGGGATGCTCTATTTGCTTCGATCGGCAAAATTCAGCAAGATCCTGCGCCACGACATCCCAGCTCAGGCCCCCTTCATAGGGATTGCAAGACCGGTAATTACAGACATAGGGCGCCCAGGCCGACACCCGGGGAACGAAGCGTCGAATAATGGGATGCCACAGCCAGGGCAGAAAGCCCGTGGCATGCACAAACAGCATCTGCGGCCCGCCGCCTTCGTAAAAAAGATAGGGCAGCATGGCGCCGCCCACATCCTGATGTTTCAGATCCGGTATCTGTAAGTTCATACGCGAAGGATTGATCCGTTCTTTTAATCGGTGAAGCGCCCGGGGTTCAGGAAACGGCGTTCTGTGCGGCTTTCAGTTCCTCAATGGACAAAACCCTGTCGATATCCAGAAGAATTTTAATGCCGCCTGCCGCCTTGGCCATACCCAGAATGTATTCGGTATTGAGTTTCGTGCCGAATGAAGGCGTCTCCTCGATTTCCGTTCCCTTGATATTCAGAACTTCGGATACGGAATCGACGACAATGCCCATCATGATCATTCTTCCTGCGGCATTGATCTCCACTACGATGATGCAGGTGCGTTCCGTGTATTCGGCCGAAGGCATCGAAAATTTCAACCTCAAGTCGATCACCGGAATCACCTTGCCGCGGAGGTTCACCACACCCTTGATATACGCGGGCGTCTGGGGCACCACGGTGATCGGCATCATCCCGATAATCTCCTTCACTTTCAAAATGCCGATGCCATATTCCTCGCCGGCCAGGCTGAAGGTCAGATATTTCCCTTCCTTGTCGTTCATAGCCTTTACGGCCTGATCCATAATGGTCGTCGGGTCGGTCATGTCTGTTCCTCCTGTTTGAAATCCGTAAAACGACGGAAAAACGCGCGTCACGTCCGTTGTTTTCTAGAAAATGAAAACAGCGGCGGCGACAACTGTTGTAAAATTGCTGTCACTGCAGATTTTCGACTGTGTCACGTTGAGCGTCCGGACAATCTTGCCGCTGATTTTGAAAATTTCTTTCTTATCGTCCCAGCTTTCATCCACATTGAAGTCAATGCCCAAAGTGGACGCAAGCATGGCGGCGGCCAGATCCTCGGCATGATCGCCGGTTTGTTTTTCGGTCATGCCGAAGGCGTGATGCTCGCTGATGTAACCGTAGGACGTCTTGTCCGCCGGAATGGCGCAGCCTACCGAGGCGGCCAGAAGCCTTTTGGGTTCGTTCGAGCAGCAGCGGCTCATGACGCAGTAGGTAATGGCGCCCGGCACCAGAGATTTGAGGCCCTGAGATTTTGGAACAACCTTGCAACCCGGCGGCAGAATGCTCGATACCTGGACCAGGTTGCATTTTTCAATGCCGGCATCGCGCAGGGCGCGCTCGAAGGAATGAAGCTCGTCTCTGTGTGTGCCGACCCCTTTGGTGAAAAAGATTTTTTTAGGAACAAAATCGTGCATGAATGAACTCCTCGATAGATTACCGCGTCCGCGGGTGATTGGTCAATCCGTCGCTGGACAGGGCGATCACCCTCCGTCCGTTTGAACAAACGCCGTATTGGAATAGAGGTATTCCACTTTTTCTTTGTGCTTGAGTTCTTCATTGGCCATCTGCAAAAGCATGTCCCGAATCTCCCCTTCCGGATGCAACGCCGCCATTCCCGCATAGAGGTTGTAAGAGTTGAGCTCTCGGGCGGCTGCCAGAAGGTAGGCTTCTTTGCTTTCAAGATTATAGGACACGCCGGGCGAGCCTGCAAATTCGACCAACCGGCAATCCGGCACAGTTTCAATCTGCGTGGCGTTTTGAATAAAGCTCTCCTGGCGGTATCGCTCCAGATACTGCTTATGCTTGAGCTCCTCTTTCGCCAGGTAAAGCAGTGTTTCTCTGACCGCCGAATCCGCTACTTTACCGGCCAGGTCGAGATAAAAGCGATTGGCTTCGTCTTCATTGGCGATCGCCTTTTCAACTATGGCGTTGACTTCTTCTTTCCTCATGGCGTACCTGTTGTAAAGGTTGTCTGTGTTTAATAATCCGTGAGCGCGGACAGACCGCGCTCACCCACCAGAATAATCCGGGTGTGCGTCAGACGTGTCGCGATCACCTTGGCGATGGAGTTCATAATCCGATACCCCAGCGGGCAGTCTTCCTCCATCAGTTGCCGTAGCTTCATCGAGTCAAAGGCGATGAATTTCGTTTCTTCCAGGCAACGGGCGGAAAGCGTGTAAATATAGGGATCGACCACCGCCGACCAGCCCATGGTTTCTCCCTGCGTGATAACATCCACCGTCACCTGCATGGGAGGCTTTCCCGGTCCCAAATCATTTTCCATGAACATGGCCACCTTGCCTGACTGGACCAGATACAGGCAGCGGGCGGGATCACCGTTGGCATAAAGATGTGCGCCGGCCGGATAGCTTTCCTCCTGGGCGAGCGGTTCGAGTTTAACCAGCTGATCATTCGTAAAATCTTTGAAAAAAGCGAATTTCTTCAATACACTGACGGCGATCATAGGCATGCTCCTTTCTTCTTGATTAATCCGTTCGATAGCTTCTCTTATACCAGCGTTTTTTTTCTTATGCTATAAAAATATTTTATCGTTGAAAGCCTTCTGAGCATCGATCCGATCCGGCTGCGCCTTTATCTTGCCCGACGAAGAATAAAAGGATATATAGGTCGCACCAAATGTGAACAATGGGAGAGTGGATGAAGCGATACCGCCTAGGCCTGATCTGTTTAATCGCATTGCTGTGCGGATGCGCGAGCGCACCGGAGACGATCCGGGATGTGCGGGATCTTCGCCAGGATCATGCTTTTTATCTCAATGCGCAAACGGCTTCGGCAGAGCTGCTGCCCGTCGCCTCGCAACAGCAGATGGACGAAGAATACAACATTATCTACTTTTCCGTCTGGCATCAAAGTGCGCCTTTTCACGCCTTGCCGCACCGTGTCCGCCAGGATTTTGATAAATTCGCGATCCGGAAGGGCTTCGGCGAAAACAAAAAACGTCATCCGCCTTCCTGGATTCGAAATTTGCGGCACAATGCGGATTTAAATACGTTTCCCAACACGATGACCCGGGGCATCACCGTGCGCAACACGAATCTGCGTGTGCTGCCGAGTGTTTCCCCTCACTT
The DNA here is from genome assembly GCA_964443625.1 of uncultured Smithella sp. Taxonomy (GTDB): domain Bacteria; phylum Desulfobacterota; class Syntrophia; order Syntrophales; family Smithellaceae; genus UBA8904. The sequence continues at coordinate 25,304 of CAYUDM010000025.1, read as the reverse complement.
CTACGACCGTGATGGCGACGCCTGGGCCTGGCCGTTTGACAACCTGCAGCGCTCATCCGTGGCAATCAACACCCCGGTTTATATCTGTCACACAAGCCTCGACGGCGCCTGGCTGTTGGTGGAAAACTCCTTCACGTTCGGATGGATCCCCACCCAGGACATTGCGACGGTCGATGATGAATTCATCCGGACCTGGAAAACAGGCCGTTACGCCGTGATCACGCGCGATTTCACCTCCATTCGTGATGAGCGGGGTCTTTTTCTCGCGCAGGCGTTTGTGGGGCATTTGTTTCCATTGATCGAAACCGGGAACGATCGTCTGGAAATCCTCGTGGCCGTCTCCGGCGAAAACAAAAACGCCGTCGTCCGGCGCGGATCGGTCGCGGCTGACTGGGCCGCGCCCAAACCCCTTCGCCTGACCGCAACCAACGCCGCCCGGATCGCCAACGAGATGATCGGGGAACCCTACGGATGGGGAGGCCTGTACGGAAGGCGCGACTGTTCCGCCATGACCCGCGACTTTTTTGCCGTGTTCGGCATCTGGCTGCCCCGTCATTCCGAAGACCAGGTGCGTGAAGCAGGTGTCCTGATCGACCTCGAAGGCCTGCCCCCGGCGGCAAAAGAAAAAGTGATTCTCGAAAAAGGCGTTCCTTATTTAAGCCTGCTGTGGCGTAAAGGTCACGTCATGCTCTATATCGGTGGATGGAACGGCCGGGCGCTGATCTTTCACAATATCTGGGGAGTCCGCACGAAAGACCTTCGGGGACGCGACGGACGTCATATTATCGGACAGGCAGTCATTACCACCCTGGAGCCGGGCCGCGAGCTGCGCAACATCGATTCAGCCGCCGGATCTCTCTTGGCCAACATCAGCGCCATGAACATCCTCATTCCACCTCCGCAGTCGGATAAACCATGAATAAATACAAACTGATCATTGAATACGATGGAACAGGTTACAGCGGCTGGCAGGCCCAGAAAAACGCCAAAAGCATCCAGGAGACACTGATTTCGGCAACCGACAAACTGTTAAAGACATTGCCCGTCGGCCCGCAGTCGCACACATTGCGCAAAACCGGAAAAGAATCAGTTCCGCCGGCTTCCGGCAGACCTCCGGCGCCGATGAAAATTCAAACCGGAAGCGACAACAAAATCGCCCCGGGCAGACTGATGAGCCCTATTGGATTCGATCTTCAGGGCGCGGGACGCACCGATGCAGGCGTCCACGCGTTAGGTCAGGTCGCTCACCTGGAAACCGCCGTAAAAATCCGACCCGACGTCCTGCGTATGGGCCTCAATGATCTGCTGCCGGCCAGCATTCATGTCCTTTCCGCCGAAACGGCGCACCCCCGCTTTCACGCCCGCCATTCGGCGCTTTCCCGCAGCTATCTGTATCTGATTTCGAAACGTCGTACGGCGCTGGCCAAAAAATTCGTCTGGTGGGTCAAAGACCCTCTGGATATCAAAAAGATGCGCCAAGCCCTCAGCCTCTTCCAGGGGTTTCATGACTTCGCCTCATTTGCCGACAAGCGGATCGACAAGGAAACCTCAACCAAGGTGAACATTGAATCCATCGAACTGGCCGAGTTTGAAAACCTTTTTGCCATCCGGATTTCCGGTTCGCATTTCCTGTGGAAGATGGTTCGTCGGATCGTGGGCATGACCGCTTTGGCCGGTCGCGGCCAAGTGACGCCGCGCGAACTGGAAACAATGCTTTTGACCTATTCGGATGTTCCCGCGCGTCACACCGCTCCCCCCTCTGGCCTTTTTCTGGAAAAAGTTCTCTATGAAGGCGATCACCTGCCGCCCATCCGGCCGCCTGTTCATCTGGCCTGAAAATATTCTCCCGAAAAAAATGGAATCCTATTGACTTTGCTTTTTAATTTCCCTATAGTCCCGCTACCGGAGCAAAGCCTTCGCACGTAATCGGAAGGGACCATTGTCGCCTTTGTGGCCGGCCCTGTCGATTTTTTTTCGCTTTTTTAAAAACAGCAAAAACAATCTTGACATCTTTTTGTGATCGGAACGGGCTATGGAAAAGATCAAGAGAAAGAAACCATCGCGTTTGGAAGCGCTTAAGGCGCTCATCGGCCAAAACCGTGAGTTCGCCATTATCGATCTGTTTTCCAAACTCCATGCCGCCGATATCGCCGAGCTGATCAATGATCTTGATGAAGAGGATCGCCTGCGCCTTTTCACCCTGTTGGACGTGGAAAAAGCCTCCGACGTGATCCTGGAGCTTTCCGACATGTCCCGCGAAGAACTCATCGAAGACCTCTCCAACGAACAGCTCACCGACATCATCGAAGAGATGGACTCCGACGACGCGGCGGACTTTATCGCGGAGCTCTCCGAAGATCAGGCCAAGGCCGTCTTGGAAGCCATCGAACCGGAAGAATCCGAGGAAGTCAAGGAACTGCTCAAATACGCCGAGGACACGGCCGGCGGCATCATGCAATCCGAGCTGGTTTCGGTCGGACACACCTCAACGATCAATGACGCTTTCCAGGCTGTGGCCGACGCACAGGATGCCGTGGAAAACATCTACAACATCTTTGTTGTGGACGACCAGGACAAGCTTATCGGCGCCGTCCCTCTGCAGCGACTGATTACCAACAAGCGTTTCACGCCAGTGGTGGACGTCATCGAAAAAGACATTCCGAGCGTCCCGGAGGATATGGACCAGGAAGAAGTGGCCAAGATCTTTCGCAAATACGACCTCGTCTCCGTGCCGGTGGTCGACGCCCAAAACCATTTGCTGGGACGCATCACCATCGACGACATCATGGACACGGTCGAAGAAGAAACCTCCGAAGACATCTACCGTATCGCCGGCTTGAATGAAGACGACACCGTGTTTAACCGGACCACCGATTCCGTCAGAAAAAGGCTCCCCTGGCTGTATCTCAATTTACTCACTGCGCTGGCGTCGGTTCTGGTCATCGGTTTTTTTGAAGACACGATCAAATACATGGTCGCTCTGGTCTTTTTCATGCCGGTCGTGGCGGGCCTAGGCGGAAACGCCGGCAGTCAAACGCTCACCCTGATCGTCCGCGGCATGGCTCTGGGAGAAATCACGTTTGAAAACGCCAAGCGCGCGTTTTTCCGCCAAGTTGCGGTGGGCATCGCCAACGGTTTGGCCGTGGGCATTGTCATTGGATTGATCGCCTGGCTGTGGAAGGGCATTCCGATTCTGGGGCTGATCCTGGGACTGGCCATGATCATCAGCGTTTTTGCCGGAACACTTGTCGGGGCGCTTATCCCGCTTCTTCTCAAGAAACTTAAACAGGACCCGGCTTTAGGCTCGCATATTTTTCTCACGGCATTTACCGACGCCTTCGGCTTTCTCACCTTTTTGGGACTGGCCACAATCTTCATCAAACTTCTGGCATGAGAGTTTATTGCGATCATTGACAGTCCGTTTTCACGTCATAATCTCTGGACGAATCCTATCCGTTCCCACAATTTAGTTTTCAAATATTCCCTTCGGTACATTTTTGTTCTTTTTTCGCTGCGCTCACAATAGCAATATGCTATTTTATTTTAATATCTTACACAACAATACCTCCGTGGCATCATCCTTGCGGTAGTATCAATCGAAAAAAATTATTTTATGAGGAGGGCACAATCAATGAACTCGGGAGATACCGCATGGGTCTTAACCGCAAGCGCCCTGGTGCTTTTAATGACCATTCCCGGGCTGGCTTTTTTCTATGGAGGCCTGGTTCGGCGCAAGAACGTTTTGTCCATTTTGATGCAATGCTTTATTGTCGTATGCGTCATCAGTCTGCAGTGGACGCTTTTCGGGTATTCGCTGGCCTTCGGGCCGTCGATTTCCGGTATCATCGGTAATCTGGACTGGATGGGCCTTGCAGGTGTTGGACCCGCCCCCAGCGCCGATTACGGAACCACCATTCCCCACTACGCCTTTATGACCTTTCAGGCTATGTTCGCGATCATCACACCCGCTTTAATGATCGGCGCGTTCGCCGAGCGTATGAAGTTTTCGGCTTTTCTGGTCTTCATCGTATTGTGGGCGACGCTGGTCTATGATCCGCTGGCCCACTGGGTCTGGAATAAAGACGGCTGGCTGGCCGCTCTGGGCGCGCTCGACTTTGCAGGCGGCATCGTCGTGCATGTCAGTTCCGGCGTTTCAGCCCTGGTTTTAGCCCTCCTTTTGGGCAAACGGCTGGGCTATAACGCCAAGCCGATCCGTCCGCACAATCTGCCTTTCACGGTTCTGGGCGGGGCGCTTTTGTGGTTCGGTTGGTTCGGGTTTAACGCCGGATCGTCTTTGGCCGCAGACGGTTTGGCCGCGCAGGCCATGGTCGCCACCCAGGTGGCAACTGCGGCAGCCGGACTGACCTGGGCGTTAGTTGAATGGTGGCACAACGGTTCGCCCACCGTCTTGGGAACAGTGACCGGCGCGATCGGAGGTCTGGTCGCCATTACGCCTGCCTGCGGATTCGTGAGCCCGATGAGCGCCATCCTCATCGGCCTGATGGCGGGACTCCTTTGCTATCTGGCCGTCGCCGTGATCAAAGGCAAACTCGGTTATGATGATTCGCTCGATGCGTTCGGTGTCCACGGCGTGGGCGGTATCTTCGGCACGTTTGCCGTAGGACTCTTCGCTCAGGTCGCCGTCAATGAAAACGGAGCCGACGGCCTGTTGTTCGGCGGCGTCCAGCAATTCGCCGTGCAGGGTCTTTTGGTGATTGTCGCGATTGTCTTTGCCGCAGCCATGACTTTTATCCTCTATAAGCTCGTTGATGCCATCATCGGCATGCGTGTGGAAGAAAAGCATGAAATCGTGGGCCTTGATCTAACCCAGCAGAGCGAATCGGCCTACACCGTGATTGAATAAGGAGGACAACATCATGAAACTGGTTATCGCCATTATCCAGCCTCACAAACTGCAGGCTGTGAAAACCGAACTCGAAGCCGTGGATGTGAATTTAATGACCGTCACCAATGTTCTGGGGCAGGGACGGCAAAAAGGCGTCACGGAAATTTACCGCGGCGCAAAAGAGGCGGGCGGTTTGCTCAACAAAATCCGCCTTGACATCGCCGTTAACGAAGCCTTCGTTGAGCCGACGATTTCCGCCATCAACAAGGGCGCACACACCGGCTCCGTCGGCGACGGTAAAATCTTTGTCGTAGATCTGGCCGAATGCGTCCGGATCAGCTCCGGCGAACGAGGCGGCGTCGCCATCGGGTGAATCGATGCTACAGGCGGGGACGGCGCAGTCACATCCTGCCGCGCCCTCCTCGCCCGTTTTTGCGGACAAATATGTTTTGAACTTTTCAAAAAGAACAAGACTGTATCCGTCACCTCCTGCGCCAATCCGACAACATCCCGAATCTTGAGAACATTTGCAAAACCTCCGCCCGGCACGGGTTTTGCTAAATATTCGAGCGTTTGACAAATACGGCTTGCTGAGGAGTCGTCTAAAGGTAGGACATCAGGTTCTGGCCCTGGTAATCGAGGTTCGAGTCCTTGCTCCTCAGCCAATCAAATTCTGCGTCGGCAATTAAATCATCCGCTTTCCCCTGTCTAAAAAATATCTTGCCCGTAGAACGCTAGTTCTATATAAGTGCACATTATGCACGCACGCCGGGACCCGACAAGACGCATTCTTCATATCGACATGGACGCGTTTTTCGCCGCTTGTGAAGAAAAAAGAAAGCCCGAACTCAAAGGAAAACCAGTCATCATCGGCGGTGCGGGCGACCCAACCCGGCGCGGCGTGGTCTCCACGGCTAACTATGAAGCGCGGAAATACGGCGTCCATTCCGCTATGCCCTTGCGCACGGCTTACCAGCTTTGCCCGCGGGGAATTTTTTTGCCCGTTGACTACGACGCCTATCTTGCGGTTTCCCACCGGTTCAAGAATGTGCTTTTAACGATAACTCCCCTCATGGAGAACGCGGGCATTGACGAAGCTTACCTGGATATTTCCAACATCCATCAAAGCAGCGAAGCGATCGCCCGCCGGATCAAAACCGGGATACTGGAAGACACAGGCCTCACTTGTTCCGTCGGCATCGCGCCCAACAAGCTTTTGGCTAAAATCGCCTCCGATATGCAAAAGCCCGATGGACTCACCCTCCTGACCGAAAACGACATCGCCCCGCGCCTTTGGCCTTTACCGGTCCGAAAGCTTTACGGCGTCGGGCCTAAAACCGAAGAGCATCTTACGGCCATGGGAATCGACACGATCGGAAAACTCGCGGCGCTGCCTCTGGGCGCGCTTGTCTCGCGATTCGGTCAATCCTACGGGCATTACCTTTTTGACGCGGCGCAAGGTGTCGACGAGAACCCCGTCATCACGCACTGGGAGCCGAAATCGTTCAGCCGGGAAACCACTTTTCAAACGGATGTGAAAAACTGGCAGATCATCGCCCGGACGCTTGCGGAGCTGACCAAAGAGGTGACTGCGGATCTGCGCGACCATGGATACCGCGCCCGGACCGCCACGGTGAAAATCCGTTTCGAGGATTTTCGCACACTGACGCGCGCTTGTTCTTTGCCTTCTGCTTCCGACGAGGAAGAGACCTTAAGGCGAATGGCCTTTTCGTGTCTCAAGCGTGTAGACCTCTCGGGCAGAAAGGTTCGGCTGGTCGGTATGCGCGCGGGCAACCTGGCCAAGAAAGATCAAAACCAATCCTTTTCTTGAGTTTCCCTCTTAGAATGCCGATAGATTTGATGTGTTCATTTTTCCGGCAATTCGTCATTAGAATGGGGGAGGAATGTTTATGGACAATCAAACCGTCTGGGAAACGCTCGAAAAGATCAGCGACCTGCCGACCCTGCCGTCGGTCTATTTCCAGGTCAACAAGCTGTTGCAGGACAAGCAGGCCTCCATCGAAAAAGTCGCCCGGATTATTGAAGTGGATCCGGGCATGTCGTCGAGTGTTTTGCGTCTGGTGAATTCCGCCTTTTACGGCCTCAGCAAAAAGAGCAGCTCCATCTCGCACGCCGTAATGATTTTGGGATTCAACGCCGTTAAAAACGCGATCGTCTCGGTGACCGTGCTCGATGCGCTGTCCGCCAAGACCGGCTTTGCTGATTTCGATATGGCGGATTTCTGGCGCCACAGCGTCAGCGTGGCGGTTCTGGGCCGGCAACTGGCGCAAAGAGGCTGCCTGGCCGCGCCCGAAGACGCTTTTATCGCAGGCCTTCTGCACGATGCCGGAAAAATCATTCTGCTGAAATACTTCAAGGACGATTTTCTGAATGTCTTGCAGGCCATGCGCGAGCGGAACCTTCCGTTTGCCGACGCCGAACAGGAGGTTGCCTCTATTGACCATGTGCAGATCGGGGCCTATCTGGCCAGGAAGTGGCAAATGCCCGACCCCATCGTGGAAGCGATCGCCTGTCATCACTACTATGTCACTCAAGATGACTCCACCGGCCTGGTCGAATGCGTGATTGCCGCCAATATGCTGGCCAATAACAATTATTCGGTCCATCCGGACGACATCATTTTTGAAGGCCGGGTTGAAGACGCCCTCAAACCGCTTTTGGCAAAACCGGATAACTGGCTGCCTCAGGCGCTTGACGAAATCGACGCGGCCTGCAAATTCTTTCTGGAAAAGCCTGAAGGCGGAAAACAACGGGGATGATGGAATGAATGTCATAAAAAAGGCAGGCCCTCATTCACAGAACCCGCCTTTTGTTTGATGCCATCTCGAATCGACTTTGGTCGATCAACTATCTTGGTCGGACTTTGCCGGGTTTTTCGCGCTCCAGGCTCGCCTGCAAACGGTCGAGATCCGCGCTGAGCCGGTCTTTTTCGCTTTTTGTCATCCGGCCTTCCTTTTTCAAACGGACCGCTTCATCCCGGACCTTTTTAAGTTCCGTGCGCAAGGATCTGCCCTGAACCCGGGTCAATGCCTTATTGCGCAGACCTGCGTCAATTTTCTGATTCAAGTCGGCCATCTGCTTTTCGAGATCGCTTATGTCCACCTGGCGGGGACGATGCCGGTCGTCATCTCTGGCCTCATGGACAATTCGCTTTTCCAGACGGTCGAGATCCGTATTCAGACGATCTTTTTCCCGCAGGGTCATCCGACCCTCCCGTCGCAACCGGAGCGTCTCCTCCTTCACCTTCTGTAATTCCAGACGCAGCCGCCTGCCTTCATCGCGGGTCAAAACCCCGTTTCGAAGGCCGAGATCGATTCGTTGATCCAAAACGACGATTCTCTGTTCAATATCCCGAATGTCCACCTGGCGGGGACGCTGCCGGTCGTCGTCTCTGGCCTCGCGATAAATATTCCTCTCCAGACGATCCAAGTCTGCGGAGAGACGATCTTTATCCCTCAGTGCTATCCGGCCGTTCCGCTCAGCGCGGAAGAGATCCTCTTTTACCTTCTGCAATTCCAGGCGCAGCCGCCTGCCTTCATCGCGGGTCAAAACCCCGTTTCGAAGGCCGAGATCGATTCGTTGATCCAAAACGACGATTCTCTGTTCAATATCCCGAATGTCCGCGGTATGCACGACCGGCCTGTCGTCACGATAGACGGGACGATCCTGCTCATAACGGCCATCCGACGGAGGTGGTGTCACAACGCAACCTGAAGCGCAGAAGATCAACAGCAAAAGAGTTATCCACGGACTATTCATCCTTTTTGTCATGGGTTCGCTCCTTTCCGAAATTTATAAGCGTACTGTATGCAATCAGCAACCGCCCGTCAAACTTTAATTTTTCCAAGTACGCATCAAGCCTAGCCGCACAAAACCGCCTGACGGCCAAGGCGAAAAAACGCGTTTTCCTTTGCCTCAGACAGGCGCAAAAAAGTCCCCGTTCGCATCGGGGCAAACGGGGACTCATTTTGGGATTATGATCCGAATTCTTTACAAGCTTGTCCTATTTAAGGGGGGCCCAGCGGATCATCTCCGGCTCGGTTGTTTTGCTCATCTTCTTGTATTTTTCGAATTCAGCCTGTGTTTTCGGGAAGGTCAGCAGGTAATCGACCTTGCTGAATTTCCCATCCTTAACCGTTTGCATCACCAAACCGCACAGGAAGTTTCCGTTATCTTCAATGCCGAACAACTCATTGGGAACCTGATCGCCGCTAGTCGGAAGCGCCTTGTGGAGATTGCGGCGAATGTCAACGGGGTTGGTCGAGTTGGTGATCGCAATCGTTTTGGCAATCACCTTCATCACGTTGTAATGAAGCACGCATTCCGCCGTCATTTCTCTTTTGTAGGCGGCGCGGAATCTGTTGTTAAAAGGCGCACCGGCAGGCAAAGGCAGTGCGGCGATTGCGCCTGTGCTGATCATACCTTCCAGAAGCTTCATATTTCTGAGCACGCGAGCGACGTAATCGGGCTTGGCCTGATCGATCAGAATGAATCCGCCTCTGAAGCCCATGCCTCTGGCCTGTTCAATGACCAGAGCCGTCGTGGCCGAAGGTCCGCCGATCAGCAAAGCATCCGGTTTTTTCGAAATTGCGGAGGTCAACTGCGATGAAAAATCCGTTTCCACGTAATAGTTTGCAGGATAATCGCCGACGATCACGCCGCCCTTGGCCACCCAGATGGATGAAAAGGCCTTGCGCCAGGCATCGCCGTAACCGCCCATGGTAACGACCATGGCGAGATTTTTCCAACCCTTGGCGCGACCCTGCTCGGCCATATTCTGTGCATAGACGGTGAAATCCGAAACCGCGTTGACAATCATCGGATGTCCCTGACGCATAATGGTGTGGATGCTGGTGTAGCCGGCGATAATAAATTCATAGCCGGGCGTCTGCGGAATGGACATAATGGCGGCCAGCGTGGTGATCATGGGGTTGAATACGGCAATCGCCTTGTTCTGATTGACAAAACGCATGGCGTTATTTTTCGCCTGGGTGGGATCGGCCCGGTCATCCAGCCGCTCCATCTTGAAGGTGTATTTTTTGCCCTTAACGGTAACGCCTCCTGCGGCGTTGAGTTCTTTTACCGCCATATCCAGACCATACATACAATCCTGCCCGTATTCGGCTGCCGGACCACTCAAGGGACCGGTATAACCGACGACGATTTCATTCGCGAACGCCGCTTGGGACCACGCGATTACTGCCACAACAAACACTGAACTCAATAACGCTTTCCACTTTTTCATTGTGCTTTTCCTTTCTCGGATATTATTTCCGGCCATGAAGGTTTCCCTTCATGACACGATTTTTTTCAACCACCTTCAAAGAGGCCTCCATGCGATAAAATTCCGCAGACCTCTTCCTCCTTTGCCCGGAACATGCCAGTGACGCAACGCCGCCCCGGGGCCGCAACGCACTCCATGAATCACATCAATTTACATTTGGAATCAATTTACGAAAAACAGGTTTTCGGAATACAAATATAAGCGATTTGATGCAGGTGTGTTACCGTAGATCTATTTTGGAACACTGAATTTAATAAAACCACTCCTTCTGCAAATTCAGGTCCTTTGCCAAGACAAAAAACATCGATAAAACATCCAACCCCTTGCTTCCTGTTCCAACGCCCATACAACGAGCGTTGGTTGTATTTATTCAGCAATGGGTGCCGTTGTCAAGGATTATCTTTGGAGTGCCTGCGTCGCCCGGACCGAGACATTATTCACTTTATTTATTGTATTCTTACATGCATGCAGCCGGCACAGCCGGAGCGACTCCAACCCAAAAAGACAAACCGGCCGTCATGGCGCGACACCGTCATCGATGCCCTCTTGTTCTTCGGCCGCGGGCAGATACAGAGTCACCGTCGTTCCCTCTCCCTCCCTGGAGGTAAGCGCAATATCGCCGCCATGGCGTTTGATAATGGAATAAGCGATCGCCAGTCCAAGCCCCATCCCCTTAATATTGCTCATGTCCTTCGTTGTAAAATACGGATCGAAAACTTTAGACAAATGCTCTTTACAAATACCCCGACCGGTATCCCGGAAAACCAGCCGGACATACTTTCTCCTGCCTGCCCCTTCCCCATTGGGATGCGTTAAAAAGGCTCTGTCGACTTCGACGAAAAGTTTGCCCTCAGCGGGCGGCATCGCTTCCAGGGCATTGATCACGATATTGTGAATGACCTGGCGGATCTGGTTTTCGTCGATTTTGACCGGCGGGAGATCCTCTTCAATCGTCCAATGCGGTTCCAGATCCGATCCGCTCAGGGCCAGATTTACACATTCGATCACCAGGTACACAATGGGCATGACTTTGCTGACAGGATAGCTGCCGCGCGCGAAGTTGACCAGTTGCCGGGTCAGATCCCGCGCGGCGAGGACCGCCGCTTCCGCCTTCGCAAGCGATGCATAGGCGCTTTGTACCGGGCTTAAGTCCATCTTCGCCATCTCCAGGTTCCCAATGATGACGGACAGAAGATTGTTGTAGTCATGCGCCAGGCCTCCGGCCAGTGTGCCGATGGAATCGAGTTTCTGCGTTTTGATGATTTCATCTTCCAGCAGCTTTCTTTCTGTGATGTCGTGGACGGAACCGTGAAATCCAACCGGATCGCCTCGCTCATCCAGCATGACTTCCGACGTTGCCGCAAGATAACGAATCGTTCCGTCGGGAAGAACGATCCGGTACTCCATCGCCGAGGGCGTCTTATTCTCCAGAGACTCCCGCCGGGCCTGGATCACCCTTTGTCGATCATCCGGATGAATCCGCGACGAAAACGCATCCAGCTGCACCTCCCCCTGCTCCGGAAAACCCCATATTCTTCGAATCTCCGCGGACATGGTGATCCCACTCATATCCAGATTCGCCTTCCAGCTGCCGGTGTGTCCGATGCGTTCGGCCTCGGCCAGAAGCGACAGGTTCTCCGAAAGCGCCTTTTCCACACGCTTTCGTTCGGTAACGTCGCGATACACACCCTCGATACCGACAATGGTGCCGTCTGCATCCCGGAAGAACTGGACGTTGGCCGAAACGATCACAGGCGTTGCATCATCCCGGCGTTTGAGCGTCATTTCATATTGCGTGAGCTTTCCTTCTACTTGCAATATTCTAAACTGTTTTTCACTTTCCCCGGGATAATAATGAAATTCTTCGACGCTTCGCCCGATCATCTCTTCGGGGGATGCACACCCGAGCAGGTGAGCGGCCGACGATGTGGTATAAATAATCTTGCCTTCCAGGTCGCAGCGGAAAAACGCTTCCTGCATGTTGCTTACGATACTGCGGAACTTTTCTTCGCTTTCTCTGAGCTCTTGCTCGATCCGTTTGAATTCGCTGATGTCCCGCAGGATGGTGGACAGATAACCGACTTTACCATCGCCACGCCGATGCGCCATGATGACCTGCGAGGTCGGCACCTCCCGCCCGTCCGGCCCGACAAGGGCCGTCTCGCCCCGCCACACCCCGCTTTTCATCGCGGCGGGAATCCCCTCTTCCAGAACAATGCGCAAGGCCCAATCAGGATGCACCTCGGTGAGAGCGCGGTGGCTGATCTCTTCAGGTGAAAATTCCTGCCAGCCCACCATTTTCGAACCGGACTCATTGATATACAGGATTTTACCATCCGGAAGCGCCAGCGCGACCAGATCGCTGGTGTTGTCCAAAATGGAGACCAGACGCGCCATCTCTTCCGGGGATTGCCACTCCACACGTTCCTCAGGCGTTAAATCCGCCCGGTTGGAAAAGTCGGATGGATTTTGTGGTCTATCCGCAGGTTTTGAAGGATCCGTCACCACGTCGGTGAAACACAGCGGAGCGCCGTTGTCGTCACGAACCAGAAAAATATGATGTATCCCCGGCGTCGAACGCCCCTGCGTGCTTTGCAGGGACAGATCCCCGATCCAGCATCCCCGGTTTAAAGCATGAGGAAGGATTTCCGTAAACAGGCGCTCCCTATCATCGTCCCGGCAGTAAAAAGATAAATTATTCCGGTGCGCATCTTCCGGAGAGGCTTCGCCCAGAAGGCTGCACAGCGCGGCATTGACATGCAAGACACCGCCATCGAGACCGACCATCCCTGCGGCCTCATTCACTCTCTCCGCGAAGCGTCTCAAGACTTCAGGAAGTTCTGTGCCCTGTCGCAAGGAAGCTGACTGATGTGAGGTTTGTGTCTGGATAGCCATCTTTCCACCCGGCATCGCCAATAAAAACAGAGGTTCCGGTTAGATGTTTCCGTTTACCCATGATAAGCGCGCCCCTGAATCCCGATGGATCAGGACTTCCGGATAATTCAAAAATGGCTGCAGCGAGAGATTCAAAAGTCCAAAGGAACAATAAGATAGGAGGAAGAAGAGGATCTTTGACGAAGCAAAATCCCCATGCTTTGCTTTCGTCCAGTCGGTTACTATCGACGAGTCGCTATTTAGCGATATATACAACATCCCGGAGAATATCAAGAGCCCCTTTTAACCTAAAAGCCAACACAACCTCCGGCCGTCAACTTCGTCGCGTCATCCGATGCCCCTTAATAACCCAGAAACACTTTAATTCTGGCGATTTCACCCATGAGGTCATCAAAGCCCTGAAACGTCAGCGACTGGGGTCCATCGGACAGAGCTTTTTCAGGCTCGGGATGAACTTCGATCATGATGGCGTCGGCCCCCGCCACCAACGCGGCTTTTGCCATCGGGGGCACCAAAGAACGCCGGCCCGTGGCGTGCGACGGGTCCACCATAATCGGCAGATGGGAAAGCTTGTGAATCATGGGAACAACGGACAGATCCAGCGTGTTGCGTGTGGCCGTTTCATAGGTCCGAATACCGCGTTCGCATAGGATCACTTCCGTGTTGCCTTCGGCCAGGATATATTCGGCCGCCGCCAGAAACTCCTCTATGGTGGCACTCAACCCGCGTTTGAGGACCACCGGTTTACGGATTCGGCCCACTTCGCGCAGGAGATCGAAGTTCTGCATGTTTCTGGCGCCCACCTGCAGCACATCGACGTACTTTGCCACCAGATCGACATTTTCAGCCGTCATCACCTCGGAAACAACGGGTAGGTCCGCTTCGCGACCAGCCATCGCCAGGAGCTTCAACCCCTCTTCCTTCAATCCCTGAAACGAGTAGGGTCCGGTGCGGGGCTTAAACGCGCCGCCTCGCAGCATCCCCGCGCCACTGGCTTTGACGGCCCGTGCAGTGCGGAAAATCTGATCTTCACTTTCCACGGCGCACGGACCGGCAATGACAACCGGAGGCTTTCCCTCGCCGATTTCCACGCGGCCGATCCGGATCCGTGTCGGATGCGGATGAAAATCCCGCGACACTACTTTGTAAGGCTTGGAAACATGAATGACTTCCTTTACACCGGCAAGATCGCGGATCGGAGCATCGTCCACATACCCCTGATTCCCCAGCACACCGATAGCGGTCCTCTCGCTTCCGGGAATCGGCGATGCGGTCAAGCCCAATTTTTCAACGGTCTCGACGACCGCCCCGATTTGATCCGGCGTGGCGTCACAATGCATGACAATGAGCATAGCGGATAGCCTCCTGTAATCAGAAATCCGATGGAATCGTTTTAATTGACTTAAGACGCGCGATTATATCGCTCTTTGACGGATGTTGACAGCAAAAATCCGACGCTGTTGCAAATAGAGCGCTAACCCCGATTCCGAAAGCGAAACAGGAGAAAAAGGGCCTCGTAAACAAAATGCCTCACCAGGGCTTATGCCGGAAAGGAAAGAAAAAGGAAAGCGATGGTCTATGCGACGTTCTGGCAATTGCAAAAACAGAAAAAGAGATGCCGGATGGTGCAAAGCGAAAAAAAGCACACTTTCGGCATTCGTTTTATCCTCTTCCATCCTTAACGGCTGATCGTCTGCGGGATTGAAACTTTAGATTGTTTTACTTCCGCCGTCTTGATTTTTTTCAAATGGGACCTATTCTAAGATCATTGAAAAAATTGCAGGCGGCTGAGCAGCGCAAAAATCAACCCGTTTTTTAAAGCAACACTAAAAAGGCAAGGCAATGATTGAAATTACGATTACGGAAAAAGCGAAAAATGAATTACTTAAGGTTCTCCAGCGTTTCGACTCAAAATCCTTAAGGCTGATCCATCAGGGCCATGGCTGAATCGGTCCGCGACTGGCCATGGTTCTGGATGAACCGCAGGAAAACGACAAAATCGTAAAGGTCGACGGCTTCGAATTTGCCTACTGTCAAGATGAAGAAGAATTGTTTAACCAAACGGTTATCGATTACAAGGATTTCTGGTTCGGCGAAGGATTTGCCGTTTCTTCTCCGAATTCAGAACCCTGCTGATCAAAACGATTCAGAAGGCGTGCCGAATGCTCAGCTTTTTCCGAAGCAGCCCTCTCTTCAGATGGAGCAGGCGCCCCATTGAGCGTTCAAGGAGAATCCCGGACATGGCTTTAAGAAGATCCCCCCGGATCATGTGATGATCTTTTTCGTTGCGTTTGTTGTGTCTTTCGGATTAGACACAACCACTATGGCAGATGTTCCGACGGCAATCAAAGGCTACGATCCTGTCGCCTACTTCACTGACGCCAAAGCGTTAAAAGGTGACGCGTCTGTAACTTATGCATGGGGAGGCATGACCTGGCATTTTTCAAGCGTCACAAACCGGGATCTGTTTTCGGACGCCCCCGAACGATACGCCCCCCAATACGCGGGCTATTGCGCATGGGCCATGGCCGAGGCGCGCAAAGCTGAAACAGACCCGGAGGTTTGGAAAATCGTAAACGGAAAGCTTTACCTCAACTGCAGCCAATCCGCCTATGAAAAGTGGAGCCGCGATATTTCCGGCAACATCGAAAAAGCAGACCGTCATTGGCTGAAAATGACCGCGCCAAATTAATCATCGCTCTGAATCGCCCGCGCCAACGGCTATTTCCTCATACACCGGGCCGGTTCATACCGCGTCTCACCCAGCTCAACACCCAGAATGCGGCATTCACGTCATAGGCAAAAAGCAACAAGAGGGCTTGGCCGGCATATCAAATGAATATTCGCCGGACGAGGAAGGAAACACCAAATCAGCCACCCTTCGGCCCCTTCCCATTATCCTCTATTTACACTGGTTCTTTTCAGTGAAAAGGAGTAAATTTCAGGCCGAAGGAAGGGATATTGCTCCGGAGGCAGCAGGCGGCAATATGAAACGAAGACCGTTTTCCGAATAGAAGGAGTTTAAGATGAATTATCTATTACAGCCGAAAAAGTTCAAGAGTCTGATGTCCGATGCAGGATCCCGAGCCATCATGGACAAAACGATCGCCTTCTTCGAGAACATGGGAAAGACAAAAATTACGGAAGACTATAATAAAAAAGTCTGGTACCGGGAATTTGTCGATTTTATGGGAAAGGAGCAGATTTTTGCCAAACTGCTGACACCCAGCCAATACGGCGGGGGCGATCCGGACTGCCGCTGGGACACGGCGCGCAACAGCGAATTTTCCGAGGTTCTGGCTTTTTACGGCCTAGGTTACTGGTACTGTTTCCAGGTCAGCATCCTGGGACTGGGGCCGATCTGGATGAGCCCGAATGAGAAGGCGAAAAAGAAGGCCGCCGAACTGCTCAAAAAGGGCGCCATTTTCGCCTTTGGCCTGTCTGAAAGGACACACGGGGCCGATATCTATTCCACGGAAACGACCCTGACGCCGAAAGGCGACGGCACCTGGGTGGCCAACGGCGAAAAATACTATATCGGCAACGGCAACGAAGCTGAAATGGTTTCCACGCTCGGCAAGATCAAAGACGGCACGGACGACTACACTTTCTTTGTCACGAATTTCCGGCACAAGGCCTACGAACTGAAAAAGAACGTCGTTTCCCACCAGCAGTATGTTTCCAATTTCGCCCTGCATGATTATCCGATTACCGAAGACGACATCCTGTCACGCGGGTCACATGCTTGGGATTCGTCGCTCAACACCGTCAACATCGGAAAATTCAATATCGGCCCCGGATCAATCGGCATTACCCAGCATTGTTTTTATGAAGCCATTACACACGCCGCCAGCCGCGTTCTTTACGGGTTTCCCGTAACCGACATGCCGCATGTCCGGAAAAATTTCATGGACGCCTGGTTGCGCATCATCGGCATGAAGCTCTACCAGCGGCGCGCGACGGATTACTTCCGCAACGCCACCGCCTCCGATCGACGCTACCTGCTGTACAACCCCACCAGCAAGATGAAAGTGACCCTGCAGGCGGAAGAAGTTATCAACCTGTTGTGGGAAGTCATTGCCGCCAAAGGTTTTGAAAAAGACACCTATTTTTCGCTGGCGGCGGCCGATGTCCGGGGGCCTTCCAAACTGGAAGGTACGGTCCATGTCAATGTCCAGCTCATCCGCAAGTTCATGAAGAACTATTTTTTCAATCCCAAGGACTATCCGCCGGTTTCGCCGGACTTTGCCCTGAAGGATGATCTGTTCCTCTTCAATCAGGGACCGACCAAGGGCTTGGGCGGCGTTCAGTTCCACGATTATAAGCCGGTTTTTGAGGCCAATAAAAACCTGCCGAATGTGGCGATTTTCGTTCAACAAATTGAACTGTTTCGGGAAATGCTGGAGAAGGCGGGACCCGACAAGGCCCAGGATATGGATCCGTCTTTTTCTCTACCGCTGGGTGAAATGTTCTCCGTGGTGGTTTACGGTCAATTGATTCTGGAACAGGCGAAATTTGATCAGGTCGATCCCGATGTCGTCAATTCGATCTTCGATTTCATGGTGCGCGACTTTGCCCGTTTCGCTCATCAGATTTTCGGCATGCACAAAACGCGGGACGATCAGCGGACCTACTTCACAAAAATCATGATGATCCGGTCCGCAGAAGATGACGCCCAGTATGAGCGGGTCTGGAAAAAATATGTTTATGCGCTAAACGGCGAATACGCGATGAACGATTGAGCAATCGCCGGTCGGACAACGCTTGTTTGACACTATCCGCCAAGGCATCGGGAAGCGGGACTGATGTGCCTCGTAAAAATCAGGCACCCATCTTTCTTCTTGACAATTCCCGCTAAAAACCGGAAACACCGCAGCATTCCGGCGGCGTGTGTCTTCCCGGAAACAACGGAGGCAACACCATGGACAAGCCCATGACCTATAAAGGCTATTGTGCCGGGATAAAATACAGCGACCACGACGAATGTCTGGTCGGCCGTATTACCAACATTCAGCACCCCATCACATTTCGGGGCGATTCCGTAAAGGAAATCCGGCAAGCCTTTGAGGACGCGGTGAATGCCTACCTCGACGATTGCGCCCAAAAAAATGAAGCACCCCAAGAGCCTGACTCGGACCGCGCCATGGTCCGGGTCAGTCCGGCGCTTCACAGCGTGCTGGCCATGGTCGCCAAAAGCGAAAAGAAGAGCGTCAACACCTGGCTTGCCGAAATCGTCAACCGGAAACGCGACAAAAAGGATTAAAGGAAAAACGTATTTTGAAAATAGCGTCTATCGCGTCCGGCAGTAACGGCAACTGCTATTATCTTGAAAATGATGATGATGCCATTTTGATCGACGCGGGCGTGAGCGCCAAGCAGATCGTGGAGAGGATGAGCCGGCTCGGTCTTTCTTTGTCTAAATTACGGGGCGTTTTTATTTCCCATGAACATATAGACCATATCCGCGGCATCGATGTTTTTTTCCGGAAATACGCTGTGCCGGTCTTCATGACAAAAAAGACGCATGCGTCCGCCGGAGTCTACATAAAAGACAACCCCGTCAGCTTCTTTTTCCCCGGCCGGGACGTTCAGATGGGGAACATCCGTGTCCATCCTTTCCTAAAATCGCATGATGCCGTAGAACCCTGCAGTTTTTCGGTCTCTTCCGGAGGCAGGAGGGTTGCGGTATTGACGGACATCGGTTTGCACTGCAAAAACGTGATTGAGCATATCCGGAATGCCGACGCCCTGTTTATGGAATGCAACTATGACGACCGGATGCTCAAAACGGGGGCCTATCCTGTCTATCTGAAAAAAAGGATCGCCTCCGATTGCGGCCATCTGTCCAACATCCAGGCCGCGCGCCTTACCCTCGACTATGCGAGCCCCCGGCTGAAACATGTTTTTTTGTCGCATCTTTCAGCCAACAACAACACACCGGAGCTGGCGCTTGCGACTTTTCGGCAGATGACACAAAAAAGAAGCGATCTGAAACTCGAGGTCAGAGTCGCTTCCCGGGAAAAAGAAAGTCCTGTTGTTTGTCTTTAGAACCGGTTTCGTCTTCAGCCCGCCTGGGCCAGATCGTCCTGCAAGCCAGCCTCCTCTTCAAAGCCCGGGTTGCGCTCACAAGGGGCACCCGCCGAGATCTCGATGATCCGGTTGGCCAGAGTGGACACAAATTCCTGATCGCGCGAGGCAAACAGCACTACTTCGGAAAAGGCGATCAGTCCGTTATTTAAAGCCGTGATCGATTCCAGATCCAGATGGTTGGTCGGTTCATCCAGGAGAAGGACATTGGCGCCCTTAAGCATCATGCGCGACAGCATGCAGCGCACCCTTTCGCCGCCAGACAGGACACAGGTTTTTTTCAGCGCCTCTTCGCCCGAAAAAAGCATCTTGCCTAAAAAGCCGCGGGCAAAGGCATCGCCGTCGGAGGGCGGTGAATACTGCGAAAGCCATTCAATCAGGGACAACTCCCCTTCGAAAAAGCGGCTGTTTTCCTGCGGGAAGTAGGCGTGCGTGATGGTGACGCCCCAGCGAAAGCTCCCGCTATCGGGTTCGAGCTCGCCTGCCAGGATCTGAAAAAGCGTGGTGCGGGCCAGGGCGTTATCGCCGACAAAAGCAATTTTGTCGCCCTTGCGCACGTTGAGGTCGAAACCATCCAGCACTTTAACGCCGTCAATGGTTTTGGTAAGCTCGGAAATGGACAGGATGATATCTCCGCAGACGCGTTCGGGCTTGAAGACCACATGCGGATATTTTCGCGACGAGACCGGCATATCTTCCAGCGTCAGTTTTTCGAGCAGTTTCTTGCGCGACGTGGCCTGTTTGGACTTGGAGGCATTGGCGCTGAAGCGCTGAATGAACATTTTCAGTTCCTCGGCTTTTTCGGTCATTTTGCGGCTGTCGGCCTGCTTCTGCTTGAAGTGCAACTGGCTTGCACGATACCAGAAATCATAATTGCCGACATAAATCGTAATCCGCCCGAAATCGATATCTGCCGTATGCGTGCAGACCTGGTTTAAAAAGTGACGGTCATGGGAGACCACGATGACCGTATTGGAAAACCGCGACAGAAATTCTTCGAGCCACCGGATGGATTTGCGGTCAAGGTGATTGGTCGGTTCGTCCAGAAGCAGGACATCGGGGTTACCAAATAACGCCTGCGCCAGAAGCACGCGGACTTTGTCGCCCGATTCGAGCTCTCTCATCTTCTTCGTGCGCAATTCTTCGTCAATACCCAGGCCGCTGAGCAACACGGCCGCTTCGGATTCGGCCTCATAGCCGTTCATTTCGGCAAAGTCCGTTTCAATCCGGGCCAGGTCAATACCGTCCTGATCCGAGAGTTCGGATTTGGCGTACAAAGCTTCGCGCGCCTGGAGAAGCGCATACAACGTCTCGTGCCCCATGATGACGGTGTTGAAAACAATTTCATCGTCAAACGCAAATTGATCCTGACGCAACACGGCAATGCGTTCGCGACGGCCGACGACAATCTCGCCCTGGTCGGCTTCGAGTTCGCCTGCCAGAATTTTAAGAAAGGTGGACTTCCCTGATCCGTTGGCGCCGATGAGCCCGTAACAGTTACCGGCCGTGAACTTGATGTTCACCTCTTTGAATAGCGTTCTCTTTCCATAGGAAAGCGTAATATTTTGTGCTGCTATCATCTCTGTGTGTAACTCCTTGCATAGAATAAAAAAACCACGGGGGTTTTGTGACCCCCCGTGGTTCACTGACATGCGCGTCCTATCAGCTATTGAATCGCGATGCAACACATATTCATAAAACGTTGAACAGCGCCTTTAAAACCGAGTTTTTGCGGGCATTTCCGTTAAGGCTTCCCAATATACCCATCGGCAGATCATGGATGTTCAAGCGGGTTCCGTGAGGGCACCCCGGTTTATCCCCTACGCCTCGACAAACAGCGCCAAAGCGTTCAGCAACGGCCGGTCTTCGGTTTCCATGACCTCAATGATGTGTTGATTCATCCTTCTTTTGAGCTCGCCGAAGATATTTCTTCCTTTGTCAAACGTTTCGGCAAAATGCAAGGCTTCCGCCATCAGCTCCGCGCTGTCCTTGCAGGCCTTTTCAATGACGCCGTGGGCGGCAAGCTCAGAGGCGGTGACCTGTCTGCCGCTTAACGCCATGCTGTTAAAGAGCGCGTGGGGAATGGCTCGCTGAAGCCACAGAAACATGGACGGAAGAAACGGGATATTGATATCCACCTCGGGAAAACCGAAGTAGCCCCGGTCTTTGCGCATAAACCGGAAATCGCAGGCGCAGCACAGAATGGATCCGTTGCCAAAGGCATGACCGTTGATGGCGGCAATCACCGGAAGGGGCATCAGGAGGATTTTCTTAAAGACCTCCTGCATCGAAAAAAGAAATTTTTTCGCCGACGCCGTATCGTTTTCCCGAAGCCGTTCGTTAAGCCAGTCCACATGGACGCCCATTGAAAAGAATTTGGGATCACTCGAGGTCAGTACGAGCGATTTAAAGGACGGATCCGCTAAAACGTCGTCAAAGATTTTCAGCATGTCCTCGGCAAATTGAAGATCCATCTTGTTTTGAGAATTGACCATTTTGACGAGCGCCGTTTTGCCGGTTCTTTCCAGTTCGATGCATTTCATTTGTATCTCCCTTGTTTTTATTGTTTTTTGCCGCAATGCCCGGGCTGTATAGGACAGAAATGTTTTTTTGTCAAAGTCATTCAATAATAGCCGCTCTATAAAATATTTGTTGTTTTTACTTGATAACTATACTAATTGATCAATCACACAAGTGCATGTTGTATAATTAACATAATTTACGAGGAGGACTATTAATGATTAAATCAAGACTATGTGAGTTGCTCGGGACAAAATATCCGATCATTCAGGCCGGCATGGGCCCCTTCAGCAACAATAACCTTTGTGTGGCCTCGGCCAATGCAGGTGTGTTGGGACTCATTTCCACAAGCGGTCTTTGTGTGATGGACCGGGCCGCGGATGACTGGTCATATCAGGATTTTTGCCGGACGGCGGAAGCGGACCCGAAAGACGACCTGGGCACCGTGCTGGAAAAGGTATTGAAACGCACCTATCGTCTGGTGAAGGATTCGGGCGGGATCTTCGGCATCAACGTTATGGTGTCGGCGGAACTCAAAGATGCCGCGACCATTCTGATCGAAAGAGCTACGCGGGTTCGCGAAGAAAATCCAGATATGAAGAATCATTTCAAGGTGATCTTTACCTCCGCAGGAGACCCGGTCGGCTGGAAAGACACCATCAAAAATGCGGGATTTACCTGGATGCATGTGGTGCCGTCCGTGAAAGGCGCGCAGCGCTGCAAGAAGGCCGGCGTGGATGTGATTGTGGCCTCAGGGCATGAAGGCGGGTTTCATACGTCCTGGGAGCCGGTGCACTCCATGATCCTCCTGCCTGCCGTCGTCGAAGCAGTTTCCGATGAAAAAACGCTGGTGTGCGGTGCGGGCGGATTTGTCGACGGCAAAACGCTGGCCGCAGCCCTTGTGCTGGGTGCCGATGGCGCGCAAATGGGCACCCGCTTCCTGGCCACGCAGGAAAGCGACTTTGCCCAGATCTGGAAGGAAGGCATCGTCGAAGCCGGGGACCGCGGAACCCTGGTGGCCCGCGGCATTGTCGGTCCCGCCCGCTGGATCAAAAACCCCCGCAGCGTTGAACATGCCAAAAACACTCTGGAAAAATCACCCGGCGTTTTTCTTGGCACCCCCGACGATTTTACAACGATCGACATGTCGCTCATCGATTATGAGAACGAATCGCTGCGGGCCACGTTCGACGGCAACAAGGAAAAGGCCATGATGGCCGCCGGCGAAGGCGCCCAGCGCATCAACGACATCCCCAAGGTCAACGACCTGGTGCAGACCATCGTCAAAGACGCGGAGAATATTCTCAAGAGTGTTCAGACAAAAATGCTTGGCTAGGGCTAAGGCAGCACAGCCGTCGCAGAACATGAAAGCCGGGGAGCAACCCCCGGCTTTTTATGCACCAGATGAATGAACAGCCCCTTGAGTCATCCTTCAGGATATTCAGGAGACGGCCGTCCTCCGGCGGGCAATGACGAAGATCACGCCTGGCAGATTCATTCATACCGGTCAAAATCATGTAAGATCCTTTCAGCCACCAATGCTTCACCGGCTCCCACATTTTAGTTTTGCCATTTTACACTTGATACATAATTGTTTGTTTTTAATCCCAAAGGCAACACAATATTACCTTTGAATATTAAGCACTTATGAATACCCGCACTGGATGGCACCGTCCTTGCCTTAGTTCAAGGCGAAAGTAAAATAAAAAGGGAGGCTTATTATGAAGAAGTTAAATGCAGTATTTCTGATCCTGATCGGACTGATTCTGGTCGCAAGTCTGCCGGTGTGGGCAGATGTGTCCGCCGCCCAAGACGCCATTGCGGTAGCGCAAACAACCGGCGCCGCCGAGTCGCAGGGGGCGCCCGTCACCCAGGCTGCGCTCGACGCGCTGAAAAGTTCGATGCAGGTCAGCATCGACACGGTCTGGGTGCTCATCGCGGCAGTCCTGGTGTTTTTTATGAACCTGGGTTTCGGCATGGTGGAATCGGGGCTTTGCCGGGCCAAAAACACCGTGAACATTCTGGCCAAGAACTTTATCGTGTTTGCCATTGCCTCCGCCTCTTTCTGGGTGATCGGATGGGGATTGATGTTTGGCAACGGCAATCCGTTCATGGGCCTTGAAGGTCTGTTCTTCCTAAGCGGCGCAGATAACAGCCCGGCGATGGGAGATGCCTATTCGGGCGCATATGCCGCAATCAGCTGGAGCGGCATTCCGCTGTGGGCGAAATTCATCTTCCAACTGGTTTTTGCGGCGACGGCGGCCACCATTGTCTCGGGCGTCGTGGCGGAGCGCATCAAATTTATTTCTTTTATCATTTTCTCTTTCTTCCTCGTGGCGGTGCTGTATCCGATTACGGGCCACTGGATCTGGGGCGGCGGATTTCTGGCGAGCTTAGGCATGTGGGATTTTGCAGGCTCCACGGTGGTGCATTCGGTGGGCGGATGGGCGGCGCTCGCGGGGGCTTTGCTTCTGGGCGCGCGCATTGGCAAATACGGACCGGACGGATCGGTGCGTCCCATCTTCGGCCATAGCATGCCGATGGTGATGTTAGGCGGTATGATTTTGTGGTTCGGCTGGTTCGGTTTCAACCCCGGATCGACCATGGGCGTGGGCGACGGCAGTGCGATCGCGCATATCGCGGTGACCACCAGCATCTCGGCCGCCATGGCGATTTTAAGCTCGACGGCGGCCTCCTGGTTTCTCCAGAAGAAACCGGACTTCTCGATGATCGTCAATGGCGCGCTTGCCGGACTGGTGGCCATTACCGCGCCCTGCGCCTTTGTCGGCGTGGGCTCGGCGGCCATCATCGGATTGATCGCGGGCGTTTTAGTCGTGTTCTCGGTCTTGATGTTTGACAAGCTGCGCATTGATGATCCCGTCGGCGCGCTTTCGGTTCACCTGGTCAACGGCATCTGGGGAACACTGGCGGTCGGACTCTTTGCGGTGGACAGCATCACCGGCGCCGCAACGGGAAATGGTTTGTTCTTCGGCGGCGGTTTCACCCTCTTAGGCGCACAGGCCATCGGTGTGGTCGCGGTCGGCGCGTTCACCTTTGTCGGGTCGCTCGTCATCTGGTTTGCCATCAAACAGATGCTCGGCATCCGCGTGTCGCGTGAAGAAGAGATTATGGGCCTGGATCTGGGCGAACACGGTTCGAAAGCCTACCCGGATTTCCAGGGCTTCCTGACGAAATAATGCTGTATAGGACCATGAACAAAAATTGAATGAAGGAGAAAACCCATGAAACTGATTATCGCCATTGTTCAGCCCGAGAAGCTGACAGATGTAAAGCAGGCCCTGTCCGACGCCAAGGTCGGCAAGATGACCGTGTCCAATGTGATCGGCTGCGGCGCCCAGGGCGGCTATACGGAGAATTACCGCGGCGCGATTGCCGAAGTGAATCTCCTCGACAAGGTTCGCTTTGAAATCGCAGTCAATGACGAGTACGTCAAACCCACGGTGGACGCCATTATTAAAGGCGCGCGCACGGGAAATATCGGGGATGGAAAAATATTCATCATGCCGATGGAAGAATGCATCAGCGTGCGCACCGGCGAAAACGGTGGAGACGAAATTGGTTAAAAATCCATTCCTTTTGCCAAAAGAGGCCAGGGCATTTCGCTTCAGGGCCTCTTCTTTACAGGGCTAT
>CAYUDM010000024.1:0-42777 GCA_964443625.1 uncultured Smithella sp. | reverse complement strand
CAGGAACGCTGAAAATGACTCCATTTCATCTGGTGATACCTCCCGGAGACGCACGCTTTGACTGCTAAGAAGTGGTGATCACCTCCAAAGCAGTAACAGACAAAAGCGCGGATGAAAAACGATGGTTTACATCCATGCTTTTTATAGTATCAATACGCGCGGGGCGCGATGTCTGCTTTGGAGATTGTTTCTTGAATAGCTTCGTTTTCTTACACAAACATTTTGCGAAAATCAACCCTTTGTTCAACCAGCAGCATAGAGTTCATCGTCTATCGCCGGTGAGGGCGTCTAAAATCCCCCTAAATCCCCCTCGCACCATCCTTGTTGTAGTTAGAAGTGGTTAGAAAAGGGGAATCGCCCGGGCTTTTCGCTCATCCGTCGTTTAGCTTTTTTTCAACTTGGTTTGGAGTTTGCGGCGTTCTTCTCCGGCGCGGGCCAGCGCCTCGCGATTGGAGTCATCGACCCGCATGAAGGCGTCGCGCCATTCCTCACCGGGCCAGAGATAGGGCGTCTGAACGGTCGTGCGCGGCACCCAGGCCCGGGCCAACAGATCCAGGGCGATGCCCAGAATCGCGCTTTGCATGGCCGGGTTGTCGGGCATGCCGCAGGGGTTCCCCAGCGGAAAATCGGTAAAGACAAAACGCGCGACGCCGCACTCTTCGACGATGTCGCGTGCGCAACCGACAACAACAGTGGCCATGCCGTTTTCTTCCAGGTGGCGGGAAACCAGACTCACGGTCTGGTGGCACACCGGTCACAGGGCGAAGAGGACGACGGCATCGACATGGTCTTCGCGGCACCATTGAAGAATCTGCGGTCCGTAGAGATCGATGGTTCGGGCCTGGCTGTAATCGGTGGGAACGCCATAGAACCTCGGTGATGCCGACCCGATGCGCCCCTGACGGGCGTATTCCGCCAGCCGGTTAAGCGGCAGGAAACTGTCCACGTCCTTTGTGTGGGTTGCCTGTTTGTCCCAGAACAGGTCGTCGGTGAAGAGCTCTGAAGGCGGAGGCACCGAGGGCTGTGCGTAAAGTTCCCGGCGGTACATCATGGCCTGCATCGGATCGGCGGGTTTGGGCAGGCCTGCCGTTGTAACCAATCCGATGCGGGCTTCGGCCAGCGGCTTGGCAAGCGGCGTAAAGGGAACCTTGTCATAGCGCGGCCAGGCGTAAGGCTTTTTGTAGCCCTGAGCGCCGTAATAGTCCCGGCTGCGGTCGATATAACTTACAAACAATCGATAAGCAATGAGCTGATCCATAGACACCTCCCGCAGGCGGTATTTTAGGGGAAATGCCCGAGGAAGACAAACGATAAATTCCGGGAAACTTCTGTCGGACCCTTTCCACCCCCGGTGCTTCGCACCACCCCCGCCAGCGGGGGACATCCTCGCCCATGGCCCGCCTTAAACTTCGTCCAAATCCTTAAAAATGGTTTGTGTCTCTGTCTGTTTTTTTGCTGATTATTTTTTCCTTGAACCTTGTGCCTTTTGCCTTGCGCCTTGAACCTTGATCCTTGTCTTTAACGGCGAGGCGTATCGTGCCACACGTCGAGCAAAGTTCCGCACAAGGTTAAAGACTGTTCAAAAGGTTTCAGATGCGAGGCACCCGAGCCCTGAGAAGGGAGGCATCAATAGATTTCTACATAGTGCGCAGTTCGCAGTCAGAAGCATACCGCGGCGGCAAGGCGGAGGCGACGAGGCGTATCGTGGCATACGTCGAGGATGCCGACAACGAAGCCAACAAAGGTAGGCGAATGAATGCGGATTGCGCCTAGCTCTTGAGGTTGTATTTTTTGAGCTTATATCTCAGCATCCTCTCCGACATCCCCAGAATCTCCGCGGCGCGGGTCTGGTTGTCCGAGGCCTTGTCCATGGCTTCGCCGATCAGCCGTCGTTCGAGGTCTTCGATGGAGTCGCGCAGTGACCCGGTGGTCTTATCGGGTCGGGACGCCGCGATCGTGTCGACGGAAAAGGGCAGATCATCGACGGTGATGTATTGTTCTCTGGCGATGACGACGGCCCGCTCCATGATGTTGAGCAGTTCGCGGACGTTGCCGGGATAGTCGTATTTTAAAAGAAGGTCTCTTGCCTCGGCGGTCAGGCCCGCGATGGCTTTCCCGTTTTCCTTCGAGAATTTTTCCATGAAGTGGTCGATCAGCGCGGGCAGATCGTCTTTTCTTTCCCGAAGCGGGGGCATGGACATTGTGACGACCTTGAGACGGTAGAAAAGGTCTTCCCGGAAGGAGCCTTCCCGAACACACGCCTCCAGATCGCGGTTGGTGGCGCTGATAATCCGGACGTCCACGTGAATGTTGGTGTTGCTGCCCAGGCGGGAAATCTCGCGCTCCTGCAGAAAGCGCAGAAGCTTCACCTGAACGGCGGGACTCAGCTCGCCGATTTCGTCGAGAAACAGCGTGCCCCCGTCAGCTTCTTCAAACCGTCCGATCCGGCGGGTCGCCGCGCCGGTGTAAGCCCCTTTTTCATGGCCGAACAGTTCGCTCTCCAGCAGGTTTTCCTGCAGCGCGCCGCAGTTGACCACGATAATGGGTTTGCTCACGCGCGGGCTTAACTGATGAATCAGCCGCGCCATCAGTTCTTTTCCGGTACCGCTTTCTCCCTGGATGAGCACGGAGGCCCGGCTGGCCGCCACCCGGCTGGCAAGGTTGATGAGCTCGACCATCTTCGAATTTTTGTAAACGATTTTATCGACGGTTACGCCTTTTTTGCCCAGTTCCTGCTTCAGAAGCTCGTTTTCCCGAATCAGTCCTCTGCGCTCTGCCACCCGGTCCACTAAAATCAGAAGTTCGTCGAGTTCGACCGGTTTGGTGATATAGTCAATGGCGCCGACTTTGATCGCTTCAACCGCGGTTTCAATCGTTCCGTAGGCGGTAATGATGACGACATCGATTTCTGAATTGATGCGTTTGACTTCTTTGAGCACCTGCATGCCGTCCATGCCGGGCATTTTATAGTCCAGCAGAATCAAATCATAATGATGGCTCAGAACGGATTTGACGGCCGCCTCGCCGTTTTCGGCTTCCGACACCCGATGTCCTTCGGAAATGAGAAAATCCCGCAGCATTTCACGCTGCGATCGGCCGTCTTCCACAATCAGGATGTTGAGTTTCTGCATGGCGCCTTTCCTTGACGTGATTCGTTCAATCAGGTTTTTTCGACTAAATGCTCCCGGGGCAGGAGAATTTCAAATGTCGTGCCTTCGTCGCGACGGCTGATGACCCGAATATCTCCGCCATGCCCGCGGATGATTTCTGCCGCAAGCGGAATGCCCAGTCCCAGGCCTTTTTCTTTCGTGGTGTATTCCGGCGAGAAAATCCGTTCAATTTCTTCAGCCGTCATGCCGCAGCCCGTATCGGTAATGCTGACCACCAGGTAGTTTTTGCCTTCTTTGTCAACGGTTATCGTAATTTTTCCCTCGCTGGAGATGGCTTCCATGGCGTTTTTGATAAAATTCAAAAAGGCCTGCTGGAGTTTATTGATATCCATCGGAATGACGGCCGGCATCTGACGCCATTTGGTTTCAAGCGTAATCCCGCGCGTGGCCGCTTCCTCCTCAACGAGGCTGACGATTTTTTGGAGAACTTCCGTCACGGAAAACTGACTCAGTTCCAAGCGCCGGCTTTTTGAAAATGACAAAAATTCCTCGATAATGCCGTTGAGCCGCCGGATTTCATCGCGGATCACGCCTGAGAGATTCTGAAATTCCAGGGCCTTGTCTTCATCGGAGGGACCGTAGCTTCTTTTGAGCCTCTGGGTTGCCAGACTGATGGCGTTGAGCGGATTGCGGATTTCGTGGGCGACACCGGCGGCGAGCTGCCCCAGCGCGGAAAGGCGCTCGGCTTTCTCCAGTCGTCGCTCCATTTCAATGATGCCGGCCAGATGCCGGTTCTGATCGTGATACAAAAGCCACATCGCAACCAGAGCGACCAGCACGACCAGCAGCATGAACACAAAAATATTGCGTCGGTTTTCTTCAATAATGGAATCCATGGATCCCCGATCCAAACCCATGCGAACAAAACCGACCACTTTTTTATCCATGAAAAACGGCGCCGCCACATCCAGGATTTTTCTGTCGGCCGTATCCACCTTTCGACTGAAAATCCGGCTTTTTCCGGAAAGAATATCTTTGTCGTTAAACTCAGACAGGGCAGGATCTTCCGGCATTTGCCCCAGAGTGCTCAGAAGCTTTCTTTGGTCGTTGTAAATATGCAGATACACCATTCCCTGGCCTTCGCCGATCTTGCTGATCCCCCGGTCCACGGCAACTTTCAGACTCCAATAGGCCAGGCCTTCTTTATCAAGCGTGATGACCACGGCACCGCTGCCGTCCTTGCGGCCCAGGACGACGAAGCCGATGTCTTGTTTTTTCCGAATCTTATCAAGGATTTCGATGGTTTTTGTTTTTTTCCCCGCAGCCAAAGCCATGCCCTCGGCCATTGCCTCGATCTTCAAGGGCCTGCTTTCAAAAACTGCGTCTCCCTGCCGGTTCAGAACGGCCAGATACCAGAAGGAGTGCTCCCCGGCAAAGCCCGTAAGGTAGTTATTGTCGACCTCATTTTTTTTCCATTTCTCGTCGAGAGTTCGGCCCAGCGCCGTGATGGCTTCGACAACCAGTTTTTTTGAATAGTCCGCTTCTTCCTCGCTGGCGGTTTTCGTTTCGGCAGGCGTTTTACCCGGGGTCGCCACAATACTTTTGAGATTTTCTTCCGTCAGGCGCTGCAAAACGCCGACCGTCGCAAGCGCCTGATCCTCAAGAAAGCCCACCAGGTTGTTTTCGCTGCGGCGAATATCCAAAATTCCCATAATCAAAATCAAGGCGACAAAAACCGCAGACGCAAGCCCCATCGCCAGCGGTTGCAGGAAGCTGCCTTCATACCGGCGGCCACCCCGCCGGATGACAATGTCCTTTTTTCTGAATAAATTCATAAAATCCCCATTTGATCTCAACCCGGCTACATTGCGGTCATCTTAAGCAAACAGCCTGAAATGTCAATGCATAATCCCTGAAGGGATCGACAATTTTGTCGAATTGCGGACAAAAAGCGTCGTGTCGCCTATCTAATAGAAATAATTCATTATTATTTCATGACATCTTTTCCCGCCCGACATTTATTGCCGGATGGTGTATCAGGCGCAAGGGATAATTCAGCACGCCATAAAAACGATTATTTAATAATGACAGCTACTTAAAAATATACGGGCCGAAATGGCATAGATGGTGCAAGCAAATTAATCAAAGTGTCGACTAAAAAATTACGGGCATAATTAGCCGACAACAAACTAACCCCGAAGGTCAACCAACCTTCACTCTTCTCTCCTTAATAGGGAGGTCCTGAAAAGGGCCTCCCGTTTTTTATGGTTTCTTCGCTTCTTTCTTACGCCGGCGAAACGTGTTCACCTGCTGCGCGACATGCTTTTCGTAACCGGCCTCGGTCGGCTCATAGAGAATTTGACCCGCCAGTTTTTCGGGGAAATATTCCTGCACCACAAAAGCATCGGCATAATCGTGGGCATATTTGTAATCCTTGCCGTAATCGAGTTCTTTCATCAGCTTCGTCGGCGCGTTGCGGATATGCAAAGGCACGGGAAGATAACCGGTTTTGTTGATCAGGTCTTTCGTCCGGCCGTAACCGGCGTAAAGCGCGTTGCTTTTGGGGGCGGTGGCCAGATAGACGGCGGCTTCGGCCAGCGCCAGTTCTCCTTCGGGCAGACCGATAAAGTGAAACGCCTGCTGAGCGGCCATGGTAAGCACCAGCGCGTGAGGGTCGGCCAGACCGATATCTTCCGAGGCAAAGCGCACCATTCGCCTGAAGATATATAAAGGATCCTCGCCTGCGGCCAGCATGCGCCCCAGCCAGTAAAGCGTGCCGTCCGGATCCGATCCGCGCATGCTTTTATGAAAGGCGGAGATCAGATTGTAATGCTCCTCGCCGTCTTTGTCGTAGAGAAGATTTTTCTTGAGAAGGGCGTCCTGGACGGTTTGAACATTCAACACACGCTCGTCGGCCGCAAGCGACTGGACCATGGACGAAACGGCCTCCAGATTGTTGAGCGCGGTGCGCGCGTCTCCGTCGGACAGGCTGACGATGAACCGGATGGTTTCGCGATCGGCCCCAATGCCGTATTTCCCCAAACCTCTTTGATCATCGGACAGCGCGCGTTCGAGCATGGCCGTCAGATCGTCATCCGTAAAGGGCTTGAGCAGCATCACCCGCGTGCGCGACAGAAGCGGCGCGATGACTTCAAAAGACGGATTTTCCGTGGTCGCGCCGATGAGGGTAATCAGCCCGCTTTCCACATGCGGCAGGAAAGCGTCCTGCTGGGCCTTGTTGAAGCGATGAATTTCATCGACAAATAGAATCGTTTTTTTCTTTTTTGCTTCCCACAGATCCCGGGCATCGTCGATGACGGACCGGATTTCTTTCACCCCGGAAAGCACCGCTGAAAAACTCACAAATTCCGATTTGGTTTCGTTGGCCAGAATCCTGGCGAGCGTGGTTTTCCCGGAGCCGGGCGGCCCCCAGAAAATCATCGAGAAAAGCCGGTCCTCCGCGATCGCGCGGCGAAGCAGCGACCCTTCGCCGATCAGGTGCGTCTGACCGATATAGTCGGACAATTTTTGCGGTCGCATCCGCTCGGCAAGAGGCGCCGTATCCAGCGCGTCGCTTTCGGTGCCCAGACTGAATAAATCCATCGTTTTCATGTTTGCCTCTTGGCTTTTTCGATCAGGTCGATCAGGGTCAGAACTTTTTCCTTCGGCTGCGTCCCCGTAAAACGAGTCCATTGGTCCGGCGTCAGCGAGCGCTTGAGAAACTCCGTCACATCAAAGGCCGCCTGCCAGCAGGTCACAATCCTCGCGCACGGTAAATCGCCCGACTCCCGAAGGCAGTAGGAAAAGGTCATCTCGTCGCCCAGCTTCGGACAGCGAATAAGTTTATCGTCATGCTCGTTATTCATCGCGGGTCAGCTTGTCGAAAAAAAGAAAAGCCGTCAAGAAAAATGTCTTCCTGACGGCTTTTTATGGATGGATATGGCTCGCTTAAGGTTTCGGGAAATCCTTGATGGCCAGAAGCGCCTTTTGAATCTCTTCATCCGGCATCTCATAGGCCTGAAGCTTTCCGGCCAGATAGGCATCATAAGAGGTCAGATCAACAAGTCCGTGACCGCTCCAGTTGAAGAGAATGACTTTTTCTTTGCCTTCTTCTTTGGCGCGCATGGCTTCATCCACAACGGCGGCAATGACATGGTTCGTTTCCGGCGCGGGAATGAATCCTTCGGAACGGGCCCACTTGACACCCGCCTCAAAGGTCTTCAACTGGTCGTAGGCTCTGGGCTCAATGAATTTTTCGTTGACCAGATGGCTCACGATCGGCGCCATGCCGTGGTAACGCAAACCGCCGGCGTGAATCGGCGCGGGAATGTAATCGTGTCCCAGCGTGTGCATGGGCAGAAGCGGCGTGGTTCTGGCCAGATCACCAAAGTCGTAGGCAAACGGGCCTTTGGTCATGGTGGGGCAGGATGTCGGTTCGGCGCCGACGACTTTGACGTCTTTGCCGTGGATCTTATCGCAGACATAAGGCATGGCCAGGCCGGCGAAGTTGCTGCCGCCGCCGCAGCATCCCATGACGACGTCGGGGTAAACACCCAGTTTCGCCATTTGTTTTTGCGCTTCCAGACCGATGATCGACTGGTAAATCAACACGTGATTGAGCACACTGCCCAGCGCGTATTTGGTATTCGGCGTGGTCACCGCGTCTTCAATGGCTTCGCTGATGGCAATGCCCAGAGACCCCGGAGAATCGGGATGTTCAGCTAAGACATTTCGTCCGGCTTGTGTCAAATTCGTCGGGCTGGCCAGACATTCGGCCCCCCAGGTGTTCATCATCATGCGGCGATAGGGCTTCTGGTCATAGCTGATCCGAACCATATAAACGCGGCAGGGAAGCCCGAACATCTGGCAGGACATGGCAAACGCACTGCCCCACTGACCGGCGCCGGTTTCCGTGGTAATGCGTTTGGTTCCGGCCACTTTATTGTAGTAGGCCATGGGAATGGCGGCATTGGGCTTATGGGATCCGGCGGGGCTGACCCCTTCATTTTTGTAATAAATTTTAACCGGGCAACCCAGCAGTTTTTCAAAGTTGCGCGCACGGTAAAGGGGAGAAGGACGCCACAGCAGGTATTTCTGGAGAACCTCTTCAGGAATGTCGATCCAGCGCTCGGATGAAACTTCTTGTTCAATGATATTCATGGGGAAAATTGCCGCCAGATCCTGCGGATTCACCGGCTGGCCGGTGCCGGGATGCAGCGGAGGTTTCATCGGGGTGGGTAAATCCGCCATGACATTGTACCATTGCCGGGGCATTTCACTTTCGTCCAGAAACGTTTTGACCTGTTCCATATTCTTTCTCCTTTACCCTTGTAGTTTTTTTATCGCCCGTCCAGAGCTCTATCCCGGTGACGCCAATACGAAAAAAATGCCATGGAGTTTGATCTTCCCATGGCATTCTATATGGTACAGAGTCATGGGAAGGAACTTCCCTGCCCATGCTCAGAATTGATTTGCGAGCTTATGGGCAGACAACTTTCGTCTGCCACCACCAGGTTTTCTTGGAAGGACTTGCCGGCATCTGCATTCAAACCAGCCTTTCTGTAATTTGGCGGATGCGTAACACAGCCCGGAAAGTCTTGTCAAGACGAAAAAACGGTTCGGTGGCCGGAAAGCCAAACGGCAACCCGGACAAAGAGTTCCGACGGGTTGGAACACGGTGGAAGCGGAAATGAACCGGGCAGGACGACGAACCGGCCGTGCTATGCCAAATAGTGTGGGCGCCTGATCATTTCCGATTAAAGTTGACAAGAAAAATGCCGCTCGGCTATACTGGCGCCCAAATGAGGTTCCGGCACGATTTTTTTAGCTAAGTAATAACAACCAATCCTGACGCTTTCTTTTGCTTACATCAGACGAATTCCGGATTGTTTACGCCACAAAACGACGCAAGCATTCAATGAGGAGGTCAAAAATATGGAATCCCTGGTCTGCAAACATTGGCATCACTGCAAGGCCGATGAGGTCACAACGCTTCTTTCGACTGAGCCGTCCAAAGGCCTTTCACAGTTTGAAGCCAAGCACCGGCTCGAGCGTTTCGGGCCTAATATGGTCACAGCTAAAAAAGAAAAAGGGCCTCTGATCCGTCTGCTTCTGCAATTCAATCAACCGCTGGTCTATATCCTGATTGCCGCCGGCACGGTTACCTTACTTTTGCAGGAATGGGTCGATTCTTCCGTCATTTTCGGCGTCGTGATCGTCAACGCGCTCATCGGTTTTGTTCAGGAATCCAAGGCTGAAAAAGCGATTGAATCTCTCAAGCAGATGATGACGACGCAGGCCAATGTTCTACGCGACGGCAAATGGACGCAAATCGATTCGGTGCATCTGGTCGTGGGCGACATCGTCCGGCTGCAATCCGGCGACAAAGTGCCGGCGGACGTTCGGCTTTTATCCTGCCGGGACTTGCAGGTGGACGAATCCGCGCTCACGGGGGAATCCGTTCCGGTGATTAAAAAGGAAGAGGTGATGGATCCGGAAACGATTCTCGCCGACCGGCGGAACATGGCCTACGCGGGCACGCTTGTCACTTACGGTCAGGCCAAAGCGGTGATCGTCGCCACCGGCGACGGCACGGAAACAGGACGCATCTCCGAGCTGATTTCGACCGCGGCGGATCTGTCCACACCGCTGACCCAGAAGATCGCTTCGTTTAGCAAGATTCTTCTGATCGCCATTCTGGTCCTGGCGGCGCTCACCTTCGCCGTGGGTTTGTGGCGGGGTGAAAATGCTGTTGATATGTTTATGGCCGCAGTCGCCCTGGCCGTCGGAGCCATTCCCGAAGGATTGCCGGCCGCCGTCACCATTACGCTCGCCATCGGCGTCAACCGCATGGCCAAACGCAAAGCCATCATCCGCAAACTTCCCGCTGTGGAAACGCTGGGCAGCACCACCGTGATCTGTTCGGATAAAACCGGGACGCTCACGGAAAATCAGATGACCGTGCGGAAGATATTCACGGGCGATGCCTTCTTCGATGTGGAAGGCAACGGCTATTCGCCCGAGGGAAAAATCGTCCAAAACGGCGCCGATGTCGCAGGCGACCTGCCTGCGGCTTTGTCTCAAACGCTCTGGGCGGGCGTTTTGTGCAATGACTCTCGCCTGGTCGAATCCGACGGTCTGTGGCGGATTGAAGGCGATCCGACGGAAGGCGCGCTGATTACCGCCGCCGCCAAAGCCGGCCTGACGCCGCAGCAAGCCGAAGAGAATACACCCCGGCTCGATGCCGTGCCTTTTGAATCGGAACGCCAGTTCATGGCCACGTTGCACAAAACGCCGGAAGGCAATTTACTGTATCTCAAAGGAGCGATTGAAAAAGTATTGGATGCCTGTTCCGAGGCGCTCACGGAGAGCGGTTCGGCAGCCGAATTGGACCGCGACGATATTTTACGAAAATCCGATGATCTCGCATCCGGCGGCCTTCGGGTGCTGGCTTTAGCACGCAAAAAAATCGACAAGGATAAACTGGAAGTCGATGACTGCCTGTCCGGTTTAACCTTCCTGGGCCTTCAGGGAATGATCGATCCGCCGCGAACCGAGGCCATCGAAGCCGTCGGCGTCTGCCGCGGCGCGGGCATCAACGTCAAAATGATCACCGGCGATCACGCGATTACCGCCACGGAAATCGCAAGACAGCTGGGCATCGGTCTTGCCGCGGCGTCGGCCACTGAAAAACCAGCCACACTCACCGGAAAACAACTGGGGAGCCTGACCGACGAAGAACTCATCGATTCCGCCGAGAAGACCTCCGTCTTCGCGCGTGTCGCGCCGGAACAGAAGCTGCGGCTGGTGGAAGCGCTTCAGGCACGCAACCAGGTGGTCGCGATGACCGGCGACGGGGTAAACGACGCGCCCGCCCTCAAGCAGGCCAACATCGGCATCGCGATGGGTATCACCGGCACGGACGTGTCGAAGGAAGCGGCCGACATGGTGCTCACCGACGACAACTTCGCGAGCATCACGGCGGCCGTTGAAGAAGGCCGGCGCATTTTCGACAATCTTGTTAAATTCATCACTTGGACGCTGCCGACCAACGGCGGCGAAGGTCTGGTCATTCTGGCCGCCATTATGAGCGGCGTCATGCTGCCTATTTTGCCGGTGCAGATTCTGTGGATCAATATGACGACGGCCGTCCTTCTGGGACTCATGCTCGCCTTCGAGCCGGGCGAGAAAGACGTCATGAAATATCCGCCCCGACATCCTGACTCGCCGATTCTTTCGGGCATTCTCATCACCCGGATTCTATTTGTTTCCGCGCTGATGCTCGCGGCGGTTTTTTCCATCTTCATGTGGCAAAAAGCCAACGGCTATCCGATTGCAGAGGCTCGAACGGTGGCGGTCAACCTCTTTATCATGATCGAGTTGACTTACTTGTTCAACTGCCGGTCGCTGACAAAGTCAATGTTCACCATCGGGCTTTTCACGAACCCCTGGGTGCTGGTGGGAAGTGGTTCGATGATTATCTTGCAGCTTATGTTTACCTATGCACCGTTTATGAATCGCATCTTCCAGAGCGCGCCGATAGGCGCGTTCGACTGGGCGCTCATCATTGCCATTGCCGTGGCCGTCTATGCGATTATCGGCCTGGAGAAGTGGCTGAGGCTCCACGTCTTCCATAAGGCCCGTTAAGAGGGCAAATAAAAGGGCGCGCGGCAAAACCGCGCGCCCTTTTTATTTCCAGACGGCATTGAGTCGGATCACTCCCTTTCTTCTGAGCCGTCTGAAGGTGCGATAGGTCTTGCGGCTGACGGGCGACCGGGAAATTTCACTGTTTTGAATAAAATCGCGAAATCCGCCGAGGATGCCCTTTACAACCGGCCCCAAGTCCCCCTTGTTCTTTCGCAGAAGGTTGAAGATGTTGACCGTCACGTGACCCAGAGCGTGCGGCATCGGAACATTCTGCAAGGTGAATAAGATATTGTTTCTGGCCGAAAAGTACAAGATGGAGGGGTCCTTTCGTTTCGGACAGACATAATGCAGAATCGGTTTTGACGCGCCCACCCGGACGAAATAGCCTTGATCCAGCAGCCGGAGGCAGTAATCCATCTCTTCGCACTGGCGGACAAAATAATTGCGGTAGCCTTTCAAGGTCAGAAACAGATCCCTTCTCAGGGCATGCGCCGTTCCGATAAATTCCGACGTCACATAAACGGCCTTATCGTCCGGCGCGCAGTTGATCACGTCCGGACCGCGCAAGACGTCGACTTGGGAAATCGCCACGGCGCCAATGCACGGATCTGAAAAACATTGCAACGCCTCTTCGCAGATGGAGGCGTCGGAAAAAACCGCGTCGTCGTCGATGGAGACGATAATATCGCCGGTTACAAGCGAAGCGGCCCTGGTCCGTGCGGCAATCAAACCCTCCGAGCGTTCCTGCCTGTGCAAAAGGACGCCGGGATACCGGTCCCTCACCAAAACCTCGGTGCCGTCGTCCGATCCGTCGTCGAAAATCAGGATTTCCGGCCGTCCTTTTTGCGCCAGACACGAATCGATGGCCCGGCACAAATCTTCTTTTCTGTTTCTCGTCGTAATCACGATGGAAGCGGTAAGCTTGTTCATAAGAAGTAGCGTCCGATTCGACGATAGGTATAGCGCTTCAGGCGCAGCAGAGCCATTTTCAAATGCTGCTCCGGATAATGATAAGACGGATACAACACTTGCTGCTGCTCCGGAGAGTCGTTCTCCTTAACATATTGGTCGAAGAAACGGGCCAGCATGGGGAAAAGATTGTATTGTTCGAGCAACCGGGTGCGGGCTTGGGTCAGGCTCTCCTTTCGCTGTGAATAGGTTTCATCCGCGTCAAGCAAAATCGTTTTGAGATGATCAATGGTCTGATGTACCTTGTCTATGTCAATGGATATAAAAGCGTTCGGGTTGAAGTATGTCGAAAGGTTACGGCAGCCGTGGTAGATCGGAACGGTAAAGGCAAGCAATGCGTCGGCAAGCTTTTCCGTCCAGTAGTGGTCATAGACCGCGTTTTCGATGCAGATGCTGAATTGATAGGGCAAAAGAGCGCAGGCCTTGTCGGCCACCGGATGAATGCCGTGTCCGAAAATATCAATACCCTCTTTAAATTCTTTTTGGATCGTTTGAAGAAAAGCCATTCGTTTTATATGGCCCGGCATCATGGTTTTATCCGACGTGATCATGGAGATTCTTTTGCTTTTCAACGGCGGGGCCATGTCTTTCATGTCTTGATAGCGAAAAGTAAAATGACCGTTTTGCCTGTTCAGGCCGAAATGCCATGGCAGCGCCTGCTGCGTGTGATGATGAGATGGATGCCCCGGGTGATGATGCGATGAGATGACATGATCGAACTGTGCGAGGAAGCGGGATGAATACGTCCGGCTTGCAGGCGGTTCTCCCGAGATGAAGACACAACCACCTTTTCGGCATCGGATCGTCCGGGGCGCCGAGAGGCCCTCATAGACCACCACCATGTCCCAGTGGTCTTCCGCGGCCGCGTTTTCTGAAAAAAGAAAACCTTCTTCCTCTAGGCGATCCGGTAATTGCCGCATGAATGTTTGTTGCAAGAAAGGCGTGAGGATGTTGATTCTTGCTTTCTTCATGATCAAGGGACCGTGCGCCTCGTTGTCTTTTATCCTTTTTCTCCGGACCGGCGGCCGTCCTCCGGCCGGCATCGTCTTGCGGCAGTTTCGAAATTTGCACGGACAGACACGAACTATTTTGTCTTCGGCGGTTTTCCGGTCTTGAAAAAATTCAATAAAAAGATTTTATCCGTTCGGTCAACCCGGTTTGCGAAAGACCACTTGAATGTCGCCGATGACGCGCTTGGCAAACCCCGCCTCGCAGCTGGCCCGAGCGTTCTGAGATATAAATTCAGCACACCAGGCCGCTAAGATTGTCTTGACACACAAAATACCTTTCCCTATACTCCCTTCGTTCCTTATACTTCATATTATCGATTTTTGCAGATTAGCTTTTTTGACAGCTGTTGAATGGATGTCTCACATGGCGCTAAACCCTGTCAATCTTTTCTTTCTTAAGGCCCCCTCTATTGTTATTTCAATAAAATTATGCGGGTGTCATTCTCCAGGGTGTTTCCGCCTTCATTCAAAGGTTTGATTTGCATCGTCCTTGCGCTGAAGCGGGGTTTAGTCATTGACGTTTAAAAGATAACGGACGACCGCTCCGACGCCTGCGCGCATCGTGCCGGTCCGTGCATACAACCCTATTTGAAATCCGGGGGGAGATTTTATCTGCGATGGCCTGTGTTTGTTTTTTGATCCATGGAAGCGACGCCTATTATGAAGCGGGGTGCGAGGCCGTACGATCCGTTCTGGATTTGACGGATTTTCCTGTCTATGTCAGTTGCGACGACCGATCCCGATTACGTTTAAGCGCTGCAAGGCTCCATATCATGGAATACAAGCGATATGCCGGATTTCACCGTTCGTGGAATTTTCTGGGAAAATTCCGGGCGATTGCGGCCTGCCTTGCCGGATGCAATGAGGATCTGATGCTTTTCCTGGATGCCGATGCGTTGCTGCTTGAACCTCTGGATGACAGACATATCCACAACGCTTTGAATCAGTATCCGATCGCCATGGTTGAGCAGACCACCATCACCGGATCGGCCATGAACCGGGCTGCGTTCCGGGAACATTATTGCCGGCACTCCCTGGCGTTTATTGCGCCGGACAAAGCGCCACCCGAGCCGTCGTTATTTCGTTATTTTAACAGCGGCGTGATTCTGGGTCGCAGCAGGGCCATTGCCGCCCTAACCCACTGGGCGTTAACCGAAATTACCAGCAACGGTTCGGATCACGCCGTTGGTGAGCATATGATTGCGGATCAGGATTACTTTCAGGTGTGGGCCAACACCCTGTATCCCGGCTCATGCCGGGAATTGCCGTGGGAATGGAATCATTGCGAATACTGGGACGACGGTTTTCCCCGTAAAGGCGCCCGCATCGCGCACTTCAGCAATTTCTGCAACGGTCCGGCATCGGACACGGCTTTGCGCATGCGCGCTCTGCATCATCGCACTCATCCTTTTCAATATACGCTCAAAAGACTTTTTAATCACCAGCGGAGGCATTGTGGGCTTTTGTGAAAATGAGCTAACGACCATTATCGTCACGCACAATTCCGCCTTAGTGTTGTCGGAATGTCTCGACTCTCTGGCGCGCTGTTTTGCCGGAAACGTGATGGTGGTTGACAATGGTTCCGACGACGACTCGGCCGATCTGGCGAGAGCCGCTGGCGTTGAAGTGCATCAACTCGGCCGCAATACCGGTTTTTCCCGCGCCGCCAATTACGGCGCGGGAAAAGCTCACTCGCCGTTTCTGTGTTTCCTCAATCCTGATTGTATTGTTGAAGGGGAACTGCTGGAACGAGCGGCACAGGTTTTGCGCAGCGGCAGGCGGTGTGTCGCGCTGCCGGATTTTCTTCACGACGACGGCAGTATTATCCCGGGTCGTCAGCCGGGGTATACTCGAAAAAAAATGCTCGCCGATATCATTGAAAACAATCGCGGATGGTCCCGGGTGGTCAGGCTGATCAAACGCCTTCCCGGTTACGATGCGAGGCATTGGCACTGGCCTCTTTGCGCCTGCGTTTTTACCCCAAGGGACCTATTCTTTGAGGCAGGAGGTTTTGACGAGCGGTATTTTCTTTATATGGAAGATGTTGAGTTCGGCCTGTCGCTTGCCCGTGCAGGCGCCGGTATCGCCTCTCTTGATTTTACCCTGCGACATCGCGCTCAACTTGGCGCGCAGGTCAGCTTCGCCTATCGGATGAAGCTGTTGAATACCGCACGGCTTCAGTATGCAAGCCGGCATTACGGAAAAGGATACGAAAAGATGCTGCGAATGTTGATCCCCGTCGAGATGCGAATTGCTTCGGAAGGAGACTGACCGATGCTTTATTATTTTGTTCCCGATACGACCATCTTCGGGGGTATTAAGGTTGCCTATCAATTTGTTGACGCGCTCAATGTTCTCGGCGTGCCCGCGGTTATCGCGTCTCCGCAAGGCCAAGCCGCGACCTGGTTTTTTTCCCGCGCCGCAGTGGTAGATGCCGCAGCCGCGCAGGAGTCGTTTCGGCCCGACGACATTGCCGTTTTTTCTCTTCCGCACGACTATGTTTCGCTTCGAGAGCTTCCGGGACAATTGTTTTTTCACTGTCAGGGAACCGATCCGCTCATCGATCCGATTCTGGCCGATTCCGCAGTCGGTGTGATCACCTGCTGGAGCCAGGCCACGCAATACGCTCGCGAGCGTGGCGTCAGAAATCCGCTTGAAGCCGGAATCTCCATTTCTCCGTGTTTCGCCTACACCGGAGAACCCAAGTATGAAGCTGCGGCGGCTTACATGCCCCGCCGCGGGGAAAAGTGGTTACAGGCCGTCAAAAACGCGCATCAATCGCTGCGTTACATCGCCATAGACAACATGCACGAAGATGAAGTGGCGCATGTTATGAAATCCTGTTCGATTTATCTGGCTACCGCCGAGCATGAATGGTTCGGGCTACCGGCGTTGGAGGCGATGTCGGCAGGATGCGTTGTGGCTTCACTGCCGGTGGTGGGCGGCATGGAATATCTTGACGATGGCGTTAATTGCCGGGTGGCCGATCCTCAAGACTATGTGGCCGTCGTCGGTGAACTGCTTCATGAACGCTCTGCGGCTTTGCGTTTCCGGCTCAGACAGGCTGCCATGGCAACCGCGCGACGATATACGACAAAACAAATGTTAAAACGGCTGACCCGGCTGATTGACGGCCCCTTGTCAAGCTGGAAGAGGTCATTATGATTGACGGTCTTTGCGCAATCATCATTTCCCGGGGTCTCGATGAAATGTTACGTTTCTGCCTGAAAAGTTTTTTCGAAAGCGCGAGGGAGCTTGCCTGCCCGGTTGAAGCGATTGTGGTCGATAACGCGTCGGGTCGACCTTATGCCGCCTCATCGTTTAGCGACGGCAGAGTGCGTCTTTTGAGGTTTGATGTGCACGCGGGTTTTGCCGCGGCTTGCAATCAGGCTGTCCGGAGCTGCTCGACAAAGCAGTTGTTGTTTCTCAACAACGATGTGCTTCTCGACCAAACAACACTGGCCGCAATGATTGGGCAACAGGATCAGGCCGGCATCGGGGTGACCGGCGCCCGGCTTTATTTTCCGGACGGGCGCATCCAGCACCGCGGGGTGGTCTTCGGTCGAGACGACATTGGACCCTACCACCTGGACCGGGGAAGTTTTCTGGATGCGTCGGATTCCGTGGAGGCTTATCAGGCGGTCACCGGAGCCTGTTTGATGGTCGGCAAAGGCTTGTTCGACGAGATCGGGGGGTTCGATGAAGCCTATGCATTCGGTCTTGAAGATATCGATTTTTGTTTACGGGTCAGACAATTCGGAAAGAAAGTGGTCTGCGTCAGCGCCGGCCGCCCGCTGCATTTTGAATCCCTGACGCCCGGCAGAATAGAATTGGATGTTGAATCCCGCAGGCTTTTCCTTGAGCGCTGGCGGGGAAAATATACGATCG
This sequence comes from uncultured Smithella sp., assembly GCA_964443625.1. Lineage (GTDB taxonomy): Bacteria > Desulfobacterota > Syntrophia > Syntrophales > Smithellaceae > UBA8904. Next base: position 25,154 of record CAYUDM010000024.1, on the reverse strand, counting down.
ATGGGTGATGGAAATGCTCAATTTAACGGTTATTATTCATACGCGGAACTCTGAGACGCTCCTGCCCCAGGCGCTCGCGAGCGTCCGGTGGGCGGATGAGCGGATTGTGGTGGATATGGAAAGCGACGATCGCACCTGCGATATTGCCAGGCAGTACGGGGCTGTGGTGCTCTCTACGCCTGTGGCCCCCCGGATCGACGGCATTCGAAACCAGTTTTTGGATTGCGGCCGGCATGAATGGATTCTGGTGCTCGATTCCGATGAATATCTGGCCGCGGATGCGGAACAGGTCATTCGAAATCTTCTGGAGCAACATGGGCAAAGCTGCGATGCCTTTTTCATTCCTCGCTATAACATCATCGCCGGGCAGATCATTCGAGGCAGCAGCTGGTACCCGGATCATCAGGTCCGTCTTTTCCGGAAAGGCTGCGTTCGCTGGGATGATTCGACGCACAAAATCGCGGAAGTCCTGACGGGAAAGGAAAGGCTCCATAAGCTAGAGCCGCCGGGATGCCTGCACATTCATCACAATAACTATGCCAGTGTTGAACAGTTTATCGAACGGCAATGCCGGTATGCCTTGAATGATGTTTATCCTGAAGACGGATTTTCATTTGAAAGCTATGTGGCGCAGGCCTACGAAGCGTTTGGGTATCGACTGGATGAAAAGCATGACGGCGAACTGTCATTTGCTTTGGCAACCGTCATGGCCTGGGATCGTGTGATTCGCGGACTGATACACTGGGAAAGACAAGGCAGGAAGGATTCCCTATCCAAAGCATTTTCGTTGCCGGTCATGACCCTCGGCGGATACCCCGATTATATTTTCCCAAGTGACGTCGATGAGTTGCGCGGTCGGCTCAAAGCGTACGAAGACGGGGTATTGTGGCGCTGGTCAAATGCTTTCGGGCGGCGGTTCCCACGAATTAAAAATTTTCTGAGCCGGACGCTCAGGCGTCTGCGTCGATGAATAAGCGCATCGGCAAGCAAAACAGGGTTTCAGGACTGTTCTGTCAGTCCTCTCTTGACGCCGGAATATGCCTCGCCGCAATAGACCTTGCTGATTTTCGTCAGCCCGGTTTGCGAAAGACCACCTGGATATCGCCGATGATGCGCTCGGCAAACCCCGCCTCGCAGGTGGCCAGATAGTAAATCCATTTGCGCTGGAAGACCTCGTCGAATCCCAGCGTTTTAATCTTATCGAGATTTTTCGTAAACGCGTCGCGCCAGTCTCTGAGCGTTCGGGCGTAATGTATTCCGATATCCTCGAGTTGCTCCATCAGCAGACTCGTGTGCCGGGTGACCGCCCCGGACAGCACCGTCACGGAGGGCAGGTGGCCGCCGGGGAAGATATATTTTTGAATCCAGTCGGTTTCCCGCCGGTAGATCTCGTATCTCTGGTCGGGAATGGTAATCACCTGTATGACCAGTTTGCCTGCGGGTTTGAGCAGACGGTCGCAGGCTTCGAAAAACGTTCCCAGGTATTTGTGGCCCACGGCCTCAAGCATTTCGATGGAAACGATTTTATCAAACACGCCTTTGACCTGACGATAGTCCGTAAACAGAATGTTGATTTTATCCTGAAGGCCGGCCTCCCGGACGCGCTGGTTTGCCAGTTGATACTGCTTATCCGAAACCGTAATGCCGGTGACTTGGCAGCCGGTCGTCCGGACGGCTTCCAGAGCGAATCCGCCCCAGCCGCAACCGATCTCCAGCACATGATCGGTCGGTTCCAGGCGCGCTTTTTCGATAATGCGATGGAGTTTCTGAATCTGGGCATCCTGGCAGGAATCGTTTTCGCCCTCATAGACGCCGCAGGAGTAAAGCATCGTGGGATCCAGGAAGGTTTGGAAAAACTCGTTGCTTAAATCGTAATGATCGCCGATGTTGCGGCGCGATCCAAAAATCGTGTTGGCGCGGAGCGCATGGATGATTCTGTTTTTCTGTCGTCCGAGCCAGGCGGTCACCGGATAGCCGTCAGCCAGGGTTTCACGATTGGCGATGAAAAGTTTGAAGAGCATCGGAAGGTCATCCGTATCCCAAAATCCTTTCATGTAGGCCTCTCCCAGGCCCACATCCCCTCCTAAAACCGTTTCTTTAAAAAAGCGGTTGTCGCCAATGAGCATCCGCGCCTGCAGCGAGGCGCTGACATCACCGAAAAGCCTTGTTTTTCCGTCGGGAAGTTCGACTGTCAATCCGCCCGTTTGAATCTTGCCAAACAGATTAATAATCAGGTTTTTGCAGGTTCGCTCGAAAATAGTCGGCATTGTGTCGCGGGCTACTTCCCGAGGAGCCGGGGTCTGTCTGTTCATAAACGCCTCCTCTGAAAGATCGTTCTGATCAAGGCTTTAGCATATCTTGCCGGCGTAAAGCAATACGGTATTGCAGCGTTTTAAGCTAAAAGACCGGCCGCCGCCAGGCCTCGATATGTAACGCATAGAAAGTGACGAATACCCGTTTTAAATGCGGTTGCGAATCCAGGTGATGATGCGTCCCAAAACCGGCGCCTGCTCATAGACCACCGAGGTGTCCCAGTAGTCTTGATGAAAAGTCACGAGGCCTTCGGTGTTGAAGCGGACATGCGACATGCCGACCACGCGCAGCGTTTCCGTCGGATTGCGCTTCAGCCGGACCTGCATGATCCAGCGGAAATAGTAATTGCCGCCGTGGGCGGCGACGTCCTGAATGTCGAAGGTGCATTCTTCAAAGGTTTCCGTGGAACTCAAAAAATAGGCTTTCATATCCTCAAGGCCCCGGACTTCCCGAAACCCGTCGCGAAAGTAGGCCGCAGGCGCGTAGAGCGCCTCGATCTTAGCTTCAATGACCGGTGCGGCAAACACTTTGTAAAAATTCCGGAATCGCTCCAGGGCCTGCGCTTCAATGGTGGAGCCGGGCGCAGGCGGCGCGATGCTTGCCGGGTCGGTTGCGGCAAGCGCCGAGTCATAGTTTTTCATATAACTTCCCTTTAAGGCCGGATCCACCGTGCAACCGGAAAGGATCACAGCCAGGGCAAGGCACGCAACTCGCATTTTGATCTTCATGGTCACCCTCCGTTGAATATTTTGAAAGCATGCATCAGCCACGCTCTCCAATTTACAACCGCTCTCTTTTATCGTATTGCCCCCGCGAAAGCATTGCATTTCAAACGGGCGAATTCCGTGATAGGCCAGCTTTGCGGTAAAACCGCTAAAGGCCACCGGGACAAACACAGGGATAAAAACCCTTTCGATGTTTTAATCCTTTTTGGGAAACCAGGGAATAAAAACACTCGTTCGCCTTTTATAGTCGGCAAAAACCGGATTATCCTCCATGAATCTTTCCGTCATGGGAATCCCGGACACAAACAGGATGATGTAGGTGAGGGTCAGCGGCCCGATGATGGATACCCACCCCCACGGCACAGACAGAGCGATCAGATAGATGCCCCACCACATCATGACTTCGCCGAAGTAGTTGGGATGCCTCGAATATCGCCAAAGGCCCTGATCCATGACCTTTCCCCGGTTGCCCGGGTCCTTGATGAAGCGATCGAGTTGCCGGTCCCCAACCGCTTCGAAAACAAACCCCAAAAACCAAACAGACACACCCAGGACGTCGAATAAACTCAGGCCGCCTGTGTCATAGGTATTGATGAAGAGCACCGGGGTGATGTTCAAAAGCAGAATGCCTCCCTGCAGGAGAAAGACCTGGAAGTAGCTTCGGATGACAAAATACTTCCCCCATTCCTGCCGCCACTTCTGGTATCTGACATCTTCCCCTTTGCCCTTGTTGCGCAGATGGATCCGGATGGCGAGCCTGAGTCCCCAGATCAAAACCAGGAGATTGACGATCCATTGCCGCGGGGTAAAGGAACCGTAAAAAATCAGCGTGGACCAGGCCACGAGGATAAACCCCGTGCCCCACAAAACGTCGGCAATGCTGTTGTCTTTCCGCTTCAGGGCGACCAGAAACAGTGCCGTCATATAAAAGAAAAGGATCAGCGCAGCGATAAGAAAAGTATGAATCAACCCCATGGCATCATTCTCCCGGTAAAATGATCCGCCCCTATGAAGGATCGCGAAGGATCTTCATCAGGCCATCAGCCATCGGCCGATCAAAAAGCTTGCCGACGAAACACTGGATGTCAGGACCACGCCCCAGATCATATCGACCACGACGACTCTGACAGGCCAGTCCTTCAGTGTCGCCAGGTTGGTTAAATCATAGGTGGCATAGGCGAAGAAACCGAAAAGCCCGCCCATTAAAATCGCCTGACGAAGCGACGAATTTTCCAAAGCCGGCATCACGGCGAAAATCAGGATTCCCAGAATGTAGAGCAGATAGAAAATGATGGCGGCCGTCCAGTTGACGTTTGACCGAAGCAGCTGGCCCAGCTGGTTGCGATAGAACCGCCTGGCGATCAACCCGAGCCATAACATGTCGATGGCGAAGAACACCGGAATTGTAAGCAGGTACAGATAGACAAGCTTCATTCTGATTCCTCCATCATGGTATCGATAGATTCAAGGGGCGAAAATGAGAGCCGAATCATCGCAGTTCAACTCCTTTTAAGGCTGGATCAACCGTGCAACGGCGCAACCGGAAATTAGCACAGCCAGGGCAAGACACGCAATGACCAGTTTGTTGTTCATGGCCGGACACCTTGATTAAAAAACGATGGAAAACCCACGGGTCTAGAGCCTGATCCACGCGATGACGTAGGCGACAATCATGGCCAAAGCCGTCAGCGAATGCACTTTGATCATGGCCAGGTTCGCCGGCATCATCTTCAAGGGATCGTTCAGATGGCGGCGCATCACAAAAAACGTTTTGGCGGCGAAAGGCAGGCTTAAAAGCCCCAGAAGAACGAAAGGCGAAAGCGCCCCCGAAAAGGCGCAAACAATCAAAATGCCGTAAGCGACGGTAAGGCCTGCGCTGTAAAGCCAGGCGCCCGTTTTCCGGCCGAATCGCGCGACCAGGTTCCATTTGCCGCCTTGCGTGTCGGCTTCATAGTCGGGAATTTCGTTGATGAGAATCATCGACCACATCATCAACCCCGGCACCAGCGACGCCAAAAGCGGCTCGATCGCGAAGGTTCGGGCCTGAACATAGTAGGCGCCCAAAACGATGACCGGACCGAAATTCACCAAAAGCCCCAGTTCGCCGAAGCCCCGGTAGCCGTAGCGAACCGGCGGGGTGGTGTAAAAAATGGACGAGGCCATGCCGAAAAGCCCCAAAGCCAGCACCGGCCAGCCGCAGGTCCAGGTCAGGTAGGCGCCGATTCCCGCCGTGGCGGCAAAAAGGCCAGCCGCCGCCCGGAGCATGTGTGTGTCTTTGAGCAGTCCTTCGGGAAGAACCCCGCTGCCTCCGGTAAAGAAATTTTTTTCATCGCCTTTTTTGAGATCGACGGCGTGCCGGTAGTCCAGCACATCATCCACTAGATTAAGGCCGAAATGGTTGAACGTCACGCCCATAAAGACCAGCACGAACAAAACCGGCTGAAAGGCATAACCCTGCGCCCAGGCGATCACAGAACCCAGAAGCGCGGGCAACACGCTGGGGATGACAAAATACAGGCGCAACGCGCGCCGCCAGGCCACCGCGGCGGAGGGTTTTTTTATTGAAGAGCCCTCGTGATGTCTTGTTCGTCTGAAACCGGTTCTGATTTTCATTTTTGGCTCCGTGAAGGATCGTCCCTTGTTTCAGACCGGTCGTCTTGTCCCGGCTGCGGCTTCTTTTTTTTGAGCAGATCCAGAATTTTATCACGATAAAAATACGCAAAAATGGTTAGAACAACACCGACCATCGCGATGAACGCCAGCAGAAGATACTTTTCCTCGCGCGCCGCGCTGCCGCTGACCGAAAGCATGGCGGTGCCGAACACACGACCGATCGTGGAAATGATGATAAAAGACCACACGGGAATGCGGCTCATCCCCAAAATGTAGCATAGATAATCTTTAGGAAAGCCCGGGATCAGAAACAGAACGAAGGAGGCCGCCAGCCCCTTATGCTCCATAAAATATGCAAACTTCTCGAAAACCTCTTTTTTGACGAATCGCTCCAAAATCGGCTCGCCGAAAAATCGCGCAAGTATAAAAGCCAGCCACGACCCAAGTGTGAGCCCGACCGTGGAATAAATCGTCCCCCAGACCGGACCGTAAAGATAACCGCCGATAAACCCGCTGAGCTCTCCGGGAATGGCGGCAAATAGCACCTGGAAAATCTGAACAGTGATAAACACGATCTCGTCGTAGCGATAAGACCGGATTAAGGTGATCAATGCTTCCTTGCTTTTGAAAAATCGGTACAAATCGAAATGAATAAACAAATAGGCGCCGGCGGCGACCAAAAGGAAAAGCAGTAACAGTCTAAGCCCGATATGTCTGTTCATGGATCCGACTCGGCGTCTCTTTTTTTGTATAGATGATGCCAAATCTATATGAATCTTCATTTTTGTCAAACGGTTTAACGGATCGTTGCCGCGCGTCAAAACGGTTGACTAAAAACAGGGGATATGCAAGAAAAGTCCGCCTGAACACAAACTTAAATCAGCAATCATATTCAAACTCATGCGCCATGACGGCATGATGGAGGAGGAGAAACAAGCCATGTCAAAAATACCTCAGAAACTGCAAAGAAAAAAATCGGAAATCTATAAAGACGCACCGATTGCGGAATTCGGGAAAAGAGAGCCCGACTTTTCCACCATGGGCCGAAAAATAAAGAATCCGCACAAAAAATTTCGCGAAGTGGTTTGCGTCGAAGCCTGCCGGACGCCCTATGGCCGCGCAGGCGGCGCGCTGAAAGATCTTTCCGCGATGGAGCTGGGCGCGCTGGCCATCCAGGAAGTGCTGCGCCGCACGGAAGGCAAAGTAAAGCCCGGAGACGTGGACTACATTTTCATGGGGCAGGTCGTTCCAGCCGGCTGCGGCCAGATCCCCGGCCGCCAGGCAACCATTCTGGCAGGCGTTCCCGAATACGTGCCGTCGATCACCGTCAATAAGGTCTGCTCCTCGGGCATCAAAACGGTTGACCTGGCCTTTCAGATGATTCTTCTGGGCCGCGCCGAAATCTGCATTGCGGGCGGTCAGGAAAGCATGAGCAACTGCCCGTTTGTACTGCCCGACATGCGCTGGGGCGCGAAAATGGCGCTTCCCAACGGCCGCGTGATCGACTCGATGGTCTATGACGGTTTGTGGGATGCGTTTTACAACCGGCACATGGCTATTCACGGCTCCGAAGTCGCAGACGAATTCGGGTTTACCAAAGAAGAGCAGGACGAATGGGCGCTCAATTCCCAGATGAACGCTGTGCGCGCCATGAACGACGGCAAGCTCGAACGCGAAATCTTTCCCGTGGAAGTCAAGCAGGGCAAAAAAGTCATCGTGATGGACAAAGACGAAGGCCCGCGTCCGGAAACCACACTGGAGGGCCTGGCGAAACTTCCGCCCGTGTTCGGGCATTTGAGCACCGTTACCGGCAAGCCCGGCTCCGTCACTGCCGGAAACGCCCCCGGCGTCAACGACGGAGGCGATGTGTGTTTGCTGATGAGCCGCGAAAAAGCCGACGAGCTGGGTCTGAAACCGCTTTTCACGATTGTCGATTATGCGGAAGTGTCACAGCCGACGAAAGACATCGCTACAGTGCCGGGATTGGCGATAAGAAAAGTATTGGAGCAAAACGACATGACACTCGATCAAATGGACCTGATCGAAGTCAACGAGGCGTTTGCCGCGGTCGCGCTTGTGAGCTGCCGGTCGATTCTCGGCATGAGCAAAGATGATATGTTTAAAAGAGTCAACGTCAACGGAAGCGCCGTGGCCTATGGCCATCCAATCGGCGCGACCGGCGCGAGAATTTTGATGACGCTGGGCTATGAATTGCAAAGGCGCGGCGGCGGATACGGCGTCTGCGGCATCTGCTCCGGCCACGCCCAGGGCGACGCCATGCTCATCCGGGTGGATCAATAGAGTTTTCGTTTCTTTAATACCGTGATTTTTAGTGGCGGCGGCATCCTTAAGTGTGTGAGGGGCCGCCGCCTTTTTTGTTGATAGTGAGAGGACGGGCGGTTGATGCCATGACGGCCCACACCCGCCGCAAAGTCCTCACCTGAGGCTCTACGCGTGTTTTGCAGCCGAAAACTCGCCTTCGGCTCAGACAGTTCGGCTGCGATATTTCTTCGCCAAGAGCCTCAAAATTTCGACCTTGACGCGACGTGCGCGGGTCGTCATGTCGTCTCTATGTGTATGTTTTTTTATCGCTCATTGTTTTTAAAGGATTTTTAGCTTTCCAATCTTTTGCCTTTGGAGTATTAAAATTCTGCGTACATGGAATTACTGTAAACGAGAACATTGATTATTAATTTTCAGGTGGAGATCAAGCTTGAGAGGCAATGTCATTTCCTACATTGAGATGTGCCAAAAAGAAGGCGCAAGCCTTCAGAGAGGAATGAACTTTCGCCTAAAGGGCCGTCATTCGGTCATCCTGATGTCAGTGCGTCCAAACTCCCCCTATCGAGATAAAGTGCTAGATGATGGCGTCGTGCTGATTTATGAGGGGCATGATGAGCCAAAGCGTAAGGGGATTTCTGACCCCAAAATTCTTGATCAACCCGAACGGCTCGCTAGTGGTAATCTCACTGAGAATGGGAAGTTCCACCAGGCGGCTCAACGTTTCAAGGCGGATCAAAAAGGTCCGGACATCGTTCAGGTCTATGAAAAAATCATAGCTGGTATTTGGACAGACAATGGATTTTTTCATTTGGTAGATTCCTGGATGGAAAATGACGGTATTAGGAATGTTTTCAAGTTCAAGCTGGTTGCTGTTGAGAGCGTTTCGGATGAATCAGCCGCAGAGGAAGTATCCAGTCGATTTTCTGAACGTAGCCGAATTATCCCGACAAGCGTAAAGCTTGAAGTGTGGGCGCGCGACGGTGGAAAGTGCGTAACGTGCGGTGCAACTGATGAACTACATTTTGATCACATTCTCCCTTATTCTAAAGGAGGAACATCTCTAAAAGCCGAAAACGTTCAGCTCCTTTGTGCTCGTCATAATCTTAGCAAAAGCGCAAAGATTCAATAAACTATGAACATAACAACCGCATCAACTCAAGCGTGGGTATTAGGCGCGTTCATCAGCAAATCAAAAGACCCGATTCGCCGCGTAGATTGATGGTGTTTTAAAAATCGATAAACTTCTTCCCCCCGCCCGGGCTTAGCCGAAAATTCATCTTCTCGATTATAGGATCATTCATTGAGAATATGATTTTCTCCGTCTGACGGGAGAGAACTACGGACCATCCTAAAAATATCGCCCAAAAATGCGCTTGAATGATAACAAGAAGAGGAAAGAAAGTCCGTCCTTGAGCAAGGTCAAGAACGGACTGATTTGCCGATTTCTATTTGCTTGTCCTGCTTTAGCCTCCGAGGCTGTCCAGGTTGGGGTGAACCACTGTTTCCAACAGGCCGGCAATACCGCTGTTCATGGTTTTCTTCATGGTTTTCACAATGCCGCGGCTCTTGTTGAGTGTCTTTGCCCAGGCGATTGCCTCTTTTACCGTCTGTTCCGGTGTCGGACAGGCCTTGCAAACAGCGCCGCATGCTTCCAGTTCGGTTGCGGTGAACCGGTGCCCCGTCAGTTCCGCCTTTAAGACGAGGTGCTTGGGAAAGGTGCGCTGGATGATGGCATCCATGTAGGGAAGGAAGGGAATATTCAGGTCAACCTCGGGGAAGCAAATGAAGCCCCGATCGGATCGCATGTAACGAAAGTCAAACGAGCAGGCCAGGATGGCCCCGCCGGCGAAAGCGTGGCCCGTGACGGCTGCCACGGTGATCATGGGATAGAAGGTGATCCTGCGATAGAGCTCATCCTGAATCTTGAAAAATTCCTGAACCTCCGGGTCTTTTCGTCCAATGGCGGGCAAAAGCCAGTCCAGGTCCATGCCGTTGCACCAGATTTTCGGATCCGATGCGTCAACGACCAAAGCAGTGGCGTTGGTGGTGGTTTCGATGTCGTTGAGGGCCTTGAGCATATCGTTGCAGAAAGAAATGTTCAGGCGGTTTTCTCCGCTTTGCATGGTGAGAATTGCCGTGTTGTCGTCGACGGTCCATTTGACGCGGTCCATGGTTCGCACCTCCGGTTTGGTATTGGGCGGCGGTCGGTCGCCTCGCCACAGGCCATACAACGAAAGCCCCGGCCTGTCAAAGTACAAAAGGGTCGTGATAGGGGACGTCGGTTTAAATATCAAAAACCATGTTTTCCTCAGCATTTGCCCTGTAGAGCAATGGATTTTGAAAAATCAGAGCGCCTCTTCCCGTGCGGGATGAGACGATAATTCATCTTATCGATCATAGAACTGCCACGCCGTCTGGGAGGAGCATGCCCCTCCGGGTGAACAGGATACAACCGTTTCAGGGGGTTACATGACCTGCCCCATGGATGGCCTCGCGCCGATGCCTGCTTGGTTCGCCATTCGTAAAAAGGGTTGAAAAATATCGTCAATCGCCATAGAAGGGAAGTCAGTCTTCCGCATGGAATGCGGCCGTTTAAGGATGGTCATGATTTCAAAGCGCGCGTCACAATTCACCTCTTTTATCGTCATGGATGTCATGGCGAAAGTCGAAGAACTCGAGCGCCGGGGTGAACACATCATCCATATGGAGGTGGGCGAGCCGGATTTCGCCACGCCGAAAGTTATTGCCGATGCGGCAATCGACGCGCTTTCCCGCAACAAAACCCGCTACACACATGCGCTCGGCCTTTTGGAGCTGCGCCAGGCCATCTGCGATTTCTATCAAAAAGAACACGGCGTGATCATCACGCCGGATCAGGTGCTGGTGTCCACCGGCACGTCGCCGGTTTTGCTCTTCGCGATGCTGGCGATGCTCGATACGGGCGATGAAGTGATCGTCTCCAACCCGCGCTATCCGTGCTATCAGAATTTCATCCTGGCGGCGGGCGGCGCGATGAAAGAAATCCGCACCTATCCTGAAGAAGGATTTCAGTATCGCCCCGACGATATTCAAAAGAATCTTTCGCCTCGCACGAAGGCCATCCTGATCAATTCGCCGTGCAATCCCACGGGCATTGTGATGACAAAAGACCAGCTTCGGGACATTGCCCGATTTGACGGACCGTATATTCTGTCCGATGAAATTTATTCCGGCCTGTCCTATGGCGGCAAGGCCCACTCCATTTTGGAGTTCACCGACCGCGCGTTTGTGATCAACGGGTTTTCAAAGCTCTACGCGATGACCGGCTGGCGACTGGGTTACCTCATCTTTCCCAAAGCCTTCAGCTCAGTCATGCAGAAAATTCATCAGAATTTCATGATTTCCGCAAACGGCTTCATTCAGTGGGCGGGGATCGCGGCGCTCACGAAAGCCGGCGACGATGTCGCGTGCATGGTGAAAACCTACGACGAGCGACGACGCTATATGTTGTCTCGACTCAAAGAAATGGGATTTGTGATCCATGTGGAACCAACCGGAGCGTTTTATGTGTTGGCCGACGGACGCAAGTTTTTCAAGGACTCCTATCAGGAGGCCTTCCGGATTACCGAAGAGGCGAAAGTGGGCGTGACGCCGGGCATTGATTTCGGCTCCGGCGGAGAAGGTTTTTTGCGTTTGTCCTACGCCACGTCGATGGAAAACATCACGGAAGGACTCAACCGCCTGGAGCGATACTTGACTTCCAAACGTTAAAACAAACGCCCGAAGGGCAAAGATTCGATAAAGGAGGAATTATGGGATACAAATACATTGATTTAAAAATTGAAAATCATGTGGCCACCGTGTCGATGGCCAGGCTCGACGCGTTAAACGCGCTGAGTTTGGATTTCGCAAGCGAAATCGCTCAGGTCTTTCGCGACATGGCGGATCATGACGGCGTCCGCTGCATTATTTTTTCGAGCAAGGCCCGCATCTTCTGCGCCGGACTGGACCTCAAGCAGGCCGCAAGCGGCGATCATTCCTCCGCCAAAGGCATTCTGGACACCATCAAACACTCCCAGCCGCTTTTTGACTGCTGCAACGCCATCGAGGAATGCCCCAAACCCGTCATCGCGGCGGTGCACGGCAAGTGTATCGGCGGCGGACTCGATATGATCTCCGCCTGCGACATCCGCCTTTGCACGGAAGACGCGGTATTTTGTCTCAAAGAAGCGAACATCGGACTGGTAGCCGACATGGGCGTTTTGCAGCGCCTGCCGATGATCGTCGGGCAGGGATTCGCCCGCCAGATGGCCTTTACGGCGGCAAATTACGGCGCGCGCGACGCGGAGAAAATGGGGCTTGTCAACGAGGTATTCGCGGATCAGGCGACCTTGACGGCCGGAGCGGAAAAACTCGCGGCGCAGATTGCCGCCAATGCGCCTCTGGCGCTGGTTTGCACTAAAGAGGTCTTAAATCACAGCCGCTATGTCAATGTTTATGAAGGCATGGCCATGGCGATTCAGAAAAACGCCACGCTGCTGATGTCCGACGATTTGAAAGAAGCGATGATCGCGTTTTTGGAAAAGCGTCCCGCCGATTTCAAAGGAAAGTGAAAAAGACCGGGAAGTGAAAAGAACCCCCGCTCCGGGTCTCCGGGGCGGGGGTTTTTATTCGTGATGGGAATGGCCGCGCTCTTTGCGAACGTAGAGTTTGCAGTCTTCTCCGGAAGAACCGAAAACGTCCACCGACGGCATGCGCATCGATTTGAACCCCATCGCCTTGCAGCCGTAGGGAAATTTCACTTCATACGTAATGTAGAAATGCTCACAGAAAAAACAGTTGATGAGCGTTCCTTCAGGATTCTTCTTTTTGGTCATGACCTTCGATCCGCTAACGGTGTGTCGTTTTCTAAAATAGATTTTCCAGCGCGAGCTTTTCGATAAGCGCCTCATTGGCCTGGACAAGCTTTTCACGCGCGGAATAGACCGCCACTGCCTGATCGTCTGCGGCTTTGGCGAAATAGTCGGCCAGCGTCCGGCGAATATCCCCGGGCGTAGCGGACAAAACCGCGTTCCGGAAGGTCTGTCGCATGGCATCGGTTGCGCCGGCAAATGAGCGCATCATGGCCACGTAGCCCCGCCCGGACGGATCCTGCGGACGGTCTAGCGCGCCAAGCGTACTGATGATCGCTTTTTCCACATCTTCCCCCGAAAGCTCGGTTTCGGCATAATGCTTCCGGGCGGCTGCAAACACATCCAGCGTTTGCACGATATGGGGATCGCGATAGGACAAAAACGCCATCACACCCTGAGAAAAATCGTACGCGGACATCCCGCCGTAGGCGCCGCCCTGCACGCGGATGTGCTTGTAGAGGTAGCTGTTGGAAAGCTCACGCGCAGCCAGCATCAGAATCGCGGCTGCCGGGTCGGTATAGGCGGGCGCTTTCAAAACGCTCGCCACATAGGAAACCTGCGTGGGAACGGCAATGCCCGCGCGGGCTAAACGCAGCACAGGCGCTGGCGCAGGCGTCATCAGAGCCCCTTCAGGCAGCCTGGCAAGCAGACGGGAAAGATGCTGCCGGGCCAGCAAAAGCCCTTCCGCGTCCGCGGTGATATTGACGGTCAAGCCGGCGCGGCTAAAAATTAACGACTTGAGGGTTTGCATCGTGTCTTGTAAATCTTTTTTCCCCTGATCAAAGCGGGCCGCCTGACTTTGCACAAATTTAAGCTGGGTGCGTCCGTGCCAAAGTTCATCGAGGTGGGCCGGAAGCGATAATCCGGCTGCCGCCGCGCGTTTGGCGAAGACATGGCCCGACGGAACCACGGCGGATTGCATGCCGTTTTTACGCTCGGCGATCAGATCCCGCATGCGCGCTTCGGCGTCCAGATCCCCCTCACACAGAATGTCTCCGACGAGATCGACCGCCCGCGGCATATTGCGATAGAGGGCCTTGAAGGAGAAGATCATTTTTTGCCAGCTTCCTTTGGCATCAGCCGTCAAGCCGGCTGAGAGGTCATAGCCGAATCCGCCCATGACAAGCGCGATACGTTTGGCCATCTCGTCATAGGTAAAACCGCCCGCCCCCATACCGCACATGAATTTCCCCAAAAGGGGCAGGTGGCTTTGCAGATCGTCCGGCACATGCGCAATGTCAAAGGCCAGATCAACGTTCACGATGCCGTTGGTGAAAATGTCGTGCTCCAGGGCGGTTGTTCCGCCGATGGTCGCCACTTGTGTGGGAACGGTTTCCACGTCGCGGGGAATGTCGGATATATTCAACTTGGGAAGAGAGGCCGCGGCCTCGGGCGGATCGGGTTCGGTCTGAAACACCTGAAGATTTTTGGCCTGCTCATTGATGGCTACAAGCTGCGCCTCCGTGAGGGATGCCTTGATCCCGGCCAGGCTTTTTGTTTCCGCCTCTTCGATCCTGCGGTTGAAATCAGCGTCCGGCTCCATGACGGAGACAAGCCGGTGGGGATTGTCGATAAACCATTTTTTTACCGCCTTTTGAAACATGGTAGGATCGGCCGACCAGCCCGACCGGATCGTTTCGATGAGGCGGGCGAAATCCAGCCCGATCAGCGGATCGCCGTCGTAGAGCCAGGTTTGAAACACATTGCCCATCAGCGTAATGCCGTAAGGGTAGGAGCCCCGGGAAATTTCCTTGCCGTGAAATTCGACCTGATGCAAGACGCCTTCGACCAGCTCGGCATCGAAGCCTTCTTGCGCGACTTTTTCGAGCGTCTCAAAAATCAGCTTTTCGATTTTCCCGGCGTCTTCTGTTTTTGTGTTGCGAAGGCCCACGCAAAACAGAAGCTGCCGGAGGTCCGCCTCCATGCCGCTCATGGGCGTTAAATCCTCGCCCAACCCCGAGTCAATGAGCGCTTTGCGCAAGGGGCCGGCGGAACTCCCGACCAGCAGGCTTCCGACAATCTCCAGCAACAGCGCCGTATCGAAGTCTTTGTTTTCGGCAAGCACCCAGGCCACGTTGACGGTGGTCTTCTTGTCCAGGGACTCTTCCGGATCAGCGGGATAAAAACCGTGGACCTGCCGGGGTTTAGCAAATGCGGGCTGGGGCGAAATGGAGGAGTCCACGTCCACTCGATCAAAGCCTTTTAGCATTTCCTGGAGAAAGGACAGATGGTCTTTCGTCGGAATATCGCCGTAAAGGAAAAACCGGGCGTTGGACGGGCTATAGTAGCGACGGTGGAAATCGCAAAACTGCTCGTAGGTGAGATGAGGAATCTCTTTCGGATCGCCTCCGGAATCAACGGCATACACCGTGTCGGGATAGAGATTTTCCTGAATCGTTTTATACATCAGGGAATCCGGCGAGGAATAGACGCCCTTCATTTCATTATAGACGATGCCGGACCGGATTAAATCGCTTTGCAGATTGTCGGGGTCCGAAAGCTCCAGATGATGGCCTTCCTGCATAAAGGTTTCGGGCATCATCCGGGGATGAAATACCAAATCGGTGTAAACGCGCGCCAGATTGAAGAAATCCGCCGGAATCTGGCTGGCCACCGGATAGACGGTCTTGTCAGGATAGGTAAACGCATTGATGAAGGTCTGCATCGACGAGCGGATCAGTTCCTTGAAAACATCCTTGAGCGGGTAGGTTTTCGAGCCGGCCAAAACGGAATGTTCCAAAATATGCGGCAGACCCGTCGAATCCTCAGGGGGTGTGCGCAGTCCGATGGCGAAGAGGTTTTCTTTTTCAAAGGCGTGCAGATGCAGCGCCTTCGCGCCGGTTGCGAGATGTTCCATTTCGTAGGCGGTCAGCCGCATCGCCTCGATGGATTCGACGCGCAATACTTTGAAGCCGCCTACAATGTCTCCGGCGGCGAGCGCCGGTAAAGGACAGTGGCTTGTCCGGGTCATAAAAACTCCCTAAAAAAAATGACTGCCGCGCCCTCCGGCGAGGCAGGAATCGATGAATGAAGACGGATGGCGCATCGCTAAACCAGTCCGGCCCTTTCGTGCGCGGCGGACTCAGGCTTTCTTCGCACGCAACGCCATAACGTCCGACCGCGTCAGCACGGATTGCACGTCATCCACAAGCTGTCGGATATTTTCGCGCCCGCCCTCTTCCCGGTCGATGAGCGTGATGACGCCCTGCACAATCAGACCCGCGGCGCGCGCCTGTTCGATGGCGGTAATCGTCGACCCGCCGGTGGTGATGACATCGTCGATGACAATGACTTTCTCTCCGGCTGTCACATTTCCTTCCACGGCGCTTTTTGTGCCGTGCGCCTTGACGTCTTTACGGACGATGAAGGACTTGATCGGGCGTCCCTTCTGATAGGAAATCACGGCCAGCGCGTTGGCAATGGGGTCGGCTCCCAGAGTCAGACCGCCCGCGGCGGTAATGTCCCGATCTTTCACCATGTCAAAAACGATCTCGCCGATGAGGTTCATCCCTTCAGGGTCGAGCGTTGTCGGCTTGCAATTGAAGTAGTAATTGCTTTGCTTTCCCGACGCCAGGGTAAAGGGCGGATTGTCGCTGTATTTGAAAGAACGCTCCAGAATGATTTCCCCGAGTCGTTCTTTTTTCGCTGCGATTGTCATGATCGATAACCTCCCGTCTTACGAATGTTCAGCCCGATGAGCTGTCTTGAAGTTGAAATCGAATGGGCAGTTCCACCCAGACGGCAAAGGGTCTTCCTTCTTTAACCGCCGGCCGGAATTTCCAGGGTTTGACCGCCGAAATTGCCGCCCCATCCAAAATGGCATAGCCGGATGATTTTTTAATTTTTGTCCGGCCTACCGTTCCGTCGGGCAGCACCTCCGCCACCACCAGCACCACGCCCTGATAGCCCCTGACCCGCGCGATTTCAGGATAGGCGGGCGGTCGATTGTCGGCGTACATCGGTTGAGTGCCGTTGAGCCCGCCTGCAACGCCGGACACGTCACCGGCGGAAAGCCCCCTGTCCGGAGCAGCCGCGGTCTGCCATGTCGCCCCTGAAATACCCTGTGTTGACTCGTGTGCCTCTTGGGTCGACAAGGTTCCCGCTTTTGACTCGGAGACGGACTCCGGCAAAGCCGGTGCGGAAAACGCCTGCGCGACGGCTTTCTCCGCAGTCATTTTTTCCCGATCCGAAAGCGCGCTGTTCATGACCGCCGGTGCCGGACTTTTTTCCGTCAGGCTCCGTCCCCCGAAGGAGGGCTTCCGCACAGCCATGGCTTTTTCAGGCGCCGCCTCTCCCAGAGAGACCCAAAAGAAACTGATCCGTTCCCTGGTAAAGGCATGCGACAGACCTTCGCCCCAAACACCCGGAATCAGAACCGCCGCCGCGAGCAGGTGCAAACCCAGCGACACGCAAACGGCGGAAGTTTTATCTTTGGGAATCCCCTTCATCCGGATCTACTTCCTAATGAGTTTGTCCACCACTTTCACGGCTTCAACACCGTCTCTGGCGTAAAACGCGCCGATGGATTGCGCGTAAGCCTCGGTAACCACGGCGCCGCCCACCAGAAACGAGGTTTCAATGCCCTTGGCGCGCGCAAGCGCGATCACTTCCTTCATATTCACCATGGTCGTTGTCATGAGGGCGGAAAGGCCGATGACATCGGGATTCTGCTTGCGGGCCGTCTCGACAATGGTCGCGTCGTCCACATCCTTGCCCAGATCGACAACCTCATAGCCGTGGTTGCGCAAAAGCAGAGCGACGATGTTCTTGCCGATGTCGTGAATATCGCCCCGCACGGTGGCCAGAAGGACTTTACCCTTGGTTTCCGCCGCTGATTTTTTCAGGTGCGGATCGAGAATATCGAGTCCTTTTTTCATGGCTTCGGCCGCGCCCATGAGCTGGGGCAAAAAATAGATCTTCTGTTCGTAGAGCTCGCCGACGCGCACAATGGCGGGAATCATAACTTCATCGACCAGCGTCTGCGCCGCGATGCCTTCAGTCAGCGCCTGGCCCAGCAGCGCGGCCATGGCCTCCCGGTCGCCGCCGGTGACGGCCGCGGCAATTTTCTCTTTTACGGACAGCGCCGTTTTGGGCGCTTCACCCGCCGGCGCGGCCTGTTTGGTGAAATGCCGGATAAACGCGTCTGTTGCGCCGGGCCGGGCGGAAAGGACGTCGCCTGCGTACTTGACATTCATCAGTTCAACGCTCGACGGATTGGCGATAGCCATAGAAAGTCCGTTGTACTGAGCCATCGCCAGAAAAGCGGAATTCAGCCAGGGCCGCCCCGGCATGCCGAACGATACGTTCGACAGCCCCAGCGTGGTTCTGCTTTTGAAGATCTGCGAGCACCAGCGCACGCAGTCGAGGGTTTCCTTCGCGGCGCGCGCGTCGGAAGCCACCGCCATGACCAGACAGTCCACGACGAAATCGTCTTTGGTCAGACCCTGCTTTTTCGCTTGCTCGAAGATGCCTTGAATCACCTTTTGCCTTTTGACGGCGGTGGCGGGAATGTTCCCGTCGGTGAGCGGCAGCAAAATGAACATGGCGCCGTATTTGGCCGCAAGCGGCAGGAGCTTCACGATTTTTTTCTTTTCTCCGGAGATGGAATTGATCAGCATCCGTCCGGGATAAAGCCGAAGCGCGGCTTCGATGGTTTCCGCATTTGCGGAATCGACCGCCAGAGGCAGGCGGCTGGCCGTCGACAAAAGGCCTATGACATTCTTGATCGTAGCGGTTTCGTCGATGCCGGGCATGCCGACATTGACATCCAGAAGATCGGCGCCCAGCTGTTCCTGCTCGACAGCCATCTGGCGGATGATCGTGGTCTTGCCGTCAAGAAGTTCCTGCGGCAGGGCTTTCTTGCCAGTAGGATTGATTCGTTCGCCAACGCCGACCAGCGGCTGATTGTCGGAAAAGATAAACGCGCTTCGCGCTGAAGAAAGGGCGGCAATCGACTTGCGCGCGGACGGCTTGGTTTTTCGCCTTTTGACGGTTTTGGCCAGCGACCGGATATGCGCGGGCGTCGTGCCGCAGCACCCACCCAGCAGATTCGCGCCCGCTTCGATCAATTTCTTGCCCTCAGCGGCAAAGGCCCCGGCCTCCATGTCAAAAACAGTGTTCAGGCCGACCAGGCGGGGCATGCCGGCGTTGGGTTTGGCCAGAAGGGGCACGGTGGCGTAAGGTTTCATCGCCGCGACGAATTCGACCATTTTTTCCGGACCGGTGGAACAGTTGCATCCCACCGCATCCGCGCCCAGACTTTGCAGCGTCAAAAGCGCCGCCACAGGCGGCGTGCCGCCGAGAGTATGGCCGTCTTCTTCGTAAGTCATCGAGACCAGCGTGAAAATGTCCGCAGTTTCTTTTACGGCCAGAAGCGCCGCGCGTGTTTCCTGGATGTCGATCATCGTTTCGATGACGATCAGATCGCAGCCTCCGTCAATCAGACCGCGGACCTGCTCCTTGAAAGCCTCAACCGCTTCTTCGAAGGGAAGCGGACCGAACGGCTCGACAAAGAGCCCCGTCGGACCGATGTCGCCCGCCACCAGCGCTTTGGGGCCGCACGCCTCTTTGGCCAGACGCACCAGATCGCGGTTAACGCGGCGGACGTCGCCTTCCATGCCGTATTGTTTGAGTTTGTAGCGGTTGGCGCCGAAGGTGCAGGAGTACACGACCTGAGCGCCGGCTTGGGCATAAGAGGCATGGACCGCTTGGATGATTTCAGGATTGTCCAGGCACCAGGCCTCCGGACAAACGCCCGACGGCATGCCGTTTTTTTGCAGTTCCGTTCCTGTGGCACCGTCGAGAATCACCGGACCGGCCTTGATAAGACTCTTAATTTTCTTGATTTTACTCATATTTAGCCCCGTTGGATGGTCTGTGCGCCCTTATATCATCTTTAGAGTCGAAGTGGTATTTTTTTTCAGAGTCTGATACAAGCGAGATGTTAAAAATCTGAAAAAAACCGGCAGGTACAAACAAATGGACCCAGACTATTCGTCAATTTCCAAATGGCTCGACGACAAAGAAAAAGAAGGCGTCGATGTCTCGCGTATTTTGCTGCCCGATGACCTGGCCAATGACGAGGCGCCTGACGAAACGGTGTATTTCAAAGAAGTTCGGCCGTGCAGTATTTTGTGCACCGGTACACACCCGTTTGCCACCGTTGAACGGTTCGGTCGCTGGTATTTAAGCCGGGGGCGCGACAGGGATCAGGGACCGCATACGGATCTGCCTGCGTGGTGGCTTTTCACCAAAGATCGGGAGCTGGCGCTGCGGACCGCAAAATCGCATATCTCAGAGACGAAAAAGTAACGGCCGTCCGCGTCAACTTGAGAATCAGTGACGGAGGCCGACAAAGTGATAATGCGGGCCGAACCGCTCGAAGGCCGCACGGTCGAGCGCTTCGCGGTGAGACGGATGGGCGAGGCCGATGATGAGGCGGGCCCGCTCCCGCAGGGACCGGCCATACAGATTCACCGCGCCGTATTCGGTGACCAGCCAATGCGCGTGCGCGCGGGTGGTGACCACGCCCGCCCCGGGTAAAAGCACGGCGGAGATCTTGCTGACGCCCGATTCGGTCACCGACGGCATGGCAAGAATGGCCTTGCCGCCTTTCGACCGGGATGCGCCATAGAAAAAATCAATCTGGCCGCCCACCCCCGAATACATTTTCTCGCCCAGTGAATCCGCGCAGATCTGGCCGGTCAGGTCCACCTGCAACGCGGAATTGATCGCCGTCGCCTTTGGATTTCGGGCAATCACGAAAGGGTCGTTGGTATAGCCTACATCCATCATCCGGACAGCGTCGTTGAGATGGGTATAGTCGTAGAGTCTTTTTGATCCCAGCAGAAAAGTCGCCACCATTTTGCCGCAATCGATTTTCTTTTCCGCGCCGTTGATCACGCCTTTTTCGACAAGCGGGATGACACCGTCGGCGAACATCTCCGTGTGAATGCCCAGATTTTTGTGGCCGCCCAGCTGGTCCAAAACGGCATTCGGAATCGCGCCGATACCCATCTGCAAGGTCGCCCCGTCTTCAACGAGCGCCGCGCAATGCCGGCCGATGGCCGCTTCAACGGCAGTGGGTTTTGCAAAATGAACCGTTTCTAAAGGCGTGTCGTCCTCGACGAAGCAATCGATTTGCTCTGCGTCGATAACAGCGTCGCCAAACGTGTGGGGAACATTGGGATTGATCACGGCAAGGATCGCTCGGGCTTTCTCCAAGGCGGCCGGCGTCGCATCGACCGACGTTCCCAGCGAAACCCGGCCCTTCTCGTCCGGAGGACTGACCTGCATCATCACCACATCGCACGGCAGGTAGCCTTCGCGATACAGGCGCTGCGTTTCACCTAAAAAAACCGGAATGTAGTCGGCAAACCCCTGCTGCGTTTGACGCCGGACATTCGGCCCGACGAAAAAGGAATCCAGTTGAAAAATTCCCTCAAATTCCGGCTCGGCGTAAGGCGCCGGCCCCTCCGTATGCAAATGATGGATGGAAACACTGTGCAGATGGCCCGCCCTGCCGCGACGGCACAAAGCGTCAACCAGGAGTCTGGGCGCGCTTGCCACGGAACTCAGATGGATGTGGTCACCCGACCGGATGACCGAGACAGCCTCGTCCGGCGTCACGGTTTTGATGGTTTTAACAGCCATGCCGATCATTCCTGTTTATAACGATCGCAAAAGACCTAACGTTTTTGTCAAACCGAGACGGCCCTTCATTTTGAAAAACCGGGGCGGCTCCGCCTGGAGGTCATCCCTGTTTGTTGAGAAGCTCGGCCTGATGATGAGAGATCAGCGCGTCAATCACGGCGCCGATGTCCCCGTTGACGAAATTGTCGAGATCATATCGTGTCAGGTTAATCCGGTGATCGGTAATCCGGCCCTGCGGGAAATTGTAAGTCCGGATGCGCTCTGAACGGTCACCTGTGCCGACCTGGCTTTTTCGGGTCTGCGCCTGTTCGGCATTTTGTTTTTGCACCATGGCGTCAAGCAGTCTGGCGCGCAAAACTTTCATGGCTTTCGCCTTATTTTTTAATTGAGATTTTTCATCCTGGCAGGTCACCACAAGGCCGGTCGGCAAATGGGTGATGCGGACGGCAGAGTCGGTCGTGTTGACGCTTTGTCCCCCGTGGCCGGTCGAACGGTAAACGTCAATGCGTAAATCGTTGGGATCAATACTGACCTCGACCTCCTCGGCTTCCGGCATGATTGCCACCGTGACGGCCGAGGTGTGGATCCGTCCTTGCGCCTCAGTGACGGGAACGCGCTGAACCCGGTGCACACCGCTTTCAAATTTCAGGCGGCTGTAAGCGCCGGCCCCTTCAATTTGGGCGATAATTTCCTTAAAACCGCCCATGCCACCCGCAGGCGACGAGCTGACCACGTCCACTTTCCAGCCTTGGGATTCGGCGTAACGAGCATACATTCGAAACAAATCGCCCACAAACAGGCCCGCTTCGTCGCCGCCGGTGCCTGCCCGAATTTCGAGAAAGACGTTTTTGTCGTCGTTGGGATCTTTCGGCAACAGCAAAATGGTGATGCTCTCTTCCAGCTCCGAGCGCTGTTTTTCAAGCTCGGGCAACTCGTCTTTGACCATGGCCCGCAGCTCTTCATCCGGATCGGTCAACAGAGCCTGGCATTCTTCGATTCGCGTCGTGAGCTCTTCATAGCCGCGGATCGCTTCCACCAATTCGGTCAGGTCCGAGTGCTCTTTTGCCAGTTTCTGATACAGGCCCTGTTTGGCAACAACCCCGGGATCGGCAAGCCGGCCTTCCAATTCGCGATAGCGGATTTCTATATCTCGGAGCTTTTCTAAAATCGTGTCCATGGTTTGCCTGTTCGATGCCGGTTTCTAAATCGGGGTTTATGGAAAACGAAAGATTAATGACGCAAAATAGCTGCGTTCTCACGCGAGAACGCAGCTATAAGTGGCGGGTATAGAAAATCAGAGAGATCATACAGAACAAGGGTCTGCCCGATCGTATCAAGCGGAAGCTTTTTTGGTCGTTTTCTTCTTGGCCGGCGCGACGGGACCGGCTTCGTACTTTTTCTTGAATTTTTCCACGCGCCCGGCTGTATCAATGATTTTCTGCTTTCCGGTCATAAAGGGATGGCAAGCGGAGCAGATTTCAATTTTGACGTCCTTTTTGGTGGACCGGGTTTCAATCACATTGCCGCATACGCAGGTGATGGTGGTTTCCTGATAATTCGGATGGATTCCTTCTTTCATGATCTTTTTCCTCCCGGCCGGAATCGGCGCTACCGACCACAGCCTCTTAATTTTCAGCAAGGCAGGGTGCTTATCGCATCCGCCTTAAAAATTCAAGTAAATATTTCATGAACCTAGGAATTCATGGAATCCAGAAATTCCTGGTTCGTATCCGTTTTCTTGATCTTGCCGATGATAAACTCCATGGCGTCCACCGGATTCATCTCCTGCAACAGGCGGCGCAGGATCCACACACGGTTGAGATTGGCGATGCGGCGGGCCAGATGCAATTCCATATTGCCGGTGCCCTTGAACTCTTCAAAAATAACTTCGTCCATCCGGCTGCCGGTGTCGATCAGCGCGGTGGCGATGATGGTCAGACTGCCGCCGTTTTCGATGTTGCGGGCCGCGCCGAAGAAGCGCTTGGGTTTATGCAGGGCGTTGGAATCGACGCCGCCGGAAAGGACCTTGCCGGAAGGCGGCACAACGGTGTTGTACGCGCGCGCCAGGCGGGTGATGGAATCCAGCAGAATGACGACGTCTTTTTTATGCTCAACCAGGCGCTTGGCTTTTTCAATCACCATTTCCGCGACCTGGACGTGGCGGGTCGCCGGCTCATCAAACGTCGAGGAAACCACCTCGCCCTTGACGGAACGCTGCATGTCGGTCACTTCTTCGGGCCGCTCGTCGATGAGCAGAACCATCAAAACGACATCTTTGTGGTTGGCGGTGATGCTGTGTGCAATGTCTTGAAGCAAAACGGTTTTACCGGCCCGGGGCGGAGAAACGATCAGCGCACGCTGTCCTTTTCCGATCGGCGCGAAAAGATCCAGGGTCCGAGTGGAGAAATTTTCCGTGTCGAATTCGAGATTGAGTTTTTCATCCGGATAAAGCGGGGTCAGGTTGTCAAACAGAATCTTGTCGCGCGCCTGCTCCGGACTTTCAAAATTCACCGTATCGACCTTTAAAAGGGCAAAATACTTTTCCCCTTCTTTCGGGGGTCGGACTTCACCTGAGATCGTATCTCCTGTTCTTAAGTTAAATCGGCGGATCTGTGAAGGCGAAATATAAATGTCGTCGGGGCTGGGCAGATAGTTGTAATCGACGGCGCGTAAAAACCCGAATCCGTCAGGCAGGATCTCGAGCACACCGGAGCCGGAAATCACGCCGTTTTGTTCGGCCTGGGTCTGCAAGATGGCAAAAATCAAATCCTGTCTGCGCATCCCGCTGGCTCCGGGCACGTCCAATCCTTTGGCCATGTCCGTCAGTTCGCTGATCGGCAGCCTCTTAATGTCTTCAATGTTCATAGCAATGCATCCTTGTTGTATTAATTTACAGGCTCGATATCATTAGAGGAAGCATGATTCTTTGAGCGTATTGGAGAATACGGAATACGCAAAGATAGTCACGAGTATTAAGAACTACAGATTAAATATCGGCTTGTTTTTTGAATTCTTGAGTCGCTCCAAAAGGCAGGGCTTACGTAAAGCCGCTGACGAATTGACCATAAGCTATATGAATCACTGCAAAGTGTCAAGATTTTTTCTTGACGCCGCCCCTTCTTTTTGTGAGGCCGTCTTAATTTTTTTCCTTGATTTGAACGCCGCACTGCACTAAGTCATTTTAACTTCTTATTTTCTTTGCGAAAGGTGTAAAAAACGTATGGATGAAATTAAAAACCAGGATACTCCTGCGGAACCAACCGCCCCGGAGGGTCCCGCAGACACGTGCCTTGCGGACTTGTCACCCGAATTACAGGCTGCCTGCCGGGCTGCCGGCTGGACTGAACTGACACCCGCTCAGGCAAAATCTATTCCTTATATTTTATCGGGCCGCGATGTCATGATTCAATCCCGCACCGGAAGCGGGAAAACGGGAGCGTACATCCTGCCGATTATGCAGCAGATCGACCTGACCCGGAACGTCCCGCAGGCGCTGGTTTTAGTACCGACGCGGGAACTGGCTTTGCAAGTGTCGCAGGAAGCGCAGATGCTGTCTCAAAATTCTCATAAATAGATAAAATTAATAATGGAGGAATAATCGGTGCAATATACCTGATTCGTAAAGACGAGACGAAGAGGGCAATGAAAAAATACAGAACAGAAAACGCTATAAGGA
>CAYUDM010000023.1:0-44217 GCA_964443625.1 uncultured Smithella sp. | reverse complement strand
AAAACGGTGGAGACGAAATTGGTTAAAAATCCATTCCTTTTGCCAAAAGAGGCCCGGGCCTTTCGCTTCCGGGCCTCTTCTTTAAAGGGCAATGACGCCATGACCCGGCCCTCAAATATGGGCGCCTTCCGGATAGAACAGAATTGTTCCGTTCAACTTTGCCGCGTATAGGTTGAAAATTCCGTAAATCTGATCCTTTAGGCAAGATTGCGTCCATTGGCACTTTCTTTGCGATGTAAAAGAGCCAAAGGAGAGTTCCCATGAAACTTGTTATTGCAATCGTTCAACCGGAAAAGCGCCAGGCCGTCAAAGACGCCCTGGTCCAAGTCAAGGTAGGCAAGATCACCGTATCGAACGTGGTCGGCTGCGGCGCCCAGGCGGGTCAAGGGAAAGATGACGAAGGAAACACGACCGGAGGAGAACTTCTAACTAGAGCGCGCTTTGAAATCGCAGTGAATGACGACTACGTCAAACCCACCGTGGAGGCGATCATTCGGGGCGCGCGCACCGGACGAATCGGCGATGGAAAAATCTTTATTCTGCCGATGGAAGAATGCATCCGCATCCGAACGGGTGAAACCGGGCGCATGGCCATCGGATGACCGGAAGGAAAACGCTTATGAACGCGCATTATTTTCAGCATGTGCCTTTTGAAGATCTCGGCTGCATCCGCCCCTGTCTGACCGGACATGGTTATAGCATCACACGCACGCGTTTTTTTGAATCGACGGTTTTGCCGGATCCCGACGAGGTGGACCTGCTGATCATCCTGGGCGGCCCGATGAGCGTTCATGATGAAGACGCGCTTCCCTGGCTGGTGGAGGAGAAGCGCTTTATCGCGGAAATGATCGCCTCAGGTAAGCCTGTTTTAGGAATCTGCCTGGGCGCACAGCTGATCGCCGACGTGATGGGCGCCAGAGTGTATCAAAATTCTTCTCCGGAAATCGGCTGGTTTCCGGTTCGGGCTCTGCCTGAAGAAGGAAACGCGAATTTCGGTTTTCCCGCATCGGTTAATGTTTTTTCCTGGCACGGGGAAACGTTTGATCTGCCACGCGGCGCAATTCATCTGGCGGCAAGTGAAGCCTGCGAAAATCAGGCGTTTCAGCTGGGCCGATCGGTGATCGGTTTACAGTTCCATCTGGAAACAACGCCGCAGGCGGCTCAGGATCTCGTAACGCATTGCCGCCATGAACTGGTTCCGGGCTTGCCGTTCGTTCAGACCGAAGAGCAGATCCTCGCCGCCGGTCAAGACACGTATCGTCTGGCCCATGATCAGATGCATCGGGTGTTGTCATATCTGACAAGGACGGCCTGATTTTCAGATCGGTCTCCGAAAAGAACCCTTATTTTTTGCGCCGCTCGTCAATATCGCCCGGATAGGTCATGGCGCCGGTGCCCCGCTCGCGCGTCCTCACACGGATGACATCTTCAACGGGCGTAATGAAAATGATGCCGTCGCCCGTTTCCCCCGTGTAGGCTGATTTGAGGATGGCTTCGATGGCCGCCTCCAGATTGCGCTGATTGAGAACAATATTGAGCTGTATTTTGGGCAGCAGATTGACCTGGTAAGTTCCGGCCCGTCCGACGAGCTGAATGCCGCCCTGGCGGCCGTGCCCGCGCACTTCAAACATGTTCATCCCTACAATGCCGATGTCGTTGAGCGCTTTGGTGACATCGTTGACTTTATCTTCACGAATAATGGCTTCGATTTTTTTCAGCATAATCTCATCTCCTGCATAATCATCTTTTAGGAATAGGATCGCTCACCATGAGAGCTGATATCCAGCCCCACTTCTTCTTCAATCGGGCTGACCCGCAAGCCGATGCTGACATGAAGAATCTTGGCCAGCACGTACGTCATACCGAAGGAAAAGACAATCGTCACGCCCACCGCCAGGGCCTGAATGCCCAGTTGGGCGGTATTGCCGAAAAACAGACCGTTGGCGCCGCTGGCGTTGACACTCACCGTAGCGAAGAGGCCTAGTGCGAGCATGCCCCAGGTGCTGGCCATGCCGTGACAGGCCCACACATCGAGGGATTCATCAAGCTTGCGCTGTGCGCGGAAACGTATCGCGTAGTACGAAATGGGCGCGGCCACGGCGCCGATGAGCATGGCGGTCAGCGGCGTGACAAAGCCCGAGGCGGGGGTGACGGCCGCAAGCCCCACGACCATGCCGGTGGCGATGCCCAGCGTACTGGGGCGCCCGTCGAGCCACGACAAAAGCATCCAGACCAACCCGGCGGCTGCGGCTGAGGTATTGGTGGTGACCAGCGCGTTGACGGCGACACCGTCGGCGGCCAGGGCGCTTCCCGCGTTAAACCCGAACCAGCCCACCCACAAAAGGCCGGTTCCCAAAACCGTCAGCGGAATATTATTGGGCTCCATCGGGAAACTGCCGTGCCCTTTGCGCGGCCCGATGACCAGGGCAAACGCCAGCGCCGAAAAACCGGCGGCGATGTGCACCACTGTTCCGCCTGCGAAATCGAGCACGCCCATTTCCTTGAGCCAGCCGCCCTGTCCCCAGACCCAGTGACAAAGCGGATCATACACGAGCGTCGCCCACAGCAGTCCAAAAATCAAAACACTTTTGAACTTGACGCGCTCCACGAACGCGCCCGTGATAAGCGCGGGCGTGATGACGGCAAACATCATCTGAAAGGAGGCGAAAAGCTGATGGGGAATCGTTTTGGCGTAGGTCGGATTGGGCTCGGCGCCGACGCCGGCAAAGCCCAGAAAATCGAGGCCGCCGATCAATCCCTTAATGTCCGATCCGAACGCCAGAGAATACCCGTAAAGGATCCACTGCACCCCGATGAGCGACATGAAAACAATGCTTAAGGTCAGCGTGGAGAGCACATTCTTTCTTCTCACCATACCGCCATAAAAAAACGCCAGAGCCGGCGTCATGAGAAGAACCAAAGAACAACATACCAAAATCCAGGCAGTGTCGCCTGCGTTGATTGCACCTGCCGCAATATCCATATAAAGCCTCCTGAAGATGATCTGGCAAAAGACTAGCAATTCTTTTGCCAGATCATAAAACAAGACATTCCAGTCGTTTAGTGCGTTTTCCCAAAAAAGCGCGGCACATATTTGTGATTCGGCGCCCCACCTGAAACATATTTGTGGAGTTTCAAATTTTCTCCCGTTGACACAAAATCAGCGCGTTGATAATAAGCTTCTTACGCAATAATTCATGCGGCATATTGAGAAAGCGGCGTAGCATGACGTGGTATGAAAAAAAAGTCGGGCTGGCCTTGGGCGGCGGTGGAGTGCGCGGACTGGCCCATATCGGCGTTCTGAAGGTTTTAGAGCAAGAAGGTATCGGCGTTGACCTGATCGCGGGCACCTCCGCGGGCGCGCTCATCGGGGCTGCATACGCGTCGGGGCTTTCCGTCCGGCAGATCACCTCCCGGGTGGACGCTTATCTGAAAAGCCCGGAATTTGAGGCCTCAACGCTTCGGTGTCTGAGTGAGTCGTTTTCCCAGGAGCCCAAAAATTTTCTGGCAAAGACACAATCTTTTGTCAGAAACCGCTACTGGCTTTTAAGAGCCTTGTTTCGGCCATCTATTTTACCTTCCGGAGATTTTCAATCGCTTATCAATTTCTTGCTTCCCGATATCGACATCCGGGAAACACGCATCCCTTTTTATGCCGTCTCCACGGACCTGCTCACCGGCAAGCAGGTGGTTTTCTCTGAAGGACCTATTCGGCAGGCGGTGCTCGCCAGCAGCTCCGTGCCCGGCGCGGCCGAACCGGTGCGGATGGGCCAGTGGCTTCTGGCCGACGGCGGCATTACCAGTCTCGTGCCGGTTTATGCGGCACGACAGGCCGGCGCGGACGTCGTGATCGCCGTCATGGTGGACCGCGATCTTCCGGCGGATGAGGAAATTGAAACAGCCAAGGATGTTTTATACCGGGCGGGTGAAATCACCGCCAATGCGCTTCAGGCAGCCGAGCTCAAGGATGCCGACGTCATTATCCAGCCGGCGCTGGGGTCGATGCACTGGTCGGATTTCAGCCGGGCCGCGGAACTGGTTAAAATCGGCGAAGACGCCGCCCTTGATGCGCTCGAACACGTTCACGGCTCTTTGGGGCTTTCCCGGCGGATCGCCCGCTTCACCCGACGCGCCTTAGCCGGGCTCAAACCATCGCGTTAAATCAAACCCGGCTCCATTTCTTACGCTTTCAGGGAACATCGAGAAAATCTTTTCGGCCGGAAAGATCATCAAGTAGAAGTTCGTCTTCCGGATCGATCCGGGCGGCCGCGGCAAGATATTTTTCACAGGCAGCCTCATCGCCTCTGGCCCGGTAAGCCTGAGCCAGACGAACGTAGACCGTTGCATTGCAGGGCGTCAGGCGACGTGAACGCTCCAGAAGGTCGATGGCGCGATTCAGATCGCCCCCGGCCACACGGGGCGTCAGAAGATAGTAAGACCCCTGGCCGTATAGATATTCGGGGGATTCCGGAAGAATTGTCCGAGCCCGATGGAAATAGCCGGTCACTTCGAAATACGCGCCGATGGCCGACAGAGGATGCTTTTTGGCCAAAATGCCGCGCGCGCCGGCCGCAATCAGCAGGCTGACGAGATAATGATAGTTCGATAAAGCCTCTTTCGCGACCAGAAGCCGGCGTGCCTCGGCATAGGCTCCCTGAAAATCCTTCTGCAGATAAAGCAGGTGCGCCAAAACGATCCGGGCGGGATGAAAATCCGGCTGACGCGCCAACACCCGGTCCAGAACCGCGCAGCTTTCAGCAGGGCGATGGTTCCGCATCAGAATGATCGCTTCGAGTACCCGGGCTTCCGAATCGGCCGGAAATCGGTCTTTGGTCTCATCAAACAAAGCGACGAGCGCATCGTGGTTGTAGTGGCGATAATAATGAATGGTCAACTGATACAGATCACTGAGTGTTTTGTCGGTCTTGCCTTCAAGAGCCAGGACATCGTCGGCTGACAAGGAAACGGCCCGATCAGCCAGGACGATCCAGTCGGAAGCGAAGACGGCAGGACAGCCAAGGCAAAAGACGGCAATCGAAAGAATCAATAGTGTTCTCATACGGGGCCTGACTCTACCTATCAAGGCTTCAAAGCGTCAAGCATCTTTTTAAACTCTTTTAATCATCTCTGACGGTTCAATGACAAAACCGAATTTCCGAAACCGAATTTCCGGTTGACAGCCTCAGACGATCCTTCTATGATCCGGTATCAGGCAGCGAAAATTGAAACACCAACCCATCATTGGTTTAATTAAAGTTTAGAAATTCCAAAAGTGCCCACAAAAGATGCAACGAGGTACAGCCGCCTATGGTCATTGCGAGGATCCTCCAAAGACTATTGCCCTCCAGGGAACTTCAGGCCTTTTCCGACCTGAACGGCTGGCGTATCTACTACATCGAATTGATGCTGTTTCTGGCTTTGATCGCCATGCCTCTGGGGCTGGCCTTTGCCTTTCCCACCTATATAGCGGAAAACCGCTGGGGGCTGATCCTTTTCGATGCGGCGGTGGTCGCCTTCATCGCGGGAGTCTTGATTTTCAGAAAAAGCGTCCCGTTCATAAAAACCTTCTTCCTGCTTTTATACGGCATGATTTTGATTTTTTTGATTTTCCTGGGACCGCTCTACGCCCGGCCCGGCTGGCTCGTCATGGGAGTGGTCAGCGCGGCGTTTCTGTTCGGCGTCCGGGCGGCCATCGCCACAACCTTTGTCAACGCCTTTTTGCTGTTGGCGCTCTTCTTTTACGGCGGGCCGTTTTTCCCGGAATGGAAGACCATCCAAAGTGAACCGTTGAACAAGTGGATCATGTTTTGCGCCAATCTTTCCCTGGTTTCACTCATGGCGGCCATCCCGGTCGGTTTTCTGCTCAACCGGATGAACATCCTGCTGACCCGGGAGCAGCGACTCGGCCGAAAAATGGCTCAGGAAAGCGCAAAACTCCAGGAAATCAACCGGAGACTCGAAGAGGAAATCACCCAACGAAACCTGGCGGAAGCCGAGAAAAAACGACTGGAGTTGGAGCTCATTCAAGCTCAGAAGATGGAGGCGATGGGAACGCTCGCCGGCGGAATCGCCCACGACTTTAACAACATTCTGGCAGCCATCATCGGCTATTCCGAACTGGCGCTTTCCGATCCGGACACGGACGCAAAGACGAAAGCAAAGATTGCCGAAATCCTGAAATCGGGCGAGCGCGCCAAGGCATTGGTCCAGCAAATTCTGGCCGTCAGCCGCAAAGCCGAAATTCGAATCGAGCCCCTGGATTTGTCTTCCACCGTCTCGGAAGCGCTGAAAATGATGCGCGCGCTGGTCCCAACCAACATTCAACTGGACTCCGACATTGAGCCTTCCTGCCGGATCCTGTCGAGTTCAACGTATATTCACCAGATCCTACTGAATCTGTTCAATAACGCGATTTCCGCGCTGGGCGCAGACGGCGGGACGCTGAGCATCACTCTGACAAGGCGATATTTAGGTGAATCCGACGGGCGGGCACTGGGTCTTGCAGCCGGGCCATACCTGAAGCTGATGGTGGCGGACACGGGACACGGCATGACCCCGGAGATCGCGGCGCGCGCCTTTGAACCTTATTTCACAACTAAGGAAATGGGGTCGGGAACGGGTCTGGGGCTGTCCGTTGTCCACGGCATCGTCAAAACTCACGGCGGAGCCATCCAATGCGCGAGCCGGCCCGGCACAGGAACGACCTTTGATCTTTATCTGCCGGAAATCGTCACAGCCGCTCCGACGGGGACCGTATCGGAACAGAGGCCTTCTTTTGCCGGAACGGAATCGATCCTTCATGTGGACGATGAAGAATCCATCGCTGATGTCACAAAACAGATGCTGGAAAATCTGGGCTACTCGGTCGTATCGACAACAAGCAGCATTGAGGCATTCAACCTTTTTACCCAAAACCCGGACCGCTTTGACATCGTTCTCACCGATATGACCATGCCGGATCTGACCGGAGACCGCCTCGCTCAGAAAATTATGGCCATTCGACCCGAGACCCCCATCATTCTCTGCACGGGACACAGCGATCATATTAATGCCGACGAGGCAACCCGCCAGGGCATTCGTCAATTCCTGATGAAACCCTATGACATGGCGCAGTTATCCTGCGCGCTCAGACAGGCGATTGACAAAACCGGAAAGTCAAACCCGTCCACAGACAAGACCGCACCGGCCTCCGAAACGATGGAAGCGCCGGGCCTGTTAGATGAGAAATAAATAACGGGAGTTGCCCCAATGATCAGGATTTTTTCTTTTTTTCGTCTCAGCCTTCTTCTTTTAATCGGCGCCGACGCATTTGGCGGATAGGGCTGCCCGAGAAGAGGATATTCACCCGGCGAGAATGAAGCCACCCGGCGCGCAAACAAATAGCCTGGGCGTCATCTGCCTCTTGACAGCCCTACTGGTTCTTTCTATAGTTTGCGCCGTCACATCAAGTTTTTTATCATCGTAACCAAGGAGACGCTCATGTCAACACCACTTGTCATCGCGATGTCCCAGGGCAATGAAATTGTTTTGCTGCCGAAGATGGCCAACCGCCACGGACTGATCACCGGCGCCACCGGCACCGGAAAAACCGTCACGCTGCAGAAGATGGCCGAATCGTTTGCCGCCATTGGCGTGCCGGTGTTTATGGCCGACGTCAAGGGTGACCTTTCCGGTATTGCCGCCGCGGGCGTCGCCTCCGAAAAGCTGCTTAAACGGCTTGAGGGCATCGGCATCACCGATTTTCAGCCCCGGGCCAACACGGCGGTTTTCTGGGATGTGTTCGGAGAAAAGGGACATCCGGTCCGCGCAACGATCTCCGACATGGGGCCGCTTCTGCTTGCTCGGCTTCTGAATCTCAACGACACGCAGACAGGCGTGCTGACACTGGTTTTCAAAATCGCCGACGACGGGGGTCTTCTGCTGCTCGACTTAAAGGATTTGCGCGCGATGGTGCAGTTCGTGGGCGACAACGCCAAGCAGTTCACCACCCAATACGGCAACATTTCCGCCGCCTCCGTGGGCGCAATCCAGCGGGCGCTTCTCACACTTGAAAGTCAGGGAGCGGATAAATTTTTCGGGGAACCGATGCTCGACATCGCCGATCTGATTCAGACCGACACAGACGGCCGGGGCGTCATCAATATCCTGGCGGCGGACAGGCTCTACAACAGTCCCAAGCTCTATTCGACTTTCCTGTTGTGGATGCTCGCGGAGCTCTTCGAACAGCTTCCGGAAATGGGCGATCTGGACAAACCGAAACTCGTCTTTTTCTTTGATGAGGCACATCTGCTGTTTAACGACGCTCCCAAAGCGCTTTTGGAAAAGATCGAGCAGGTGGTGCGGCTGATCCGTTCCAAAGGCGTCGGCGTCTATTTCGTCACGCAGAATCCGCTCGACATTCCCGATACCGTCCTGGCCCAGTTGGGCAACCGGGTCCAGCACGCGCTTCGCGCCTTCACGCCACGCGATCAAAAAGCGGTAAAAACAGCAGCGGACACGATGCGCCCCAACCCCGCTTTTAACGCGGCTGCGGTCATCACGGAATTGGGCGTCGGCGAAGCGTTAGTTTCGTTTCTGGACGAAAAGGGCCGTCCCACACAGGTGGAGCGCTCATTTGTCATCGCGCCGGGCTCGCGCCTTGGTGTTTTGACCGAGTCGGAGCAATCCGGCATCATTCGAAAATCCGTCATTTTCGGGCACTACGAGAAAACGCTCGACCGGGAATCTGCTTATGAAAAACTCAGGGCGCACGCCGAGGCCACGGCCGCATCGGCCACGGCGAACTCCGTCTCATCACGCAAGCCCGAACCTCCCGCGCCTCAGTCGTCCGGCGCGCTCAACGACCTTCTTTTCGGACGCACCGGTCCACGCGGTGGTAGAACCGACGGTCTGGTTCAGGCCGCGGCCAAAAGCGCGGTCAGGTCCATCGGCTCCTCGCTGGGCCGTCAGATTATCCGGGGTATTCTGGGATCCATTCTCGGAGGAAAAAAGTAGCACGGCAGAAAATTCCTGTTGATGTAACAGGCTTCAAAAGAAAGGCAAAGAAGGAAATGAAATGATGCTGAAAACCGTGCATTTATCAGTCGTCATCGCGCTTTTTTTGTCTGTCTGTGTTGCCGGAGAACAACACAGAATCGAAAGCCGGGATCAGGATCGGGCAACCATCACCCTTGCGGAATATAAAAAACCGTCCATCATTGAAACGCCTGGAACAGGCTCGGCAAGCAGCGCATGCACCATGGATACATTCCGAGACTATTATACACACCTTCGCAGGCCCGGTTCATTCTCGCCGCCCGGAGTAACGCTGATGAGCGCAGGATGCCAGAATTGTCTAATGAGACACGCGGACTTCAATCGTGGAGGGGGAACTGCTGCCCGCAACTGCAGATCGGAGTGTTGCCAGTAATCCGTCTCTTGATCAAAGCGTCATCAGACAAACGGCAGGGTCAGTTGAAGCAAAGATTGGTAGCAGCGTCGGCAGACGCTTTTGGAAAGAGATCTTGCCCGGCAGGCATCAAGATCGATAAAATACCCGAACTTCTCGCACCAGACGCTTTCCCGTTCCGGTTTGGAGCAAGTCAATGTCAACACCGCTTTCGCGGCGCTCAGGTGAACCACTTTTTTCATGATGCCACAGAAAAACAGGACGCATCTTTACTTCAACAGGAAAGAGCGCCCGCAGGATGGATGAATCCGCCCGATCGCATGGCCGGACTATTTTTTTGTCTTCTTCCCGGCTGCCGGCTTTTTCGCGGCAGGTTTTTTGGCCGCAGGCTTTTTCGCGACGGGCTTTTTGACCGCGGACTTTTTAGCAACCGGTTTTTTGGCTGCGGGCTGTGCCTTCTTTACAACCGCTTTCTTTTTCGGAGCCGCCACCTTCTTCGGAGGTTTGGGCCCTTTATTCTGCATGGCCTCTTCGCAGCAGATCAGTTCCGCAATCGCACAACCGCACTCTTCATCAACGATGACAGACAGTCCGCACACTTCACAACTCAGAACATCACCAGGCTTCACCTTTGACATTTGCACTCCCTCCTCAATGTTTGATGGGTCTCAAAAATTTGCGCCTTAGACTTCTGTGGCGATAATAATGAAAAAACCTTCATCTTTCAAGCATTGATTAACATCCGGCCGATTTTTTTTAGCGATCGACAATCCCGCACGGGTTCGGGCTAAGCACAACTTGACTTTCGTTGATGCTCTGCTATGATTTTGTCCGCCGGATAGCCATTGTTTTTCAAGGTGCCGGGCGGTTGTGTTTTGAAGTGGCAAACTCTCAGGCTGGAGCGCAAGGATGATGCACCGAATATGGGCAGCGATGTCCCGATTTCTACCGCAGGCGGTCACAATCGCCGTCATCGGAATCGCGCTTCTTGCTTTTTTAACCGGTTTTCCTTTTTTTCATCACATCGAACTCCAAACGCTGGATTTGCGCATGGCCGCACGGGGCCCGCTTAAGCCCGGCGGTGAAACGGTGATTGCGGCCCTTGACGAAAAAAGTCTCGCTCGCCTGGGACGCTGGCCCTGGCCGCGCAAAACGCTTGCGGATCTTGTCGACCGGCTGGCCGAAGGCGGCGCCAAGGTCATCGTCTTCGATATGGTTTTTGCCGAACCGGACGCCAATATCGCGCTCTCCACACTGGATACGCTGGCCGCCGAAATTCGCAGTAAAGGCATTTTCCAGGGAACCCTCAACATGCTCATCGACCGTAAAAGGGCGGCCGCGGACATGGACGAGGCGCTGGCCGAATCGATCCGGCGCGCAGGCACCGTGACGCTGGGCTACTTCTTTCACTTCCAAAACGAAGACACCCCGGAGACACTGGCGCACATCACATCCGAAAAGATTGCCGCCCAAACACAAAGCATTGAAACCTCCCGCTACCCGATGGTGTCCGTTTCGGACGGCGCAGACGACCGCTTCGTGCCCCGGGCCTTCGCGCCTGAAGCGAATATCGGATTGCTCTCGGCTGCCGCCTCGCGCAGCGGCTTTTTCAACACGATGCCGGACAGCGACGGATCCAACCGCTGGGCGCCGCTGGTCATCGCCTTCGGCGAAAGCTATTATCTGCCGCTGGCCGTGGCCGCCGTCTGCGCTTATGAGGACCAAGCGCCTCCGTCTTTGACTGTGGAACCCTACGGCGTATCGGCCGTCCGCATCGGCAAGCGGCTCATCCCCACGGACGAGTCCGGAAGGCTTTTAATCAACTATCTCGGGCCGCCACAAACTTTTCCCCATTACGCCATCTCGGATATTCTCGACGGCGTCTCGCCACCCGACGCGTTTCGCGGCAAGATCGTGCTGGTCGGCGCAACGGCCGCCGGCATTTACGATCTGAGGGTGACGCCGTTTTCATCCGTCTTTCCCGGCGTGGAAATGCACGCGACCATCATCGACAACATCCTGCACGGAAGATTTCTTCTGCATTCCTCTCTGATGCGCTTTTTCGACATCTGCGCCATCGTCTTTTTCGGTCTGGCTCTGGGATTTGCCGTTTCGCGTCTCCGACCGTTGCCGGGTTTTTCGGCGGCCCTGGGGCTGATGGTTCTTTTTGCCGCCGCCAACATGCTGGCCTTTTTTAAACTCAGCGCCTGGCTGAACCTGGTCTATCCGCTTGCCACCATGGTCCTGATCTACCTGGCGCTAACGGTGATTTCATATTTCCGTGAAGAACGGGACAAAAAGAAAATCCGCGGTGCGTTTCAGTACTATCTGACCGCATCGGTTATCACCGAAATGCTCAAAAATCCCTCCAAACTCAAGCTCGGCGGAGAAAAAAAGGAACTGACCGTCGTGTTTTCCGATATCCGGGGTTTTACGACAATTTCCGAAAAGCTGCCGCCCGAAGATCTTGTGGGGCTTCTCAACGAATACCTGACGGCGATGACCGAGCAGGTATTCGCCTATGACGGACTGTTGGACAAATACATCGGCGATGCCGTGATGGCGGTCTTCGGAGCGCCGGTCAATCAGACGGATCACGCCCGGCGGGCCTGCCTGACCGCGCTGGCAATGATCCGGGAACTTGACCGGCTGAAAAATACATGGCAGGAAGAAGGCCGTCCCGTTTTCGACATCGGCATCGGCATCAATTCCGGCGAGATGATCGTGGGCAATATGGGCTCGAAGATGCGCTTCGACTATACCGTCATGGGCGACGCGGTCAATCTGGGCTCAAGACTGGAAGGGCTCAACAAGCAATACGGCACACGCATCCTGATTAGCGAATATACGTATGCCGCGATCAAAAACGAATTCTGCGCGCGTGAACTCGACCGGGTGCGCGTTTCGGGAAAAGCCGCGCCTGTGACCGTTTACGAACTATTGGGAGAAAAAAAAGATGCAGCCGGGCTCGAAAACTGGCTCGACGGCTTTGCCACCGCCTTGGCACTGTATCGCCAAAGAAGATGGGATGAAGCGA
Source organism: uncultured Smithella sp. (assembly GCA_964443625.1). Taxonomy (GTDB): domain Bacteria; phylum Desulfobacterota; class Syntrophia; order Syntrophales; family Smithellaceae; genus UBA8904. The sequence goes on along the minus strand of CAYUDM010000023.1, from coordinate 31,792 downwards.
TTATCGCCTTTGAACAAATCTTGCAATTCCGTCGCGACGATTTCGCCGCAGGTCTCTTCGCGGATCGTTGCCGGACGTTAAAAATCCACCCGCCCGAAGAAAACTGGGATGGCGTTTTCGAAATGACAGGCAAATGACTTTACGAAACGAACAGAAATACCGAAGCTGGGTGGAAGTCGATCTCGACGCCTTTACCGCCAATTTGCGCGAAATCAAACGCCTGATCGGTCCGGGCGCGGATTTCATGCAAACCGTCAAAGCCGACGCCTACGGCCACGGCGCGGTGGAAATCGCCAATGCGGCGCTGGTTGAAGGCGCCCGTATGCTGGGCGTCGCCAACGCCGACGAGGGAGTCCAGCTGCGTGTGGGCGGCATCGAAGCGCCGATCGTTATTCTGGGACCTTCAACGCAACCCGAGATTCCCGACATTATCAAATATTCGCTCACCCCGTCCGTTTCGGATGCGGGTTTCGCCCGTATCCTGGAGAATTCCCTGGCCGCCTCCGGGCGGCGGTTGGCCGTACATGTCGAAGTCGACACCGGCATGGGACGCGGCGGCACGATGCACTCCGAAGCCCTCGATCTCATCGAGGTCATCCGCGCCCTGCCGCATGTCATCCTGGAAGGTCTGTTCAGCCATTTCGCCTCAAGCGAGCTGATGATTGAAAACAATGATCGGCAGTGGAAACTCTTTCTCGGACTGCTTGACGAACTCAAAACGGCCGGCATCGAGATTCCCGTGCGCCACCTGGACAACAGCGGCGCCATCCTGAACTATCCCGAGCTCACACTGGAAATGGCCCGGCCGGGCATCATGACCTACGGCATCTATCCGTCCGATGAAACGCAAACCAAAGCGACACTCCGGCCCGTCATGTCGTTTAAAACGACGATTGTTTTGATCAAGGAATTTCCGCCTGGATACGGCATCGGCTACAACAGCACTTTTATCACGAAAGACAACACCCGCGTGGCCACAATCCCCGTCGGCTACGGTGACGGGTATCCGTTTATTTTGTCCAATCGGGGCGAGGCGCTCGTCCGCGGCGGGCGGGCGCCGGTGATCGGCCGCGTCTCGATGGATATGTGCACTCTGGACGTCACGCACATTCCCGATTGCGAAGTGGGCGACGAAGTCGTCTTGCTGGGGCGCCAGGGCGACCAGTACATCAGCGCCAACGAAATCGCCGACAAGGCCCAAACCATCAGCTATGAAGTGCTTTGCGCTTTAGGCAAACGCGCGCCCCGTGTTTTTCTGCACAAAGGCGCAACCGATGCCGTCGCGCCGCGGCTAAGAAGAATTTTCGTGCCGGGCGAAGAAAAATCGATCTCCCGCATCGATCAGATCATCCGGCATTGCCTGCAGGCGCGGGCACGCAACGAAGAGTTGGGCGACGCCATCTACTATGAAATGCTGGAAACCCTTTTCGGCAAGGAAAACCGCCAGCTCGAGCTGCGATCCTGTTTCCGTTACGACATCACCATCGCACAGCTTCCGGACGCGGCCGAGCCCCGCAGGCGTTCGGACGCCTACTATCAGTTGAAAACACACGTTGAATACAAAAAGACCATCCGCAGCGACACCTTCATGATCGGGTGCGCCTCCGACCGCGCGCAGCTTGAAGCCCTGATTGAAGACGAACACTGCGAGTACCGCTGGATTCTGGGGGGAGACGATTTGCTGCCGGAGCGGGATTTCACCGTGGAGAAGATGCGGATTGACGGAGTGGAGATTCCCGTCAGAGAAGCCCGCAAAACGACCCGAGGCTATGAAGTCTGGTGCGGCTCCGACTCGCTTAAAGCTAAAATCAACCAGGAAGTGAAAATCGAAATTGAGATTCTCACCAAGAAAGCCAGACGCAATCGGACCTTCCCCGTCTACCTCCTGTATCCAACACGGGGGCTGGAAATCAATTTTCATTACGAAAAAGCGGGGCTGAAAAACGTTCGCGCCGAAACATTCTTTTCGGGAAAGCATCCGCGCGCGGACATTGACGCCTCCAAGGGTAGATCCATCCAGATCAGAATTCCCCATAAGGAATGGGTGTTCCCGACCAGCGGCGTGATTTTCATTTGGGATGTTTAGGGTGTGAGGCGCAAGGCGGAAGGAGCGAGGCCTGTGACGGGAGATCCAGTGAATAAGATTATTAAATCCACGATGCGGGAATCCCTGGGCAGCCGTCTGGGATTTATTTTTCTGGCGGCCGGCTGTGCCATCGGGTTGGGCAATGTCTGGCGGTTTCCCTTCATCGCCGGTAAATACGGCGGTGCGGCGTTCGTTCTGATTTATCTGGTTTTCCTGATTCTGCTCGGACTTCCCGTCATGGTCATGGAATTCGCCGTCGGACGGGCTTCGAAACGCAACATCGGCATGGCTTTTAAGAAGCTCGAGCCCCGCGGAACCCGGTGGCATTTTTACGGGCCTGTGGGTATTGCAGGCAACTATCTGCTGATGATGTTTTACACAACCGTCACCGGATGGATTCTGTATTATCTTTTTTCCACCCTGCGGGGCGTCTTCGTCGGCAAAACACCTGAGGCTACGAACGCTTTCTTCATTGAGATGCTCGGCGATCCCGTCACCATGGCTTTCTGGATGGCTGTCGCCGTGTTTTTCGGTTTTCTCATCACGAGCGCGGGACTGCGCGCGGGCGTCGAACGCATCACAAAAATTCTGATAGGGCTTTTGCTTTTGCTGATGCTGGCGCTTGCCGTCCACTCCATGATGCTGCCCGGCGGTGCGGCGGGGATCAAATTCTATCTTTGGCCGGATTTCGCAAGGCTTGCGCAGCATGGCACAGGAGAAGTCATCTTCGCCGCGATGGGCCAGGCTTTTTTCACGCTGAGCCTGGGCATCGGCGCCATGACCATCTTCGGAAGCTATATTGGGAAAGAACGGTCACTTCCCGGCGAATCGGCGCGGATTATCGGTCTGGATACCTTTGTCGCGATTGTGAGCGGTCTCATTATCTTTCCGGCTTGCTTCGCCTTCGGCGTGAATCCCAGCGCAGGGCCTGGCCTTCTGTTTGTCACGCTGCCCAACATCTTCAATCAGATGCCCGGCGGCCTGTTTTGGGGATCCGTCTTCTTTTTGTTCATGAGTTTTGCTGCCATGTCCACGGTGATCGCGGTTTTCGAAAATATCATCAGCTATTGGATGGACACTTTCGGCGCCGGCCGCACGAAAGCCTCCTGGCTCAACTGCGTCGCCATCCTCCTGCTTTCTTTGCCCTGCGTCCTGGGTTTCAATGTCTTGGCTGGTTTTGAGCCGCTGGGCGCGGGAACCAATGTGCTGGACCTGGAAGACTTTCTCGTCAGCGCCACCTTGCTGCCCGTCGGCGTGCTGGTTTTCATCTTCTTCACGACAACCCGCTACGGGTGGGGTTGGCATAACTTCACTGCGGAAGCCAACATAGGCGAGGGGCTGAAATATCCTAAATGGGCCAGGTTTTACACCCGCGTCATTCTGCCGCTGATTATCATCTTAGTGTTTTTAAAAGGGTACTGGGATATCTTCGTAAAAGGCTGATCTCCCTCAAGAGGCGCTTTGCTTTCCCGGTTCGTGCCCTGTTCGGGCGACATCCGGTCTCATGACTGGGGGTCCCGCGAGACACCGCACTGCCAGCATTCGGTAAATTGGCCTTCATTGGACTCGCCGCAGTGCTTGCATATCCAACTGGCGCCGGCGGGTAAAACCCCCTCGCCGTCTGAGTGAAAAGTCTTTGCGATCTCAAGCGCTCTTTCATGATCGGCTTCGTTGAGCACCCAGACCGACGGACTGGTGTCAACCGTGAGTGGCAACTCGCCTCGCGCGCCCCAAAGGAAGTCTCCATGCACCGCCGCGTCAATGCCTTCGTTTTCGAGAATTCCTCGAAGCAGGTGCGCGTCGGCCGGATTCTGCGCCAGGTAAACTCTTTTCATCGTCCGTTCCTCACCCTCATCAACGGCTGCTGCATTTTTCCGTCTTTCACCCGTCAACTTTTACCTTGCAACTTGAAACGGAACTTTCCCCTTATTCCACTGTATAAACCGTATCACAAACGGGATCGCCCGCCGCGCGAGTTTTTAAAATCCGCAGGGTGGTTTTCCCGCCGGTCGCCGCAAAAAAATATTCGCGATCGATTGCCATCACGGCTTCACACAGCTTGCGCGATGTGTTTTCCAGTCCGAAGGGACAGGAATTTCCCCGGATTTGGAACCGATGATCGGAAATCTCCGCGACATCGACATCCGCCGGATTGAAGTTTTTTGAAAAAGCCGCTCCCACGGCGGACAGGCGAGGATCCGACAATTTCGCGTGAAGCTTCAAGCCCAGCGCCCGCCCCTGGCGACCGAGAATATCCTCGACAACCGGCAAGATGTCATCCCCGTATTTCTCGTAAAAAGACTTGATTAAAAGCCCCTGCGCCTCGGTGGCGTTTTTCGGCAAGACATGATCAGGTTTTTCAGGCATCGTCCCTCCTCCAAATCAATCGCTTTGAAACTGTCATGTTTCAACAACGATTTCAATCCTGAATTTATTTCAAAAAACAGCAAAGGTTGCCCTCTGTCTTCAACCTTTTTTTATGAAGATCTTCCATCCCGCCCAAAGAGACCCCGGCACCCAATCCAGCGCCCCGGAGGCTTCGGCAACCGGCGTGAACCCGCATGCCCGGCAATGAATCACCCCCCGGCTTTTCACATAACAACCGGTCGTGATGGTTCCATCCGGATCAACGTTGATGAGAATATCATCATGGCAGCGCCAGCCGTTTTCAATCATGGCCTGAAGCCGGCTTTTGGAATTCAAAACCGGATAACCTTGTTCTTTGAGGTTGAGCAGTTTCGCGACAGCGGCACGGCGTTCATCAAATGACAAGGCCAGATTTTCCTCGCCCTGGTTGTAAGGGTAAAAAAATTGAAAGGTCGCGCCCCTGACGGACGGCATGTTTTTTACCAGATCCATCAGAGGTTCGATGTCGTCCAAGTTGCGCCGGTTGACCGTGCAGTGGACAAAGACGCGGGGATGTCTTGCGTTTTTAAGGTTGGATACGACACGATCGAAAGAATGACTGCGCAGTTCGTCATGCGTGTCTTTCAGGCCGTCGAGACTGACCCAGATCATGTCGGCAGGCGCCTCGAGAGGCAGCGTGCCGTTGGTGGTCACGGCCACGCGCAAAAAAAGGTTTCGGGCATACGCAATCAGGTCGCTGAGTCCGTGGGGCCCGTCACACCAAAGGAGAGGCTCGCCGCCTTCGAAGACGACGATGCGCGTTTGCCGGCGGGCCAGTTCATGAAGCGCGCTTTGCGCCTGATCCCAAGACATGAATCCGTCATCCGCGCCGGCGCGCAGGTGGAACGGACAGCCCCGGCAGGCGAGATTGCAACGATAGGTAAGCTTAAAGCTAGCCAGGAGGGGAATTTTTCGATTCAGAATTTTGCGTTGAAAAAAGAAACCTGCCAAATCCAGCGGCCAGGAAAGGCGCCCGCTATGGGCCGGAGAAGTGGTTGCAGGCGATCGTCCAAAATTCAATCCACGGCCTCTTTCAGACGCTTCACGCCTCACCCTTTACACCTCTCGCCTCAGGCTTTTATCTCCACAATGAGGTACTTCTTTTTTCCCTTGCGGATGCGCGCCTCAGCGCCGCCTTCAAAATCAGCAGCAGATAGTTTTTCATCGACGGTTTTCACCTGGCGTTCATTGACGTAAATGCCGCCCTGATCGATCAGGCGTTTGGCCTCTGAAAGCGATTGCGTGAGCCCCGATTTGGCGCAAAGCGACGGAATCGGAAGCCCGTCTTCGATATCCTTTTTTGTGACCGCGTATCTCGGAATGGCGGATGTATCGGCCTGGGGCGCCTCACGCGGAATATCACTTCCTGCAAAAAGGTCGGCATCGACCGGACGCGAATGGAAAGCTTCCATCGACGCTCGCCAGGCGGCACGGGCGGCCTCGGCGCCGTGTGTGACTTTCGTCGCTTCGTAGGCCAGAACCGCCTTGGCCATATTGAGACGGGCGTCGGCCAGCGTCTTGACGACGACGATTTCTTCCAAAGGCAAAAAAGTAAAAAGTTTCAAAAAACGCTCCACGTCCGCGTCGTCGCAGTTGACCCAGTACTGGTAATATTCGTAGGGCGTGGTAAACTCCGCGTCGAGCCAGACGGTGCCTTTCTCAGTTTTGCCCATCTTGTGCCCCGTCGATGTCGTGATCAGAGGGAAGGTCAGCGCGTGCGCGTCTTTGGCTTCAACTTTGCGGATCAGTTCCGTACCGGCCAGCATGTTTCCCCATTGATCGTTTCCTCCCATCTGCAAGGCACAGCCGAAATTCTGGAATAAATGTAAAAAGTCGTACCCCTGCAAGAGCATGTAATTGAATTCAATGAAGTTGAGGCCCTTTTCCAGGCGGATCTTGTAGCTTTCCGCCGCGAGCATCCGGTTGACGCTGAAGTGCCGTCCGATATCGCGCAGAAATTCGATATAGTTGATTTTTGTAAGCCAGTCGGCATTATTGAGCAGAAGGGCTTTTCCGTCGGCAAAGTCGATATAGCGCGACAGTTGTTTCCCGATGGATCGGGCGTTGGCGTCGATCTGCTCGCGGGTCAGCACCTGGCGCATTTCCGTCTTCCCGCTGGGGTCGCCGATCAGTCCCGTGCCGCCGCCCACGAGCGCGATAGGCCGGTTGCCGCTTCGCTGCATGTGCGCAAGCGCCATAATGGGAACCAGGCTGCCGATATGCAGACTCGCAGCGGTGGGATCAAACCCGATATAGCAAGTGAGTGCCCCCGCCGCAAACTGCTCCGTAATGAGGGCTTCATCCGTAAATTGTTCAATAAATCCTCTTTCCTTTAGTATCGCATAGCCGCTTTTCATGGTTTTTGGCGTCTCCATTTACTCGTCTTTCACCTTGATGCTGATCCGCTCGATGGCGCAAGCCCTGCCACTGTCCTGATCGATATCCAGAAGCGCGCCCTGCAGGCGGACATCATGTTTGGCCACATCAAACTTATTGGGAAGCTGCGTCAGAAACCGCTCGATAATAGCCTCTTTCCGGATGCCGATGACGGAATCGAAAGGCCCCGTCATGCCCACGTCACTTAGATAGGCCGTGCCGCCGGGCAAAATTTCTTCATCGGCCGTCTGCACATGTGTGTGCGTGCCCAAAACCGCAGAGACCTGCCCGTCGAGATACCAGCCCAACGCCCTTTTTTCGGATGTAGCCTCCGCGTGAATATCAACCACAATCACGGAGGTTTTCGTCCGAAGCCGCGCGATTTCCTCTTGCGATCGGCGAAAAGGACAGTCGATCGGCTGCATAAAGATGCGTCCGGACAGATTGAGAACCCCGACATAATGCCCCGCCGGCGTGGGATAAACCACACTGCCACGGCCCGGAACCGCAGACGGATAGTTGGCGGGACGCAGAAGGGTTTCGTAGTCGGAAATGAACTCTTGCGCCTCTCTCTTATCCCAGACGTGATTTCCCGAGGTCAGAATGTCGATTTGCGATTCATAGAGTTCTTCAACAATGTCGCGCGTGATGCCGAAACCGGCCGCGGCGTTTTCGCAGTTGGCAATAACCAGATCGATCGATCTTGAGGCGACAAGCGACGGTAGAAGCTCTTTGATCGCTCTCCGACCGGGCTTGCCGATGATATCGCCGATGAATAGAATTTTCATAACTCTTAGCGCTTTCGCGATTCTATTTTGCGAAGTTGGACACCCGCGTCTCGCGGATGACCGTCACTTTGATCTGTCCGGGATACGTCAGCTCGTTTTCAATCTTCTTGATGACATCGTTGCACAGCATGACCGCATCATTGTCGGAAATCTTTTCATTTTCCACCATGATGCGAATTTCACGCCCCGCCTGAATAGCAAAGCACTTGTCCACGCCGTTGAAGGAATGTGCGATTTTTTCGAGCTCCTCGAGGCGCTGGACATACGTGGAAAGCATTTCCCGGCGCGCCCCCGGGCGGGCCGCCGACAGCGTGTCCGCCGCCTGGACCAGCACGCCTAAAAGCGTGTTGTTACGCCCGTCGTCATGGTGCGTGGCAATCGCCTGGACAATGCGGGGATTTTCGCCGAACCGTTTGGCAAAATCCGCGCCAATGGCCGCATGCGTACCTTCAATCTTGTGATCGACTGCCTTGCCGATATCATGGAGCAGGCCCGCGCGTTTGGCTTCTTTGATGTTCATTTTCAGCTCCGCGGCCATGAGTCCCGTCAGATAGGCGACGTCGATGGAATGCTGCAAAACGTTTTGCGAATAGCTTGTTCGGTACTTGAGCGATCCGAGCATGGTGATGATTTCCGGATGGATGTCGTGAACGCCGCAGTCGAAGGAGGCCTTCTCTCCGGTTTCCCGGATGATCTGTTCAACTTCCTTTTCCACTTTCTTCACGATGTCCTCGATGCGGCCCGGATGAATACGGCCATCCTGGATGAGACGTTCCAGCGACAGGCGGGCGATTTCACGCCGTACCGGATCGAAGCTCGACAGCACCACCGCCTCAGGCGTGTCGTCCACAATCAGGTCGATGCCGGTGGCCGCTTCAATGGCGCGGATATTGCGGCCTTCGCGGCCGATGATACGCCCTTTCATTTCCTCGCTGGGCAGCGGAACGACCGATACAGTGTTTTCCGCCACGTAATCGCCCGCGTAACGTTGAATCGCATAGGCGATGATTTCACGCGATTTGCGGTCGGCCGTGAGCTTGGCCTCTTCTTCAATTTTTCTCACCAACGCCGCCGCGTCGCGTTTGGCGTCGGATTCCATCGACGAGATGAGGATATTTTTTGCTTCTTCCGGCGTGATGCCGGCGATTCGCTCGAGCTGTTCTTTTTGCTGTTCGACCAGCGCGTCGAGCCGCTTATGCTTGTCTTCGACGGACTGCTCTTTTTGATTGAGAGCCTTTTCACGCCCTTCAATCGCCGTTTCCTTCTGGGAGAGCGAATCCAAACGCTTTTCCAGATTTTCCTCTTTCGAGTGAATCCGGCGCTCAAGCGATTCGAGGTTTGCCTTCACTTCCCTGGTTTCCCGGTCAAGGTCCGCCTTCATTTTGAGCAGATTTTCCTTGGCCTGCAAAATCGCTTCTTTTTTAATCGTTTCGGCTTCTTTTTTCGACTCCTCGACAATCCTGGCCGCCAGGCTTTCCGAGGCCTTGATTTTCTTGGTTGTGAAGATCTGTTTGAGCACATATCCGAGAATCGCGCCGCACAGAACCGCTCCAATTATAATCAGGACATACAAACTGCCGTTTAACATAGTGAAACCTCCCTTTTGGCCCCCTTTAAAGACGGTCGCCCCTTTTTCCGTGTACCAGCATCGTAAACATAAAGACCGTCTTGTGGAGCTATATTTAAACCTTCCGGCAAACGCCTTTCCGCCGCCGAAGGATTCAGTGTAAATTGTTTTTATGGAATATCGGATTGGAAAGCGTTTTTGCCGGACTTCAGGAAGGCGTGAAAAAAAACCCCCGCCTATGCCGTGTTGGTCACGATTTTGAACCTTTTTAAAAAGTGGGTGCCCGGTGTTGTTTGTTTCAGGCTTTCTGCCACCCGACCAGCGGAAAAGGCGGACATGCACACCGCAAACAAGATTAGGCCCCAGGTTCAAAGTGTTGGCTCAAAAACAAATGACAATCACGCACATCGCAGGGGAACTTAATTAACTTGCACTTTCAATTAGTTGAATCAGTTTTTCGGATCTGCGCGTCAGCTGAGCGCACAGTTCCTTGTTCACTCCCTCTAACTTTAATAAATCTTCTGAAATGTTCAAAGCCGCCAGAATGGCAACGTCCAAAGCCCGAAGACCTTCTCCGGACTGCAATATTGTATCCATCCTATCATTGACAAATTGAACGACGTTGGCCACTTGTTCATCATCCGCATCACTTAAAACCGAAAGCTCCTGCCCCAGAATTTTAATATTGTAACGCTTTTTCAAAGTTTTTGCCCTGGCAGCTTATTTTGGCACCTCTATATCCGCAAGTAAATCAAGCAGTGAATCCACCCTCGTGCGTACGTTGTCCCTTTCCTCATCCAATACTCTGAGTTTGTTTTGGTACTCCTCTATCTCCGATTCTTTATTTTTTAACGCATCCTCCAATATCGTAATCTGTTTTTTCAAAAAAACCTGTTCACTGACTATATGTTTAATTTTTTCTTCAAGCTCTGTAAATTTACCGATTTCCACGTTCATTTGCGTCCTTAGTTATCGAAATAATTGTCTGTTATCGCACGGCTTCTTTATGCCAAGAAGGCAGGGGGATGTCAAGTCATTATTTATGAGGCTTGAGCCTGCAAGGAGGTAAAATATCGATCGAGTTCACGCAGCATATCGGACCGGTTTTTCATCTTTCCGAGGGTTTCCCGAAGCCGGCCGGAACCGGCCAACCCCTTGGTATACCAAAGCAAATGCTTGCGAAAGCTTCGATCAGCAATGCGGGGACCGTAAAATTCCTCTTCCATCTCCCAGTGTCTTGAAATGAGACACTTTCGCTCGGCAAGCGATGGGTGAAAGTCTTCCGCAAAGGTCCGGAGCCGATCGGACATCCCTCGGAAAATCCAGGGATTTCCCAGGGCGCCGCGGCCGACCATGACGGCGTGACATCCGGTTTCGGCAATCATCCGCATGGCGTCGGCCGGCGTCCGGATATCTCCGTTACCGATGACGGGGATGCCAACGGCTTGTCTCACACGGGCGATGATCTCCCAATCCGCATGGCCGGAAAATCCCTGGTCGGCCGTCCGGCCGTGCACTGTTACCGCGCTCGCGCCTTCCGCTTCGGCGATCCGGGCGATTTCCGGCGCATTGACGGATGCACGTGTCCAGCCGGAACGGATCTTGACCGTCACCGGCAGATTAACGCTCCGAATCACGGAAGCGATCATCCGGCCTGCTACAACCGGATCCTTCATCAGTGCGGCGCCGGAGCCGGACTTGACGACTTTCCGCACCGGACAGCCCATGTTGATGTCGATGACGTCGGGATTCATGGCGGAAACGATCCGGGCGGCCCGAGCCATGATTTCAGGATCGGCGCCGAAGATCTGTACGCCCAGGGGACGGTCTTCCGGTGTTGTCGCCAGATACTCGACCGTCTTGACAGACTCTCGGGTCAGGCCGTTGGCGCTGACCATCTCGGTAAACGCCAGCGCGCAACCCAGTTCCCGGACAATCAGACGAAACGGCAGATTGGTAATGCCGGCCAGAGGGGCCAAAATGGCTTTCCCCCGCATGGCCTCGAAAATATCCGCCATAAAACTATGCCTTTGATAGATTTCGATGCTTCAGAATTTGCGCGGCAACAGCCAGTTCATCGGGCGTATTGATGCCCATCACTTCTCCCGGATCGGAAGCGACAAAAGCGACGGCTTTTTTGCCATAACACCGGCTGATTTCGATGATGTCGGTTAGGTAATACTCCTTTTGCACGTTGACGTTTCCGATTGCGTCCACCGCCTCAAACAAATACGGGCATTGAACGCAATAGATGCCCGTGTTGATCTCCCGGACGGCTTTTTCCGACTCCGTGGCGTCGCGGGCTTCGACAATTTTCACCACCTGTCCGTCTTGATCTTTGATGACTCTCCCATAATGGCCCGGATCTTCAAGGATCACCGTCATGACCGTCACGTCCGCCCGTTGGGCGTGGTGGGTTTGCACCAGCGCTAAAAGAGTCTCCGGTTTGAGAAGCGGCACGTCTCCGCAAAGAATCAGAACGGTTCCGGTATATCCGGCGAAAAACCGGGCGGCCTGGGCCACCGCATGCCCGGTTCCCAGTTGGGGCTCTTGCAAAACGAAGGAGACCCCTTGACCGGCAAATTTTTTGCGGACGGCATCGGCCTGATGACCGACGACGGTTAGAAGCTTTTCGCAGCCGGCGGCCTTTGCCGCGTCCAGAACGTAGGCTAAAAGCGGCCGGTTCAGAATCGGATGCAGAACCTTGGCCAGATCCGATTTCATACGCGTGCCCTTCCCCGCCGCCAAAATAAGAGCGCTTAAATTTTGCTGTTCCATTTTTCCGATGATCCCCTTCGCGCTATCGATTTTTCTTCTTTTCCAACTGCGGAGCAAAGATAATTAAAACATCCTTGATCGACTTGGAATCCGCGTTGTCGATGATGAACGTCACGCCGCCGTATTCGAACTTCTCTTTGCGATCCGGAATTCTGCCCAGTTGCTGGAGCAGAAAGCCGCCGACCGTTTCATAATCGCCTTCGGGAAATTTCACGTCCAGCAACTGCTCAAGCACGTCCATCTCCAGACGACCGGACACGAGATATCGCCCCGGCAGAATTTTCTTGTAGAGCTTTTCGCCGGCGACATACTCCTCGATGCTGCCGACGATTTCCTCGCCGATGTCTTCGATGGTCACAATGCCGACCGCGCCTCCGTATTCATCCACCACCACGGCCATCTGCTCAGATTTTTTCTGCATGGCTAAAAGCAGGTCGCTGGCCTTTTTGGTTTCCGGCACATAAAAAACATCCGACTGCATCCCCTCGGAGACGCTTGCCTGAGAAGAACCGGCGCCCTTTTCGTCGAGCAGTAGCATGCCGAGCAGATCGAAGTAATGCAAAATGCCGACGATGTTGTAGGCCGTCTCGGAATACACGGGAATGCGCATATATTTTTTGTCGGCCACAACGGCCGCGGCCTCCGCGAGCGTCATCGCGGCGGGAAGCGCCGTGACGGCGGATATCGGCACCATGATCTGAGCGGCTGTGAGTTCCGAAAAATCGAACACGCGATTGACCATTTCTTTTTCCGTGCGGAGGATGTCTCCGCCGACGGTTTTCTCGCCCAGGATGTATTTCAGGCCGTCTTTGGTAATGTGCGCAGACCGGTTGCTTTTTTCATCGGCGGACAGGTGAATCGTTCCCCGGGATACGGCGGCGATTAAAAAAGCGATCGGATAGAAAATCACCGATGATATGCGGATGAACCAGGCAACCCTCGCGGCCATCGCCTCGGCGTAATGCAGAAACACGCTGCGCAAAATGATCATCAAAAAGAGCGTCGGAAGCATAATCAGAAAAGCGATCTGTTCTCCGCGCGAAGGACCGAAGTTGGAAATCAGAAGACCCGTCATCAAGGTGGAGGCCGTAATGATCGCGAGGTTGGTTCCGACAAGCGCCGTGGAGATAAACCACTCGGGTTTTTCCTTAAGACGGACGGCCTGCACGGCGCCGCTTGAACCGCATCGGGCGCGGTATTTCATCTTATGAATATCCGACGCGAAAAGCGCCACCTCGCCGCCGGAATAAAAGATTTCCAGAAGAAGGCAAATCAGAATAATGCCGATCGTGAGATAGATCATGGTGTGCTGTCTCCCTCCCCGGCATCCGCTTCCTTCTTGATCAGGAGCTTTTCAATCCGATTGCGTCCGACCGCCAACACGGTGAATATAAAACCTTCGGAGCGCACCACTTCGCCTTTTTCCGGCAGTTTGCCGAACAGGTGAACCACAAAACCGCCCACCGTGTCGAAGTCGTCCTCAGGCAAGGAAGATTCAATCAACGCATTGACCTGTTCAAGCGTCATGTTGCCGGGCACGGCCACTGTGTCGGCATCGATGTGCTCGCAGCCGTCACAGGCAGCGTCATCTCCGGGCGGCTCTTCAAACAGGTATTCAAGAATATGTTCAAGCGTCACCATGCCCGAAACACCGCCGTACTCATCGACCACGATAGCAATCTGCGAAAAACTTTCCTGAAAATCCCGCAAAAGTCCCGTAATCGTTTTTTCCTCCGGAACGAAAAAGGGCCGGACAAGCAGCTTGCGAATGCTGTCGGGACGCCGGCCGCGCCAGACGTCATTGAGCAGATCACGGGCAAACAAAACGCCGATGATGTCGTCGCGATCCTCCGTATAAATCGGCACGCGCTCCTGCCGGGCCTGAGCAATAGCCGTAAGCATGTCGTTGACCGGCATCGCAAGCGGCAGACAAAACATATCCACCCGGGGAATCATGATATCCGTTACAGGCTGATCGCCCAGTTCGAAAATTTTCCGGATCAGGTCCTTCTGGGAACCATCAAGGCCGCTTTCAGGGCTGCACGCGTCGATCAGTGTTTTGAACTCATCCTCCATCAACGCTTCAACATCGGCGGAATGCCTGGAATCGAAGCGGCGCAGAAAAATGCCCGATATTTTCTCCAGTCCGGCAACCACCGGATATTCCAGCCTGGATACGGCGGTCAGAAGCGGGGACACTATTGTAGAAACCTGCATGGGATAGGTGACGCCGAAGGTTTTGGGGATCGCCTCGCCGACGATGAGCAAAACAACCGTCGTGAATGCGATTGAGACCCACTGCCCGCTTGCTCCCAAAAGGCCGATGAAAAAAGACGCGGCCAGAATGGAGATGCTGATATTGACCGCTTCATTGCTGGTTACAATTGTGATGAGTAAACGGCGCGGATTGTCGAGCAATTTGACGACATGATCAAAAAAAGGATAGCGATCCTGCTTCATCTTGTGCAGATGCAGATCCGAAAGCGACAAAAGGGCCGCCTCCGCCGATGAAAAAAAACCGGAAAAGAGAAAAAGGATGACTAGGATAATGATATCGGAACTTAATCCCAAGATAAGGACAACCCCATGACTTTTTTTGATAGCCTAAACTAGCAGATTCCGGAAAAAAAAGAAACAGCCTTTAAAATCATGGCCCTTCCCGCCCGCCGGCCTTTATTCCAAGTATTTATTCCCATTGACACCCGCTTATTTTCTTCTCTATACTTCCGGTGAAATACGGCGACGCTTTCCGCCGTCCGACAGACCGCACATAAAGGAATCCGACATGAAAAAAAATATTTTGCTGGGCTGTATATTCTTTATCTTGTGCTCCCTGACGCCGGGGCAGGCCTCTGTACTGGATCTGCTCAAAAGCACACTCGGCCAAACGCTTCAAACAGCCTCTTCGTCCGGAAAAATCGACCTCGGGTTGAAAGAAGCGCTTCAGATCGGGATCACAAACGCCGTCAACTACCTGGGGAAAAAAGACGGTTATTTTGCCAACGCCGCGGTGAAAATTCTCCTGCCGGAAGAAATAAGGAAAGCGGAGAAAGTTCTGCGGGGAGTCGGTCTGGGCCCCCAGCTGGATGAATTTACGCTCAGCATGAACCGCGCCGCAGAAAAAGCCGCTCCGCTGGCCGCCGATATTTTTTCCGACGCCATCACAGAAATGTCGTTTGACGACGCCGATAGAATTCTGCGTGGCGGGAACACGGCCACGACCGATTACCTCCGGAACAAGACTTATGACAAGCTGCTGACCCTGTTTGAACCGGCGGTCCGCCAGGCTATGGGCGACTATGAAGTCACCCGGCAATATGACGCGATCGCCGCAAAATTGCAGGCGTTGCCGCTTGTCGGCAAAACCATCGACCTCAACGTCAATCGCTACGTCTCATCCAAAGCGCTCGATGGGCTCTTTACCGTTCTGGCCGCTGAAGAAACCAAAATACGAACCGATCCACAGGCCAGAGTCACCGACCTGCTGAAAGAGGTTTTCAAATAACCCCCTCGACGCGGAGTGTTGCGCCACGGAGTTATTTGACCTGCGATTCATAGAAGGCTTTTTCAAACGTCGTGACGGTGGTCAGATTGTCGTGCTCGGTAACGACGGCAATCAGCGGCCGGCCTGTGTCGTCGTCTGCTCCGGCCAATCGCGCAGCGTTTGCCGGACCGGGCATTGGCGAAAATCTATGATGCTTCAGGCGGTCAAGAATGTCTTTCGCCGTGTGCCCCGAAAAGACGAACGACAACCCCATCAGAATGCCGTCCGGGCTGTAGATGCAGCCGGCATGAAGGAGCGGCTCCGACAACTTCACAAAATAGACTTCCGCTTTCAATCCGCCGGGCAGCGCCGCAAGCTCATCGGGCGCGCCCAGGATATCGAGCACCTGTTTTTTAGACATCAACACACTGACTTTGTCCAAAGCGGCCGAATCAGCCGCATAGGCGCTCACCGTCACCCAAAGCATCATACTGAGGATGAAAACCACACCTGTTTTTTTCATAGGTCTTGTTTCTCCCGCCCTTTTCCCGGCCCGTTGGACTTGGGCCTTATTTAAATAAAACATCGATGACATTGATCAGCCCCGCCGGATTCACACCCACCCCAACCGAGGTTTTGGATTTCTCCGTGACCCGTGTTCCGTCGGGCCGGGTATAACTCTTCGAGGAAGAGGATGTCTCAACTTTCTTTTCCAGCGGCTTCGCCCCGGACAAGGCGGCCGCAGCGCCGATTTTCACCAGGTCCTTAACCAGTGCGGCATTTTCGCCCGACGGGGACGCGGAAGGATCGGAGTCGTCCGCCGGTTGTTTTCCCTCCGGTTGCCCTGCCCGGGTCGGATCCGGCCCGGGCGCACCGGACAAGGGCGCTAAATCAATCTTGACGGCCTGAGGAACCAGGATGAAGGCTTCTCCGGATTTTTCCTGCGCATTCATGGAGCTCATGGCGCTGCCCACGCCCATTCTTGCATCCTTGAAGAAGAGACCTGCATTGACGCCTGCCGAAATCGCGTTTAGGTAAGTTTTTTCCTTCTGGTAGGTTTTTGTCAGGATGATGTTCTCCTGTCGGTAATCGTCCTTAACCAGCGTCAGAATATGGTTGCGATCTCTTTCAAGGGAGACGGACATCGGGGTTACGCCGACAAGCTTGCCGTCGGTGTAGATTTTCGCCCCCATTGGATTGGTCGAAACGGGAACATCCTGCCTCAATACAGGCTGGCTGCAGCCCAGGATCAAAACCATCAACACCGGAAGCACATGATGCATTTTCATGTTTTCACCTCGTATAAAAAATATCGTTTTCCCATCGCCGTCTGTCCCAAGCGGCGCATTATCGTTTGCCTGCATGGCTCAGTCAAGAAGTTTATCCTCCCGCAGTCCGCTCGGCCGGCCGGACAGACAAGGCCGCAGATTCCTTGTGTTTGACTTCAACACGCTTTTCCGTTATTGAAGCAGCTATGATAAAACCTTACGGCACAGGAGATTAACCATGCCCAATGTATTGCTTGTCGGAAACGGCGCGCGCGAACATGCGCTGGCGGAAGCCATTGTTCGATCCAAATACCAGCCCCGCCTGTTTGCCTTCATGAAGGCCAAGAATCCGGGAATCGCCTCCCTGTCGGCCGCCATCGAACTGGGCAGTTACTCGGATCTTACAGCCATTGCCGCCTTTGCCAAAAACAACAAGATTGATTTTGCCGTCATCGGTCCGGAAGAGCCTTTAAACAACGGCGTTGTCGACGCGCTTGAACAAATCGGCGTTCCGGCCGTCGGGCCCAACAAAAGTCTCGCGCGCCTGGAAACCTCCAAAGCCTTTACCCGCAACCTGGTTGATAAATATCAAATCCCCGGCAACCCCCTCTTTAAAATCTTCACCGATCTCAACGGTCTGGAGGCGTTTTTAGATAAGCTCGAAGGCATCGTGCTAAAGCCGGACGGACTCACGGGCGGCAAGGGCGTCTTGGTGCAGGGGGATCATTTTGAAACCCGGCAGGAAGCGCTGCAGTGGTGCACACAGATTCTGAAGGACAGAAATTCGACGGAGAGGAATTTTCATTGCAGTGCCTGTGCGACGGCAAAACCGTTGTCGGCACCCCCCTGGTTCAGGATCATAAGAGGCGCTTCGACGGAGACCGCGGCCCCAACACGGGCGGCATGGGATCCTATTCCCTGCCCGATCACGTTATGCCTTTTTTGAAGCCCTCCGATATTGAAGAAGGGCTCGAGATCACCCGGCGCGTGGCAGCGGCGCTGTGGGAGGAAACCGGAAGCCCTTACAAGGGCGTCATGTACGGCGGGTTCATCGCCACGAAAAACGGGGCGAAACTGCTGGAATACAACGCTCGATTCGGCGATCCGGAAGCGATGAACATTCTCCCGCTTTTGAAAACCGATTTTGTTGATATCTGCCACCATATTCTCAACGGGACACTCGAAACCCTCAAAATTGAATTCGAACACAAAGCCACCGTCTGTAAATACGTGGTTCCCAAAGGATACGGCCTTCCGGCCGACCATCCCGACGCCGCATCCTCCCGGGCGAAAATCGTCGTCGGCGACGTCGGTGCGGCCAGGCTCTACTATTCCTCGGTAGACCAGAAGGAAGATGGACTGTATCTGAGCTCGTCGCGCGCGATCGGCATCGTCGGCGTCGCCAACACACTCGACGCCGCCCGCTTCATCGCAGAAGAAGGTGTCAAGGCCATTGCGGGCCCGGTGGCCTACCGCGGCGATATCGGCACCGATGCACTGATCCGCAAGCGTGTCGACCACATGAAACGGATCCGGGGACATTGAGCGCCGGACAAGTCAACCGCTTTGAAATCATCGTTCTGACAGACACCAGGAGGATAGAATGACACATCACATCGTCTGCAAATTCGGCGGATCATCGGTCGCCAACGCCGTACAGATCCGGAAAGTAAAAAACATCCTTGCTGCAAATACCGACCGAAAATACCTGGTCGTCTCGGCGCCCGGCCGCGACGAAACCGACCGGGAAAAGGTCACGGATCATCTGCTCAACATCGCCACATCCGGTAAACATTTTCGTCAGCAGCAAAAAAGCATCAGTCCTGAAGAGAGTCACCGGGCGGTCATCGGAAAATTCAAAAAGCTGATTGCAGAGCTCGATATCGACGGCGCCGACATCATCAAACAACTCCAGGCGGACTTCAAAAAAAGCGTTCCCGAAAAGAAAAGGAATGATTTTTTTGCCTCCCGCGGCGAACGGGTCAACGCGGAGATCATCTGCCGGTATCTCAACAAGCAGGGGCTTCCCGCCGACCTGGTGCTGCCTGAAGACATGGGCCTGGTCGTCACGGAGGATTTTTCCAACGCCCGCATCATCCCCGCCAGCTACCGCCACATCCGCAAAAAGTTGTCTTCCGTCGAAGGGATTTCGGTGATTCCCGGTTTTTACGGCGTCACTAAAAAAGGCGACGTGGCGGTCTTTTCACGGGGCGGATCGGACCTGACCGGAGGAGAAATCGCCTTCGCCATTGAGGCCTCTCTCTATGAGAACTGGACCGACACGGACGGCATTTATCAGGTCGATCCGCGCCTGATCCCGGAAGCGAAGGTCATTCCCCGTCTGACGTACAAAGAAATCCGTCTGCTGTCCGCCAAAGGTTTCGAGGTCTTCCACTACGAAGCCATGGTCAACTGCAAAAAGCGCAACATCCCCATTCATATCCGCAATACGAACAACGTAAACGCCGAAGGAACGCTGATTGTTTCCGAACGCGTGCCGGAGGAAGTGGTTGTCGGGATCGCGCGCAAAGACAATGTCGCCTATCTCTATCTTGAACGCGACGGGGCCGGAGAAGATATCGGCTTTGTCAGCGACCTGATCGGCGTTTTACGGAATTATGACATCGAAACGTACCATTATCCCACAGACAAGGATGATATTGCGCTCTTGTTAAATCAAGACGACCTCGTCGGATGCGAAGGGGATCTCAAAGACACGTTGGAAAGAGAATTTCAGCCCGATCGTCTGGATTTCCGCTACAACATTTCCATTCTTTCACCCGTGGGCATCGGCATGAAGGACCATCCGGGCGTCATTGCCGCCGCCTCCGCGGCGCTCAAGGATCAGAATATCAATATTGATATCATCAATCAGGGACCGGCGCAGATCAGTTTTCACTTCGGGCTGCAAAACTACTACGCCGACAGCGCGCTGCAGGCGATGTACGACCGACTTTTGAAATCCTGACGGCCATGCCCGGAAAACAGGGCTCACCAAAGGGAACGCACCTGTTCACAGCCGTTCATTCGAGATATTTCAAACCGGAATAATCAGAACTTCGTCGCAGCGGATTGACTTTTTGATTTCATCCGCAAGCGCCCGGACCGTCTGCATCACCGCCCCGTGCGGCTCGTTCGGATCGAACGCCAGGAAAATTTCAACATAGATTTTGCCGCCCGACAGGCGCGTCCGGATGTCGAAAATCTGCTCATACTGATCGAAGTGAGCGGCAAGCGCCCGGAGAATCAGAAGCTGAGACCTTTCCTCAAGTGCGCAATCGAGCAGATCCCGGACGGAAAATTTCAGCATTCGGGTCGCGCCGACCAGAAGCATCAAACCGATCACAAGGGCGGCTATGGGATCGGCATACAACGCCCAAGTCTGTTCCCCGAAGAAAAACGATACGGACAGCGTGGCGAACATCATCACATTGGCGCCGGCCTTGACCGTAAAGACACGCCTCTGCGCGGTGATCAGAGCCGTTTTTTCGCGGCGCTCAAGTCGCAGGCTCTGAACCCAGAGCCTGCCGTTGATGAACCCGAAAATCACGTGCAACGCGATGCCGATGAGCACACCGATCCCTTCGATGGCGACAGGATTCAGGAAGCGAACCAGCGCCGCGGCGGTAATGCACACAAAAGACACAACCAGAACCGCGGCCATGCCCATGCTGACTAGGCTTTCATACCGGCTGAATCCGTAATGATAGCTGTCCGTTTTGCCGGCTTCGGATTTTTTAAGCCCCCACCAGGCTAAAAAGACGGCCAGAAAATCGAGCAGTGTGGCGACCCAGTCGGCCCACAGCGCCAACGAATTGCTGGTCGCGGCCATGAAAAAGGCCAGCCCGACGGCGGCGCCGCCCGAAATCAATCCCGACGCGGCAATACCCGATCGGCCAACCGGCTTATTTTTCATACCGTCTACCATAGGCCCGCGAAACATCTCCCGGCGGAAAATCCGTCACAGCAATTCCCGAACCAGCTCAAAACATTCGGCGTACTCGCAACAGACACTCAAGCCGCGTGATCGGGAAAGAAGCCTGATCCCCTCTACCGTGCGCGGGTGCGGCGCCTGGCACAGCTGGGTTTTAAAACAGTCCATCACCGCTAATTTTTGCTCGATATACGGCGTGATATCGACAAAAACATTGGGTTGAAAAGCGGACGCGCCCGAATGAAGGCCGAAATACTGAGTGTAGCCGATTTCATAACACAGAACCCGGCGGACCGAATTGCCCGGCAGGGGACGCACGGCCACCAGCGTGCAGTCATGAACAATCCGGTGATCCAGATTGGGATCGTTTCGGGACGACGTATAAACGATGTCCGGTTTGCATTGATGAACCACGTCCTGAAGGGCTGTGCACAAATCGATGTGAGGCACGGTATTGAGCTTCACCGTGGGGAAGCCCAGGCGAAACACGGCCTGAAAGCCGTAAATTTTTTGAACTTCCGCAATCTGTTCCAGGGAGCGTTTGCGCTTGTCTTCCGACCAGTTCGGGGGATAATTCTGTGTGACCACGCACCAAAACACGTCATCGCCCTGGGCGATATGCCGGAATAAGGCGCCGCCGGCCCCAATGGTTTCATCGTCGGGATGCGGCGCGACGACCAGAACTTTCATGGCATTATTCTCCTGAGAGGTTATCCCTGGCCGACTCCCTGCGCAAAACAACAAACAGGCTCCGCCAGAGAATGATGAGATCCATCTTCAAAGACCAGTTCTCAACATACTGAACGTGCAGCTCGTAGCGCTTTTCAATCGGCACGGACCTGCGGCCTGCAATCACGGCCAAAGACAAGACACCCGGCCGCATGGCAAACATCTTTCGAAATCGCGGCGGAAACAGTTTGACCTGCTGTGGCAGCGGGCTTCTGGGACCGATGATGCTCATATCGCCCTTGATGATATTGATCAACTGGGGCAGTTCGTCAATGCCGTAATCTCTGAGAAAATGTCCGACTTTCGTAATCCGGGCCTCTTCCGCGGCCGACCACTTTAAAATTTTGGGATCAGGCGCGCCCGTCATCGTTCGAAACTTGACCATCTTGTATGGCTTCTCATTTTTTCCCACCCGCGTCTGGATGAAAAATACAGGCCCCGGCGAAGACAGCTTCACGACGACGGCACACACGACCAAAAGCGGAAATAAAATAACCAACAGCAGCGTGCAGACGCAGAGGTCAAACAATCGCTTCATGAAAAGTTGAATCCTGTGCGACATTAAAACACATCCGAATCGTTCATTGTGAAAAACCAGCGTCGATCATCATAGGTTGATGCGTCCAGTTTCGAATTCAGGGCCAATCCGGCCAGATAGGTGACAGGCCCTTCAGGCTTAAACCCCATACGCTCCAGAACAAGATGGAGCGGGTGGGTAACATGAAGCCACAGACTGATGGATTTGACTTTTTCTTTTTGTCCCTCGCGAATCACATGAGCAATCAAGGCCCGGCCGGTTTCGACATCCTGTCGGCCCGTCAGTAAATCCACCACCTGCAAGTCGTCGACATAGCGTTTGAAAACCACATATCCCAGAATCTCTTCTTGATCGGCCCGGACAATCAGACGGTATGTCTGCATCGGCTTGGCTAATCGCCACGTCAGATAGGACCGGTCGCGACGAACGATCATATCATAATCTCCCGACACCCTTTTCCAGAGACGGTCAAATCGCTCATCGATATGGCTTTCCTCCCTGACGCCGCCGGTTTCACCCGGATCGACGTTCCGGAAAGCATCCGATTGCAACCGAAACATAGGAATTTCATAGATGTCCTGCCAGGATAAATCGCAGGCGAATCTCCGGTGCGAGGTGCTGTTGGGGAATCCCCACACCATCTCCATGCCCTGATCGGCCATTTCCGCATAGGCTCTTTTGGCCAGAACTGCAAGAAGGCCGCGGCCCCGGTAGGCATCATGGGTCATGACCGTTCCGGTCAGCCCCACACGCGTCTCCCGACCGCCGTTTTGCATCATCACTCGAGTCACGGCATAGTGCGCCGCTAAAATCCCCTTATCCCAGGCCAGTTCGATCACGGCCGGTCCATAAGGATTTTTCTGAAACCGCCACAACCAGTATTCGGCAGACAATTGCCGGCCGGCAAACGCTTGCCGAAACAGTTCAAGAATGTGCCTTTCGTCTCCTTCTTGATAAGACCGTATCTCGAGATTGGCGGACATGTTTGCCTCTGCACGATTTTGATTCCGGTTTACTGCAATAGCCCGACCTTAATGATGGAAAAACCGCAATCCGCAAAACGCCATGACGATGCCGTATTTGTTGCAGGTGTCGATGACCTGCTGGTCGCGGATGGAGCCGCCGGCCTCCACGATGGCGGTCACTCCGCTGCGATGGGCGCGTTCGATATTGTCGCCAAACGGAAAAAACGCGTCACTGCCCAGACAGACGCCTGTGACTTTTGAAAGCCAGGCTTTTCTTTCAGCGGCGGTTAAGGGTTCCGGCTGCTTTGTAAATGTTTCAGCCCAGACGTTGTCGCCGATGACGTCTTCAGGGGTTTCGCCCAGATACACGTCAATGGCGTTGTCGCGGTTGGGTTTGGCCACATCCGCGCGGAAGGGCAGATCCAAAACTTTCGGCATGTGGCGAAGCTGCCACAGATCAGCCTTCTGACCGGCCAGCCGTGTGCAGTGGATGCGGCTTTGCTGGCCCGCGCCCACACCGATGACCTGCCCGTCCTGCACGTAGCAGACGCTGTTGGACTGTGTGTACTTGAGCGTAATGAGCGCCAGCACCAGGTCGCGCTTTTGTGCATCGGTGAGTGTTTTGTTTTCCGTGACGATATTTTCGAGCATGCGGGAATCGATCTTCAGATCATTTCGACCCTGCTCAAACGTGATGCCATAGACCTGCTTGTGCTCCAGGGAAATCGGCACATAATTCGGATCAATTTGCACAACGTTATAGTTGCCGCCTTTTTTGGATTTAAGAATCTCAAGCGCCTGGGGCTCGTAGCCCGGCGCAATGATGCCGTCGGTCACTTCATTTTTGATGAGGGTCGCCGTCGAAACATCGCAAACATCCGATAGCGCAATCCAGTCGCCGAAGCTGCTCATGCGGTCCGCACCACGGGCCCGCGCGTAGGCTGCGGCCAGTAGGGTAAGCTCCGTGTCGGGTGCAATATGGTACATTCTGCGCAAAACGTCATCAAGCGGGAAGCCCAAAGCCGCGCCCGCAGGTGAGACGTGCTTGAACGACGCGGCCGCTACCATGCCGGTGTTCTCTTTGAGTTCTTTAACCAGCTGCCAGCTGTTGAAGGCATCGAGAAAGTTAATGTAGCCGGGTTTGCCGTTTAAAACGGTTACAGGCAGGGTCCCCCCGTCGGCCATAAAAATACGGGCGGGTTTCTGATTGGGATTGCAGCCGTATTTGAGTTGTATTTCGTTCATGGATTATTCCCCCACTTCCTTATATTTATTAATCAGAACATCCTGACAGGCTTGCGTGGCCAGATCGATGGCGCGGACAAACAGGCTCACTTTATTGTCTTCGTTTAACGCTTTCCAGAGTTTGGCGGCATATGCCTGAGGGTCTTCTTCATCGATGGCCACCCGTATCGGCTCGCCTTCGAAACTGGGGATGGGATTGCCGTTTTGCTTGTACGTGCTGATAAAGTGCCCCTCGCCCGCCAGCGGCTCGGTATAATCAAAGGTAAAGCGCTGGGAGCTGCGATTATCGCCTTCGCAGCTTTTCAAGATGGCCAGCTTGTAGCGGCCGGTTTTCATGTCCACCACACCGGAAATGCGCGGTGTCCAGTTGGGACCGTCGTCTTCGAATGTGCGGGTCAGAAGCGCGGCTTCAAAGCCGAACCCGCAATAATCGTTGCGAATCATGAAATGCTGGATCGTGTCGGTCTGATCACCGTTGGTGACGATGGTGATATCGTCGAGCGTCAGAACGGGGTTGTAGATAATCAGATGCGGATCGGTCATTTTGGATGGATCGGCCGCTTTGGTTCGGATGCCGCCGTCAATCGGGTCAAAGACGCGGTTTCGGCTGTTGGTGCTGCGACCCATGATGAAATAGGCAATCATCGCTTTTTTGCCCGAAGGCGCAAGCCCCAGGCAGATGCCGCGGCCGGGGTAGTCGTTACCACTTAAGTAATCATATAAATTCGCTTTCATTTCAAACAGTTCTCCTTAATGAGGCCTATGGATTCTTTTATTGCGGCGCGAGTATACGAACAGATGCTGCGTCTGTCAACCGGATTCAGGTATCTGCCATATTTTTACCCTAAAAACATCCGTTTGAGCGCAAAAATGGAGGACGGCGCGCTGAATGCCGGGGCTCGACAGGGTCTGTCGCAATTTAAGTTTAATACCTGGTGATATGATGTTCGGCCAGGCCGAAAAAGTTTTTCACGTCATGGGTTACACCCCGGCCATCCACAAACCGGCCGTTGAACCGGCCGAACGGCTGATGAAAGTCAGATTTGATGAGGCCGGCGATGCTGATCTTCTGCGACCGCTGACCTTCAGGTTCAAAGTTCAGATCAAGGCTGCCGTCGGTGGTCTTCATGATCCAGGGACGCGAATAATCTTCAAACTCAAATCGCGCGCCTTTGAGATAATGGATTTTTCCGTCGATCCAGAAACAGTTTTCGTTATTGTCCGCGTCATCGGCGATGATTGTTTGGCAAATATTGAACGCCATGATGCGCCCGTCTTCCGTATAGCCTGCGCCGGTCGCCCATTTCCAGAAGCTGAAATAGGGGTAATAGGTTTTCTGCTCGTCGATCAGGGCAATGGCCGAATGACGCTCCAGAACAATTTCCCGACCATCAAGAAGAATCGTGCCGGAAGCCGGAACCGCAGCCTTGTGGGTATAAAGCGGCCGGTGGGGCCCAAGCTGCGAGACCTGAACAAGAGGCGCAACGAGGGTTAAATCTTCATGTATGACGATATCGGCCCGGACGTCCGGTCGGTCGTTAGTCCCTTGGATGTCGATACGGACGCGGTGATGTCCCCGATCCAAATGATTGGCAATCTCGATGAAATAGCCGTCGCCTGCAAACGTCACAGCGTCATCGTAGGTTTGCGCGGGCACAACGACCGTTCGCCCCATCCGTTGCAGCTCGTATTCGAACATTTGACGGGTGTTGCGATCAAAAACATAAAAAAAGGAAACCCCCATGAACTTGGCGTCAAAGACGACAAATCCGAGATAGCGCTCGGGGGTGACGATGCCGAAGTGCTGCCATTCCTTCAGGCGAAAGGCTTTCCAGCATCGCGGCACGGGCAATGGATACAGCCTCGCATCCAGAAGGTTGGCCTGCCGGAAAGGTTTCTGAAATGTTCCGAAAGCGATGGTCCCGTCGGGAGCCACCAGATGGTCGGGCGTTTTTCGCATTCTTGGCGTTGCAGGATTTCCGGTTTGTTGCATGATACAGTCCTTCCACGGAACAAAAAAATCCGCCCATCACCGTCATGCCCCTGATGACGGCCACAGGTGTTAAAACCGCCAGAGCCTCATCGGAGATGAGCCAAAAATTCCCATGACAACAAAATGAAGTGTGAAGGAAATACTCTGTAATGTATTATCCCGTGACTTTCGGCAGATCCGGGAAGTTGGCATCCAGGGCGGCGTTCCATTTCTCAACAAACGACTGCAACCGTTCCATCAGTTCGGTGATGTCCCCTTCAATGGAAATGGAACGGATTTTGTCTCCCTGAACGATGCTGTTGACCACATCCTGATCGATGTCGGAAACCACCTCGCCAAAAACCGTGTGCTTTCCGTCGAGCCAGGGCGTGGGCACATGGGTGATAAAAAACTGGCTGCCATTGGTCTGCGGGCCGGCATTGGCCATCGACAAAACACCGGGCTTGTCATGTCTAAGCTCGTCGACAAACTCATCGCCGAAACGGTAGCCGGGACCGCCACGGCCGTCACCGTAAGGGCATCCGCCCTGAATCATGAACTCGGGAATCACCCGGTGAAATTTGAGATTGTTATAGTAACCGCGCCGGGCAAGATTCACAAAGTTGCCCACCGTGACCGGGGTCTGATCCGTAAATAATTTCAGGCGGATGGTTCCTTTATCGGTTTCAATCGCCGCGATTAGTTTTTTCATGTTTTGTCTCCTTTGAGGTAGGTGGAAAAACATTAATGTCAATTCCGCGATCTGTCAAGGCAAAAACCGTCTTGCAAAGTCCGCTCCGATAGGCTAAGGACGGAAAAAATTTAACAAGAATCAAAGAGATAGGCCAAAGCGACGCGGACAGCCGGAATCCCTGTCGGCGTTAGACACAAAAGGAGCACACATGAAAGAAAAAAGCGACAAAAAGAATGTCGTGGTGAGCGTGGTGATGGGCAGTGATTCGGATCTTCCCGTCATGGGAGAAGCAGCGAAAATCCTCGACGAATTCGGCTTGGGTTTCGAGCTGATTTTAACCTCTGCGCACCGCGCCCCGGCGCGGACGGCCCAATTCGCCGCAGGCGCAGCCAAACGCGGCGTCAAAGTCATCATCGCAGGAGCGGGCGCGGCCGCCCATCTGGCGGGGGTCATCGCCTCACACACACCGCTGCCTGTAATCGGCGTCCCCATCGACGCGACATCGCTTTCAGGCCTGGACGCTCTTTTGGCCACCGTTCAGATGCCGGGCGGCATTCCCGTGGCGACCATGGCCATCGGCAAAGCAGGCGCCAAAAACGCGGCGCTTTTCGCCATCCGGATGCTTGCGCTTTCAGATAAACGCCTGGCGGGCAAGCTCGACGGCTACATCGCGCAGATGGCCAGCGATGTAGAAAAGAAACAGGGAAAGCTTCTATGGCCCATGTCCTGAAACCGGGACCGGATATTTCCATAAACGATATTGTGCGGCGCGCTACGGAAATCCTTCTGGCCGGCGGCGCGATCGCCTATCCGACCGAAACCTTTTACGGCCTGGGTGTGAACGCTGAAGATGAAACGGCCGTCTGTAAAATCTTTGAGATCAAAGGCCGCGATTTCAACAATCCCGTCTCCGTTATCATCGGCCATGCCTTCCAGCTTTCGAGTCTTGTCCGCGGAGTTTCGCCCGCCGCCACAAAACTGATCGACGCGTTTTGGCCAGGGCCTTTGACAATCGTCTTTGAAGCGTCACCGAATGTTTCACCGCGTCTCACCTCCCAAACGGGGAAAATCGGCGTGCGTCTGGCGAGTTCCGACTTCGCCCGGCGGCTTGCCTTAAACGCGGGAGTGCCCATCACCGCAACGAGCGCCAATCTCTCAGGTGGCCCGATCTGCTCGACCGCCCAGGCAGTGCTCGACCAAATCGGGCTGCGAATCGATGCTGTTATCGAACTGAGCGAAAAGGGCTCGACGATCGGATCGACCATTCTGGACGCAAGTGGCGAAACAACGACGATCCTGCGCTTGGGCCTCATCACACCGGAAGACATCAAACGAAAAACCGGGCTGGATGTCAGAACCGTCACTGTGCATGAAACACCTTAATGACATGCCTTAAACGCACAAATGAAAACCGGATCGGACGGAACATTTTTGCTTTTCATTTTTTCCGGTTTGAAGTAGGATTGCGGGCCTTGACGTTATGACAGGGCATTTCTTGAGCACATTGCTTTGGATACCGACTTCGTTTTGGACCCACAAGCAATGGAAAAAATTTGCTGACCGGCAAGGACGGGGGCAAAAAACTACGACAGTCTAAAAAAACGGGAGAAAACCATGCCGGAGTACTGGGTTAAAATCAGCGAAACCATAGATGAAGATCTTCACCGCCACCACTATCTCATTAAGGCGCCAAACGAAGCGGAAGCGAAAAAATCGGCCATGATGTTTATGGAACGCTTCGTTGACGATGACGACAACCCCGAAAAGATTGAAGACGGGTTTACCTTCTGCAACAACGGCGTGGTGGTTCGGCTTGAATCGATAAAACCCACGACCAAGGAAAAATTCAAGGAATTTCTGCTGAAGCTCCACACGATCGACATGACTTGATCACAGGGTCTTTTTTTAATCGCAGATTGAAACATGTCGAAAAATTTCGACGCTTTTGGGGCTTGCGGACCCCCGTGGCGAGATATCGGCGATACTTTATCCAGGGTGCTCCCATGAAAAATCTAAGTCTTTTTGTCTGCCTGATGGTGATGGTCGTCTGCCTTGCGGTTGCCGGTTGCCAAAAACGCGCCGCTGTCATTCTCGAGGCGCAGGTTTACGAAAAAAATTACTCGCGGCCTCTGCCGGAGGGTGAACTCGCGTTGCGGAAAATCACCGACCCCGCGCAGATTCCCGATTACACGAAGGCTTTTTCCGATCTGGACGGTCTGCTGACAGCCATCGACCGCAGCCTCAACTATCTGGCCAAACCATCGAGCCGGAATTTCTACCCCTATGGCGACATCACACACGACCACGCCGTCCTGACACTTCAAGAGATTCGAAAACTTGTCGTCTCAGGCCTGTCCCCCTCGCAGTTAAACGAAGCGATCCGCAAACATTTTGACACCTACATTTCCGTTGGCTGTGATGATCAGGGCACCGTTTTGTACACCGGATATTACACGCCGATCTTCGACGGATCGCCCACGCGCACAGATCGGTTTCGCCATCCGCTGCATAAAACCCCCGCCGATCTGATCAAAGGTCCCGAGGGAACCATTCTGGGGCAAAAACAGCCCGACGGCTCCATCCGGAAATATCCAGACCGGACCCAAATCCACCAATCCGGCATGCTTGCCGGGCTGGAACTCGTCTGGCTTGCCGATCCGTTTGAGGTCTACATTGTGCATGTACAGGGTTCCGCCAAAATCCGCATGCCCGACGGACGCATCCGGACATTCGGCTATGACGCGCACAACGGTTGGGATTATGAAAGCATCGTTCACAAAATGATCGCGGACGGAAAACTCGCGGATAAAAACATCAGCCTCAAAGCGATGATGGATTATTTCAGGACGAATCCGGATGAAGTGGACCGGTACGTCAATCAAAATCCCCGCTTTGTTTTTTTCAAACACGAACCGGGCGAGCCGCGGGGATCCCTCAACGAACCGGTCACCGCCTTCCGTTCCATTGCAACGGATAAAAGCGTTTATCCCCGGGCCATGTTCGCCTATGCCGAGGTGAATCTGAAAAGACCTGTCGGATTTCTCCTCGACCAGGACACAGGCGGAGCCATTCGCGCCGCGGGCCGATGTGATGTGTATATGGGGGTCGGAGAAGAGGCCGGCAAACTGGCCGGTGTCACGTATCGCGAAGGACGGCTCTATTACATCTTCCTCAAAACGGATGTCCGCCGGGAACCGGAAAGCCAAAACGACACCTTCGCCCCTGCCCGATAAACCCCAAAACGCCCAAAACCGCTTCGAGGAGTCATGGCCCCTGCAGCCTTCGTCTTTCAATTTTGTCTTTTTTTTCTTGACTTCACCCCAAGGCAAGCGTAGTTTTTTACATCACTATAAATAGTCTTTTCTGATTCCACTGTTTGATCTTATGCGGCGCGGCGATTCCTGATCTCGGAAGATGTCTTGTCGTATTGGCGGGTCCCGTCCGAACGGATCTGGCGATATCTTTTTCCTAAACCGTCTATAAACTTTTTAATGACTTGTCAGAAAGGAGAATAATTATGAGTTCTGAGATGACAACCCTGTGGAATGCCCTTCAGGCCGGTCTCGGCGGCCATATCCCGATCCTCCTGGGCGCGCTGGTCCTCCTGGTTTTAGGGTGGCTTGTCGCCGTCATCGTGCGCGCTGGAATCCGAAAGGGGCTGAAGATCATTAATCTAAACGCGCGTTTTACCCAATTAACCGGTCAAACGCTCAACCTTGAAAAAGGCGTGGCGGTGGCCACCTTCTGGATTGTCATGCTGATTATCGTCACGGCCGTGCTCAATTCTCTTGATCTGGCCGTGGTCTCCGCGCCTTTCGCGGCGCTTCTGACCGAGCTGTTCCAATACGCCCCGCGCATTCTGGCCGGTCTCATTCTGGCGCTCATCGCCTGGCTGCTTGCCAGCATTGTGCGCAAAATCATCACCAAAGTGCTTTCCAAAACCACCCTGGACGAAAAGCTCTCCGAACACGCCGGCATGGCGCCCATCAGTGGAAGCCTCAGCCAGGCGCTGTTTTGGCTCATCATTCTTCTATTTGTGCCGGCCATCATGGGCGCCCTGCAGATGGAGGGTCTACTGGAGCCGTTTCGCGACATGGTTGACCGCGTGATGGCGTTTCTTCCCAATATCGCGGCGGCCGTCATCATCGGTCTTGCGGGATGGATTCTGGCCACCGTGCTTCGCAACCTGACAACCAATTTACTGCGAACAGCCGGCAGCGACAAACTTGGAAAGAATATCGGACTGAGCGAATCGGTTCGGGCCTCCGAGGCGGTTGGCCTGCTGGTTTTCGTAGTGGTTTTATTGCCTGCGCTCATTGCCGCGCTTGACGCGCTTAAGATTGACGCAATTTCCCGACCGGCCACCAACATGCTCGAAATGATGCTTGCGGCTATTCCTCATATCATCGCGGCAGGCCTCATTCTGATTGTGACCTGGCTGGTCGCCTCTTTCGCCGCCCGGCTGCTGTCGAGTCTGCTTGCCACCCTGGGCTTCGACAAACTGCCCGGCCATTTAGGTTTTGAACATGCTTTTGAAAAAAAGCCCGCATCGGTGCTTATCGGCTATGTGGTTTTGTTCTTTGCCATGCTGTTTGCCGCCGTGGAAGCGGCCAACCAGCTTGGCTTTGCGCACGTCGGTGACATCGTGGATACCTTCATCCGCTTCGGCGGCGATGTGATTTTAGGTTCCGTGATTCTCGTCATCGGGTTTTGGCTGGCCAATCTTGCCTACCAGGCGATTGACCGCGCCAGCGGACCGAAAACCAAAGGACTGGCGCCGATCGGACGCTTTGCCATCATGGGCGTGGTTCTGGCTTTGGGCCTTCGCGCCATGGGAATTGCCGACGACATTGTTAATCTCGCCTTCGGTCTGACCTTAGGGGCCGTTGCCGTGACGGAAAAAAATATACAAATAACCAATATCGAAGTCTCAAGATTAAAGTTAAAAGTAGATAGAAGGCG
>CAYUDM010000022.1:0-44234 GCA_964443625.1 uncultured Smithella sp. | reverse complement strand
GCGGGTGTAAGAAGAAAAATGAAACGCTAAATCACCTTTATCAAGTCGAACCAAAAGGGCAAAACCCGTGAAGGTTTTGCCCTTTTTTTATGATTTTTCCGGCAAATCTGATTCGCGTGCAGCCCGGAAACTTATTGACGGAATCATCAACATATTCTCGACTGATATCATCGGCTTTTCATTTGTCTTCACACTCTTGTGATCTTTAGTTCAAGAAAACCGGGAACCGGTTTGAATCATTCCTGGATGCCGGCTTTCGCCGGCATGACGAATTTGGATTCAATTGTTCGATGATTTTTGTTATCGGCTCTTAAAGTCTTTGAAGTCTCAGTGCCATTATAAAACATCCAGACGCGATGATAATAAAAAAGGACCGCTTCACCTGTAAGGCGAAACGGCCCTTTTCATTTAAGATTGCTGACCAGACTACTTAACCGCGTCTTTGAGACCCTTGCCTGCCTTGAAGACAGGAACTTTCTTGGCGGCGATTTTAATGGCTTCGCCCGTCTGGGGGTTTCTGCCTTTGCGGGCTTTCCGTTTGCTCACGGAAAACGTGCCGAACCCGACCAGTGTCACGGTATCGCCTTTCTTGAGGGCTTTCTGAATTGCCGCGAACGTTGCGTTAACCGCTGCATCCGCTTCTTTCTTGGTGGACACCGCTTTTGCCACTTCTTCGATTAAGTCTGCCTTGTTCATTGCTCACCCCTTAAAAATTTTATTTTGGAAAACAGATGGCGCAAAATAACTCTTCTTTAAAAAAAAATCCACCTTTTTTTCAAAATTTTATTTAGCGCAGAACCGCCGGG
Source organism: uncultured Smithella sp. (assembly GCA_964443625.1). Taxonomy (GTDB): domain Bacteria; phylum Desulfobacterota; class Syntrophia; order Syntrophales; family Smithellaceae; genus UBA8904. Next base: position 43,428 of record CAYUDM010000022.1, on the reverse strand, counting down.
AAGCCCGTTTACCGGACTTCTTCAGCCCGAACACGAGGTCCTGTTTTTGTATAAATACCTCCGTATCCGGCGGCACGGAATGTGTCAGCCACACATTGCCGCCGATGACGGATCTCGCGCCGACAACCGTGTCGCCGCCGAGAATCGTCGCACTGGCATAGATAATAACATCGTCCTCAATCGTCGGATGCCTTTTTTGATTCCGAAGCTTTTTGCATTCCGACCGGCTCAAAGACAGAGCGCCCAGCGTCACCCCCTGATAGATGCGGACACGATCGCCGATGGTGCAGGTCTCGCCGATCACCACGCCGGAGCCGTGATCAATGAAAAAGTTTTCGCCGATGTGCGCCGCGGGATGAATATCAATGCCGGTACGGCTGTGAGCGTATTCCGTCATGATGCGCGGAATGAGCGGCACGTTGAGATGATACAATTTATGGGCGATTCGATAGACCATGACGGCCCAGGGGCCCGGGTAGCTGAAAATGATTTCATCGTACCCTTTTGCGGCCGGATCACCCTCAAAGGCGGCCCGGACGTCCCGGGCCAGTATATCGCGCAACGCCGGGAGGTCGCGAAGAAATTCCACGGTGACTTTCTGCCCCAGCTGTTCGCAGTGAACGCAGGCCTGGTTTCTGCGTATGCAGTCATGGCGAATGGCCAGGATGATCTGTTCGGCCAAAACATCATAAAGACCGGTTACCTGCTGGCCCAGATAATATTCGAGATTGGTCTTGTCCAGCCGCGTCCGGATGAAATACCCGGGGTACAAAATCAGGGCGAGACGCCGGAGGATGTCGATGACGGCTTCCCGGTAGGGAATCGGCTCGGCGCTCACATGATCGAAGCAGCCCGCCCGGCTACAGGTGGCAACCAGACGGTCCACAATGGCGGGAATTTCTTCTCTGGCATGGGACGCGGTTTTTATGACTTTTCTGCATTTATCGCCGTTGCTTTTTGACTGCTTCATGAAAATGCCGCCTTTTGCTGCCGTTGGGGATACTGTCCGTCTATTATTGAGTATTGCAGGCCTGAGCGCCTGCGCTCCAGAAGGGCGACATCTCGCGCAGACGCGCGATGATCGCGGGCATTTTTTCAATCACGAAATCGATTTCTTCTTCGGTATTGTAAACGCTCAGGCTGAAGCGCACCGATCCGTGCGCCATGGTGAAAGGCACGCCCATGGCCCGCAGAACATGTGAAGGCTGGAGCGAGCCGGATGTGCAGGCCGAACCCGATGACGCACAGATCCCCAGTTCATTCATCAAAAGCAGAATGGCTTCGCCCTCAATATATTCAAAGCTGATGTTGGTCGTGTTCGGCAGGCGGTTTTGTGGGTCTCCGTTAACCCGACTCTGGGGAATTCGCTCAAGAAGCTCGCGCTCGAGCTTGTCGCGCAAACGGCGAACCGATTCATTTTCCTTTTTCAGATTTTCCGCGGCCAATTCACAGGCCTTTCCCAACCCGATAATGCCCGCCGAATTTTCCGTGCCACCCCGACGTTCTTTTTCCTGATGCCCGCCGATCAGAAACGGCGCGAATTTCGTCCCCCGGCGGACGTACAGAACGCCTATGCCTTTTGGCGCATGCAGTTTATGCCCGGAAATCGAGAGCATGTCGATCATGTTCTCTTTCATATTGATCGGGATTTTCCCTGCCGCCTGCACCGCATCGGTATGAAATAAAACACCTTTGTCGTGTACAAGGCGCGATGCTTCCTCGACGGGAAAGAGCACCCCTGTTTCGTTATTGCCCCACATGAGGCTGACGATCGCCGTGTCCGGACTGATGGCTTTATCGAGGTTTTCCAGATCCAGAATCCCGCTTTTATCCACCGGTAATTCCGTGACCCGGTAACCCTGAGGAACCAGATGGGCGCACAGCGCGCGAATCGCCGGATGTTCGACCCGGCTGATGATAATGTGCTTTTTGTCCGGTTGAGTGGCCAGCGCCGAGCGAATCGCCGAATTGTCGCTCTCCGTGCCGCAACTGGTAAACACGATTTCTTCCTGTGTCGCACCGATTAGCGCCGCCACCTGCTCACGTGCCGTCTGGATCTTTCGCCCCACCTGGCCGCCGAAGGTATGCATACTCGAGGGATTTCCGTAAAGCTCTGAAAAATAAGGCATCATCGTCTCGAGGACTTCCGGGGCCACTTTCGTTGTGGCATTGTTGTCCAGGTAGATGGTTTTCATTTGGACACCTCCTCCACCGTGATATCCGGCGAGACCATTTCCTTGAGCCGGTGTTCGACAAAGTGTTTGAGGGTAATATCGGCGGCTTTACAGGTCGCGCAGGCGCCACGCGTTGCCACTAAAACCCTGTTGCCGATGATGTCGATAATATCGATGTCACCCCCGTCCTGACGCAGCGAGGGACGAATCTCCCGGTCGATCGTTTCTTCGATGAGTTTGATCTTCTGAAGATTGGTCAGTTTCGGTTTTTCCTCTTTTTTCGGTTCGGCTTTCACCTGTTCAATGATTTGGGCGATCGCATCGTGACACTGGCCGCATCCGCCACCCGCCTTGGTGTAATTGGTGACATCTTCGATGGTGGTGAGATTGTTCTCCCGGACCGCCCGCTCAATTTCCTTATCGGTCACACCGAAACATTCGCAAATAATTTTCGCGCCCGCTTCGATGGCCGGCGCTCCTTTGTAATTTTCTATGGCTTTTTCCAGGGCCTGTTTGCCCAGAACAGAACAGTGCATTTTTTCATCCGGCAGACCGCCAAGATATTTGGCGATATCCTGATTGGTGACCTTGAGAGCTTCTTCAACCGTCATGCCTTTGATGATTTCGGTGAGCGCCGAAGACGACGCAATGGCGCTCGCGCAGCCGAATGTCTTGAACTTCGCATCCTTGATGCGTTTATTCTCGTCGAGTTTGAAGGTTAGTTTCAACGCGTCGCCGCAGGCCATGGACCCGACCTCCGCCGTTCCGTCGGGATTGTCCACCTCACCGACATTGCGAGGATTGAGAAAATGCTCTTTAACTTTATCCGTATATTCCCACATAGGCGCTCCTTAGTACTTAAGTTATGAAATGACTGTTTTTTAGGACGAATCCCTTCTAAATGCAAGCCCTTTAATAGTATATTTTTCTAAAGCGATACGATTTTGGAAGACAAAACGCGCGTGGATAAATAGAAAAACACTCCGGCGGTTTAAAAAGTAAAGATGATGAGCATGGGGGCTTTAGGAGAGGTTTGGGCGGCTTTCCACTCTTTTATATCGATGAAGCCATCCTGGTTTTTATCAATTTTTTTATACTGGAAGGCGGCTCGATTCAAAAATTCCTTTTTGATAATCTTGCCGTCGGCATTGGCATCAAGTTTCTTCATCCATTTATCTGTGGCGTTTTTCCCAACCGACTGAATTTCATCTTTAGACAATGCGCCATCCTTGTTTTTGTCCTGATCTGAAAATTTTGCAGAAACGGCATCCGAATATTCCTGCCAGCTGACTGTACCATCCCCGTCTTTGTCGATTTTCTTAAAAAGCTCATCAGCGGCGAATGCCAAAGCCGCCGACAGCAAGACCATCCCCAAAACCGCCATCATTTTTTTCATGATCGATTTTCCTTTAAAAGTCCCGGGGCAACGCTTCGAGTTCGGCCAACGAAAAGACCGGGCCGTCGGAGCAGACATACTTGTAGCCGACATTGCATCGGCCGCATTTACCGATGCCGCATTTCATGCGCATTTCCAGCGATGTCAGAATGTTTTCTTTGGAGAAGCCCAGATCGAAAAATACGGGAAGCGTGAACTTGATCATGATGGGCGGGCCGCAGATGACGGCCACGGTATTTTCAGGTGACGGGGCAACGTCCTTGCAGACGGCGGGAACGAACCCTTCCCTGCCCGTCCAGGTTTCATCGCCTTTGTCCACGGTGATGACGGTTTGAATGTCGTTTCGTTTTTCCCATGCGGCCAACTCATCTTTGTAACAAAGTAATCCCGGAGTTCTGGCACCGTAAATCACGGTGATCTTGCCAAAACGCGACCGGTTGTCCTCATGCAGCATGTAGTTTACAAGCGATCGCAGCGTTGTGAAAGCAAATCCGCCGCCGACCACGACGATATTCTTTTTTTCCAAAAACTCGATCGGCCAGGAGTTCCCCAGCGGTCCGCGCAGACCGATTTTGGCCCCTTCGTCCATATCGTGCAGCGCGGCCGTCACCAGTCCCGGCACAATGGCACCCGCCCGTTGCACGGTGAATTCGACATAGCCTTCCTGGGTCGGCGATGAGGCGATTCCGATGGGTGATTCACCCTTGCCGTAAATAGAGAGCTCGGCAAACTGGCCCGGCAGGTATTGAAAAGCGGCTTGGTCTTCCGGATTGATAAACTTCAACCGAAACGACTTGATGTCACGAGTATCCACTTCGTCGATGATTTTCACAATCTCAACCGGCATGGGAATGTACGGGTTATTTGAACACATATTGATCCTCAATTTTTTATTTCAATATTTTCCGCCCGCATTTGCGCTAGGCTTTCAGGGCTTTATCCACGATGGAGAATATATCGATGCCCACGGGACAATTCCTCGTGCAGCGGCCGCATCCCACGCAGGAAATCGGCCCGTATTTCCGGATATGATACGAATACTTGTGGCAGACCTTCTGGCGCAGACGCTGATAGACCTTCGTGCGGGGATTGTGACCGCTAGCTTCCAGGGTGAAATCCGTAAACATGCAGGCGTCCCAGACCCGGCGGCGTACGCCTTCGCCGAAAAGGGTTTCGTCACAGATATCGAAACAGTAGCAGGTCGGGCAGACAAAGGTGCAAATTCCGCAGCTCAAGCAGGCCTCCGACACGTCTTCCCAAAATTTTGTATTGAGGAAAAGATCTTCGAACTTTTTGGCGATGGCGTCGGGCTCCACACAGGTAAAACGTGTTTTAAACGAACGGCCCGCCTCGACGGTCTCGTCAAAATAGGTCAGATCGTTGTCGGCCGCATCCAAAAGCGATTTCAAACCGGCAAGCAGCGTCTCGCCTTTTTTTGAAATTCCCTTCAACAGGAGATCATCACCCTTTCGAATCATGAAAATATCGCTGCCTTCGGGGTCCGCCGCCCCGATGCCCAGCGTGGAATAGAAATCCGCCGGATCGGCAGGGGTATTGGGGTCAAACGCATAACCGAAAATCGTGGTCGCTTCGCGTCTTTTGGCCCAGTAGGGATCGACCTTGCCCGTTCCGGAAAAATGGATGTCCATAATTTCAAAGCTTTTCACGTCGCAGGGGCGGACGCCGAAGAGAAATTTGGGACGGCTGTCCGGCTCCACGCAGACGGCCTCGGCAATGGACGCGCCGGTCTTATATCTGATGAAGTCTTCCGTCTGCGGAAAGAAGACCGACTTGGGACTCATCAGGGTGTTGTAGAAATTCAACTCCAACCGGTCCGCGTCGGCGATTTCCTGGAAATTAAATCCCGCCTCTTCCCGGACAGGGGCGATCAGAGCGCCTTTCTCCATGAGCTCGGCCGCCAGATCGGATATTTTTTGCACAGTTGTTTTTTTCAACACAACGAAGCTCCTTATTCCAGAATTTTATCGGAATCATCCACCCGGAAATTCACCAAGGCGGGTTTGTCGTCGATGCTCATGCCGGCCGCCTGGCCGAACATCTCTTCACATTCCTTGGCCACCTTCTTGTGGAACAGATATAAAGGAATATCCACGGGGCAGGCACGCGAGCACTCGCCGCAGTCGATGCAGCGGCCCGCCAGATGATGAAAGCGGGTCAGGTGATACATCAGATTGCCGCCTGACTCAGGTGATTTTTCCCCCCACTTGGGTTTGTTCTGATCGATAAAGCATGGATCGCAGTAGCACATCGGGCAGGCCTTGCGGCAGGCATAGCAGCGGATGCATCGATCAAACTCCTTTTTCCAGAAAGCCCAACGCTCTTCCTTGTCCATCGCTTCGTATTTTTCCAGAACTTCATATGGCGAGGGAACGGGCTGGCCGTGAACTTCTTCGCCTAAAAGAACGTCGTAGAGGACCGGATTATAAAGGCCGCAGGTTGTGGTCGCGTCAATCACCTCTCCTGTTTTGGCGTTCTTCATGCCGTAAACCGGAATCCCCAGAATTACGAGGTCCTCGCGCTTGACTTTGTCTTCCTGGATGAGCTGAATGACGGCCCGGCTGTCGGCCGCTTTCACGGCAATGCCGATTTTGGTGCCTCGCGGATACCGCACGATATATCTGGCCAGATTGGCCGTGCAGTATTCGTTAAAGACGATATTGTCCAGATCTGACGCACTTTTGGCGACATAGGGAATTGGATGGCTTTCGTCGTATCCCCTGCCGTAAGCCAGCACAACGGTGACTGTGCCTGCGTCCAAAAGCTTTCCGGCTTCGGTTTTCAGGCGATCTTCAATCTGTTTGAAATTGATGCTCATAGCTTCTCCCGCGTGGATGAGGATTGGACCATGAATTTGGTCTGCGGTCCGAGTGATTTGATTTGATCGGTAAACTCGCGGACGACTTCGGCAAACTTGTTCCCCTCGGAGGCGGAAATCCATTCGACACGAAAACGACCCGGTTCCATGCCGGAAAACTCCAGAATTTTTTTCGTCACGGCCAGACGTCTTCTCGCGTAAAGATTGCCCGTATTGTAGTGGCAGTCGCCCGGATGGCAGCCGCCCACCAGCACACCGTCCGCCCCCAGCTGAAAGGCCTTGAAGATGAACGACGGATTGATTCGGCTGGAGCACATCACGCGAACCACGCGCAGGTTCTGAGGATACTGCAATCTTGTCGTTCCGGCCAGATCCGCGCCGGTATAGGTGCACCAGTTGCAGGCAATGCCCAGTATTTTCGGTTCAAATGACATGTATCATTTTCCTTTCTGATAAACAGACCTTATCCCTTGAATACAGGTCGTTCAAAGGTGCCCCCAGATGCGCGGCACCTGACAGACCGTTTTTTACACAGTCTTTTAATGACGTTAAGAAAAATTCCAGAGGCAAGGCACGTGAGTATCGCGGCGTGAGGCCTACTTTTGGGTAGGCCGCAGCAACGCGAGCGGAACGCAACGCAGCATATGGGATTTCTAAAACGTCATACTAAAACTCCAAAAGGCCTTCCATCTCCGCCAAGACTTGATCATTCGTAAAATGCCGCGCAATAATCGCCGACGACGGACAAACCGACGCGCAAAGACCGCAGCCTTTGCAGAGGGCCTCATTGATTTCCGACACGCCTTTTTGTTCATTGAAGAAAGGCGCGCCGTAAGGGCAGACCCTCACGCAGTTCTGACAGGCGCAGCACGACGCCGGATTCACCATCGCGGTGGTCGCCTCGAGTTCCATTTTGTCTTTCACGACAATGGTCAGGGCTTCGGCGGCGGCGCCGTTGGCCTGGGCCACCGTGTCGGGAATATCTTTCGGGCTCTGGCAGACCCCGGCAATAAAGATGCCTTCCGACATGGTGGACAGAGGCGCGAGCTTCGGATGCCGCTCCATGAAAAAACCGTATTTATCGGTGCTGAGGTTGAACAGCCTGGCAATGTCTTTGGAATCCTCCCGCGGCTTGATGGCGGGGGACAAAACCACCATATCCACTGGCAGTCTGAGAAATTTTCCGGTAATGGTGTCTTCCGCTTCCACAATCAGACGGCCCGGCTCATCGGCGCTTTCGGCCACGCGCGCGCCCTTGCCGCGGATGAACTTCACGTCCTCTTCAATGATGCGGTTGTAAAACTCTTCATATCCTTTGCCGGCGGCACGCATGTCGATATAGAATTGATAGACGTCGGCCGACGTTTTTTCCTTGAACAGATGCGCGAATTTCAGCGAGTACATGCAGCATACCCGGCTGCAGTGTTCGTAGTTGTTTTTGTCCCGGCTGCCGATGCAATGCAAAATGGCGATGGCCTGCGGTTCTTTGCCGTCGCGCATGGTGACCTTGCCGCTGGTGGGGCCCGCCGAGTTGAAAAGCCTCTCCACTTCCAGCGCGTTATAAACGCCGGGATACTTGCCATAGCCGTATTGCACCAGAGGCTTGGTATCCATCAGGTCATAACCGGTGGCAACAATGACCGCGCCGACTTTTACCGTGCTAAAAGAATCCTGCTGCTCGAAGTCGATGGCTTTCTGCTCGCATACTTTTTCGCAAAGGCGGCATTTTCCCTTGATGAAATAGGTGCAGGCATCCCGGTCAATAATGGGTTTTTGCGGCACAGCCTGCGGAAATGGAATGTAGATGGCCTTTCTTTTGACCAGCCCCTCATCCCATTCGGAAATGCCCTTGCCGGGGCACTTCTCGGTGCAGGCCAGACATGCGTTGCATTTGTCGTGATCGACGTAGCGCGCCTTCTGTTTGACGGTAATGTCAAAGTTGCCGACATACCCTTTGACCTCGCTCACTTCGCAGGAAGTCAAAAGCGTGATGTTTTTATGCTGCAAAACGGAATCCATCTTGGGCGTAAGAATGCAGGCGGAACAATCCAGCGTGGGGAAGGTCTTGTCAAACTGCGCCATGTGGCCGCCGATGGTGGAATTCTTCTCGACGAGGTAGACTTTCCGGCCTGTGTTGGCAAGCTCGAGCGCCGCCTGAATGCCGGCGATGCCGCCGCCCACCACCATGACGTCGGGATTCACATCAATCACCCGCGAGGTAAGCGGAGCCAGAAGCCTCGCGCGGTGCACAGCGCCGTTTAGCAGCGCCTTGGCCTTGGATGTGCCTTCGTCAATGTCGTGCGTGACCCAGGAGACCTGCTCACGGATATTGACAATGGTTAAAAGATATTGATTGAGACCGGAGGCGGAAAGCACCTTGCGAAACGTCTGCTCGTGCATCAAAGGCGAACAGGCGGTGACGATGACGCGATCCAGCCGGTGCTCTTTAATGTCATTGGCGATCATTTCCTGACCGGGCGTAGAACACATGAACTTATAATCTTTGGCGACCACCACATCCGGCAACGTGGCGGCAAATTCCGCCAGCTCGCTGACGCGGACCGTCTTGGCTATATTCAAACCGCAGTGGCAAACAAAAACACCAATTCTGCTCATAGTCTCTCCTAGCTTTCTTGACTTCTCAGCGCCCCGTGCAAATAGGGCGTCATCGAGATTTTTCCTGTTTTCGGGGCCCTAAAGGGCGCACGTGTCGACAACCGGCTCGTCGATGCTGATGTCCAAACTTTCCAGAAACAGTTCGGTTACGTCCTTGATTTTGATCTGCTCATCGACATTGAGCGTACGAGCACTGTCTTCAAACATGGTGATGCAATACGGGCACGCGGTCGCCAAAACGGTCGCCCCGGTCGCCAGGGCTTCCTCAATTCTTAAATCGCTTAAGCGCTCGCCTTTGAGCTTCTCCGTCCACAGTCCGCCGCCGCCGCCACCGCAGCACATGCTCTGCTCGCGGGTTCGTTCCATTTCAACGAATTCAACGCCCGGCAGCGCCGCCAGCACCTCGCGCGGGGCGTCGTAAATACCGCTGTGACGGCCGAGGTAACAAGGATCGTGGTAGGTCACTTTAAGGCCGCCGAAGTCCTTCTTGGGCGTGAGTTTGCCTTCTTTGAGCAATCCGGCGATGATTTGACTCATATGCACGACATCGTAGTCCCGGCCGTAATCTTTTTTAAATGACGCCAGACAATGCGGCGACACGGTAATCATTCTAGAAACATTGTTGGCTTTGAAGTAGTCCAGATTGTTGCCTTTGAGTCTGTCGAAAAGCTCCAGATCGCCCACTTTTTTAAGGCTCTCTCCGCAGCAGTTGACATCCACGGAAGGCATCCCCCAGCTTAATCCGGCGAGATTAAGGATTTCCGCCGTCGCTTTGGCCAGCCTCACATTGCGCGGGTCGTAACAGACCGTACAGCAGGTCCAGAAAAGATATTCCATTTCTTTTTTATAAAGAGGATATTTTTCTTTCGCCCAATCGTTTCTTTGTGCCTGATCGCCCGACCAGGGGTTGCCTCGGGCCGACAAGGATCCGACAAAAGCGCGCAGGCTTTGCGGCAGCATGCCGCCGCCGCTGTAAACATTTCGGATGGCGGTGACGATATCGATGAGTTCCACGCCGCGAGGGCAGCGATCCACACAGAATTTGCAGGTCGAACAGCCCCACATGAATTCCTCGATGCCGTCGAGGCCGAGCTGGCCATACCGAACCAGCTTGCGGATATTAAAATGGGTGATCGGCGTCCAGGGACAGGTGCCGGAACAGGTGCCGCACTGATAACACTTCTTCAGCGCCTCGCCGCCCGCCTCCACAATCGCCTGCGACATTTCGAGAAAAGGTGTGACTGTCTGTGACATGCAATGTCTCCCGTGTCTTTGAAATCAATTTATGCTTGAGCTAGCATATTCAAAATAAAACGGCAATTCGAAATCTTGCATCTGCCGCATTTTTCGGGCAGAACTTCGCCGAGGACGAAAAAGGGACCCGTCGGCCCCTTTTCGATTGAATAATGAAGCATCCGGTTGTGTTTTAGTATTCCGGCGTCAGCTGGTCAAGCTGTGCCAATGAAAAGACCGGACCGTCCTTGCAAACGTATTTGCTTCCGACGTTACAGCGGCCGCACTTGCCGATGCCGCACTTCATGCGCATTTCCAGCGAGGTAATAATATTCTCTTTTGAGAATCCCAGTTCGAAAAATACCGGCAGCGTGAAACGAATCATCACGGGAGGACCGCAAATGAGAGCCACCGCGTTATCCTTGCTGGGGGCTACGTCCTTGCATACTGCCGGAACAAATCCTTCCCTGCCCTTCCAGGTGGCGTCGCCCTTATCGACGGTCACGTTGAGGTTGATGTCCGATCGCTTCGACCATTCCTCCAGTTCATCTTTGTAAAGTAACAAACCGGGATTTCTGGCGCCGTAAACGACGGTAATATTGCCGAACCGTTTGCGGTTATCTTCATGGAGCGCGTAGTTGATCATGGACCGAAGTGTCGTGAAAGCGAACCCGCCGCCGACAATCACGATGTTTTTCCCTTCCAGGTATTCCAGAGGCCAGGAGTTTCCCAGCGGCCCGCGCAGCCCCATGATTTCGCCTTCTTCCATTTCATGCAGGGCTGAGGTCACGACGCCCGCTTTCTGAACGGTAAATTCAACATACCCTTTCTGGGTGGGTGAGGAGGCGATTCCGATTGGGGATTCCCCTTTGCCGTAAATGGACAGTTCGCCGAATTGCCCGGGAATATAGGCGTATTTCGCTTCGTCTTCCGGATTGATGAATTTAAAACGGAAGGTCTTGATGTCCTTGGTGTCCACTTCGGTAATGATTTTATCCACGGTGACGGGATAAGGAATATACGGGTTTTGCATTACGAACTCCCTGAAATTATAATTTTGAAATATCGTCTACGACTTTTCGAATATCAATATTCACGGGGCAGTACATGACGCACCGACCGCAACCGACACAGGCAATGGCGTCGAACATGTCTACATAATATTTGAACTTGTGCATCGCACGCTGACGCCATCTTTCCTTCTGCGAGATACGGGGATTGTGGCCGGACGTCTCTTTCGTAAACAGGGGGAACATGCAGGAATCCCAGGACCGGATGCGCACGCCGTCACTGGCCGTCACTTCATCGCTGATGTCGAAACAGTGACAGGTGGGGCACAGGTATGTGCAGGTTCCGCAGGCCAGGCATTTGCGATGAATGGTATCCCAGAAAGGATTATCGAAATTGACGTCGAGAATCGGTTTGACTTCATGGGCCGGAATCTTGGATTGAATCGCCTCTTTGGCCTTTGCCGCGATCTCCGCCTTTTTGGCGTCCGCGGAGGCGTCGGCTTTGGCATCGCCGAAATACTTGGCGAGCGCCTCGCCTTTGGACGTTACAAACTCGACTAAGTAATCGCTTCCGATTTCAGTCAATAAAATGTCCGCGCCTTCTGAGGATACGGGCTCGCCGTCCACCGAGGTGCAAAAACAGCTCGTATACGGAGGCTTTACGCAGGAAAGCGTGATGACCGTCGTGTTCTGACGTTTGTTGATGTAATAGGCGTCCTTATATTTTTCCTGATCGAAAAGCTTGTCCAGCAAAACGAAACTGTGCGCGTCGCAGGGCCGGACACCGATAAGCACCGATTGCGGGGCCTCGTTCACTTCCGCGGAAAAAGCCATGCCCTTTTCAGTCCGGGTATATTTCATCAGGGTTTCGGTGTGCGGGAAGAATACATTTTTTGGCGCATTCTTGGAATTCAGATAAGCAAAGAAAGGCTCATCCTCGGCCCGCAGAGGTTTAAACAGAACGTTGTCTTCCTGCTTCACAGGCGCCCAAACCAGGAAGTCTCCGGCCATTTTCTTGGCAATGCCCGCCAGTGCATCTTTTTTGATCAAACGTTTTTCCATAATTGTCCCTAATTTATTTTTTTATCCAACTTCAAAATCGTCGGGTTTTATCAGCTAGCTTTTCAGATCAGCCGCAATTGATTCAACAGCGGCTGAGGATCCGTCAGATGCGTTTTAAAAGTGTCTTTCGATCCCGGAAGCCCCATCGCCAGAGAGATCAGCTCCGTGAAATAGAAGACCGGCATCTTCATATTCGCGCTGGGCCGCATCTCCAGATTGGCCATGCACATCGGACAGGCGGTGACCACGCAGTTCGCGCCGGCTTCTTTTGCCGCCGCCATGAGTTTATCACACATATCGACGACGATCTGCGTCTTGCTCACCGACAGCGACCCCCCGCAGCAGTCGGTCTTGTAAGACCAGTTTTTTACATCCGCGCCGATCGCGCCCATCATTTTATCGAGCATGAAGGGGTTTTCGTAATTCTCAAACTGGCAGACTTCCGGCGGACGCAAAAGAAGGCATCCATAGTAGGAAACGGGTTTCAATCCGTTCATGGGTTTGACGACCTTCGCGGCCAGCGCGTCGATACCAATTTCATTGTAAAGAACGTCAATCGGATTACGGATGCTGATCCCGCCCTGATATTTCGCGCCCAGAACTCCTTCGATCTTGGCTTTCAGATCCTTGTCGGATTTCAGATGATGCTCGGCCATTTTGAAGCGATTAAAGCAGGCGGCACAAGGCACCATCACGTCCATCGCGTCCTTCTCGGCGGCAATCAGGTTGCGCGCCGGCAGAGCGACGGAAAGATCAAAATTCGTGTTGTGCGCGGCGGATGCGCCGCAGCAGGACCAATCATCAACTTCTTTAAGCTCGATGTTGAGGGCTCGACTGACGGCCTTCATGGACTGATCATATTCTTTAGCCATCCCATGCAGCGAGCAGCCCGGATAATATGAAACTTTCAAGAGAGTAGCCTCCTTTTAACTTTCTACTTTAGCGCGTCAGGCCGATCTCCGGCTTGCGGCGCAATATGCCATCATTTGTTCTGCGTCTTTGCGAAAATATTTTTAACCGATTTCAAATCCTTCGTTCGAGGCGGCAGCAAAGCCAGCTTGCCTTTCAGGAACATGCCGGGCGCAATGTCGACATCCGAGAAGAAATCGCCGGACTTGAGTTTGTAATGGACCGTCATCATCATTTCATGGACGCGTCCGCCGAACTTAATGCTGGAGAGGAACGCCTCGTGGAACTTCAGAACATTGGCTTCTTTGGCGGCAACACCCGACTCAATCGCCATCTGACGAAGCACATCCATCATCCGCGCGATGTCCACCTGATTAGGACAGCGGGTGATACAAGTTTCGCAGGACAGACACAGCCAGATCGTTGAGCTGCTTAAGACTTTATCTTTCTGCCCGTTTTGAATCATTTTGATAACCTTGTTCGGGTTATACTCCATATAGGACGCGGCGGGACAGCCGGCCGTGCACTTCCGGCAGTGATAGCAGGCCTGAAGCGGCACACCGTTAATCTTTTTGTTTACCTCTTCCAGAAAAGTTTCCATGTAAACTCCATCCATTTCAAGCAATTACGGGTTGTAGACAAAATCTCCCTTGTCGTGATGTTCATCGAACCTACCCAGCGGGGGCATGTCTTCCATGCTGGAACCGGCGCGGTTGCCGAAAAATTCAAAACAATCCTTGTCGATCTTTTTGAGGAACTTGCGCAGATCCACGCCCATCGGACAGACCGCCACGCAAGACCCGCAATCGACACAACGGCCGACCATGTGATACAGGCGCATAAACTGGAAAACCTGTGTGTCGGTTGAGTCCTCTCCGATGCCGACCCACTGCGGTTGGCTCTGCTCGGCAAAACAAGTCGGGCAATAGCACGACGGACAGGCCTGGCGACACGCGTTGCAGCGCATGCATTTTTCCATTTCCTTGATGAAATAAGCCCATCGATCCTCAATGGATTTGGCTTCGAAGTCTTTGACTTCGTCGTATTCAGCATCCGGATTCATCGCCGGAGCCGGAGAACCGACCATCACATCGGAAATGATGGGGTTGTTGAAACGGCAGGTGATACAGCTGCCGGCCAAGACGTCTTTGAGGGCGATTGTTTTATCTCCGTCGGACGTTTTGACTTTAATCTGATCCCCCTCAACGGCTCCGTCTGCGATCTCCGCACCACCGACTGCCGCCTTGAGCGCCTTGCCGTCCACATACCCGTCACAGGGCACGCCCAGAATGCAAATTTCATCGCGTTCGTACTGTCTTTCCTGCAGATGGATGATGATCGAACGTGTCGTGCATCCGCGGGCGACCACACCGACGACTTTCTTTTTCCGGTCTTCCGGTTTCACCCGTTTTTGCGAATTCTTATGCGCGGTGATCTGATCGTGAACGAACTTGGCCAGATTCTGTGTGCAGAGGTTATTCCAAACCAGTTTGTCTGCCTCATCCGGCTGAGTGATGAAACAAGGCGTGGCCGTTAACGGAAGCGTGCCTTTCTCATAGCCGATAATGACATCAGCCTTCTTTTCCAAAAGCAGCCTTTTAGCTTCTTCGCGCAATTTTGTTTCGATGTTTTCCACAGTGATGATTTCCCCGTTTATGTATTATTATCTTTTATCAGACTAACCAATTTGCTTGATCAGCTTATTGGCAGGTCCCAATGCCTTGATTTTTTCCGTCGCGCCTTTGATGACCTGGGCCCATCTGTCGCCTTCGGAGGCGGACACCCACGTAAAGATGGTTCGATCGCCTTCAACTCCGATGTAGTTCAGGAAACTTTTTAACGTCGCAAACTTGCGCCGCGCCACCAGATTTCCTGAGATATAGTGGCATTCTCCGGGGTGTCACCCCGAAACCAAAACGCCGTCGGCTCCGGACTGCAGGGCTTTGACGATGTAAAATGGATTGATTCTGCCCGTGCAGGGAACGCGGATGACCCGCACATTGGTCGGGTACTGAATTCTGCTGATCCCCGCCAAATCAGCGCCTGCGTAAGTGCACCAGTTGCAGACGATGGAAACGAATTTCGGTTCCCATTCTTTGTTTGCTATGTTTTCAGCCATATATTCTCCTTCCAGCGGCAATGCGGCCCGAATCGGCCGTTGGCCTTAATTGATATTATAAATCTGCGCCAGAACCTCTTCGTTGTTAAAGCCGTTGAGATCGACGGCGTTCATCCGGCACGAGGCCGTACAGACGCCGCATCCTTTGCAAAGAACGGCGTTGACTTCAGCGCACCCTTCGGCGACGTTCACGCGGATCGCGCTGTAGGGACAGTTGATTTCGCAAAGTCCGCACGCCGAGCAACGTTCCTTGTTGACGTAGGCCGTCTTGCCTTCCGCTTCGATGTATTCCAGCGTCAGAATGGTCGACGCGCGCGACACGGCCGCATTGGCCTGAGTGACCGCTTCATCGCTGAACTTGGGCGAATGCGACATGCCGCACATAAAGACGCCGTCGGTGGCAAAATCGACCGGACGGAGCTTGACGTGCGCTTCCAGGAAGAAACCGTCCTGGTTGGTGGTGATCTTCAGCATGTTGCCGATGACCGAGTTTTCCGGATTGGGGATCACGCCGACGCTCAAAACGACGGCGTCCGCCGGCAGTGTAACGGACTCATTCAGGATCGGGTCGAAAACTTTCACTTCTACCTTGTCGCCCGCGGCAATGACTTCCGGTTTGCGGTCTTCTTCATAGGAGATGAACTTGATATTCGCTTCACGCGCTTTCTTGTAATAGTCTTCTTTGAAAGCGAAGGTTCGGATATCGCGGTATATGATGGTGATGTCGCGGGACGGATCGGAGGCTTTGAGCTCGAGCGCGTTTTTGATCGCTTCGGAGCAGCAGTAGCGGCTGCAATACGGCCGTTCCTTATCTCGGCTGCCCACACATTGGATCATGACCACGTTTTTCACGGAAGCGAGCTTCGGATCTTTTTCATAGATCAGCGTTTCCAATTCACGCTGGGTTTTAACCTTCGGATTCTGCCCGTAGAGATACTCTTTGGGTTTGTTTTCATATGCGCCGATGGCCACAATGGCCACCCCGTGCTCAAATACCTGCTCGCCATCTTTTTTAGACTGCACGGTGGTTTTGTAATTGCCGATATAGCCGTCGATTTTCTTGATCTCGGCGGATGTCACAACCGTGATCAACGGATTGTTGTAAATCTTCTCCAGAAGGCTTTTCAAGTGCGCCCGGGTATCCAGCCCTTCTAGCGTCTTGTAGAGGTGATTGTAATTGCCGCCCAGCCGGTCTTCCTTCTCCACAATCATCGAGGCGAATCCCTGATCCGCAAGCGACAACGCCGCGGTCATACCGGCCAAACCGCCGCCGATGACCAGCGCCTGATGATTCACGGGCAGCTGACCGGGTTTGAGCGGTTTGAGATAACGGGCTTTGGCCACGGCCATGCGCAACAAATCTTTTGCTTTTTCGGTGGCCTTTTCCGGCTCGTGCATATGCACCCAGGAATCCTGGTCGCGAATGTTGGCCATCTCGAACAGATAGCGGTTGAGGCCCGCTTTTTCACAGTTTTCCTGGAACAGTCCTTCATGCGTCCGGGGCGAACACGACGCCACGACGACACGCGTCAGATTCTTTTCCTCGATGACCTCGGCCATCTTGACGGCCGTGTCCTGCGAGCAGGTAAAGAGATTGTCGGCGGTATAAACGACGTTCGGCAGGGTTGCCGCGTAATCCCGAACCGCAGGCACATCAACGACACCGCCGATGTTGATGCCGCAATGGCAGACAAAGACACCGGTGCGCACGGGCTGGCCGCGCAGATCCTTTTCCTCGGGAATATCCGGCGGAGAGATCATCGTTCCGCGCTTGGAAGCGAGCAGGCCTTCCGCGCAGGCGGCTGCAGCCGAGGCTTCCATAACGGTCTCCGGAATATCTTTAGGACCGCCGAAAGCGCCGCAGACGAATACGCCCGGCCGCGAGGTCTGAACCGGATTATCCAGAGCGGTTTTACAAAATCCGTGCCCTTCGAGTTCAATGCCCAGACTGGCCGCGAGCTTTTGGGCCTCTTTGGGCGGCATGAGACCGACGGACAGGACAACCATGTCGAATTCTTCTTCGGTGAAACTTCCATCGGGATTCACATACTTGATCAACAGGTTGTTGGTCTGCTGCAATTCCTTGATGGCCGAAGGCATGGAGCGAATGTAGCGAATGCCATACTCATCTTTGGCACGATTCACAAAACGGTCGAAATCCTTGCCGTGGGCCCGGATATCCATATAGAAGATGGTGGGCTCGAGTCCCTTGGCGTGTTCCTTGCCGATGATCGCCTCTTTGGTGGCATACATACAGCACACGGATGAACACCAGCTGTTGTCGCAGGAAACATCCCGAGAACCGACACATTGAATAAACGCGACCTTTTTGGGTTCTTTGCCGTCGGAAATTCTCTGGACATGTCCGAAGTAAGGACCGGAAGCGGAAAGAATTCTCTCAAACTGCAGCGCCGTGACCACATTTTTGTATATTCCGTAGCCGTACTCACCGCGCTGGCTGGCGTCAAATACCTGAAAGCCGGGAGACGCAATAACGGCACCGACTTCAATGGTTTCTTCCTGGGCCACCATATCGTGATCAATGGCTTTGGCGACACAAGCCTCCACGCACTGGTAGCACTCGGAACAAATACCGCAGGCCAGACAGCGGCCGGCTTCGGCAATCGCCTGGGCCTCTGAAAATCCGATGCCGACTTCCTGGAAACTGGTGCGTCTTTCTTCCGGTTTCATGTGCGGGTATTTTTCGCGGGGCACCTTAGGAACGTTGGAAACGTCCGCCTTGTCCGCCAGATCTTTCGTCCAGTCTTTTTCCCGACCGGCTTTCATATCCGCGCCCTGCAAATAGCGGTCGATGGATTTGGCCGCTTCCTTGCCTGAAAACACGGCCTTGACGACCGTCTGCGGACCGGTGGAAACGTCACCGCCGGTGAAAACACCCGCCACATTAGTGGCGTAGGTCACCGGATCGAAATCGACGTTGTTCCATTTATTGATGGAAACGCCGCTTTCCTTGGTGATGAACGACAAATCAGCTTCCTGGCCGATCGCCGGAAGGATGGCATCACATTCGATGATAAATTCGGACCCTTTAATCTCGACCGGACGACGACGTCCACTGGCATCGGGTTCACCCAGCTCCATGCGCGTACATTCGATCCCCGTGACTTTTCCGTCCGCGCCCACCACGCGTTTGGGGGCAACGAGGAATTTCATTTCAATGCCTTCTTCCAACGCCTCTTCGATCTCTTCCGGCGAAGCGGGCATTTCGGCGCGGGTTCGGCGATACAAAATGAACACGTCTTTCGACCCGGTGCGGATCGCCGTGCGAACCGCATCCATCGCGACGTTACCGCCGCCGATGACTGCAACCCGATTTCCCAGGTTGACTTTTTCGCCTAAGTTGACACGCATGAGGTAATCCACGCCGTGAATGACGCCCTGCATGTCTTCTCCGGGAATATTGAGTTTGCTGCTCTTCATGGTTCCGCAGCCGATAAAGATCGCGTTATAATCACTTTTCAGTTTGTCGAAGGAAATATCTTTTCCGATGCGGGTATTTAAGTGAATTTTGACCCCGAGATCCTTGATCACCTGAATCTCGGCGTTTAAAACATTCTTGGGCAACCGGTATTCGGGAATGCCTACGGCCAGCCAGCCGCCCGCAACCGGCAGAGCTTCGAAAACTTCGACATCGTAGCCTTCAATCGCCAGATAATAGGCGCAGGTCAGGCCGGATGGACCGGCGCCGACGACGGCGACTTTCTTACCCTTGCTTTCTTTCTTCTCCGGCAGATAGCGCGTTTCGCTGTTGAGATCCAGATCGGCTACAAAACGTTTCAGATGCATGATGTCGATCGGATCATCGACTTTGCCGCGCATACAGGCGGTTTCGCACGGATGATTGCAGACACGCCCGCAAACAATCGGAAACGGGTTGTCCTGCTTGATGAGTTTGAGCGCTTCCTTGAACTTGCCCTGGGCGATGAGCGCCACATAACCCTGAACGCTGATGTGTGTCGGACAGTGAGCCTTGCAGGGAGAGGTCCCGAGCTTATCGATGGCAAAACCGCTGGGAATGGCCTGCGGGAAATGACGATAGATGGCTTGTCTTTCGCTCAAATTGCCGTTGAACTCGGACTGAACATTGATGGGGCAGACCTTGGCGCAGTCCCCGCAGCCCGTGCACTTATCAAGATTGACATAGCGGGGAGCAGACGTCATTTTGACCGTGAATTTTCCCGGTTCACCTTCGACGGATTCGATGGTGCGACGGGTTTTGATTTCAACATTGGGATGGCGGCCGACTTCAACCAGCTTGGGAGAGAGGATACACGCTGAACAGTCGTTGGTTGGAAACGTTTTGTCCAACTGCGCCATCACGCCGCCGATGCTGATCCCGTTATCTACGAGATAGACTTTCATTCCGGAATTGGCTAAATCGAGAGACGCCTGAATGCCGGCGATTCCCGACCCCACCACCATGACCGCACCAACTTTTTCATTATCTTTTACCACGGAATTGCACCTCGTTCGTTATGTGAAAAGCCTTGCGTTAAAGCCTGTCTTCTGCGAAGTCTGACCGGCGTTCGACGGCTAACACACTTTCAAATTCGTGTCAAGCAGTGAAGATGCACAAAATTAAATATTCCATTTCATATATCCGTAATAATTCATCTATATTCTTGACCGTCGTTCACAAGGGGAAGATGGTGGCATGCTCTGACGCACTTTAAAAAATAGTCCGGAATAATCGTTTTATAAACAAAATCGAACTGTTTGATGATAATCACCGAAACAATCACTATTCACTATGTTAAATCATACACTTAGACATCAATCCCTCAATTCTGCCGCCATTCCAGCCAGAAAATTCACTTTTTCTACGATTTTTTGAAGGTGACAACAACGTTTCTCTGATCCAAAAAATAAGGCGTGCATAAATCTCTTTTATCAGCTTCAAATTTCAAAACATGGATAGCGGACGAAGACAGGATGTAATGTTTTTATTGCTCGACAATTTATAAATACAGAGCGCAGTGGACCGGTAAACCACCTACAAATAATGTTGGAAGCCTTGCAAATTTTGTATGCCCGGCATCTTTTCCTAATTCGGCGGGTTCTATTCCGTAGCGGGACGCCTTAAAAATAATAACATTATACATAATAAATACTATCACTTAAGAAATTATTGGGATTATTGTAGGCTCATTATATGTTCTGGCACAATCTGTGGTTTACCATAAGACGATATTTCAGAATTATATCGAACAAGAAAGGTAAAAAATGGACTCCAAGAGACTTGTAGCTGATAAGCAGGCTCCATTTCCCAGGGGAAATCTTCTGACCATGACCGCGCCGGAAGGAGAAAAACGATTCCTTTTCTTTGACGACGCCCAGTTTCAGCATATTCTGCACAGGGAGAAAATCCGAGCCGAACGATTGAGAAAGCCTCTGTTACTGATGTTGCTGGATGTTTCGGCAGCCACAAACGGCCGCAATGGACACAAAGCCAGTTTATCCGCCATTGAATCAGCCATATCACCCGCTCTCAGAGAGGTCGACATTCGCGGGTGGTACGCCGCCAACCGAACCGTCGGCATCATTTTTACCGAGATCACTTCCATCGATTCCAATTCGATTGAAGTCATCGTTCGGAAACTCTACAGACATTTGAGCGAACAATTCGATCCCGACATGGTTAAACAAATCAGCATGTTCTTCCATGTCTTTCCTACCGCTTAGCCTAAGCGGGTGTCTCGAGGGCGTTCAAATGGTTATTCAGAAACTCGTAAATCCGGTCCAATCCTCTGCGCGTTTTTGCTGAAAAGAGAACGGTCCGGTTGAAAGCCTGCGCGCCAAGGGCTTTTTCTATGCTCTTTTGCCGCGTCAGACATTGATTGTTGGAAAATTTGTCAGCCTTGGTCAGAACGTAGAGATAGGGTATGCGGTAGAGGTCCAACCAGTCCCTCAATGACAGATCGTCCGGACTTGGGTCGCGGCGAATATCCAGAATCATCACTACTAAAGCAAGATTCCGCCGCTCCTTTAAATAGATATCGATCATCCGGCCCCAGTCCTTCTGGATTGAACGGGACACTTTCGCGAATCCATAGCCGGGAAGGTCCACAAAAGAAATCCTGTCATTGACTAAAAAAAAGTTGATCAGCTGCGTTCTGCCGGGCGTGTTACTGGTTTTGGCAAGATTTTTCCTGTTGGTCAAGGCGTTGATCAGTGAGGATTTGCCGACATTCGACCGACCGACGAACGCAATTTCCGGATGAATCGGCAAGGGATATTGATTCGGCTCAACGGCGCTCTTGATGAACTCCGCTTTTGATATTTTCATGATGCAATCGTTCATCAGGCAAAGCCTTTCATTCTCTTTCAAAAGAGATCCCATACTTTTCCAGTTTACGCTCGAGCGTCGGACGGGAAACACCGAGCGTTTCGCAAATTTCCCCTTTATTCATCGTGGTTTCCTGAATGACTTTGCTGATATAGCGTTCTTCGACCTGGTCCAGCGTCAGAAGCTTGCCTTCGGCATTGGGTTTGAAGATCTCTCCGAGACCGCCGTCTTGAGCGGGGTTCTCGATCTGCTCTTTGCCCAATTCCGGAAAATCCGTGATGCCCAGAACCTGTCCCTTGGCCACGACACAGGCGCGCACCAGCAGGTTTTCCAGTTCACGAACATTACCCGGCCAGGAATAACTCATGAATTTATCCATGACTTCATCGGATACTCCGATAACTTTTTTGTGCAGGTCCATGTTGATTTTGGACAAAAGATAATCGATGAGCGAAGGAATGTCCTGGCGGCGGTTGCGTAAAGGCGGCAGGTTGATGGAGACGATATTGAGCCGGTAAAACAAGTCGTCGCGAAACTTGCCTTCCTTAACCATGGCTTTCAAATCCTTGTTCGTCGCGGCCATGATTCGCGCGTTGACTTTCACGCGGTCTTTTCCACCGACGCGTTCAAACTCCATTTCCTGCAAGACGCGGAGGAGTTTGGCCTGCAAGTTAATGGACATTTCACTGATCTCGTCGAGAAAAACGCTACCGTAGCGCGCCAGTTCAAACTTGCCGAGCTTGCGGGCAATCGCGCCGGTGAAAGACCCTTTTTCATGTCCGAAGAGTTCGGATTCTAAAAGCGTCTCCACAATCGCCGAACAGTTCACCGCGATGAACGGTTCTTCGGGGGACGTGTTGTTATGAATCACTTTGGCAATCAACTCCTTACCTGTGCCGCTGTCCCCCTGAATCAAAACCGTTGTGCGGCTTTTGGAAACGGTGCCGATCGTTTTGAAAATTTCCCGCATCTCATTGCCTGTGCCGATGATGTCGCCCACTCGGAAGCTCCGGGAAGGCTCCATGAGCAATCCGTCGATTTTCTTCTCCATCTCGACGGATTTCAGGGCTTTTTTGATGGCAATGTCGAGTTCATCGACGTTGATCGGCTTATGAATATAATCGAATGCTCCGCCTTTCATGGCGTTAATGGTGGTCTCCATGTCGTGAAAGGCGGTGATCATGATGACCTTGACGTTTTCATTTTCTTCTTTGAGGTCTTCAAGCACGGAAAAACCATCCACATCCGGCAGACGGATATCCAGAATCACGACGTCGGAAGGTTCCCGCACATACTCGTTGAGGCCATCCGTGCCGGTCAGGGCCGTTCGAACGGAATAGCCCTCTTCAGACAGGTATAAGTCCAGCGTTTCAACAATCGATTCATCATCATCAATTACAAGAATGTTCGCCATAATCTCAACCTTCGTCGTGGATAAACACCTCACATGAACAACAGGCAGATGCCTTAAGCCCCCGAATCACGTTGCGCCAGGCGTCTTTCGTTGCACGGCAGCGTCACGCAAACTTTCGTCCCCTTGCCTTTTTCACTGATAATTTCCAGTTTGCCCTGGTGAAGCTCGACAATCTTCAAAACTTGCGAAAGCCCCAAACCTGTTCCGTATTTCTTCTTCGTGAAAAACGGATTGAACAGATGGGGCATGTCCTCATCATCGATGCCGCAACCGTTGTCTTCCACCACAACCAGAACCGACGGAGGCTGGCTGCCGATGCTGCGAGCGTAAATACGAATGGTTCCGTTTTGATCCAGGGCTTCAATGGCATTTCGGATGACATTCAGGAAGGCGTCGGTAATCATACCCGAATCGACATTGACCAACGGAACGTTCTCCAGTTCCAGCCTGATATCAACCTGTTTTTCATGTATCCCCTTTTCAGCCAACGCGATGGCCTGCTCAAGGATTTTAGACAAATCCACCGGGGCCGTTTTCGGTTCCACCGGCTTGGCAAAAACCAAAACATTGTTGACAAGTTCTTCGAGATGCTCAACCTCTTTCTGAGCAATTTTGAATCGCTTGAGGTCATTACCCTCGGGGTTGATCCTTTTTTCAAGAATCTGAAGGCTCATTTTAATGGAGGATAGAGGATTTCTGATTTCATGGGCAATGCCGGCAGACAACTGCCCCAGTGCAGCCAACTTCTGGCTGTCATAGAGCTTTTTTTCCAACGTTTTGAATTCAGTAATATCACGCTGGACAAGGATATAATGATCTGTCCCGATGACCGGCAGCGTGGTGACCAAAAGATTCCGTTTTAGCCCGTCTTTCGTAGTGGTTTCAAGTTCGTAAGGTTTGTAGACGCCCGTTTTTGCGTCTTCCCACTTCGACACGACGAAATCGACATTCTCGGGCGCGACAAAATCCAGGAAATGTCTGCCCTTGAGATCAGCTTGCGACTTCCTGAGGCCCCGGGTAACGAAATTGATAATGCCGTCCTTGTCGAGTTCATAGATTTTGTCCGGTAAGCTGTCGACGATCGTCTGGAGATAGTTGTAAACGCCTTCAATCTCTCGGCGGAGTTCAATATTTTCAGCCAGTTCGTTTTGTAGTGTTTCGGCGTATTCCCGAAGGCTGCGCGTGAGTTCTTCTTCGCGGGAAACATCCTGAAGGGTTTCCATCGCCGCGATGATATTTCCGTCTTCGTCGTAAATCGGCGCGGCTAAAAAATACATATACCGGCTTCGCCCGCCCAGATTGTCAAAATGATCGTAGGCTTCATAGGCGCCCAGAACCTTCTCCGACTGTTTCACTTTCTTCGACCCGTAGAATTTATCCAGGCCGTCGAGATCGTTATCTACAATTAGATCCACCACCATCGGTCTTTTGACCGAATAAAAAGATTTGTAATGCTGATCGGTCCCCAGCATTTCATCGGCCGGACATCCGGTGAGCTCGACGCAGGCACGATTCCATAAAATGACCTGGTGCTCTTTATTGATAACGAAGCTGGGAATGGGAGACCCTTCAATAATGCCGTCAATCGTCTTTTTTTCCCGCAGCAGTTTCTCCTGCCAGATTTCCCGCTCCCGGAGACGCTCGTGTTCCTCCTTCATGCGGATGCGCTTACCCTCTCGAAAGGCAAAGGAAATACCGGCCACCACCACCACAAGGATCAGAATAATGGCGCTGAACATGGTGTATATAAAGGTGGTGCGCACGGGCGCCACAACACGGCTATAAGGCGCGGAAACCAGGATGTACCATTGTTGATCCGCCGCCTGTACCGGATAGTAGGCGATAACGGTTCTTTGTTTCTCGTCTTGCTTCGGGTAAAACATAACGTCCCGGTGACGTCCTTCGGCTGCGGGAAAACCGAGCTCAGTCCCGTCCCGGTTTCTGATCAGGTCCCGAATGTTCTTCCCGATCAAAGAACCGTCCGGATGCAGGATAATCCGGCCTTCTTCATCGAGAAGCCACATCTGCCCAAGATCGTTATCGCGGATTTGTTTTTCGGTGAGATCCACCAGGGCCGCCAGAGAATATGAAACCACCCAGGCGCCGGAAAATTCCGTCTTATGGCGCCACACGGGGTATCCCCAAACCAGATACCAGTCCGTTTTCTGCGGCAGATATTCATGGGAAAGTTTTTCAGAAAGCACTAAATTGGAAGAGGGCTTCTGAAGCTTTTTGACCATATTAAAATGACCGGTCATACTCACCGGGGGGAGAACACCCCGCGGAATGGCGTGTCGGATTGTTCCATCGGCGTCAAACAGCAGGATCGCGTTGACGGTGGTATCCCATCCGGCAAAAAGAATTTCAGAATTAGCATCCTCGTCATGCAGCAGCATCCTTCCTTGAGGATCGAAATATGAAAACAGCGCGATATTTTTCCCGACATTGACGAAGATTTCCGTCATCCGGATGGCTGCGTTTTGTGCCGAGGCCAGCTGCTGCCGGCTGAACAGACCGACCATTTCTTTTTCGCGCGCATTGTTGACGGTGAGGGCCAAAAGCAGGATCAAAACCAGCACGATGATGCTGGCGAACAAAATACGCATCTGTATCGCCCGATATAGAAACTTGCGAATCCGCTTGACCATTTTTCCCGCTATTCGTTGTCGTCTTTGGTTTCTTGTTTTGAGCGTCGAATCCCGATCAGGACATAAACTAAAATAGCGGCGGTCAGTGAAATGAGAAGCTTCGCCAGTCCGCTTTCAATTTTCAGCACATAGGAACAGATTAACCAGACGATCGGGTAAGTGACGGCTGTCAAGATTTCCTGCATGGTTTTCCTTAATCGTTCTATTCTGTTATTGGGCGCTTCAAAAAACGTTGCATTTCGGATACTATCGGCCTTGTCATAAAATTTCAACTTAAAATATGAGTTTATTGCACACAGAGGTCTTCGTCATCTTCGGCCCAGCCATATCTCTCAACGTTGCTTTATGCCTGCATCAGCGCAGCCTCAACAGATTGTTGCCCAGATAGATCCGTCTGCGGTGTTTAATGTTTTATACGAAAGATTGAACAAAACATTCAATGTGCTTGCAATAAGTGGCATCCGTCCGGATGAGAAAAGTCTTTTGATTCCCTTTCGAATATTTTTTATTTTCCCTAGGCCTTCGTTTCTGAATTGGAACGATGTCAATGCATTAGCATTTGAGACCTGTCTTTGGGCAGAGCCGAAAAGGCAATCATTGCGGATCGCATTCCGACAAGCTGAAACTGATGGCACAGCCCATGCATTGGGCTCAGGGCGACTGATAGTCACATTATTTCCCCTTTTCAGGGCAGTACGTTTATGCTATGAAATCGAGGCAATAATAAAAAACAAACCATTGGTAAGGAAAGGAGACAACTAATGTCACACAAATTAGGAAAAGTTTTTTTAACGGTTTTTGCATCGGTAACGGCACTGCTTCTGTCGAGCCACCTGGCCCTGGCGGCGGACGTCATTCCGGTCGGCGGCGAATCTTACATTAAAGTCATTTTTGCCGTTGGCGCAATGATCGGATCCGGTCTCGCAATCGGCCTGGGCGCAATCGGCGCTGGCGCCGGTATCGGTAATGCCGCAAACGGAGCCTGCCAGGCCGTCGGAAGAAACCCCGGTGTTCAGGGAAAGATCATGATGGTGATGCTCGTCGGTATGGCCATGGCTGAATCCATCGCTATTTACGCCCTGGTTATTGCTCTGATTCTTCTGTATGCCAACCCCTTCGTGAGTTACTTTTTGGGTTAATCGTCAGCACATTAACTACAAAATTAACCTAGGTTAGGGGGAAAAAGTAATGGCAGAATCTAAGAAAAAGAAGCAGTATTTTACTGTAGGAGGTGTGTTCTTCCTGCTCATCGTCATCCCCTTATCACTGATGGCGTTCTTGATAGCCAATGGCATGCTCAAGCTGGGGGTTACAATTAAGGAGAGGACGGTCAGCGTTCTCGATGATAAATCTCAGGAAGAAATCAAATTACGAGCCATCAATACTGCAGATGAAGTTGCCAACTTCTTAATGGAATGCAAGAAGGATTTACTTGTCTCCACCATTATTCCGACAACCGAATCTGCGTATAAACAGTTTATTGATGAAAATAAGAAGCCACTGTGGATCAAGGATTCAGGAAAGGTGCAACAGGTCTCAAGCCGGTTGTACAAAGAGCTTACCTTGATTGATCCGTCCGGCAACGAAAAGATCAAGATCGTTGACGGTCGAGCGGTCGCTGCGAATAAATTGGCCAATGTCAGCAATCCGGCCAATACAACCTATAAAGTTGAAGATTATTTCGCAAAAACGAAACGCCTGAATAAAGGCGATGTCTATGTTTCTCCGGTCACAGGCTTGTATGTTGACAAAGCAGCCTTTGAAAAAGGTGAAAGATTTTCAGGCATCGTCCGTTTTTCAACGCCGATCTTCACGAAAGACGGATTCGCCGGCATCATCACCCTTGCCGCGGATTATCGCCATCTGGCAAAATTCACCGATCAGGTCGTTCCGACTCAGATCGAACATGTCTTTGAAACCGACGCATCCACGGGCAATTACGCTTTCATGGTTGATTATCGGGGTTACGTTATTTCTCATCCCAACGACTACCATGTCGTCGGACTGGATAAAAGAGGCCGGATGATTCCAGCGCTTTCCGAGCAAAACAGCGCGGACCTGACAGCCAAAGGCATGGAGGTATTAAACCTGCCTCAGCTCGGCTTTATGGATCCGAATCTGCAGGCCGTCTCAGAAGCAGCCGCGGCCGGCAAATCAGGGATCGTGATGTATCAGTTTGCCGGCAATACCAAGTTCGTCGCCTACGCGCCGATCAAATTCTACTCGAGCAATTTGACACCACCTGCCGGATTCGGCTGGATCGGCATGGGAGTGGAAGTAGAAAAGTATAATGAGCAGGCGACACGCGTAGCGCAGAACATCGAAAAGGAAGCCAAGGCCTGGACGGCTACCGTCATTCTGATCATTATTGTATCGATGGTGATCCTGTTCTTCATCATGGTCCTCTTATGGCGGGGCATCGGCCGCTCCATTGAGGCTGAAATTCCTGAAGGATCGGAAGGTGATCTGACTGCCTTCAATGACGACGATGACGATGACCGTTAATCGCGGAAACAATAATCCTTAACAACAAAAAGGCCGGATCATAAAGATCCGGCCTTTTTCTTTCTTTCCTCATAGGGAAAGAGGCGCAAGAGAAGCTCATAAGCCGAGTTCTGTTTTGCGCGTCGGTTACCCTTCGCGCAACGATGACCATTCATCTGGGACGACGGTTGCCCGTCGCCTCTAGCGACGCTACCCGAGAACTTCGGACGGGCCGCCCTCAAACGTTCTCCTATTTGGTCTTGCTCCGGATGGGGTTTACCCTGCCTTTCCCGTCACCGGGAAAGCGGTGAGCTCTTACCTCGCCATTTCACCCTTACCCCGCTTGAAAGCGAGGCGGTATCTTTTCTGTGGCACTTTCCCTGGAGTCGCCCCCGGTCGCCGTTAGCGACCATCCCGCCCTGCGGAGCTCGGACTTTCCTCCGACGGATCATTATCCGCCCGCGATCATCTGATCTTCTCCGGCCATGTCGAACCCTACAACGGTTTGAATATTGTTTCAAGAAGTGTTCGCGAATAAACTTTACAGACGGACAGCGTCAGAGCCTGTGTCCGCAGTGTAACAGAATTTTACGGGCGCGTGTCGTTTTTATATTCATCGATCGCCAGATTGGCCAATTCATCGGCTTTGGCATTATGGCAGCGCGGCACGTGCCGGACCACGACACGGTCGAATCGCGCGATTAATTGTCGGATCTCTTTCATCAAAACAGCCAGTTGAGGATTTTTGACTTTGTAAATCCCATTGATCTGGCGGGACAGAAGCTCGGAATCCATATAGACCTCAAGCTCGCGGAAGCCTTGGTCAACCGCGCCCGTCAATCCAAGAATCAGCGCGCGATATTCAGCAATATTGTTGGTGCAGTGTCCCAGATACTGCTTGCCTTCCCACACGATATCATCCGTTTCATCCGTGATCACGGCTCCGGCTCCACCGGGGCCGGGATTCCCACGACACGCACCATCGCTGAATAATTTTACGGCTCGTTGAGTCGTCATGACGGGTTATCGGTTTTCTCGCGATCCTGAAAATACATAATACGGTTGCAGTTGGGACAAATCAGCAACGCTTCGGAACGCTGAAGTTCGTTATAGAGCTGCGGAGGAATATTCATATGACACCCCCCGCAAACCCCTTTCCATACCGGGGTCACGCCGATGCCTTGATTGCGTTGTTTAATTCTGTCATAACGACCCAGGAGATCGGAGGGAACTGCTTCCTGAAGGGATTCTCGTTTCCGGCACCAGGCGGAAACCTCCGTATCCACCTCGTCGAGCTCGCGAGTCAGAATCTTTTTTTCCTGCTCATGCCGCAAGCCGGCCTCTTTGAGTGTTTCTTCATCCTGCTTCACCAGCGCGGTAAGCTTTTCCATTTCTTCAATCAAGGAAATCATCTGCGACTCAATGTCGCCGCGCGCCTTATCGGCCGCGTCGATTTCCTTGAGCATCGCCTGATACTCCTTGTTGTTTTTAACCTCGAGCAGTCTCTCCTTGGTTTTCGTCACCGTGTCTTGGTTTTTCTTGATGCTGGCTTCGCAATCGGCATGTTGTTGTTTGAGTTCGTCGTACTTCTGTTTATTCACCTGGACGCTTTGTGTAAAAGTCTGGAATGCTTCTTCCATCATCCGGATTTTGTCGGGCAGATCCACTTTCTTTGTGGAAAGCTTGACCAGATGGGAATCGCATTCCTGCAAATCGATCAAACGTGTCATTAACTCTTTCAAAAGATACCACCTCCGTTATCTGAGATAAAAAAAATGCACCGGGTGGGGTGCATTTTAAGAAAGCCCTTAACGGGCCTGTGCCTGAGCTCTTGATGTCCGGCCTTGCTCCAGCCGGGCAGCCGATTCATCCTCGGCGACTTGTCGCCTTTCTATCACTGAACTGTTTGGTTCGACCATCATATGCCTTCATCCGTCTTTTTAATTATCTGGTGGGCCCACCTGGGATCGAACCAGGGACCTACCGGTTATGAGCCGGTGGCTCTACCAATTGAGCTATGGGCCCGCCTATAAACTCCCGACGATGATGCCGGGAAACCGCCCTCGGCATCCCCAGATAATGCGCCTCACTGGGCAGGATACGGACCGAAGCCCCTTTTGCCGCCAGCATCAAAGTTAATTTAAATATACCCAAGAGGAACGGTTGTCAAACACTATTTTATTGTTCGCGTCTTTGCCGTGGCGGTTTCAGGCGTCAAGTCGTCGTCATCGTCATTGTCGTCGTCATCATCCAGTTCATGTTCAACCCCCTCGGATAAAACGGCGGTTTCCGGGCCGATCACCCCCAAGCGGTCGCTGATGCCGAAACGCATCCGAAGAACCTTCTCTTCACGCGGCGTCAAGGTGGACAGAATCTTCCGCGTCTGATCGGCAAGGTCCATGCTGATGGTCGCCTCCGACGGAGACATGATCTTCTTGTCTTCAATGAAATCTCCCAGATGGCTGTCTTCCTCTTCACCGATCGGCGTTTCCAGGGAGATGGGCTCCTTGGCGATTTTAAGAACCTTGCGCACTTTTTCCAGAGGATACTCCATTTTCTCGGCGATTTCCTCCGGAGTCGGTTCACGGCCCAGTTCCTGAACGAGATACCGGGATGTCCGGATCAGCTTGTTGATGGTTTCAATCATGTGGACGGGAATGCGGATCGTTCGCGCCTGATCCGCAATTGCGCGGGTGATGGCCTGTCGAATCCACCATGTCGCGTAGGTGGAAAACTTGTAGCCGCGCTGATATTCGAATTTATCCACCGCCTTCATCAGGCCGATATTGCCCTCTTGGATCAAATCCAGAAATTGCAAACCGCGATTCGTGTATTTTTTTGCAATGCTCACAACCAGTCGAAGATTGGCTTCGACCAGTTTTCTTTTGGCGATTTCCGCTTTGGCTTCTCCGTCCTCTATCGAATCAACCACCGCTTTAAGAGTAGCCGTTGGAATGCCGACTTCCTTCGAAATGTGTTTAAGACGCTTCTGGGCTTCCAGAATGTCGTCATGACTCCGATGCAGCATGTCGATTGATACTTTCGCCTCCCGGGCTGCCTGCTTTTCATCAGCCTTGGATTTCCTCATCTTCGACCAGGCCTTCTCCATCTGTGTGAGATTGAGACCCATTTCCTTTTTATAGTGGTTGATCACCCGTTCGGATTTTTCGATGTCGTCGGCGTAGAAACGCAACTTCGAAATCAGCCGGTGGATCTGTTTTTTGCTGAACCGGATTTTCCGGCACAGAATAACGATATTTCTAGAATTTTTTTCCATCTCCGCGGTAAGCTGATCGCGCTGTTTGGGGCGAATCGTCTTGGACTTGAGCTTGAGCTGGATGGCGGCGTTGCGGTCGTAAAAAAGTCTGATCCGGGCGATGAGTTTGAGCACCCTTTCCTTGTGCTCATCTTCCTCCATGAACCCTTCCTCGTCTTCGACACTATCCACAATGCTCTTGATCCGCAGTTCGCCGGAGTCCAATTTTTCTCCAACCGAGAAGACCTCGTGAATCGAAGCCGGCAGCCGGAAGATGGCGGACATTGTTTCTCTGGCGCCTTCTTCGATTTTTTTCGCGATTTCCACCTCACCTTCACGACTTAAAAGAGAAACCAAGCCCATTTCGCGAAGATACATCTTGACCGGATCACCCGTTTTCCCGGCGCCCGGAACCAGCGACAAGGGTAAGGGAAACTTAACTGCCACCCCGTCTTCCACCGGTTTTTTGACGACCAGTTTCTCGCCCTGCTCGGTGTCGATAATATCGATATTTTTCTCGCCGAACAGCATGATGATGTCATCAATCTGATCGGAGGTATTGACGTCCGGAGGCAGCAAATCGTTGACATCGTCGTAAGTCAAAAATCCTTTTTCCTCTCCCAGCGACAATAATTTTTTAAATTCATCGGATTGAATATCTTTGGCCATTTGGTTTCTCCCCAAAACGTTTATAATTCAGCGAATCGCTTTTTCTTCTCGCATCAACCGCTGTTTC
Source organism: uncultured Smithella sp. (assembly GCA_964443625.1). Lineage (GTDB taxonomy): Bacteria > Desulfobacterota > Syntrophia > Syntrophales > Smithellaceae > UBA8904. The sequence goes on along the minus strand of CAYUDM010000022.1, from coordinate 11,228 downwards.
TCCATCGTTAGTTCAACAAGACGGCCGGTATCGCCGCTTTCCTGCGCCTGTTTGAGCAGAAGCTGGATTCGTCGTTTCTGCTCTTTGTACCACCGCTGCTTGATCCTGCGGACGTTGTCTGAAAAGGTCCGCTCCACCATATTGTCATCGGTCGGAGGGGCCTCGATACTTAATTTATAAATATATTCACGCAGGCCTTTGTCATCATCGGACGTCAAGATAACATTGATGTCAAGGTAGCCTAAAAGTTTATAGGTCCGGATCATCTGCCCGCATAAATCCTTCAGGCGCATATCCAGAAAATAATCCGTGATTCCCTCGGTTTCCATCTGCACGGTCTGCTGAGGATATTCCAAAAGCAGACGAATCAGACTGATCTCCAGCGGATTTGGCGCAGCTTGGTCGGCCGGTTTGACAGATTTCGCGATGTCACGCTTCGGATCGCCATCTTTTCGACGCTGCAACTCCCTTTTCAGAAGCGCCTGATCGATACCGAGCTTCTCCGAAATCCGTTTCAGAAAAAGATTCTTTTCGATCTCATTGCCGATTTTGGAAACAAACACCATCGCCGTCTTGACAAGATCCCGGTTCTCCTCAAACGTCGTTCCGTCTCCCAGGATATGGTCGATATAGTAATCGCTGATCGACGGCGCTGTGGCTAGCAGTTGATCGAAGTCCTCCCTGCCGCGGGTTTTAATATAATCATCCGGATCAAGCCCGTCAGGCAAAATCAGAGCCCGTGCCCGGATATTTGCCGCTAAAAACAGTTCCAACGACCGCTCCAGTGCTTTTTTCCCCGCCTCGTCGGGGTCAAACACGGCAATAACATCCTGCGTGTAGCGGCGAAGGAGTTCAAGGTGATCCCTGGTAAGCGCTGTTCCCAGAGTGGCCACCACATTTTGCACCCCTGCGTTCCACAGGGAGATGACATCAAAATAGCCCTCAACGATCAGACACAAGCCCGTCTGCCGGATCGCCTCCCTGGCCTTGTTGAGACCGTAGAGATTCCGACCTTTCACATAGACGGGGGACTCCGGCGAATTGAGGTACTTCGGTTCGCCCTGATCCATAATCCGGCCGCCAAACGCCACGATATCTCCGGAGACGTCTTCAATGGGAAAGATCAGCCGTCCGCGGAAACGATCATAGTATCCGCCCTCTTTTCCCGCAATCACCAGACCGGCCTGCTCGGCCGATTTGAGTGACAGACCGGCGCCGTCGAGGTTATCGGCAAGCGCTCTCCAGGAGTCGGGCGCAAAGCCCAGCCGAAAGGCTCGAACCGTTTCCTCACTCACCGACCGCTTTGCCAGATACTCTCTGCTCCCCCTGCCCGCGGCGGAGACGAGATTCCGGGCATAAAACTGGGCGGCCGAGAGGTTCAGTTTCAGAAGCTCTTCGCGAAGAGTCTCCCGCTCGCGCTCCTGCCGGTTCATCGTTTTGGCAGGCAGAATGACACCCGTTTTCTCCGCCAGGTGCCGGATGGCTTCGGGAAATGATTTATTCGATATTTTCATCAGAAAGCTGATCGCGTTTCCGCCTTCACCGCATCCGAAACAGTAGAAAATCTGTTTTTCCCGGTTTACGGTAAACGACGGCGTCTTTTCCTGATGAAAGGGACACAATCCCAAGTAGTTCCGGCCGGCCTTCTTGAGTGTCAGATATTCGGACGCCAACTCAACAATATCGACGCGGCTTTTAATTTCTTCAATTTTACTGTCGTCAAAACGCACGAATGGCTGCCTTGTCTGACGCGTTCTTATTGTAACCGCGACTGAAATTGTCCCGCTACGACAACAGGGCCTTGACTTTTTCCCCGGCCGCCTTACCGTCGGCTTTTCCGGTAATCTGCGGCATCAGCACCTTCATGACCTTACCCATATCCTTGACGGATGCCGCTCCGACTTCGGCAATGGCTTTTTTAATCAAAGCCTCGACGTCGTCATCCGACATCTGCTCGGGCAGAAATTCCTCAAGAATCTTCAGCTCCGCTCCTTCTTTGTCCACAAGGTCCTGTCTGCCGCCTCGGCCAAACTGTTCGATCGAATCTTTCCGCTGTTTGACCAGTGCTGAAACGATCTGCATACATTCCGTCTCATTGAGCGGCCGCATCAGGTCGATTTCCTTGTTGTGTAAAGCGGTTTTCAGCATGCGGACCGTGGAAAGCCGGATTTTATCCTTGGCTTTGGCCGCTGTAACCATTTGTTCCTGTAATCTGGCATGAATGTCCATATTTTTTCACCTCTGCTTCATCCCATCTGATCGTCGAGCTTTCTGCCGCCCAGCAGGTGCATGTGCAGATGGAACACAACCTGCCCGCCTTCCTCGTTGCAGTTGATCACGGTCCGAAAGCCTTTTTCCGCCACATTTTTAATCCTGGCCACTTCCCGGGCCGCCGCCATTAACCGGCAGGCCGTATCACCGCCGTCGGCGTCCATCTCCATCAACGTGGCCACATGCGTCTTCGGAATGACAATGACGTGCACCGGCGCCATCGGATGGATATCCTCGAACGCCAAGACAGCGTCGTCTTCATACACCTTTGTGCATGGAATCTCGCCTTTTGCGATTTTACAGAAAATGCACTCCGACATAAGCCCCTCCCTGTCTCAACGAGGTTTTTGCGCCCGGGCAATCGCGTCTTCAAGCGCAATCGCACCCGTATAGAGCGCGCGTCCGACAATCACGCCGTCAAAGGAACAATCGTCAACCGCCAACAGACGGTCGATATCGGCAAGCGTGGCCACCCCCCCGGAAGCAATGACCGGAATAGAAACCGCGCAGGCCAGCTCGCGAGTCGCTGCGACATTAACCCCCGTTTCCATACCGTCGCGCTGGATATCCGTGTAGACGATTGCCCGGATACCGCAGTTTTCGTATTGTTTGGCAAGATCCACGGCATTGAGCTGTGTTTTTTCAGTCCAGCCGCGGACCGCCACGTTTCCGTTCAAAGCGTCGATGCCCAGAATGATTCGTTTAGGGTACTCTGAGGCGGCACGCCTCACAAACGCTTCATCCTGAATGGCAGCCGTACCGAGAATGACGGCGGATACTCCGTTATCCAGATAGTATCGAATCGTTTCCATATTCCGGATGCCACCGCCCACCTGAACCGGAAGAGAAAGACTTTTGGCGATATCGACCACAATTCCGGCGTTTTTCGGAAGGCCAGCAACCGAGCCGTCGAGGTCCACCACATGCACCCGCTGGGCGCCTTTTTCAGCCCACAGACGCGCCATATCGAGCGGGTTTTCAGCATAGACCGTGACGCGGTTAAAATCGCCTTGGGCCAGCCTGACGCACTGACCGTTTTTGATATCAATAGCCGGAATGATGATCACCGTGAAACTCCTTGTAGAATATGTTTACCAGGGCCGCCTTCTAAACGAAAGACCGCCTTCCCCGGAAAAACCAATGCGCCGGCGAAATAATTCAGGGCGCAAATCCTGAAAACGTCTTGAGGGTCTCATCAACGCCCAGGCGGGTCAGCTGCCTGGCGGTCAACCACCTGGCGCCGCCGCGAAAGAAGGAAGATGCCTGAAATATATCTTCCATCAGAGACTTTTGGGTTTTGTCGAATACGCCCCGCCAGATCGTTTTTCCGTCGGCCACCGAAATCAAATGGATTTCGAAAGCGACGGACGCGGGCCGCTCAGCGGAATAATCATAGCCGACGCGCTCCCGATAGCGGTAAACAAAACCCGCCGCCACCACGTCGGCGCCGAGTTCCTTGCCGACTTGACGGAGGATCTGAAGGTATCCCGGCTTGCGAGCATCGATGGATAGTCTCTGGTAGGCGCCGGCCGCCCGATCCGTCGAAAGCAGCTCCACATCGGAACGCTCCCGCATCCTGTCGAGAAAAATCTCTTCCAGCACCCGTTGCGCGTCTTGCACGACTTCGCCTGCTGAGACCGCATTTCCGCAAACGGGACAAAACGCCGTTGCCGATCCTTCATCAGGCTCTACAACCTTGAACGGAACCACGGCCACGCGGTAGGACTTTTGATGCTTGTCCCCGGTTTCGGATTCGGCGCAAACAATACCCGTAATCCATAAGGAAGACATCATCAAACCGGTCAACGCAACGACAAATCTTATCTTGTTTATACGCAGCAATGGAAACTCCTGTTATTGGGTTTAGAGGGTTCCTTTGGTCGATAAAACGCCTTTGATCGACGGATTCACCGTCACCGCCTGCCTCAGCGCCCTGGCAAAGGCCTTGAAAACCGCCTCGATAATATGGTGACTGTTGCTGCCGTAGGCCAGGTTGATGTGAAGCGTGATGCCGCTGTGATCGGTAAACGCTTTGAAAAATTCCTTGACCAGCGCGGGATCGAATCCGCCGATTTTCCGGCGTTCGTAACGCACCTTGTAAACCAGATAGGGTCGTCCCGACAGATCCATATCGACACGGCACAGGCACTCATCCATCGGAACACTGGCCGATCCGTAGCGGTTGATGCCTTCTTTGGCGCCGAGCGCCTGCCCCACCGCTTTGCCCAGGCTGATCCCGAGATCCTCAACCAGATGGTGGTCGTCGATTTCCGTATCCCCCTGACTTTTCACAACCAGTTTAAACAATCCGTGCCGCGAAAAAAGATCGAGCATGTGGTTTAAAAAGGGAATCGACGTGTCGATTTTACTGCCCGCCGACCGATCCAGATCGATCTCTAAAACAATATCCGTTTCGCTTGTTTTCCGGACAATCTTTGCTCTTCTGGCCATGGACGTCCTTTCCATTAAATGACTTTATTGAGCGGATATTCGATAATTCCTTCCGCGCCTGCAGAAAGTAGCGACGGAATCAAATCTCTCACCACACCGGTATCCACAACCGTCTCGATGGCAAACCAGTCTTTCGACTGCAGGGTGGACACAGTCGGCGCCTTCAGCGACGGCAGAATGTTCATCACTTTTTCAAGGTTTTCTCCCGACACGTTCATCTTCAGGCCGACTTTCCCCATCGCCAGCAGCGAACCGGACAGAAGCGTCCGAATCTGCTCGATTTTTTTGCTTTTCCACGGATCTTGCCAGGCATCGCGATTGGCAATCAACTGCGTGTTCGTTCTCATAAGTTCGTGGACGATTCTCAATTTGTTGGCGCGGATCGTTGAACCGGTTTCCGTGACTTCCACAATCGCATCCACCAGACCATCAACAACCTTAGCTTCCGTGGCACCCCACGAAAATTCCACATGAACGTTGATTTTCTTTTCAGTAAAATACCGTTTTGTGAAGTTTACCAGCTCGGTTGAGATGTGCCTGCCCTCCAAGTCCTCCAGCGTGCGGATGGGGGAATCCTCCCGAACCACCAGCACCCAGCGGGCCTGACGGGTGGACACTTTGGAATAGACCAGATCCTGAACCGCCACCACGTCGGAGGCATTCTCTAAAATCCAGTCGATGCCGGTGAGTCCCAAATCCAGATGGCCGTTTTCGATATAGCGGGACATTTCCTGGGCTCGCACGAGTGTGCAGGCTATTTCCGGATCGTCGATATCCGGGAAATAGCTGCGGCTGTCATAGGTAATTCGCCAGCCCGCCTTTTTAAAAAGATCAATGGTCGCGTTTTCCAGGCTCCCCTTGGGGATTCCCAACTTTAAAATACTCATTTGTAAACATCCTTCGGGTCGAATATCCTATCTTCAATTTCTATAAAATTCCCGGAGTCGAGCTTTCGGTAAAAGCAGGACCGATGTCCGGTGTGGCACGCCGCACCGCCGATCTGATCGACCAGCAGCAAAATAGTGTCTTCATCACAATCGATAAAAATGGCCTTTACCATCTGCACATGACCGGAACTTTCACCTTTGAGCCAGAGTTTTTTCCGGGAACGGCTCCAGAAAGTCGCTTTCCCGGTCCGCAGGGTCTCTTCCCAGGATTCCCGGTTCATATAGGCCATCATCAGCACATCTTTTGTCTCGGCATCCTGGACGATGGCAGGAACCAGGCCGTCGGTTTTCTCGAAGTTCGGTTGAATCATCTGTCTGTGTCACCTCATTTTGGTCTTATTCTCTAACGTTTGAAATTTTTTTATTTAAATGATGAACCCTATTAAATCAAGTAATATTTTATCTGAATAATCATCTATTTCCATCTTGCCTAAGCTCTATATTCGTGATAAAAAACGCACCCGTAATTAGTCGGCGTCATTTAAATTCATTTTCCGGAGGTTTGGATCATGCCTTTGCTGGCAGGGGGAGTTATTGCCGCGGTTTTAGGACTGATCAGTCTCATTTTCTGGTGGGGCGATTTTCTGACCATCATTAAAGGCGCTCTGCCGATCAGCCTGCTTTTGGGCGGGGCCCTGGCCGTTTACGTGGGCATAGACGAAATTCAGGATAAAATCCGAGAGGAAAGGCAGAAGCAGGACGAAGAGCTGGAAAAGGCGCGAGAAGAAATCGAATCGGCTAAAGCCGAAGCCGACCGATACCGCGAAGAGCTCAATAAATATAAAGAACCGAAAAGCTGACGTCAGATTCCGCTTGGCCCGATCGGGGCCGTCAAACCCACTGACTATCAAATTTTTACACGGGGTTATGTCCCGGAATGGTCATTTTTACCAAATAAAAGAGGGGGATTTTTTAATGAAGAATAGATTTTTTTCAACATCCATTGTTCTGGTTGCCGCAGTCGTCGCGATCCTGCTGTGGAGCCGTTCCGCGGCCTTTGCGCAAACCAACCTGACCTTCAGCATTTTTTTCCCGCCCACCCACGCTCAGGCCAAAGCGGGCGAAAACTGGGCGAAAGAAATTGAAAAACGCACCGGCGGCAAGGTCAGAATCAACATTTTCGCGGGTGGATCGCTCACCCCGGCCGACCAATGCTACGACGGGGTGGTCAAAGGCATTTCCGACATCGGCATGTCTCTTTTCGCCTATACACGCGGCCGTTTCCCGCTCCTGGAAGCGCTCGATCTGCCGATGGGATACCCCAGCGGTATGGTGGCCACCCTGGTTGCCAACGACTTCGTAAAGAAAATGAAGCCCAAAGAACTCGACGATGTGAAAGTTCTTTATCTGCACGCCCACGGCCCGGGACTTCTCCACACGCAAAAACCGGTCACCAAGATGGAAGACCTCAAGGGCATGAAAATCCGTTCCACCGGTTTGAGCGCCAAAATCGTGGAAAATCTGGGCGGTGTATCGGTTGCCATGCCTCAGGGCGCAACCTATGAAGCGCTGCAAAAAGGCGTCGTTCATGGCACCCTGGCGCCCATGGAGACGCTCAAGGGATGGAAACAGGCTCAGGTGGTAAAATACACGACGGATTGCCGGAATATCGGCTATACAACGGCCATGTTCATCGTGATGAACAAGAAAAAGTGGGAATCACTGCCCGCCGATGTGCGGAAAGTCTTTGACGACGTCAGCGAAGAATGGATTACCATCGCCGGCAAGGCCTGGGATGAAGCAGATGTTGAAGGGCATCAATTCTCTGCGGAACTGGGCAATAAAACGCTCGAACTGTCCGATGCGGAGGCCGCCCGCTGGAAAAACGCGGTAAGCCCCGTGGTCGACAACTATATCAAAGATATGGAAAGCAAGGGCCTGCCCGGAAAACAGGCCGTTTCCGAAGTGGAACGCCTGATTAAGGCGCATTCCAAAGCGAAAAAATAGTTTATCCGTGCGCTTCATGATTAGTCCGACAAAATATATCGCCGGCGCAGGCAGGGTCGCAAATATCCTTGCCTGCGCTTGCGTCATTGTGATGATGCTTCTGTCCACGGCCGACGTCATCATGCGGTTTTTCGGCAAACCGATTCCCGGCACCTATGAACTGGTGGGATTTCTGGGAACATTGGTTGTGTCCTTTGCGCTGGCGTTTACATCCATCGAGAAAGGCCACATTGCCGTGGAAATCCTTGTCAACCGTTTTCCACAACGGATCCAGTTCGCCATTGAATCTTTCAGCAACCTTCTGGGCAGCCTTCTGTTCGGACTGATCGCCTGGCAGGCCTTTATCTATGCCGCGGATATCCGGCGAAGCGGTGAAGTCTCCCTGACCCTCCAGATGCCCGTCTTTCCGTTTATCTACGGTATTGCCGCGGGTTGCGCATTGCTTGGCCTCCTTTTAATCACCGATCTTGTGAAATCGCTGAGAAGGACTTTTGCCAGATGACCCCTACTTTTGCCGGCATTGTTGGTTTTGCGGTACTGATCGTCTTAATGTTTCTGCGAATGCCGGTGGGCTTTGTAATGGCTCTGGTCGGCTATCTGGGTTTCGGCATGATTGTTTCGTGGCATGCCGCGTCCAACCTCATCGTCCGGGATTTCTACTACGTCTTCAGTTCCTACAACCTTACCGTCATTCCCTTATTTGTCCTGATGGGACAGATCGCCTTCCACGCCGGCATCAGCGGCAGGCTTTTTCATGCCGCGCATAAATTCTTCGGACACCTTCCTGGCGGCATGGCGGTGGCCACCATCGGCGCCTGCGCGGGATTTTCAGCGGTTTGCGGATCGACCAGCGCCACGGCCGCTACGATGGCCTCTGTTGCACTGCCGGAAATGAAAAAGTTCAACTATAGCCCGGCCTTGGCCACAGGGGTTGTGGCCGCGGGCGGCAGCCTGGGCATTTTAATTCCGCCGAGCACGATTTTCATTATCTACGGCATCATGACCGAGCAATCCATCGGCGAGCTTTTTCTGGCGGGCGTCATTCCCGGAATCCTGCTGTCATGTTTTTTTGTCCTATCCATCTTCATCTGGACGTTTTTTCGCCCGGAGATCGGACCGAGAGGTCCGAAAACGACATGGAAGGAAAAATTTAAATCCTTATCCGGGCTGATTGAGACCCTGCTTTTGTTTGTCATAGTCATGGGGGGCCTTTTCGCCGGGCTTTTCACGCCGACGGAAGCCGCCAGCATCGGCGCATCGGGAACTATTGTCATTGCCCTCGTCGGCCGCCACTTAACCTGGCAGGGATTTAAAAACGCCTTGTATGACACCACGCGCATCACCTGCATGATTTTTGTCGTGGTCGCCGGCGCCACGGTTTTCGGGCATTTCCTGGCCGTCACACGAATCCCGTCGGACATCGGAGCTTTCGTATCGACTCTGGACCTGCATCCGATGATCGTGATGGGGGTGATCATCGTCATTTACCTGCTGTTGGGCTGCCTGATGGACTCCCTGGCCATGATCATGCTGACGATTCCCATTTTTTACCCCGTGATTCTGAGCATGGGTTTTGATCCCGTGTGGTTCGGCGTGGTCATCGTGGTCGTCACAGGCATGGGTGTCATCACACCGCCGATCGGCATCAACGCATACGTAGTCGCGGGCGTCGCTCGCGATGTGCCGCTTCATGTCATTTTTAAAGGCACGTTGCACATGCTGTATTCCATGATCGCGCTGGCAGCTCTGTTGCTGATTTTTCCGCAGATCGCCCTGTTTCTGCCTCAGTTGATCCGGTAGAAAAGAATTTTATGTCATTTTTTTTAGTCTTCTGAATAAAAGCCCCGGCGGTCGCCGGGGCTTTCTTATGCGGGCTAGATGAAATCGGCGGGAGGGATGACTGATTTGCCGGCTTTTTGCTTGGCGGCGGTCAGCCGGTTTCGCAGCATTTCCATGATGACATAAAATTCTTCGGGAATGTTTTCCTCTTCGCTGTAGGCGCTCTGCACGCGTTCCAGCTTCTCCAGAAATTTGTCAATCCGGATGGAAAACTGCTGATCGTAGGACTCTTTCGAATATTTCTTTTCAAATATTTTCTTGAACAGTTTGGCGACATCTTCATATTTCGGAATGTAGCCGATCGGCGTCTCGATGGCGCCATATTCTCCATGCACGCGGCCTTCCATCCAATTGAGCCAAACTTTTTTGTCTACCTTGTCATTCAGGAATTTCCCATCCACTTTCAGAAAATAATTCGTGGAGAAGACCAAAGGCTTGACGATCAGCCGCTCTCCGAATTTCAAATGATTGCGGAGATACGTTCCCAACGGGACGACCAGAAAATCGAGGTTGGCCATGGGAGACAGCTCTCGCACACCCACCGCGCCGATCGTCGCCGCGGTAGTTTCCGACTCCAGAGAGGCGCCGATAAACATGCCGTGCGCCCAGTCGAAACTCTGGTAAACAGGTACGGAGGTGTCGGAATCACGGCCACCGTAAATGATGCCGCTGATCGGGACACCTTCGGGATCATACAGCTTCGGATCGACATTTTTGAGTTCGCTCAAACGAATGGTGTAACGGGCATTTTTATGGGCCGCGGGAATGTCACTGCCTTTGGCGTCTTTCTTGCCCTTTGCCCACTGTCCCGAAAAATTTTCACCGTCTTCCGGAAGAATCTGCCCCATGCCCAGCCAGTAGGGTTTATCGTCTTTCACCAGCACGTTGGAAAAAATCAACTCGCGCGGCGTCGTGAGCGCTTCATAGATGACCGGATCGTCAACGGGGTTCACGTCTTCGATGATGCCGAAAATCCCCTGTTCGATATTCACCGCATAGGCCTTGCCGTCATCGGAGTGACGGATGTAGGCGATATCGTCGCCGATGATCTGCTGACCCGGAACCATCGCGGTCGAAGTTTTGCCACAGGCGCTGGGAAAGGCTCCCGTGAAATAGGTCACGCGCTTTTTCTCTTCGGGCCTCACCCCCATCACAAACATGTGCTCGGTGAGCCAGTCTTCTTTATTGGCTTTGTAGATGGCCAGACGCAGCGCCAGCTTCTTCAAGCCTACACTATTGCCCGCGTACTGATTATTGACCGTCAGAACGCGTTTGCCCAAAACGTCAATATAAATTCGTCTGTCTTTGATGTTTTTTGTGTTGTTGCGCTCGTCGAGGTCACCCGCCGAATGCACCAGATAGAAAAAATCATCCGATCCGTTCAGGGATTTAAACTGTTCGTAACCCACACGGTAAAGAAGATCTTCGCTGTGGGCGACATAGGCGGAATCGGTGATCTGCAGCGCGGCGATGGAGAAACGGGAATGGAGCGGTCCCAGACAGAAAAAGCGGACAAAGCATTCCTTGCCGGCCATGATGCCGTCCATGATGCCGTAAACTTCTTTGAGGCCTTCTTCCCGATCCTTGACATCAATAATTTTGGATACCTTCATGTCCGGGGTTACCAAAAGGCACGTATTCTTCTTGTCACGACCCTGATCGTTGATCCCGTCGAAATGAACCGTATGGCCGGGCATGGCCAGTTTCTTCTCTTCGGCCAAATCAAGCGCTCGCTGCCGAACATAGGCGATATCGGAAAAGCTGTCCGAAATG
>CAYUDM010000021.1:0-44787 GCA_964443625.1 uncultured Smithella sp. | reverse complement strand
AGGAGCGACCAATGATATTGGTATAGCCCTTCCTCTTCAGCGCCTCCGTGATCGCTGTCCCTACCAGCCCCAGGTGGCCGGCGACGTAAATTTTTGAATTTTTATTCAACATCTGTTTTACAATTCTTGAAGCTCCCGACAGCCTTACGGCTATCGGGACAGGTTCTACGAGCTTCCTCATGATGGCAGACTTCGCTATTGCCTATTGCCTACTGCCTATTGCCTATTCAAAGTAATTCGGTGTATAAAACCCTCCCCTCTTCAGATAAACCTCCTTCTTAACGAGCTTGACATCCCCCTCCATCATATCCGTTATCAGCCCCGCGAGGTCATACTTCGGCTGCCAGCCCAGAACCGTACGCGCCTTCGTGGAATCACCTATAAGCAGGTCAACCTCGGTGGGACGGAAATACTGTTTGTCTACACCTACTATCTCCTTCTTCTCCCTCATCTTGATCCGTATCCCCTCGAGATACTCCGCCCCCACAAAATTGATGAACCGCTTCTCATCCATCGAGACAATGTAGCCCTTCTCGTCAACCCCCTCACCCTGAAACACCATCTCAAGGCCCAGTTCAGCAGCAGCCAGCCTGATGAAATCGCGTATCGTCGTCGTCACCCCCGTGGCAATCACGTAATCCGACGGCTCATCCTGCTGCAGTATCAGGTACATCGCCCTGACATAATCCTTCGCATGACCCCAGTCGCGCTTGCCCGACAGGTTCCCCATGAACATCTTCTCCTGGACTCCCATCGCTATGCGACTCAATGCCCGTGTAACCTTCCTTGTGACAAAGGTCTCGCCGCGGATGGGCGATTCATGGTTAAACAGTATCCCGTTGCTGGCGTGCATCTTATAGGCCTCGCGATAGTTGACGGTGATCCAGTAGGCGTAGAGTTTGGCCACGCCATACGGCGAACGGGGATAGAATGGTGTCGTTTCGCGCTGCGGAACCTCCTGGACCAGGCCGTAGAGCTCCGATGTGGAGGCCTGGTAGATTCGCGACTTGCCGGCGAGGCCCAGCAGCCGCACTGCCTCGAGCAGCCGCAGGGTGCCTATCCCGTCGGCGTTTGCGGTATATTCCGGGGTGTCAAAGGAAACCTTCACGTGGCTCATCGCCGCGTCGCGTCCTTGTGGTGGGCGGAGGGCTTGCCGGAATGGAAGCGGCCCGCGTCTGTGCGCTTCGCGGACATCATGTTGATCTGCATGAAAAGTCGGATCGGTTAGGCGGCGTGTTTGTCGCAGCCTCGGTCCAGGATTACAAGGAAGATGACCGCAGGCTGCTGGCCTGGTATATTCGTCAGATGGACAAACTGTCTGTGAATATCGTTTTACGTTCGGAAGTGGACCGATCTTTTGTGGCTGAAAATCATTATGACCACGTCTTTCTGGCCACCGGCGCGACCGAACGCAGGCTCGACACGGAAGGCCTTTTCGGCCCTCACGTCACCTACGCCATCGATACGCTGCTTGGGCCGGAGATTCCGGGGCAAAACATTCTGATTGTCGGCGGCGGGCTTACCGGGATCGAAATCGCCTGCGACCTGGGCAAGAGGGGCAAAACTGTCACGGTGGTCGAAGCCTGCGACACGATCCTCAATGCGTTTGGCATTTCGGCCGCCAACACCAACATGCTCTTCGAGATGCTCGATGCCTACCGGGTGACGGTTCTGACCTCGACGACCGTCACCAAGTATGAAAACGGCGTGGCCCAGCTTCTCACGATGGTGAAAAACTTTCCCAATTCGGCTAACCGGGCAAAAATGATGTACACCGTCGGCCCCTCAGGCATTCCGGTCCCGTCTTATGTGAAAGCGGATCATGTCGTCGTATCCGTGGGGTATAACAGCAATCGCGGGCTTTACGAAGAGCTTCAGGATAAAAACGTGCATCTCATCGGTGATGCGGACAAACCTGAAAACGTCCTGAAGGCCATCTGGGACGCCTACGACGCGGCTCGAAAGATCTGACGCGGGGAAAATGCGTTGCCGATTTTCAGCGCGGCAAGCAACGAGTGAAACGTCTTTAAAAAGGTGCGCTGCCCTTTTGCTATTGGGCACAAACCGGAAGAATTTTTACACCCCGCATATTAAGATCGGTAAGGTTATCAGCGCCACCGATCGGGTCACTACGGATGACATCGAAGGTGATTTGGTTGATCTGGTCGAAAAAAATCATCGCGATGCTGGGCGTTGAATATCCGCTTTCTCATATCACAAGCATGAAGGTATTTACCGTAAAGACAACATGGAATATCAGGAAGATGCCCTGAGCGGAGCCTTTATCAACGCGGTGATTCGCCGCTGATGTGAGTTGAGGCATTTCATGCTTCGGAAATCAAAGACGGGAGTTTCCGCATCAGCCGGGGTGGGGCGGGATGGCTGTTGCTCGAGCATTCTTTTGTAGCTCCAGGAATTTCGGGCCTCCTGTCGGGACATGACTGTGAAAAAAAATATCAACTTCGGATCTTCAAGCCGTTCAGACAACATCGAGTAGGAGCTCCATCCGGTTTCTTGGATTTCCAGGACGTGTCGTAAAAGCTTTTCGACATGATCCTTTCCATGAGATGCCTCCTGATATTTGGTTTTGCCGGATTTTAAGGATTTATTTCGTGATGCCAGAACACGGATAAGATCGTATCGCTAATTATGAAATAATATTTGTATTTATCCCAGACTCCCTATTGGGTCATTACCGTCTTTGTGCTTTTGGGTGAGGTTCACTTCTGCCGTCAGCCCATTTTTTGAATGATGAAATCCTCTCTGATTCGCTCTGGCCATAAAATCGATTGCCAATACAGCAAGATTGCACTAATAATTCTGCAAGTAGTAAAATGAACACGGATCATCCGTTCCGTAGCGGCTTTTTACAAAGATTTTTAAGGTGATAGCGTGACAACGAACATGGAGGAACCATGACAAAACAGCTTTTGAGTCAGGACGTCAAAAACCAGTTCGACGCCATACGTGATCTGTTGGGTGCGGCCTTGGCCCTTGCAGAAAAAAGTTCTGATGCGGAAGCGGCCAAAATCGTCCGGGACAGGCTTGCGCACCTGCAGTCTCCCGCTTTATTTGTGATCATCGGCGAGGTCAAGTCCGGGAAAAGCAGTTTTGTTAATGCCCTTCTCGGCGAGTCCGTCTGTGACGTTGCGCCGGATCCCTGCACGGCCTGCATTCAGGAACTGGTCTATGCGGACGAGCGATCCAGAACGGATCTCGGACCTCAGTGGGAAAGGATCGCCTTGCCCAAGGACGTTCTGCGGGAAATCATCATTGTGGATACGCCGGGTACCAATTCGGTCATCCGCAATCATCAGACAATTACAGAAAAATACATTCCAATGAGCGATCTGGTCGTTTTCGTCTTTCCAGCCAAGAACCCGCATACCGGATCATCCTGGGACCTTCTGGCATTGATTCGCAGGGACTGGCACCGCAAAACCGTGTTTGTTCTGCAGCAGTCCGACCTGGCAACGCAGCATGAGTTGTCCATCAATCGGGAGCGGGTTGCGCAGTACGCGCGTGAAAGAAATGTTCAAAATCCGGTCGTCTTCGCCGTTTCAGCCAAACGGGAAGCCGAAGGGGCCACAGACAGCGGTTTTACGGAGTTTCGCGATTTTCTGCAAAAAACCGTTGAAACCGGCGACGTCTGGCGGATGAAAGTGGAAGGCGCCCGCGAAACGGCCGCAAAGATTGCCGAGGGCATCATCAGGCAATTGCGATCCGCCCAGGCCGCGCTGGCGGATGATCGGGGCTTTTATGACGAGTTGGCGGGGTTCGTCAAAACCAGGCGTGACAAAGCGGATGCGCTCAAGCGCCTGGCCGTGGAAAGCTTGTGTTTGTCCTACGACCGGCTGGCGTCCGGCCTGGAAGCGGATTTTACCGAAGGGCTGAGCGTGGGAACCATTTTGCGCCGGGCCATCCCCTTGGTACGTGATAAAGACATCAAAACATGGCTTACGGAACTTCAAGCCGATTTTGAAAGCAAATCAAAGGCGGAGATTGACGCGGAATCCTCGCGGGTATCGAAAGACATCTCGGATGAAATGTTGTCTATGTTTACTGAGCTCACCGAAGCCGTCGCGCGCCGCCGCAACGACATGAAACCGGGTATTTCGGCAAAAGATACGGATCGGGTCGAAATTCTTTCGCGCCTCCAGCGCCAGTTGCAGGAGCTTCGCGTGGCCGATATCGTCGGCGACAAAGCCATTCAGGGCTCAGACATCGGCAAGCTGTCTCTGGCCGGCGGGGGACTTGCCGCTTTCGGCGCTGTCATTGCCCTGGCGACAAAGATGGTGGTGTTTGATATTACAGGCGGCGTGCTTGCTCTGGCAGGGGCCGGTTTGATCGCCGCAACGCTGATTTGGAAGCGTTCAAGTCTTCTGTCTGAAGTGTCGCAAAAATTACGCAAATCCCGCGAAGAGTTCCGGGATCGGCTGGATAAGGAAATATCCCGGATTTTTGAAAATCTTTTTGTGGAAATTGAGCATCGCCTTAAAGAACCTCTTTCCAGGTTGGAAGAAGAAACCAATCGTCTCGAATCGCTGATCGGCCAGGCCGAACGCGTAAAAGCAATGGCGCGAAAAATTTAAGCAAAAAACCGCCTCAGACGTCACAACGCAAAATGGAGCTTTGTCCTTGCACGGTTTGTGTTAAAAGAGGCATAGGAATATTATATTTTGCTCCCCGCTCGCGCTTAACTCCGGCAAGAAGTTTACAAGTTTGTTTCCTCTGCCTTTATCCTTTCAGCCTATTAATTATCCTCAGCCATTCTGACCACCTTAAGGTGGCGCTGAAGCACTCGTAGCGGAGATATCGCCCCGTGTGTGCGGGTTAACCGCCGCGCCGGAGCTGGAAAGTCTATGAGCTATCCTACCGTCCGCTGTTCCCGAATTTCCCTTGCAATATGGTGAAACAGTTGTCATATTCGTCGCGCATCATCAGGTGGCATCTGTGTACTGAGGACAGGATGGCGGACCCATTCATAACAATTTCGAACAGTATGCACATCAATTCCTATGAGGCGCTCGGTGGTCTTCCCGGTCTTGTGACCTTTTGGTTACGAAAGCCGGGAACCAGTTTAAATATTCTGGATTCCGGCTTTCGACGGAATGACAAACGTGAAAACAATTATGAGGCAATTCATATATCAAGATTAAATTGGCATAAAAAAGAAAGAGTATGAAATCATGAAAGATGTCTATCAGCGCCTGGCGGAGTATTTAGACACGATGCCCCAGCGATTTCCCGTGAACACGGAGTCGGGGGTGGAGCTGAGAGTTTTAGAAGCTATCTTTTTGCCGGATGAGGCGGAAATGTTTTTGAACCTCAAGCCCAAGCCGGAGACCGCCGGGGAGATTGCCGCGCGCCTTGGAGAAGATCCCGACAAGCTGGAAAAAAAGCTCTATGACATGTCCCAAAAGGGACTTGCTTTCCGCGCCGGCAGGCAAGGCGCTTACAAATACATGGCCTCGGCGTTTCTGGTGGGCATTATTGAATTTCAGATGAACCGCATGACCCCGGAGCTGCTGAAGGAATGGGACGAGTTTGAGCCGCTTCTTTATCAATCTACCTGGCTCAAAGGAACCACCCGGGATCTCCGAACCATTCCCATCGGAGAAGCGGTTGACCCGAACTCTCAGGTTCTGCCGTATGAAAATATCGAGGAAACGATCCGCAACGCGAAGTACGTTGCGATCTCCGATTGCCTGTGCCGCCGGATTACCGGGATGAAGGATAATCCCTGCGCGCATCCGATGGAAGTGTGTTTTCATTTTGGCGGCAGCTGCCATTACTTTGTGGAAAACGGTCTTGCGCGCTTTATCTCGAATGAAGAAGCCCTGGAAATATTCAATAAAGGCAAGGAAAGCGGTCTGGTCTGCCAGGTCAGCGCCTCTCAGGAGCCAAGCGCCCTGTGTATGTGTTGTGATTGCTGCTGCGGGCCGCTGCGCGCGGTGAAAGCCTGCGCCAACCCCGCTGAATTGGTCAACAGCAATTTCTTCGCCAAAGTGAGTGAGGAGGACTGCACGGGATGCGAATTGTGCGCGGACCGCTGTCCCATGGACGCGATTTGTGTTGACGATGTCGCCCGGGTGAATTTAGACCGCTGCATCGGCTGCGGCGTCTGCGCCGTAACGTGTCTCGTGGACGCCATCAAGGTGTATCGCAAAGAAAAAGACAAAGAGTTTGTTCCGGAAAAAACGTATTTCGACGCCGCCATGGCCATTTATCGCGAGCGGCGGGCATGAAATTATAGTCCCAGAAACTGGATCGCCAGACCGCAAAGACAGATCGAACCGCCGGCCAGCGCGTGCGTGTAACGTTCCATTGTTTTCATCGGAAGACGACTAAGTCCTAAGCTCGAAACCCAGACAATACTCATCATCGTCAGAATCGTGACGGCGCCGAACGTGAGCGTCACCAGAATCAGCCCGCCCAGGTTTTCTTTTACCGCCGGATACATGAGGATGGGAATTAGTGGTTCGCAAGGCCCCAGAACAAAAATGGTAAAGAGCACCCACGGGGTTATATTTTGTGAATGATCTCTTTCGTGAACATGCGCATGTTCGTGGGTATGCTGATGGGGATGAACATGAACCTGGCCGTCGGCATGCGCGTGAACATGTTGATGCGGCTGATTTTTCCAGGCGCGTCGCATTCCCCAGACAAAATAAACCAGGCCGAATGCGATCAGCGCCCACGCGGCGAGATTGCCGCGGAACGATTCGATATCAACCAGATTTGTCACCGCGATGCCCAGAGCGATGCCCACGAAGCCCAGCAAAACAGAGCTTCCCACGTGTCCGACGCCGCATAAGAATGTGACTCTCAGGGTTTTGAAAAGTGACCAGCGCCTTGCTTTTCCCATGACGATAAAGGGAAGATAGTGATCAGGACCAAACAGCGTGTGAACAAAGCCGATAAAGGCGGCCGTTCCGACTAAAATCATCACCTCGTATGACATGGTCTTCTATCCTTTCATGCGAGCCGAAACGCTGCGACTTCGTCCTTGAGCCAGCTGATCCACTCATCGATGCCCGCGCCTGTTTTACACGAAATTTCTATCACCATCATTTTTGGATTCAAGGCCAGAACTCTTTTGCGCATGGCGGCCATATCGAAATCACTCAGCGAAAGATAATCGATTTTGTTGACCAAAAGCACATCGCAGATGCTGAACATAAGCGGATATTTGATGGGTTTGTCGTCTCCTTCGGGGACGCTCAGAATCATCACGTTTCTGTGCGCGCCCGTATCGAATTCAGCGGGGCATACGAGGTTCCCCACATTTTCGATGAGAAGCAGATCAAAATCTGTTTTGGCCAACGCGTCGAGTCCCTGCGTGACCATGGTGGCATCCAGATGGCAGAAACCGCCCGTGCGCAACTGCACGGCGGCAATTCCCTGGGCGGCCACTTTTTCAGCATCCACCTTCGATTCGATATCCGCTTCGATGACGCCTATCTTGATGTCGTTGTGCAGGGCTTCGATGGTTTTAAGAATCAGACTGGTTTTTCCCGAGCCGGGAGAAGACATTAAATTCAGCAGCATCGTTTTTTGCCCGCGAAGACGCTCCCGGACACCCGCGGCCACCTGATTGTTATCAGCCATAATATCTTCTTTAATTTCGATCATGCGGACGTTCTCCATCACAGGACCTCCATGTTTTTTATAAAGTATTCACGCCCGGAAACGAGCGTGACGTCTTTTTCGCCGCAGTGCGGGCAGGGTCTGTTTATGTCGCTCGCGGCGTCCACTGTAAAGATTGCGGCGCAGGCGTTGCATGTAAGCCGGATCGGTGTTCGCTCGATTTTGAGCCGCGCTCCTTGGGCCGGAGTGCCTTTGCTCACATAATCGAAGTAGCGCTGCATCCATTCGTCTTCCAGATCGCTCAAACGGCCGACCTGAAGCTCAATCGTCATCACGCGGCGGACATCATTTTTCTCCGCGTGCGCCAGCACAATCTTCAGAATGCTTTCGGTAACGGGCAGTTCATGCATCGGCTATTAATTTCTTTCCGCCTGCTCAGGCCGGGACAAAATTTTCGGCGCGTGTTTCTTTGAGTTTCAAGGCTTCGGTGGGACAAACCACCGTGCAGACGCCGCATCCCAGGCATTTTTCCGGATCAACCGAGGCGCAATCATCCTTCATGGAAAGCGCGTCGAAAAAGCATCGATCCAGACAGACTTCGCAGCCGCTGCAAAGATCCGTATCCACAAACGCCTCAAAACGGCTGGGGGCAACCCACTTTTTCGGCCCCTTCATGACCGCCCAGTTCAGACAGCAGTCGCCACAGCAGTTGCAGATGACATGGCCGACCACCTGGCGGTTGTCCACCACATGAACCAGGCCTTCTTCGCGGCATTTTTTCAAGATCTCTACGGCCTCGCTTTTGGAAAGCGCCCGGCCTGTTCCTCTTTCAATATTGTATTCGGCGGCGCGATCCACCTGCATGCAAACTTCCAGCGGCTTATCGCAGGTTCCGGAAATCACGCGGCAGGAGCAGTTGGTAACGGACAGCGTTTTGGCGTCCTGAATAATTTTTACCACATCATCGTAGGCAAGCACCTTTGATTGCGGCTCGATGCTTTCATTGACGGGAACCACCCGCATGATCGAGCCGGGCATCACTTCCATGATCTTGCCGCCGTAATCCGGCCATTCCTTTTCCATGTAGTCTTTCCAAAGATCCAGCACGTCTCTGGAAATACCCGGTGTGAGACTAGTGGAATCGTGCATCTGCGGGACGGTTTTCACGCGGTAGAATTTTTTTTCGCCGCCTTTCGTGGCTTTGAAAATCAACCCCCGGGAAAACAACGAATCCATCATCTTTGTGATGGCATCCAGCGGTAGTCCGGATTTCTGCGCCAGTTCTTCGGCGGTTGCCGGAGGGGCGGCCAGAAGCATCACCTTCGCCTCATCGTCATTGACCAGCGCTTCAAAGATTTTGGGAATCATCGGCGAGTCGCCGGCCCCGATGCCTTCTGCCAGTTGTTTGCACAATGCCATGTCCGCCATGATGATCTTCCCTCCTTCTGAGCGATTTGAGGTAATATCCAGGAAACACAACCCCCTGTCAAGAATTTTACTCTTAATCGGACTTTGGCGTTGGCAAACAAAATCAGTTTCTATAGACAGGCGAAGAAATGTACGAATATTAAGACACTACGAATATTAAGACACTTTACATTTTTGTTCTGGCCTCGTAGTATGTCTTCCGTAAAAGGAGATGTCGGAAGGATATGACGCTGGCAATTGCTTGTGTATTTGTGGGGGCGGCGCTGCTGATCGTGAGTGCGGACCGCTTTGTGGAAGGGGCCGCATCAACCGCGCGCTATTTCGGTATGCCGCCGCTGCTCATCGGGATGGCGATTGTCGGGTTCGGTACCTCCGCGCCCGAGATGATCGTCTCCGCCATGGCAGCTCTCCAGGGAAATCCGGGAATCGCAATCGGCAATGCTTACGGCTCCAATATCACAAATATCGCTCTGATTCTTGGGTTAACGGCACTGATCAAACCCATCAGCGTTCATTCTCAGGTGTTACGAAAGGAACTTCCTGTCCTGACGCTGGTTACGGCTCTGGCCGCATGGCAGATCCGCGACGGAGAGGTCAGCCGTTTTGACGCGGTGGTTCTACTTGTTGTGTTTGGCGGTCTGATGGCCTGGACCATCCGCCAGGGGTTGAAGGCACCGGCAGACCCGCTAGGCGCTGAAATCGAGCATAAACTGGATGTCAAGGGTCTGTCGCTGCGCCGCGCTTTATTTTGGCTTTTCGCCGGTCTGATCCTTCTGATCGTCAGTTCCCGTCTGCTGGTCTGGGGGGCGGTGGAAATCGCCCGCGCTTTTGGTGTCAGCGATTTGATTATCGGGCTGACCATTGTTGCTATAGGCACTTCATTGCCGGAACTCGCCTCGGCGGTGGTTGCCACGCGAAAGGGCGAACACGACATTGCTTTGGGCAATGTTTTGGGCTCCAACCTGTTTAATACTCTTGTGGTGGTGGGAATTGCCGGGGTGATCCATCCGATGGTGTTGGGAGCGGAGGTTTTCAGGCGGGATATGCTGGTCATGGCGGTGTTGACGCTATCGCTGTTTGCGATCGGTTACGGTATTCGCGGCCCCGGACGCGTGAACCGTATCGAGGGTGCGGCGCTGCTTGCCTGTTATGCAGGCTATATGGCCTTTTTGCTTATCTTCGCTTTCGGCAAGCCGGCATAATAAGAACGGGTTCGCACTGGAAGGTCTGGATAACATCGACGCCATCAACCGGTTTCACCGGTGAAGATGTCCGGAAATTTTGTCAATCACTATCAATCAAGTCTGAGCCGCCGGCAAAAAAAGGAGGAACCTCGAGGTTCCTCCTTATCGATAAAACTCTTTAAACTGATTAGACGGCAAAGGCGTCTTCGGCAATGTTCATGGCGCTTTGCTCATCCTTCTTGATACTGTCGAGTTTGGCCGGCACCAGCGCGGTGATGCGGTTGACAAAGAATTTCGCGCCCTGGATCTTGCCGTTGTAGAAGGCTTTGTCCCTGTCGTTTGCGGCATTGGCCAGGCCTTTGGCGGCGGCGTTGGCCATCCAGATGTGCAGCCAGCCCACGAGCGCGTCGGACAGGCAGTTGAGATAATCGGCGGCGCCGATGAGCGGAACGTAAGGCATGGTTTTCATCATCTTGGCGAATTCCATGGCGGCCCCGGCGCAGGCATTGAGCGCGCCTTCGACAATGTCCGCCTCTGCCTTGAAAGTTTCGCCGGTTTTTGCTTCGGCAATCGCGGCCTGGGTCAGTCCCAGAAGGTTCATAAAATACAGTCCCTTCTTCATTCCGAGTTTGCGCCCCAGGAGGTCCATGGCCTGAATCCCGTTGGTGCCTTCGTAAATCAGGTTGATCTTCTGATCGCGCATCATCTGTTCCACAGGATATTCGCGACAGAAACCATAGCCGCCATAGGTCTGCACGGCGTTCTGGCAGACATCCATACCCATTTCGGTGCAGTAGGATTTGACCATCGGGGTGAGCATTTCGATCATACCGTGCCAGTATTCTTTATCCTGTTCGTTGTTCTCGTTATGTGCAATCATTTCTTTGTCCATCGCATAGTAGCAAAGGAAAGCCAGTGCCCGGATACCTTCCGTAACCGACTTCTGCCGAAGCAGCATGCGGCGCACGTCCGGATGCTGAATGATCGGCACCTGGGGCGCCTTTTCATCCTTCATAGCCACCGCGATGATGTTCTGCCCCTGAAAGCGCTGCTTGGCGTAGTCGAGCGCGTGAAGGTAAGCCGCCATCGCCAAGCTAACGCCCATCATGCCCACGCCTTGCCGTTCTTCATTCATCATCTGAAACATGATTTTCATGCCGGCACGCTCTTCGCCCATGAGATAGCCGATGCATTTGCCGTTTTCGCCGAAGTTCAGCGTGCAGGTGGCGTTGCCGTGAATGCCCATCTTGCTTTCAATGCCGCCGCAGTTGACGTCGTTGGGTTCGCCCAGTTCGCCTTTCTCGTTGATGCGGATCTTGGGAACGACAAAAATGGAAATGCCCTTCGTGCCGGCAGGATCGCCTTCAATGCGGGCCAGGACCGGATGGATGATATTTTCGGTCAGGTCGTGGTCGCCTGCGGAGATGAAGCATTTGGTTCCGGTGATGGAGTAAGATCCGTCCGGATTTCTTTTCGCGGTCGTCTTGAGCGCTCCCACGTCGGAACCGGCGCTCGGTTCGGTCAGGCACATCGTGCCGCCCCAAACACCCGTGTACATTTTTTCGAGGATCACGTCACGCAGGGGGTGCTGGAAGAAGTCTTCTACCAGACGCGCCGCGCCGTGCGTCAGCCCGGCATACATTAAAAAGGCCTGGTTGGCGGCCAGGAACATATGGTAGCAGGACGCTCCGATGGTCTGCGGGAAGACCTGTCCCCCGACTTCGGCCGAATCCGATACGGCCATCCAGCCTCCTTCGTTATAGAGTTTCCAGAGGCGGTGATAGGCTTCCGGCGCAAAAACTTTGCCGTCCTTGAACACCGCCTCGACCGGTTTGCGATGAACCTCATCCGGATAGGTGGGAGCGATATCGTTTTCGGCGAATTTCTGAGCCTGATCGAGCACCATATTGCACATATCAACATCGTGATCGGTATAACGGCCCTTACCCAGAATGGTCTCTCCAATATTGAAAACCTCATACAGCTGAAATTTGATATCTCTTTCATCAATCCACAAACTCGCCATAAAAAACCTCCTCGATCCAATGTTCGTAAGAAGAGGGCAACGGTGGCGCCGCCCTTTGCGGATGGCGCAACCGTTCCCTGCAAGGTTAAATGTTGCACATCAAAACGCGCTATTTTTCGGCGGCCAGAAAACCGTTCGGATGGAAGTCGCTCCCCGTTACCTTCTTTGAAATGCCTTTCTGATCCAGGTAAGGCGTAATCCCTCCCATGAACAGCGGCCAGCCGGCGCCCATGATGACGCCGGTGTCCACATCTTTCGGGCTTGCCACAACGCCTTCCTTGAGAATGATGTCGACTTCCATAGCGATCCGTTCCAACACTCGCTGCCGAATCTCATCGTCGGTGAACTTCTTGCTTCCCTGCGGCCAGCCGGCTAAAATTTCGGGATCGACGATCATACCCTTCTCGCCGGGAATCAGGATGGCTTTCTTTCCCTTGGCGACCAGGTTCTTAAGGCCTTCGTTTACCTTAAACCGATCAGGCCATGCCTTGTTTAGAGTTTCCAGCACATGCAGGGAAATGGCGGGGCCCACCAGAGCGGTCAGGATGAAAGGCGACATGGGAAAGCCCATCTCGTGAATCGCCTGATCCGTCTGCAGGAAGTCGGCGCCTTCGTCGAGGCAGCGGAAGATGCCGTCCGACATGGCCGTCAGAACTCGGT
The DNA here is from genome assembly GCA_964443625.1 of uncultured Smithella sp. Taxonomy (GTDB): domain Bacteria; phylum Desulfobacterota; class Syntrophia; order Syntrophales; family Smithellaceae; genus UBA8904. The sequence goes on along the minus strand of CAYUDM010000021.1, from coordinate 31,899 downwards.
TCACCAGGAAGCCGGAGGCGTTTTTCACGAGAACCGGCGTTTTCCTGATCTTTTTGGCAATGTCGAAAGCCGTGGCAAGGACGACCTCACTGGTTTTGTCCGTTTTGATGATCTCAACCAGCGGCATCATGGCGATGGGGTTGAAGAAGTGGAACCCGACCACGCGGGACGGATCCTTGAGAAATTTGCCCATCTCGGCGACGTCGAGCGACGAGGTGTTGGTCAGGAAGATGCACTCGGGCTTGCAGGCAGCTTCCAGCTCGCCAAAGACCTTTTGCTTGATGCCCATCTCCTCGAAAACGGCTTCAATGACGAAGTCGCAGTCTCCAAATGGTTCGTAGGTCACCGTACCGCTGATCAAATCCTCACCGATCCATCTGGCGTCGGCTGCGGACAGTTTGCCTTTCTTCGCCGTCTTGGCCAGCTGGTCCTTGCAGTAGGCCAGCCCCTTGTCCACGAATTCCTGTTTGATGTCTTTCATAACGACCGGACACTGATAGCGCTGGGCAAACAAAAGCGCCATCTGAGAGGCCATAAGGCCAGCGCCGATGACGCCGATCTTATTGATCTTGTTTCCTTTGACTTCTTTGGGCGGCCGGCCCGGAAGCTTCTTGGCGCGCCGCTGGGTCAGGTCAAACGAGTAAAGGCCGCATTTGAACTGATCGGATGTGATCATATCGGCCAGCGCTTCGTTTTCTTTCTGGAAGCCTTCGTCAAGCGTCCAGGAGCCTGCGCCGCGGATCAGGTCAAGCGCGCGGTAGGGCGCCAATGCGCCGGAATGAACACGGCCGACAATCGCCGCTTTGGTCGTATTGTAGAGCTCGTCGCTCATTTTCGGATCAACCTTCTTGCGTTCGATCTTTTCCTCGTCGGCGATGATGCGCTCCAGCAGTGCCAGAGATTCATCCACAAATTCCGCCGGAGCGAACATTCTGTCCGCCAGCCCCATTTCCAGTGCCTTTTTGGAATTGATCATTCTATTCATGTTGAGCGGATTGGTGATGACAAGTTCGATGGCGATTTCCGGACCGCAAAGTTTGGTGACAAGCTGCGTTCCACCCCAGCCCGGCACAAGGCCCAGGAAGCATTCGGGCAGCGCATAATGGTCGCATCCGCCCGGGCTTTTGGAGATGGTGCGGTATTTGTGATACAGCCCGACTTCTACGCCGCCGCCCATGGACGCGCCGTTGTAAGCGGCCAGGGTCGGATACGGAAGATTCATAATCCGCTTGAAGGCCGCATGCCCCGTTGCGCCGATAGCGAGAGCGTCTTCTCGTTTGGCGTTCGGGTCGGCGCTCATGATATCCGCGCCTACATTGAAGATGAAAGGTTTGCCGGTCAAAAACCAGCCTTTGACGTCCTTATCTTTTTCCACAATGTCGAGGGCTTTGTTTAGTGATTCCAGAGCCTCAACGCCCCAGGTGTTGGGGATATTGGGAAACTGTCCGTTGTCCATCGTGACAATTGCTATTTTGCCCGCCTTCTTTGACTGAAAGAAGTTTAATTTGCATTCTGTTATGTATTTAGCCATGGTGTGAGCCTCCTAGAGTGTTTTTCCTGCTGCGTTTTCCCAAATGATCGAACCGCCCATGCCCAGGCCCACGCACATGGTGGTGAGGCCGAATCTGGCCTTGGGATTCAACTCGAAATCCTGCGCAAGCTGCATGCTCAGACGCACACCGGAGCTGGCCAGAGGATGGCCCATGGCAATGGCACCTCCGTAAGGATTGAGTCGGGGATCTACCGGGGTTTTCATGCCGAAGTGTTTCATAAAGCCGACCGCCTGTACGGCAAAGGCCTCATTGAGCTCGATGATGTCGAGGTCTTCGAACTTCATGTTGAAATTTCGGAGAACCTTTTCCGTGCAAGGGACCGGCCCCCATCCCATGATAGATGGATCCACGCCGATGAAAGCGGCGCCCACAAATTTCATTTTAGGTTTGATGCCGAGTTCTTTGCATTTCTTGCCCGACATTAAAAGCGATACGCACGCGCCGTCATTCAATCCCGACGCGTTGGCGGGTGTGACGCGGCCTTCCGCTTTGAAAGGAAATTTCCGTAAGTTTTTAATACTCTCCAGGGTCGTGTCGCGGCGGGGCTGCTCGTCAAAATTGGCCACTCGCCAGCCGGTGGGTGTGAATACCGTCATGTCGACGCAGTGCTTGTTGTAATATCCCGCGTCCAGGGCTTTGAAGTATTTCTCAACGCAGTGGTAAGCGTATTCATCCGCCTCGTCCTTGGTCACCGGCTGTTCGCCGTTTTCAGGCAGCCAGTCGTGAAGTTTTTCCGCCGTGACGCCCATGTTGAAATATTTCGGGTCCACCATCTTCTCGGTGACGACCCGCGGATTCGGATCGGCGCCTGCTCCCATGGGATGATGCGCCATGTGCTCCACGCCGCCGGCGATGATGATGTCGGCGCAGCCCGTTTTGATAAACGAGGTTCCAATAGCCTGGCAGGTCATGCCGCCCGCGCACATCCGGTCCACTGAAAATCCGGGAATCTTTTCCGAAAGACCCGAGGTGAGAACCGTAACCCGGCCCATCGTGGTGCCCTGATCGCCGACCTGCGTTGTTGCGCCCCAGATGTTGTCATCCACCTCATCCCATGGCACGGTCGGGTTTCTTCGCATGAGTTCCTTGATGACCTTGTTCACCAGGTCATCCGCTCTTGTGGTCCAGTAATGGCCATCCTGTTTGGACCTGCCAAACCATGTCCGCACGCCGTCTACAAAATACGCATCTCTTAAATCCATACATCCTCCTTCCTTTTTGCGCGTGATTATTAACCTCTGAATAGAATCCCCGCCGTCGGGCGAAGGATTCTTGCGCTCTAATTATTTAATTGTGCTGTCCGGAAGAATCTATGCGATGCTTGTCTTCAATCAGGCGTCGCAATGACGGATCCGAGTCGAAACAAACAAATCTTTCGTAAAAGAACGTTGCTGCTTGTGAATACTGCTGAATAAACTACGCGTTGAAGTACTTCGGCGTGCCGGCATGCATGGACAATTTTCATCGGAACTGTCCATGATACCGGTGACAAAATGCTATGTAAGCAGGAAAGCCACTCAATTCAAAGAACACAGGCAGTTCCGACTATTTTGGATGCTTCCTGTGCGTCCTGAATATTCTTGGCGCGAAGTCTACACCAAATTAGCCATGACTGCAAGTCAATGATCGTTGTCGGTATAAAAAACCAGAAGCACAAAGTGAAGAATCGACTTTATCCGATGTTCTGGTTTGACTCCTCTGAGTGATTCCGGCTCCATGCCGTGCAAGAAAAGCGAAACGGTTTTTTATCGTATCAATTAAAAATATCCTTACAATTCAATAATATAATGTTACTGATCGCGCCCGATATCCTTGATGTTGTCAAAATGAAGGTTGCTGTATTAAAAAAAAAGAGTCTATAAGACAATCAAGCTGACCCGCCCGCGAACAAGGAGTCGACCATTATGCAACGCTTTGCTAAAAGTCAGTGCGTCTGAGAGATGTTGAAAATCTTTCCTTAGCTATTCAGCATAGACCCATCCATTGATTCCGGAGGAGGGAGAATAAATGAAACAAGTCATTTTGCTGGGCGCCGGCGGGTTCGCGCTGGAGATTCTGGATAACATTGACGCCATCAACCGGCTTACCGGCGAAGATATCCGGCCGATCGGGTTTGTTTATGAAGGTGCGGAGCCGGACAAGGGGAAGTTGCTTCACAATACGGATATTCCCGTTTTAGGCGATCTGTCTTGTCTGCTCGACTATGATCTGGATCATATCCAACTGGTTTCCGCTATCGGCCGCCCCGTCTGGCGGCGCAAAATGGTGGAAAAGGCAAAACAGTTGGGCGCGAAATTCACCAGCATCATCCATCCCTCGGTAACGATCAGCAAGCGGGCAAAAATCGGGGAAGGTGCTGTTTTGATGAAATATGTAAACGTCCAGTCGGGAACGGTCATCGGCGATTTCTTTGCTGCGGATGATTTTGCGGGCCTCGGTCATAATATGATCGTCGGGGATTTCGTTCATATGGGGCCGCGTGTGGGCACGGAAGGCGGCGCTGTGATCGGCAATGATGTGTTTGTGGGCATTCGAGCCACGATTTTAGCCTGTAGAATCGGCGACGGCGCGGTCATCGGCGCCTGCGCCCTGATCAATAAAGATGTTCCTCCGAATGTGGTGGCAAGAGGCATTCCAGCAAGACATTACCCTACGAACGAAAAAAAATATTAAAAGCGCCCGACGCCTTTGTCTGTGTGAGGAAAAAACGCGTTTGAAGATATTCCTCTCTAATAAGATTTTCAATCTCTTCGGGGCGAATGCCTTTCTCTAAATTTGGCGTAGTGACGCATGTGGGCGAAGACCCGCACGGCCTGCTCGGGAAGGTCATAGCAGGGAAGGCCGCCTGAATTCAAAAGATGCTCGCAGGCGGCTTTGTCGCCGCTTGCGCCCAGAAGCGAGACAAAAACAGGCTTGCAGCGGTCCGATTGCACCAGATCGATCAAAGACGAATAAACCTCGGGATTTTTTTCAGCAAAAGATATAAAAATAATTCCGTCAACGCCCCGGTCATCCAGTAGGGCTCCCACAACGTCTGTCATGGTTTTCTCGTAGCCGAAAGTCAGCCAGTCTGGAAAGATGTCGATGGGATTATTCATCTTGGAGGGAGTCGCGATCACGCGCCCGATCCTTGCCTGTGTAATGTCCGCAAGCCTGGCGATTTGCAAACCCTCTTTAATTGTTTCGTCGATGCTCATGATCGCCTGCGCGCCGCTGTAAGTGACATAAGCCAGGCGGTCGCCCGCGGGAAGCGGCATGTTCAGAAATCCCTTGAGCGTCCGGACAAACTCGTCGATGGCATACAGGCGGATTGCCCCGGCCTGCCGCACGATAGCTTCAAAGACGGTATCTTCCACCGCCAGACTGGCGGTATGCGAAGCGGATGCTTTCGCTCCGGCCTGCGTGCGTCCGCTTTTGATGATCAGAACCGGTTTTTTGGCCGTGGCTTTTTTCAGATATTTCACAAACCGGCTCCCGTCTTTCACATCTTCCAAATACATTCCGATGATTTTCGTCTGCTCATCGTCGGCTAAAAAGGCCAGGGCGTCGGATTCGTTCACGTCCGCCTTGTTTCCCAGACCGATGCCTTTGGACAGATGCAGGCCGTCAAGCGAACTTAAATAACGCAGAAGGGCGCCCACAAAGATGCCTGACTGGGCGGCCAGGCCGATGCTGCCGGGTGAAAGCATCGCGGGGGTGGCATAGTAGGAGGTGGTGAGCTTGGTTTCAGTATTTACCAGCCCCAGGGTGTTGGGGCCGAAACCTCTCATGCCGGAGGATTTTAAAATGGCGCGCACATCCTCCTGGTAGGTCGCGCCTTCTACTCCCGTTTCGGCAAAGCCTTCCGCAGAGATGACCACGCCTTTGACCCCTTTGACGGCGCAGTCGCGCAAAGCGTCCGGGACGAAGCGGGGCGGAATGAGCAAAACCGCGAGATCGACGTCAAACGGCACATCGCGCACGTTTGAGTACAAAGGCGTGCCGAAGACAGAGCCGCCCTGCGGATTGACGCCGGCGACACGGCCTTCGTAGCCCACGTCTTTTAATACCTTTAAAAGCTGGGCGCCGGGCTTTTCCTCATCCCGCGACGCTCCGATCACGACCACGCTTTTGGCTTCCAGAATCTCACGAATCGCCCGCATGAAAATATTCCTTTCTCCGGAGATTGCCGAGCTGGTTTTCGATATGCCTGATCTTTTTATCAAAATATTGACGCAGGGACAATTTATTAAAATTAGCCAAAACAAAATAGTTTGCTCGGCCTGACGAGTGTGCAGGGAGTTTTGCTTGACCTTTCCCGCCGAAAAATACATTATTCGGCCTGAACCGATTGCAAATCATTAAAAACTCTTCTTCATGGCCCTGTTATTGTTCTGCGTAATCGGAATCTCGTTATCTACAAAGCAAGAACAGGGTAAACATTGTGTCCCGCGCAACTCTTTCACGCCTTTCCACACAGGAAGGGGAAACCTTGAACAATCTGCATAATCTTTAACAGAGAAAGAGAATAAGCGATGAAAAAACAACTTCGAATTCCTTTTTTCTTAATCGCCATGGCTTGGGTCTTGCTGACATGGGCTTGCTCGACCGCGCCGGTCCGTCCGGATGAGACGCAAACCCTGACACCCGAAGAAAAGAAGATTCTCGTTCAATGGGCGCTCGAAGAGTTGCATCGTGCCAGTCGGCCTTTTTGCTGGAGGCGCTCCTACGGCCGCGGCGTGGGCGTGCCGGTCAGCGCCTGCCCCCAGGGGCGGGAAAAAGACGCCTGGCTTTGCTATCGCACGTGCGAGGATATTGGAAAACCGGGATGGAAGGGCGTTGGCCCGGTTTGCTGGCAAAGATGCCCAGAGGGATTCCGCGATGACGGCGCCTACTGCTTTAAGCCCAAAGCATACGGCCGCGGTGTGGGATTTCCATGGAAAGTCGGGGACAAGGCGTTTAGTTTGACGGCGGCCAAGAAACGCTGTGAAAGGAAGCACGGAGAAGGACAATGTGAGAAGTCGGGGGCGATCTATTATCCCAAATGCAAACCCGGATTTCGAGCCATTGGCTGCTGTGTCTGCAGCCCCCGATGTCCGACCGGCATGACGGATATCGGCATTTCCTGTCAGAAGCAGTCCAAGGGGAGGGGTGTGGGAAAGCCGATGACATGCAAGGAAGGACAGGCCTATGATGCGGGGCTTTGCTACACGCCCTGCAAGGAGGGGTATCATGGTGTCGGCCCGGTGTGCTGGCAGGATTGCCCAAGCACCCAGTCTGTGGATTGCGGCGCAGGCTGTGCGACGAGTAAGAAAAATTGCGGACAGAAAACGACCGCGCAGATCCTGGCTCCCCTCGAAGTGGCGGCTAATGTGGCGATGGCCGTCACAACAGGCGGCGCCGGCAATGCCGCCGTCTCCGCAGCGAAAGCGTCGGCGAAAACTGCGATTAAGACCGGTGAAAAAGCGGCGGCCAGAACGACAGTAAAAAACGCCGTGAAGACGGCGGCCCGTGAAATGGTTCCCGGCATTCGCGCAAAGCTCGACCGGAAATTGCTTCAGAAATATTCCGAGGACATTACCCGGGAGGTTTGTCAAGACGCGGCGGAATATCTGGCCCTGGCAGCGATTGCCGATGATTTCGACACGAAGGATTTTCTGATGTCGCTTGATCCGACAGGGATTGCCGATGTGGCGAAGGCCTATGACCAACCCAAATGCAGCTTTGATGTCGATCCGCCGGATTTCGGCCGTTGACGATAATAAACATGAAGGAGGAAAGATGAGATACCCAAAAGCGGTCCTATGGGCATTGATCCTGGCAGCTGTGATTTTCTCCGCGCGAGCCTATGCTTTTGAATCGGGACTTTGGCCGGGCGAAGGCCGACCGGTTTTGATTGCCGGGGCAGACTTGACTCCGCAGGAGCGGCCGGTCAAGGACGCTTGCGGAATTCCGAACCTCAAAATTCTGAAAGGCCGGAAGATTGATTATACGGAAACGCGATACCGCACTGTAAAATCAGGAGAAATTGTCGTCACAGCGGCTGCATCGCTATCTGTCACCTCTTACGGCAAAGGGGATTATCTGTCTCTTGAAGTCTATTATCAACAAGGCATACAAAAAACCATCCATCTGAAATCAGGAGACTCCCTGGAGTACCTTCAGTATCGTGCGGAAGGTGAATGTCTGATCAGGATGGAAGGCGAGGTCTTCGCGCTTCCGCCGCATGAGAATATCAAGATTGTTTCCGAGCCACGAACCGAATGGTGGGTTCTGGCCGTCGATCAACAGAAAAAACCGATCGGGTGGGTTTTAATCGATGACCGGACGGTAGAATTCGCCGAGCGTCAACTCTGACGCAGGGAACTCTCGGGGCCCGGTCTGCCGGACGTTTTGCTCCGGCTTATCCGAACCATGAAATGGAGGCTCTGCATGAAACCGATTTTCATAACGGCTGCATTTGTCTTGTTTGCGGCGGCGGCCCACGCCGATTCCTTTGATAAGCGGGTCGGATATGATTGCGATCCCGACCAGGATGCGGTCATTCTCAGCTATGCCGTCGCCTACAGTGAAGCCGGCAGAAACATGGTGAAGAATGAAGAGCCAAGGCGATGGGACCCCTGGACGCTTGTCGTTGAGGATCAGAAAAACAAACACTTCATCCGTTCACACAAAACGGTTGGCGGCCAGTGTCGTTTAAGCGACGGTCTGTACCGCATTACGATCGGTCCGTTACCCGGGAACGCCAACCTGCAGGGGAGATGCGGCGGATTTATGTCCGCGTGGGCTGTGGTTCAGCGGGGAGATGAAATTGTGCTGCCCCGTCATGAGTTTGAAATCGGCGACTGCCACATGACCGAACCGGTCACGAAAAAGATTACGATCAAAGCGGGCGGCGGCCCGGTTTTGTTTGAAAAAGTGCCCTGGGAAGATTTCTATCGGTAACGGCGAGAGCTAAACTGACGATCTCCGGCAACCAGTCAAGACGCAAAGGCAGGGACTCCGAGCGGAAAGGGGTAAGTGTTGCCATCTTGTAAAATCGATATGTCCGCAGAGGATAAATCCCCAGCATATTATCCGGTCAGGACGGACCGAATCAGCTTCCCTCTCAAATGTTTTTAAAAAGCATGGGTCATCCCGTCAGTTCGTTCCCTCTCTTTAGGACAGACGGATTCAGGCCCTGCAACAGGCGGCATTGGCTTTAGATTAACTGCACGGACACAAAATGTCCGTGCAGTTTTGCTATAAGAACACCTCGGGTGGCGTGTCGGTTCAGATGCTGGATGAGGCGGCGGCAAGACCGATAGGATCGACATTTGCCGAAGAAAGACATTAGTCATAAAAGGAGGAAACGATGGGTAAAAAAGTCGGCCGGGTTTCAGAAAAAAACATGGTGATGCAGATTATTGAGCACCTTGTAAACCAACAAGACCAAATCGATGAAATTGTGGTCGCGCATGCCACGCGTGAAGGCGAATGTTTTTTAAGCCTGTCATGCTCTGTCGATCTTCTGCGAAACATGATGAGCTTTATCCTGCAAGACAAAACGCGGGATATAAAAATTCCCGACTCTTTAAACCGATTGGACAGTTGATTAAGAAACAAAAGGACCTGTGCGCTTCCGGCTGAATATTTTGGAAAAAATCGTGAGGTGCGTTTACCTGTCGGCAGATATGCCATCAATTTCTCGTGAACATTCAAAAGTGGATAGATTCTATCCACTTTGTTCTCTGGAAGAGACATTTGTATCCGGTTTTCCGTTTAGTTGTCATTTGCACTTAGCGGTATTTATCTGCCCTGAAAGATATTAAATAAATATATTCAACAACTTGTATCGTGTTCCGATCGGTTGGCACAAGACCTGCTCTGTAAATCGACGGCAACAGAAATTTTACGAAGCTTACTGTTTGCCGGAAGAAAGTGTAGATGTCTATACCAATAAAGGAGGATACAGCATGAAAAAATGGATTTTGAGGACGATGCTTTTGTCGCTTGTGTTCGTTGTTCCGATGCATGCGCAGGCAGGTGTAAGCATACAGATCAGTATTCCTTTGCCGCCGCCTCTGATTTTCCCGGCGCCTCCGGCCGTGATTGTTCTTCCCGATACGGATGATGTTTATGCGGTTCCGGAGATTGATGTCGACCTGTTTTTCTGGAGCGGTTGGTGGTGGCGTCCGTGGGAGGGCCGTTGGTATCGTTCGCAGTTTCATGATCGAGGATGGGCGTATTACAGCGGCGTGCCCGCCTTCTACTTTGATGTGGATCCCGGCTGGAGAAGGTACTGCCAGGCCAGACAATGGTATGGATATCACTGGGACTGGCGGCCGATTTCGCATGTTTTACTTTTGCACAATTGGAAGCGTTGGCACAGTGACCGATATTGGGAAAAACACAACGCCTGGCAGGTGCGGAATTATCGCCCGCGGCCGATCTCCCAACGCGAGGATTTAAGAAGAGAGCGTCGCGCGCAATATCATAAATCGCCGCAGATTTACGGACACTCGAAACCGGGAGTGACTAAGCCCGGCCCCGGAGTGCAGCCCAAAACTAAACCGCAGATTCAGAATCGGCCACAGATTCAGAATCGATCGAGGATTTCAAGTCAACCGCAAAGGCCTCAGACGCGGACTCCGCAGATACAGCCCCAACAGAAACCCGCCGCAAAGCGACACGCGCCGGAAGCGAAAATGACTGAAAGGCCGAAATCGAAGGCGATCGGCGGCCCGCAGAAACGAGCCGGGCGTCCGCAAGGAAAACTTGAGGCGCGATCCGGCCGCACACAGGAGGATTGGAAGAAAAGATTTTAACGACAACCGGAGCCTGCCACCATGCCGGACCGGGCGCTTCCGAAAGGAGGGGTTATACACGGTTCCGGTCGACTCCGGTAGAAAAGGCCCGCGGGCTTTGTCCGCGGGCCTTTTTGTCGGCGTGTCGGCCGAAATCAGAATTTGAATTTTCCCGCCTGAATGTCTGAGTAAATCGCATCCGTCAGCGGTTCGTAAGCATCGCTTCCGGGCAGCAGGACGTAAAGATTTTCCCTGATCTGGGCCGGGTCGTAGCCCTGGTTTTTCAGCGTTGTTTTTTTAATCTTGTGCGTTGCGGTCCATTCAAAATCGGGCACGAAGCGGATGAAAATCGGCACAGCGTATTTGGGTAACCCGGATCTCAGGTGGGCAACGAGATCGGCGAGATTCAGCGCGGTCTGTTCGCTCCGGATAATCGACGCCATGCCCGCCTTGCCGTCGCTGCCCGGCAGGGCGATGCCGTACACCGCAGAAGATGAAACGCCTGGGAACGTATCGATGGCCTTTTCAACTTCCTGCGTCGCGACGTTTTCCCCCTTCCAGCGGAAGGTGTCGCCCAGGCGGTCGGCAAACTGCGCGTGCCGGAATCCCATATTGCGCAGCAGATCGCCGGTGTTGAACCACATGTCTCCCTTTTTGAAAACATTGCGGAAAATCTTTTCTTCCGTTTTCTTTTTGTCTGAATAGCCGGGGAAGGGGGTCTTTTCAGAAATCTCCATAATCAGCAGCCCTGTTTCGCCCTTGCCCACTTTCTGCATGAAGCCTTGTGCGTCGCGCATCGGCGCATCGTTTTCCGTATCGTAGGCCACCAGGGCAAACGGCGTGACGCTGGTGCCCACGCTGTAGTCGAAGTTGAAAATATTGGTGAAGACACCCACGCCTTCGGCCGCGCCGTAGAATTCATAAATCTTCTTGATGCCGAAACGTTTTTTAAACGGCATCCAGATGTCGGGACGCAGTCCGTTTCCGCAGATGTATTTGAGCGGCGTTTGGGCGTCGTCGGGTTTGGCCGGAAGCGCCATCAGGTAGCGGCAGACCTCTCCCACATAGATGAAATGGGTTGCCCCGAAGCGTCGCACATCGTCCAGAAACTGGCTGGCGCTGAATTTGCGACGAAGCGCGACGGCCGCGCCGTTGTAAACGGCCGGCGGCCAGCCCACCGTGATGGCATTGGTGTGAAAGAAGGGCAGGGGAATATAAATCGTATCGGATGGCTTCACCCGCATGACCACCCTGCCGAACCAGAACATGGCCGAGACAGCGCGCTTGTTGATGATCACTGCGGCTTTGGGAAGGCCGCCGGTCGTGCCGGATGTATAGACATAGGCTACCGGGTCTTTAAGCGTCACGGTGGGCGTTGTCGGCGGATTGTCGGCGCTCATTTTGCCCAGCTCACCGCTGATATCCGGAACATCGCCCGGGGAGAGCTTTCCCGTATCCGGAACCATGCCGACAAATGACGCCGACAAGTCGATGTCCGAACGGACTTCGCTGAAGAAGTCGTAGCATTCTTCCCCCAGCAAAATAACCTTTCCCTTATTGAGATTGAAACTGTGCACCAGCGAATCGCCACGCTGATTCGTGTTGATCAGTGACGCGATGGCCCCCACCTTGGAGCAGCCGCAGTAGGCCGCAAGCAATTCGGGGCGGTTTTCAAAACAAAGCGCCACCACATCGCCTCGGGTGGCACCCTTTGAAATCAGAAAATGCGCGTAGCGGTTTGCCTGCTCATTGAGCTGCCGATAGGTAAGAGATCCGTCGGGCGATTTGACCGCCGGATTATCGGGATAGAGCGCCGCGATCCGTTCAAGTTCGAGTCCCCAGGAAATGTTTTTGTTGCCGCTGATACTTTTGAGGCCCTTGACGATATTGAAGATCATCGAAGGCAGGCGCCAGAGAATCTGAGAGATCTTTACAACGAATTCGGCTGTGCTGATGGTTGTCGGACTTTTAACAGGTTGAGCGGTCATGGGAGATCCTCCTTCCGTTGCTTGTGAAGCGGGATGAAAAGTGAACCGCGCCCGGAGCGCGGCGGCAAGGGCCGTATCAAACGCACTACTCATAAACTTGCAGGGGCAAATCGTCAATGGAAAAATTGGGGAAGGGATCTTCCTGATCGGGTGGCAAATCTTTACCCGACTTTTATCGCTTTTGCGCCGGAGGATCATTTATCTTGACACTAGAACGTTCGTTCTATATTAAGGGCATGAATAAACCGGCGGGCATTTCGGCCTGTCGGGGGAGGAGACCGTTTTCGCCGGAAGTTTATGTCTGAGTTAATCTTTTCCATCCACTCCTGGCCGCGCGCGATTGTTCATATCGACGGCGACGCGTTTTTCACTTCGTGCGAAGAGGCGATCCATCCGGAACTTCGGGGGAAGCCGATTATCACCGGCGGCGAGCGCGGCATTGTCGCCTGCGCAAGCTACGCGGCCAAAAAAATCGGCGTCAAACGCGGCGTGCCGTTGCATGAGGCCAAAAGAATCTGCCGCGACCTCATTTGCCTGCCGTCGGACTACGAAACCTACAGTCTTTTTTCCCGGCGGATGTTTGCCATCATGCGTCGCTTCACGCCGGACGTGGAAGAATATTCCATCGACGAGGCGTTTGCCGACATCACCGGCATGCGCCGTGCGCTCAAAGGCTCGTATGAAGACATCGCGCGGAAAATGAAAATTGACATCGAACGCGAGCTGGGCATTGGCGTATCGGTGGGGCTGGCGACGACCAAGGTGCTGGCGAAGCTCGCGTCCAAGCATCAAAAACCTTCCGGGCTGACGTTGATTCCGGGGCGCGAGATCGCCCGGTACTTAAACGATCTGCCGGTGGAGAAAATCTGGGGCATCGGGCCTGCGACCACAAATTATCTGGCCAAGCTCGGCTGTCGCACGGCGCTGGCCTTCGCCAGACTTTCCGAAGACACGGTTCGGCGAAGACTGACCAAGCCCGGCGTGGAAATCTGGCGTGAGCTCCGCGGCGAGTCGGTCTATCCGGTGATCTCCGAAGAAAAAAGCAGTTACACCTCCATCAGCAAAACGAAAACCTTTGCGCCGCCCACGTCGGATGCCGGCTATCTGTTTGCGCAGCTTGCGCGCAACATGGAGTCGGCCTGTATCAAGGCCAGACGGTATCATCTGGCCCCGAAAAAAATTGTCGTCTTTCTGAAAAAGCAGAATTTCGAGGCGGCAGGCAGCGAGGCGGCACTCTCCCGGCCGTGCGCCTATCCGCTGGAATTTTCCGATCTTCTGCGCGGTTTGTTTGACGCGATTTTCCGCGTGGACGAGTGCTACCGCGCCACCGGCGTGATTTTGCTGGATCTGGCCGCCGATGACAGTGTTCAGTACACGCTTTTTGATGATCCCGTGCAGGCGGAAAAAATAAAGGAGGTTTACGCCGTAGCCGATGAATTGGCGCAAAAATTCGGCAAACACACAATCCATCTGGGAAGTTCGCATTTGATCGAAACGTTGGGCAAAGGCCGCAGAGGCGCGCCCACCGCGCGCCAGCAGACCAGTCTGCCGGGGGAGACGACCCGCCGCCATCTGGGCCTGCCGATTTTGCATGTAAAGACGTGAAGCATGTGCAAAATTCAGGTGTTTGGGGATTTACGGCGCGGGCCAAGGCATGACGGGAACAGTACTGATGCTGTTTTTCGGACTGCCGGTGAGCACCCGGTCGCTGTAGGATAGATAGACTAAAACATTGCGCTTGCGGTCGTAAAAGCGCACCACCTGGAGCGACTTGAAAAGAAGGCTGCGTTGTTCGTCAAAAACCTGTTCTCCGTCTTTAAACTCGTCGAGGAATTTGATCGGCCCGATCTGGCGGCAGGCGATGCTTGCGTCGCTGGCATCCTCCGCTATGCTCAATGCGCCTTTGACGCCGCCGGTTTGGGCCCGTGCGAGATGGCAGGCCACGCCCTGCACCTTGGGGTCATCAAAGCCGTCCACAACGATTTTGTCGTTGGGGCCGATCCAGCGAAACTGAGTGCTGACTGAGCCGGTTGTGCCGCGATCGGGTCGGCTGATGAACCACCAGGCAAAAAGGAAGATCAGCAATACAAAGGCTCCGCCGGTAAGAATGGCGATCTTTTTCATAGTCGGTTGTCCTTTCCCCCTAAAGAGGTTTCGTGTTTTTCTTTGCGATGCATTTTTTTCATTGAGGCATTCCCATCACAAATTCGCGAAACTTTCCAGTCTCCAGTATGAATTGACAGGCCGGGGCATTATCCGTATACTGTGCGACACGCAGCGCGTTTTTCCCAACGTCGTACCCGGTTTCTATGCCACGCGGGATTTCGGTGCCGAAAACACGGTTTTATGTCGTGCGCATGACGGCGGGAAGCGACTATCTTTCAACCCCCAACATTCTTTAAAGGAGGAATGAGTATGATGAAAAAAACATGGATGGTGTTTTTTGCCGCACTGATGATGACGCTTGCCGGGTATACGCAGGCTGCCGCCCAGCAGACGATGTCCGCGGATGTGGTCGTGGTCGGAGCGGGCGCCGCAGGACTTGCCGCAGCCGTTGAAGCCGCCGAAGGCGGCGCCAAAGTGATTGTTCTGGAGAAAATGCCGGCGATCGGCGGCACAACCAATTACGCGGAAGGAATTTTCGCTGTGGAAAGCCGCCTGCAGCGTGAGAAAAACCTCAATTACACGAAGGATTGGGCCTTCAAGTACATGATGGAATATACCCACTGGCGCGCCAATGCCAGACTGGCCCGGGCGTTTATCGACAAATCTCCGGAGACGATCGACTGGTTGGAAAAGCATGGGGTGAAGTTTAAAGAACCGGCAGCCAACTATCCTGGCGGCTATATGACATGGCATATCATTGACGGACGCGGGAAAGCCCTGGCTCAGACTCTTTACACCCAGGCTCAGGAAAAAGGCGCGCAGATGTTGGTGAGAACAGCCGGCAAAGAACTGATCAAGGATGCCAAAGGTCGTATCAATGCTGTCATCGCCGAAGACGCAAGCGGCAAGAAGATCCGGATCAATACCAAGGTAGTGGTCATCGCAACCGGCGGTTTCATCAACAACAAGGAGATGCTTGATAAGTACACGGCGTTTGGTCCGGATATCGTTCCGGTCGGCAGTGTCGGCAAAACCGGCGAAGGCATTCAGATGGCCTGGGCGGCCGGCGCGGATGCATTCGGGACAGATGTCCTGCAGCTATATCGTCCCGGCATTCCGGGAGAAGGCCCCGAATCCCATCTCAACGCTCCGGCGCGTCAGCCGTATCTGTGGGTCAACCGGCTGGGCGACCGTTTCTGCGATGAAAGCATCATCTTTTCCTGGCCCTATGCGGGAAACGCGCTGGCCAATCAGCCGGGCCGCGTTATGTATGTCATCTTCGATGAGAACACGAAAAAGTACATGATCGAAAAAGGTATTGATGTCGGCGTGGGCGTGATGGTTCCTGTGGCCACTAAACTCACGAAGCTCGAAGGCGAACTGCAGCGCGGTATCGACCGGGGTTTTGTGTTTGTGGCGTCGTCCATCAAGGAACTGGCCGCAAAAATTCAGGTGGATGCCGCGCGACTCCAGACAACCATCGACGAATACAATGCGATGGCCGATTCACGCCAGGATACGCTCTTTGCCAAGGATCCGAAATATATCCAGCCGGTCCGCAAGGCGAAGTTCTACGCCATGAAAGCCGTTCCCTTCGCGCTGGGGACGCTGGGCGGCATCAAGATCAATCATAAGGCTGAGGTGCTCAACAAAAACCAGGAAGCCATTCCCGGCCTTTACGCGGCGGGCAATGACGCAGGCGGCCTGTACGGCGACAGCTACGACGTGGTGCTGGCCGGGAGCACACTGGGATTTGCCGTCAACACCGGGCGAATCGCCGGAGAAAACGCTTTGAAGTATATCGGCAAGTGAGTTTCAAAAACAGCTTTGCAGGAACAACGAAAAGGTGAGGCCTTGTGCCTCACCTTTCAGATTTGATGAGAGCTTGCACAATATAATTTTCAGTTCGCGCCACCAGTGTGTCGTAGTCATACCGCTCACGCAGATTCCAACCGCGCAGGGGATTGATGGACATCTGAAAAACAATCATGTTGGCTGCATAAAAAGGATCTTCCACGGTGAAAACGCCTTGTTCAGCGCCCCGGCGAATCATGGCTTCAAACGCCGCCACGAGTTGCCGTTCATTTTCGAGGGCGATCTTGAGGAATGCCTTCGGCAGGAAACGCGACTCCAGATGCATGAGCTTGATTTCGTCCTGGTATTGTTCTCCAAACACCATCAGCGCATGAACTGCTTTGCGAAGCTGCTGCTCCGGGTCTTCGATATCGTCAATCCCGCCGTCCCGAAGGACTTTGACCCAGGATTTGTGATACAGGTCGAAGACCAGGCACAAAATATCTTCTTTTTTCTGGATATAAGAATAAAGATTGCCCAGTGTGATTTTTGTGGCTCTGGAAATATCGCGCATGCTGGTGGCGGAAAATCCCTGCCGGATAAACAGTTTGGTTGCCTTCGAGGCGATCAGGAGGTGTTTTTTCCGGACCAGTTTCGGGTTTTTGATCCGGGTTTCAACTGCGCCACTGACGACTTTTTTTTCGGGCATAAGACAAATCTTTCTTCAAAACGGATCGTAAAACGCAATACGTCATACAACATTTTCCGGTGGCTCACAATGCAAATATGCGAAAAATCTACGAAACATTAAAAGACCCGTGAAATCATAAACATTCATTATAATTGAAAATATTTCTTGCTTTTCGAGTTTTATCTGCTAAGAAAAAAAACGAACGTTCAATATATTTCTACGGGCGTCGGTCACCACAGCATAACGGTTTCAAAAGCATCATTGAATCGCTCTGAACACTCAACATCAATCAGGGAGGGGCTAAAATGAAGCACTGGAGAAGCGTTATCATTTGTTTTTTAAGCGGTATCATTTTCTTTGGCGCAGCCGCGGCGAATGCGGGGGAAATTGTGGTCGGTTATTCCGGCCCGATCAGCGGCATTGCGTCGGAATACGGACAGGATGTCCTAAACGGCATCGACATGGCCGTTCGGGAAATCAATGAGGCCGGCGGTGTCGAGGTCGGCGGCAAGATCTACACGTTTCGACTCGAACGTCTTGACGACCGGGTAGATCCGACACAGGCCGTCAACAATGCCCGCCGATTTCAGTCCATGGGAGCCATTGCCGTCTTTAATCCCGTTTTTACCACCACCGCGCCCATGATGAAAATCAACCAAGAAGAGGGAAAAGAATTTCTGGTGATGGCTTACACCAGCACGCCCAAGATCGAGAAACTGGGCAATAAGCTGACCATCATCTCCACGCCGACTTTCAACGTGTATGTCGATGTTTTTACCGACTGGGCCCTGAAGAAAGGTTGGAAAACCTGTGCGATGGTGGTAACTTTCGGCGCCTACGGCGATGAATGGAGTCAGGCCTTTCGCGAGGCCTGGGAGAAAAAAGGCGGTGTGATCACGATTTCCCGGCCGGCCAACTATTACATGGAAACGGACTTCTCCGCGCCTTTGACCGCGGCGATTGCGACCCATCCCGACTGCATGCTCATCGGCGGTCCTTCGGCCACTACCGCCCTGGTCATCGAACAGGCGCGTCAGATGGGCTTCAAAGGCGGATTCATTATGATAGACCAGGCTAAGCAGGATGTCATTGCCAAGCTGCTGGGCAGCACCAAGCTGATGGGGGATCTCATCGGAACCGGCGGCGTGCTGAGCACCTCTTTCGGAACCAACGCTTTTGATCAACGCTACACCAAAGCTTACAAGCGAATGACCACATGGGAATGCGCGCTCAATTATGTGGCGGTCAATTCCCTGGCCCGAGCCATTGCCGCCGCCGGGACGGTTTCGGATATTTACAAAATCCGCGCGTCTTTTCCGAAGGCTTATCCGCTTTTGGCAGACAAATATCCTTCCGAGTTTCTGGGCATCACAGACGGTGGCCGCGCGAAAATTTTCGGAACGGTGCAGACCGTCAGCAAAGGCGTTTCAGATCATCCGTTTTTAAGCTGTTGGTGGGCGAAAAGCTCAGAGGAGTTTAACGCCGCGCTGAAGGTGTCTCTGTCCAACCCCGTGATCAAAAGAGTTTGGGTTCCTGTCCCGTATTAAAGGGATTAAAAAATTATTTTAAGGAGGAAGTATGTCGTTAAATCAGTTAATCGATTCGCGTGATGTCCGTTTTACCCTGTTCGAAATGTTGGAAGTGGAGAAATTGAACCGGTTCGAGGCATTTCAGGATTTTGACAAGAGCGTCTATGAAGATACGCTCGAACTGGCAGAGAAGATTGCCATCCAACAATTTTATCCGACCAATGCCGAAGGGGACAAGACGGGTCTGAAGTTCGATCCCAAAACGGGCGAGGTCAAGGTTCCCGAATCGTTCAAAAAGGGATTCAATGCCTATATCGAGTCGGGATTCCATTCCCTGGCTCTGCCCCAGCAAATGGGCGGGATGGGTCTCCCCTCCAGCATTTCAATGGCCTGCGCCGAGTATTTCAATGCCGGAAACACATCGCTTACGATGTATTGCGGCTCGATCACCGGAGCGCTTGCCATTATCGCTCCCTTCGCTGATAAAGAGTTGTATGACATGGTCGTTCCCAAACTGCTGGACGGAACATGGGGCGGCACCATGTGTCTGACGGAACCGGGCGCCGGATCGGATGTCGGGGCTTTGAAAACAAAGGCGGTCAAGCAGGCCGACGGGACCTATCTGATCACCGGCTCAAAGATTTTTATCTCCAACGGCGAACACGACATGACCGAGAACATCATTCACCCGGTCCTCGCGAGGATCGAAGGCGATCCGGAAGGGACCAAGGGAATCTCGATTTTCGTAGTTCCCAAATTCCTCATTAACAAGGACGGTTCCTTAGGCGAGCGAAACGATATGATCTGTTCCGGCATTGAGCACAAGATGGGCCTAAAGGGAAACGCCACCTCATCGCTGAACTTCGGGGATAACGGTAAGTGCGTCGGGTACCTGCTGGGTAAAGAACGCCAAGGGATGCAGATCATGTTCCATCTGATGAACGCAGCCCGCATCCATACAGGCGTCCAGGCTCTGGGGTGCTCCAGCGCCGCATATCTGCATGCCGTGACTTACGCCCGCAATCGGGTTCAGAGCGCGCTCATCACAAATCCCAAAGGCGGTCCGGTGACCATTATCAATCACCCCGACGTGAAGCGGATGCTCCTGTATATGAAGAGCAACGTGGAAGGGATGAGCATGCTGTGCCTGTTCCTCGCTCTTCATGAGGATATCATGCATGCGTCGAAGGATCCCGAAGAAGTGAAGAAGGCAACCGGCATTGTCGAAATTCTGACTCCGATCGTGAAGGCCGGCATCTCCGACGCCTCTTGGCTTGTTACCGCCGAGGCGATGCAGGTTTACGGCGGTTATGGTTTCTGTCAGGAATATCCGGTCGAACAGTATGCCCGCGACACCAAGGTCTTCTCGATCTATGAAGGCACCAACGCCATCCAGTCGCTCGATCTGGTCATGCGCAAGATCCTCATGAACCCCGAGATGTACAACTACTCTCAGCTTCGGGAATGGATGAACGGTACGATCGCCAAGGCCAAAGGCGTCGTTGACGACAAGTATATCAATCCGGTCGTTGATGGTCTGGCAAAATTCGACGAAGTGATCGAGATGATGAAGAAGCAGATGGGCGAAATGAAGATTCTTCTGCTGCTCAATAACGCCACCCCCTTCCAGCAGGCCATGTATCCGCTGATTCTGGCCTGGCTGCATCTGTGGAGCCTCACGATTACCACGCCCAAAGCCAAGGCGCTCCTGGGCGATGCCAAGGGAGCGGATCGCGCGAAAATTATCGCTGAAAACGCGGAAGCCGCCTATTACAGCGGCCGCGTGCTTTCCTCGCAGTTTTACATCGGCGCGGAATATCCGAAATTCTACGGTCGCATTGCAGCCATCGTGAACAACGAAGGCGCGGCGCTTAAAGCTGAGGCGGATAACTTCACGGGAGCGTTGAAGGAATAGGTTCAAGGACCAAGGACCAAGGACCAAGGACCAAGGACCAAGATTCAAGGCATTGCTTTATTTGTGCAATTTCGGGGCGGTGAGGTTCCGCGAATCTTTCCGCCCCGGGTTGTATCCTTCCATCAAGGAGAACCCATGAGAACGAAGCAGGACTACATAAACGGTCTGTCGAAGATGAAGCGTAATGTATATTTTGACGGCCAGTTGATCGACCGGACCGATGAGTTGCAGATGGATTGCTTAAACACCATCGGCCTGACCTATGATGAAGCGCAAAGGCCGGAAAACTCGGACCTCATGACGGCGATTTCCCACCTGACCGGCGAAAGAATTAATCGTTTCACGCATATTCACCAGAATACCGAGGACCTGCATCGAAAGCAGGACATGACACGAATGCTATGTCAGAAAGTGGGCGGCTGCATTCAGCGTTGCATGGGAATTGACGCGGCCAATGCCATTTATAATGTTTCTTACGAAGCGGACAAACTCAAACCCGGCGAGACCAACTATCATGAAAATTTTAAAAAGTGGCTCACCCGTTTTCAGAAAGAAGATCTGATCGGCTGCTGCGCGCAGACGGACGTCAAAGGCGACCGCATGCTTCGCCCGCACCAGCAGCCCAATCCGGGAGCGTACCTGCGCATTAAGGAAAGACTGAAAGACGGGATCGTTGTAGAAGGATGCAAGGTGCATATTTCTGAAGCCTCCGTGGCGGATGAAGTGCTGGTCACGCCAACCCGCGCTCTGCTGAAGGAAGATCAGGACTGGGCGGTATCATTCGCGGTGCCCGGAGACTGGGAGGGTCTCAAACAAGTGGTGACCATCCACAATCTGCGGCCGCGCGAGCATTTTAAGCGCGGCGTGACGCAGGGCGCCACCGACTCTTACCTGATTTTCGACAACTGCTTTGTTCCGTGGGAACGCGTCTTTCTGGCCGGCGAGAATCTGCTGGGCGGCGCCATGGCGCTTTTGTTTGCGCTGTTCCATCGCCATTCCTACTCCGGCTGCAAACCGGCGATCGGGGACATCATTCTGGGCGTGGCGGCACTCGCCGCCGAAGCCAACAATGTTCACAAAGCGGAGCATGTCCGTGCGAAGCTGGCGGAACTCATCATGGTGACGGAACTGGGCTATGCGGCAGGCTACACGGCATCGGATTTGGGCAAGCCGGAACTCTATGTTCCCGGATACGGATTTGTTCCGTTCGGGCCCGGCTCCTATATTCCCCATTCCATCTACTGCAACGTGGGACGCTGTCTGACCGGCGAGTCGGTGTGGCGTGAGGCGGAAATAATCTGTGACATCGCAGGCGGCGTTCCGGCCACTTTCCCGCATGAAAAGGATTTCGTAAACCCGGAAACGGGCGAGCTTCTCCTGAAATACACCAAGCGCAGTCCGAAAATGTCGGCGGAAGATCAGGCGCAGTTGTGGCGTCTGATCGGCGACAGCCTGTGTTCCGCATCGGGCGGCATCGCCAAGGTGGGCGGCTATCACGGAGGCGGTTCACCGATCATGGAGCAGATTGCGATCACCACCCAATACGACATTGAATCGCGCAAAAAGCTCGTCAAGTATATTGCCGGCATGAGCGGTGGAGATCGGGAAGCGCTGAGTCACGCTTATACAGCAAAAAAAATAACGCAATAAGGGAGATTTCATCGGCTGAGGAAAAAAAGGGATCAACTCAAACACAATGACATGAAGGAGGTTCCAAAATATGACGGCAAGACCCTGGCAAAAGTTTTACGATTACTATGTTCCTCAAACGATCCGCTATCCCCGGCATCCGGTCCAGAGAATCTTTTCGACGACGGCCGGCACGTTTCCCAACAAAGTCTGTACCAATTTTTACGGCTCCGAGCTGACCTACTGGCAGGTGCGCGAACAGGTGCTTCGGTTGGCCAACGCTCTGGCTGCCAAAGGGGTGAAAAAAGGCGATCGGGTGGGCATTCAATTGCCGAACTGTCCTCAATTCATTGTGGCTTATCTGGCGGTCATGCATCTGGGGGGCATCGTGGTGAATATCAATCCGCTGTACACCGCGGCGGAGTTGACCTTCATCATTGAGAACACCACGCTCAATACGCTCATTACCTTCGACATGTTTTTGGACAATGTTCGCCAGGCGGCCAAAGAAACGGGCCTCAAAGGCGTGATCGTCACCAAAATTACGGATTATATCAACGGCTTGGGGGTGAGTACCGCCAAAAGCCTGAATCTCGAAGAAGGATGGCTGCATTTTACGGAGCTCATTGAAAACTGCAAGGACACGCGGCCGCCGCGTGTGCCGATTGTTTCTTCCGATCCGGCGATGATTCAGTTCACCGGCGGCACGACGGGTTTTCCCAAAGGCGCGCTTCTGACGCACGGCAATCTGGTCGCGGCCACGTTCCAAGCCGGTCTGTGGGCCTCGCCGGGAGCCTACAGCCCGCATGCCATGCCCCAGTCGGAAAGAAGCGCGTTGTGCGTTTTGCCGTTTTTTCACGTGTACGGCAATATTGTCGCGATGAACTGGGCGTTTTTCGGCTGCGCCACACAGATTATCGTGCCGCGCTTTGAAATCGACGAAATTATCGACACGATCATCAAGGCCGGACACATCACCTATTTTCCGGCGGTGCCCACCATGATCACGGCGCTGGTGAATCATCCCAAAGCCTCGGGACTCGATCTGGGCCGCTATATCGGCTTGCTCAATTCCGGCGGCGCGCCGATGCCCGTGGAGCTTATCGAGCGAGTTATCGATCTGGGCATCACCTTTAATGAAGGCTACGGATTGAGCGAAACCAGCTCCATCACGATCGCCAATCCGATCGCCTATAATAAAGTCGGCTCCATCGGCATTCCGATGGCGGACAACGACTTCCGCATTGTCGATGTTGAAAACGGTGTGGAGGACGTGAAACCCGGACAATCCGGGGAACTGCTGGTTAAAGGGCCCACCGTGATGCAGGGCTACTGGAATAATCCGACGGAAACCGCCAATCAGCTCAAAGACGGCTGGCTCTATACCGGCGACATCGCGCAGGTGGATGAAGACGGTTATATCTTCATCGTCGATCGTAAAAAGGACATGATCATCGCCAGCGGCTTTAATATTTATCCCCGCGAGATCGAGGAGGTCCTCTACGAGCATCCGAAAATTTCCGAAGCGGTTGCCATCGGCATTCCGCATGATTACCGAGGTGAAACGGTAAAGGCCTTTGTTGTCCTCCAGGCGGGCGAGAAAGCCACCGAAGAGGAGATCATCGAATTCTGCAAGAAAAAACTCACCGCCTACAAAGTGCCCAAAATTGTGGAATTTCGTCAGACCGTGCCGAAATCGCCAGTCGGGAAAATATTACGCAAAGTACTGCGCGATGAGGAGCTTTCGAAATTAAAAAAATAAACCGATTCGCAGGGAACCGTCGCGACGTTTTGCTGCATAAAAATCAAGGGAGGAGACGATGAAAGCTGAAGATGTGAAAACCGTCGCCATGATCGGCGCGGGCGATATGGGGCACGGCATTGCCGCCTGCTGCCTGATGGGTGGCTACAAGGTGATTCTGCGTGACATTGAGCAGAAATTTGTGGACAAGGGCATGGCGGGTATCAAGGCCAGTTTCGATAAATTCAAGGAAAAAGGTAAAATGACGCCGGAGGCCTATGATGACGCATTCAAACGCCTGATTCCCATGGTTGACCTGCAAACCGCTGTCAAAGATGCCGACTTCATTATCGAGGCGGTTCCGGAAAAAGTCGAACTCAAAAAAAGCGTGTTTGCCGATTTGGATAAATTTGCGCCCAAGCACGCGATCCTGGCGTCCAACACCTCCAACATCAGCATCACCGAAATCGCTTCCGCGACGCAACGTCCCGATCAAGTGATCGGCTATCACTTCTTCAATCCGGCGATTTTGATGAAGCTGGTCGAGGTGATCAAAGGCGGAAAAACATCCGATGAATCCATCCAGGTGGGCTACGATATCGCCAAAAAGATCAAAAAAGTTCCTGTGATCGTGAAGAAGGATTCCCCCGGTTTTATCTTTAACCGGGTCAATGAGCCGACTTTGGTTTTGCTCTCCAAGATTGTGGAAGCCGGGCATCCGACACCTGAGGAATTCGACGCGGCGTTCAAACCCATTATGCCTATGCCGCCGTTTGAACTGACGGACTATGTCGGCATTGATGTCGCGCTTCACGGCCTGGACTATTTTGCTCAAGTTCTTTCTGCGGACTACAAGCCCTCGGATGCGATCCTGGCCTATCTGAAATCGGGGAATCTGGGAAAGAAAACCGGCAAAGGCTTCTACGACTGGTCTCAGGGAAGACCGAACATCGATCTTGCCAAGGCGACCAAAGAATACGATCTCAATCATCTGATCGCGCTGCAGGTGAATGAAGCCACCAAGCTTCTTGAAGAAGGCGTTGCAGATGATCCCAAAGAAATCGACCTGGCGATGGCCAACGGCGGCGGCTCGCCGTTCGGACCGTTCGCGCTGGCCAAGGGCATCGGCTATCCGACGCTTGTGGCCAAACTTGAAGAGCTTTATAAAAAATTCCCGCTGGATATCTTCAAACCCACCAAGACCCTGAAGGAAGGCAACATCAGCGTCTGATGATTTTGGGTCGAGATGCCTCCGGTTTGCCGTCTGCACAAGCACAACGCAAACCGGAGGGTCTTATTTCTTATAGAGGCACGTCGTGTCGGGTGTAAAAAATGTACGCATTTCTGGCCGACGCCCTTGTCGTCATTCATCTGGCATTCATTGTCTTCGTCGTAGCGGGCGGCGCGTTGGTTTTGCGATGGCCGAAGGCGGCCTTTATCCACTTGCCGGCGGCCGTCTGGGGGGCGGTGATCGAATTTACCGGGTGGATCTGCCCGCTGACCCCTCTTGAAAATTCTTTCCGCAATCTTGCCGGCGCAGGCCGCTACGGCGGCGGCTTTATCGAACGCTATCTGATTCCGGTGATCTATCCCGCCGAACTTACCTCTGAAACGCAGTATGTGCTGGGTTCGCTGGTCGTGATCGTCAACGCGATTTTCTACGCGGTTGCGATTTTCCTTCGGATTCGGAAAAAACGCGGTAGATGAAGGATTGCGACTCTCCCGCATCCGGCCTGCACAGCGGCGAAAAAAAACGGGCGGGACCGTTTAGTCCCGCCCGGCGTGTAATCGTTTACGGTAGCAGATAGGCTTCTTCGGGGATTTCCATCACCGAATTATCGCCTTCCTGAATGACGCGCAGGATCATACCCACATTAGGCAGAATGTTGTGGGCGAAGAATTTGGCTGAAGCCACCTTGCCGGCGTAGTAAGGATATTCGAAATGCTCCTTGCCGATGGCGTCAATCTTTGCAAGCGCGATGAACGCGTGCTCCAGAAGCAGTTTCGCGCCGTAGATGTAACCCGTTGCATGCAGAATCCGCGTGGCAAAGAAACCGATCACGCCGAATCTGCCCTGGCCCAGGTAGCCCGCCATGGTGGCCTGAATGTTCTTATACTGAGCGAGAGCTTCGGAAAGCAGCGCCACTTCAGAGGCCAGCGCCGCATGGTCTTTGTTGTCCGCCGCGAATTTTTCCAGTTCGGCAAACCACGCATTGAACACCTGTCCTCCGGCCATCATCCACTTGCGGCCGATGAGGTCCATCGACTGAATAAAGTTTGTGCCTTCCCAGATGGGATAGATGCGGCAGTCCCGAAGTTGCTGGGCGATGGGGTATTCTTCCGAAAAGCCATAGCCGCCATAAACCTGCATGGCCTCCGAAATGCTTAAGAAAGCCAGGTCCGAACACCAGGCTTTGACGATCGGAATGTTGACTTCCACAAACGCCTTGGCGCGCTTGCGTTCATTTTCATCCTTGGTGTTTTCCATGACGTCCATGCAGTAGTAGGACATGGCGATCATGGCCCGGCTGGCTTCAGTGATGGACTTCTGGTACATCAGCATACGGCGCACGTCTTCGTGATGGATGATCGTGACGCGCGACGATTTGGGATTGGTGATCGGACGTCCCTGAATGCGCCCGGCGGCATACAAAGCGGCGTTATTGTAGGAAACCGTCGCGGCCGCGAGCGCCGCGAGCCCTGTGACCGTGCGTTCCTCGTTCATCATCTGGAACATCTGGGCCATGCCCGCGCCTTTGCCGTCCACGGGGGGGTCGCCCAGCAAATAACCCCGGCATTTTCCCTCTTCGCCGAAATTGATGATGCTGGTGGCCGATCCGCAAAGCCCCATCTTGTGTTCGACGCCGCCGCAGTTGACATCGTTGAACTCGCCTATTTCGCCTTCCGGGGTATGCCAGTATTTGGGAACGACAAACAGCGAAATGCCCTTGGTGCCGGGCAGCGAGCCTTCAATGCGGGCCAGCGTCAAATGAACGATGTTTTCCGTGATGTCCTGATCGCCGCCGGTGATGAAGCATTTGGTGCCTACGATCTTGTAGACGCCCGGCTCATCGGTAGGCGTGGCTTTGGTGATGATGTCGCCTACATCGGAGCCGCTGTTGGGTTCGGTCAGATCCATGGTGCCGGCCCACTGGCCGGAAAACATTTTGGGCAGAAATATATTTTTGACTTTCTCGCTGCCGAAATCGCGGATGAGGCCCGACGCGCCGGTGGTCGCCATGACATAGGGGCCGGATGCCGCGTTGGCGGCGGCCAGGTATTCGTTGGTGCAGCCCATGACGCAAAGCGGCAGCGCGCTGGGGTCCGAATGGTCGGCGTTGCTCGAGCCCAGGCCGTTTTCCTGAACCGTCCAGTAAGGTTTTTTGAACGATTCGGGTGTGGTGACCTTGCCGTTTTTATACACGGCATGTTGCTTGTCGCCGTCTTCATTGGTGGGGGCGACGACTTCCTTCGCGATTTTCATCGCGTTTTCCAAAATCGAATCGACCTCGTCAAGGGAGTACCCTCCTTCGAATCGTCCGTGACCGAAGACTTTGGACATGTCGAGCCACTCTTTCAAAATAAACTTGTGCTCGCGCGTTGAATACACAAAATTTGCTGCCATAACCAGTTTCTCCTTCCTTTGCCCGGCGGGATTGGTTTGGGGCGGGCCAGGGAATTGTATGGAAAACTCAGCCGGAAGTCAATCCGCCTTAAAAATGAAAGATCTTGATTAGTTAGGATTCCTCTGCTAAGCCATCATCCATGCAGACGCCGTTTCGCACGCAGGATGTTATTTTAGTGATCGTGGTGATCTCGTCGATGGCCGCCGCCATCGTGTTTCCGAATTTCGGCGCGCGCTTTGATGCTTTTCCGTTTTACTGTCTGATGGTCAATTTTTTTCTAAGCTATTTGTCGATCGATCTTGCGGATGTGGGCAAAGCGCTCAAAGGCCACGGCCCGCAGATTTTGGGCGTCACGGTGATTAAACTTGCCTTGCTGCCGGTTTTTCTGTATTTCGTCTTTTATCTTCTAGCGCCTCAGTACGCGCTTGCCGCCTTGCTTCTGACCGGCGTATCCGCGGGCGTCGTCTCTCCGATGATTTCAAACATGGTGCGCGGTAATTCGTCGCTGGTTTTGGTTGTGGTTGTTGTTACCTCGGTGCTTGCACCATTTTCGCTGCCGACGCTCGTCAAGCTGGTTGCCGCCAGAGACCTGGCGATTTCGTTTCCGG
Source organism: uncultured Smithella sp. (assembly GCA_964443625.1). Taxonomy (GTDB): domain Bacteria; phylum Desulfobacterota; class Syntrophia; order Syntrophales; family Smithellaceae; genus UBA8904. The sequence goes on along the minus strand of CAYUDM010000021.1, from coordinate 3,954 downwards.
CCATGCTGAAAATGCTGGCCACCGTGATTTTTATTCCGATTGTCGTTGTGGAATTTATCCGGTATATAACCCCCAGGTTTGTCGGACCGATTCTGAAGATTCGGTTTCCGGTGTCGCTGCTCATGTTCGCGCTGATCAATCTGGGCGTGTTTCATCGTTATGCATCTTTTTTTAAACAGGAGCCGCTGGTGATTGTGATGGCAACGATTGTCGTCTTCATCCTCGCGGCCGTCTACTGCACGACCGGCATCCTCTTTTTCCGCAAAAGCTCTCTGGAAAATCAGCTGGCCGGCGCGGTCATGATGGGCAACATCAACAACGTCCTGGTGATTGTTTTCGCGTCGCAATTCTTCGGCCCGGTGGAACCGCTGGTTGCCGCTATGTACATGATTCCTTTTTTCGTTCTGGTGATCCCGCTTCGCTATTATCATCACCGGAAAATCCAAAAAGCGTGAGCTCGTGTGCGGCGCAGGCAATGTGCGATACACGACAGGCGATAGGACAAATGGCAAAAGCGAAGGACAAAAGACAAAAGACAAAAGATGAGGATTGAGGCGACAGCATGATTCATTTTCGAATATTTTCCGACTATGTTTGACCGTACTGCTATATCGGCAAGGCGATTGTCGATTCACTTAAGAAGGATTATCCAATTCAAGACGAGTGGGTGAGCTTTGAGCTGCATCCGGAAACGCCGCCCGGCGGCACGCTGCTTTCCGAGCGCTTCAAGGGACGCGATCTTAAGCCTTTTTACGCGCAACTGCAGGCGCGGGGAAGCCAACTGGGTATTGTTTTCAATGAACAAACGATTCTTTCCAATTCCCGTCTGGCGCTTCTGGCATCCGAATACGCCCGCGAGATGGGCGCCTATGACGCGTTTCATGAAAACATGTTTCGGGCTTATATGACGGATGCAAAAGACATCGGCGACCTGCAGGTGATCGCCTCCGTTGCTGAAGAAAGCGGACTGGATGGAAAAGTGACGCTTCGAGCGGCAAGCGATGGTCGTTACGTCGCAAAATTGGAAGCGGCCGCGCGTGAAGGTCGGACCATCGGGCTTTCGGGGATTCCGTTGTTCATCATCAACGGTCAGTACAAGATCGTGGGCGCTCAGCCGGTCGGCGCTTTTCGCGAGTTCCTCGACCGACTGAAATGATCCGGCGCGTCCTACCACGCAGGCGGTATTTGTCTTTTTTCATTGAATCTCGCAGCCGGTTTAAGTATATTTTCAACCTCTACGGGCAGAAACCCGTTTCCGACTTTCAGGAGGGACGCCATGCTTCAAAAAATTTCCGTAACGCTGGCCATGGTATTTTTTTGTGTATCCTTTTCCTTTGCGGCCGATCCGGCGCCGATCAAGTTGCCGTCGCCGGACATGTCGGGCGGCAAACCTCTGATGCAATGCCTGAAAGACCGCAAAACCGACCGTTCCTTTGCAATCAAAAAGCTGCCGCCGGAGGTTCTTTCTAATTTGCTGTGGGCGGCCGCGGGTATCAACCGGCCGGACAAGGGCGGACGCACGGCGCCGACGGCGCGCAACCGGCAGGAGATCGACGTCTATGTCGCCATGGAAGAAGGTCTTTATCTTTACAACGCCAAAACGCATACACTCAATGGCGTGCTTGGCGCCGATCTGAGAAAAAATACGGTCCACCTGATGCAGCCGTCGCGCGCGTCCGTGGCGGGCGCACCGGTGCAACTGATCTTTGTTGCGGATTATTCGAAAATGGGTCTGGCCACTAGCGATGCGGATAAAAATTTTTATGCCGCCGCGGATACGGGATTCGTTTCGCAGAATGTCTATCTGTACTGCGCGTCGGAAGGTCTTGCCACCGGCGTGCGCGCCTTTGTCGATAAAGAGGCGCTGGCCAAAGACATGAAGCTTACCGGCAAACAGAAAGTCATGCTGGTTCAGGCGGTGGGGTATCCGCAATAACAATTCCAAGGAGAAAACCATGAATCAGGATTCGGTGGTATTGATTTCCGGCTGTTCGTCAGGCATCGGCTTTTCATTGGCCCGTGAATTCGCGTCGCGCGGATGCCGGGTGTTTGCCACGGCGCGCAAGACATCGGCGATCGAAGACCTCAAGAAGGAAGAGATGGAGACCGTCGCGCTTGATGTGACGAGCCAGGCATCCATTGACGCTTGTGTGACCTATGTGATCGACAAGGCCGGCCGGATCGATGTGCTGGTGAATAATGCCGGCTACGCGCTCATCGGGCCGATGATCGATCTTGCCATCGACGATCTCAAGCTCCAGTTCGACACCAACGTTATCGGCCTTATGGCACTGACCAAAGCGTGCGCTCCCCATATGATCAAACAGCGCTCCGGCCTGATTGTGAACATCGCGAGCGTGTCGGGGATCTGCGCCACGCCCTTTGCCGGGGCTTACTGCGCGTCGAAAGCGGCGGTGAATCTTCTTTCGACATCGTTGCGGATTGAGCTTGCTCCTTTCGGCATTGATGTCGTGACGGTGCAGCCCGGCGCGATCAAATCGAATTTCGGCAAGGTCGCGGCAGACAGCATCCAGTTGCCGGAAGAATCCGTTTATCGGCCTGTGGCGGCCTATGTTGAAGCGCGTGCCCAGGCGTCGCAGAAAGACCCCACACCCGTGGAAGAATTTTCGAAAAAACTTCTCGATAAACTGTTTGGCAAAAAAATTCCCAAGATCATCCGTCTGGGCAAATCCTCGGGGCAACTGCCGATTCTTGCGAGTTTGCCCGCGGATCAATTCGATAGGATTATGAGCAAGGGATTCGGCCTCAATAAGCTCAGAACCTAGGTTCCGGTCTGTCCGGGAAAAGGTGAACTTGGCGCGTTGCACCGTTTCACCAATCCGAAGGCCGGTGAATTTGCCAATACAGTCAATATGCCGGTGGGATACAACGAAGAGGCCGACACGGCATCCAGGGATGATTTTGGCGGAAATGATTAAATAATGCGCATCGAAAACCGCGGGAGGACAAAATCGCATGGAATTTAAATTTGCCCACAACAATTTCAATGTGTTTAACCTGGACAAAAGCCTGGCCTTCTATCGGGAGGCCCTGGATCTCAAGGAAATCCGGCGTTACGAGCCACCGGATAAGAGTTTTATCATCGTCTATCTGGGGGATGGACAGTCGACGTATTACCTGGAACTGACCTGGCTTGCCGACCGTAAGGAACCCTATAATCTCGGGGACAATGAATTTCATCTGGCCTTTAAAGTGGATGATTTTGCCGCCGCACACGCAAAGCATGAAAAAATGGGGTGCATCTGTTACGAAAACCCGTCGATGGGGATTTATTTCATCAATGATCCGGATGATTACTGGCTTGAAATTGTTCCGCAGAAACGATAAAAAGAACTTACCGTTCACACCGTCCCTATTTGCCCCAAAACCCTTAGGGACGGGTGTGCGCAGAAAGGAGTGAAACCGATGAAGACGTTTTTTTTGAAAATGTTTTTTTTCCTGATGGTGTTGTCATTTCCCGTTTCATCTCTGGCGGATGTCGATATTCGCATCAATATTCCATTGCCTCCTCCTATTATCTTTCCGGCGCCGCCGCAGGTGATCGTCATTCCCGAAACGTATGTGTATGCGGTTCCGGATATTGATGTGGATGTTTTCTTTTTTGAAGGCTGGTGGTGGCGTCCCTGGCAGGGGCGGTGGTATCGATCGCGGAACCATGATCGGGGCTGGATGTATTATGAGTACGGTGCGCCGGCCTTTTATTCCACGGTGCCGCCCGGTTGGCGAAAGTCCTATAAAGATCGCCGTTGGAAGGGCCACGAATGGCAGTATCGCCGGATTCCCCACGGGTATGCGGAAAGAAACTGGGACGATTGGCAAAAAAGAAGACATTGGGAAAAAGACCGGGGAGGATGTCGTAGCGGTTGAGTTCGGCAACCGGCACCCAGCGGTGCTCGGTAATACTCCAGGTATCTATGAAGTCGATATGGGCAC
>CAYUDM010000020.1:0-44941 GCA_964443625.1 uncultured Smithella sp. | reverse complement strand
GCCTCCTATCCCGATGGGCGGTGGCGGCGGTGGTGGAGGAGGCTGCTTCATCGCCACAGCGGCCTTCGGATCGCCTATGGAAAAGCAGGTGATGCTTCTGCGCGACTTCCGCGACCGGCGGCTTTTGACGACCGGCCCTGGAAGCGCTTTCGTGGATCTGTATTACCGGTTCAGCCCGCCCGTGGCCGACGTCATCTCCCGCAACAACACCCTCAAGGTTCTAACCCGGGCGGCTCTATGGCCGGTGGTCGGCCTGTCTCAGATCATTGTGTCTTTGGGTTGGATGACAACCGCGCTTTTGCTTGCAATCCTGCTTTTGACCGCCGGTGAACTGATTCCCCAGGCGCATCTGATCCGTCTGAGGATCAGACGATTGAATCACCGTTTGAGAAGAAAATAGACCTCGCCGTTTTCCTTGATCGTTCCGGCGGTTGCCTGGGCCTGGTCGCCGAATCCGCAAAACAGATCGACGCGACCCGGTCCCTTGATGGCCGATCCTCTGTCCTGATTGAGCACAAACCGGGTAAATCCGATTCGCGACACAATGTTGCCTTCTGCGTTGAACACCGGCTTGCGCATGCGGATGAACGCGGGCGCCCCCTGGGGAAAATAGTCCGGATCGGTGGCGATCGTCCGGTCCGGCGTCACCGGCTGCCCCAGGGAACCAATCGGCTCGGAATCCACAAATCGGAAAAAGATGTAGCGTTCGTTGTAGCTTAGGATATCGAAGAGTTCCCGCTCGCTTTTTGTCTTCAAAAAAGCCTTGAAGCTGCGGTAGCCGGAATCGCTTTGCGATATCCGGTTGTTGCCGAGCATGTTGAGCGTCACGGAACGAAACGGCCGGCCATTGTTTTGCGCGTAGCTGACCGACTTCATCGAACCGTCGTCGAGACGGATTTTGCCGGATCCCTGAATGTGCAGCGAGAAAAGTTCGACCGGGTCCGCCACCCAGGCCAGTTCAAGGCCCTTGCCGCGCAATGCGCCATCCACGTCAATGTCCCGGCGTGACCAATAGGCAACGGCCTGTCCGTTTTCAAGCCTGAAGATTTGTGTTTCGTTGGGAGAAACCCTGCGCGCCACGAGATCCGGCGGAACTTTATACAGGGGATACCGGTGGCGTTCGGTTGGGGTCAGAGATCCGTCCAGCATCGGCTCGTAATAGCCGGTAAACAGCACCGCGCCGTCCCCTTTTTCTCCGCGCGCCCGGTACACCCGAAAAGACTCCCGGATGCGCCGGTTTTTTTCTTCAGCGGCATCCCCCGACGACAAAATGTCCTTCAGGCTCCGGAGGGTTTCCGTCATCACTGACGCATCAACCACCTGGCCGCCAATCCTGAAAACCTGGCCGCGGCCCGAACCTTCATAGTAGGCGAGACTCCGGTCAATGGCCGTGACCAGGGATGCAGAATCAAGATCGTCGGCAAAATCCATCCCGGACGCATTCACTTCTTCCAGTACCGCCATCGATGGGACTTCCGAAACGGGCGGAATCTCGACCGCGACGCGGCGCGCGCAACCCGCGGCGCAAAGCGCCGCCGCCATCAAAATCATCAGAAAAATGCGAATCGGCTTCATAGCGAGATCATCATCGCGGTTTCATCGCAATAGTCGGGATACTTCGGACAGCGAAAACAATCCGACCAGACTTTTTCCGGCAGCGTGGCGCGGTCCACTTCCTTGAACCCGAGTTTGACGAAGAACTCTTTTTTATAGGTGAGTGAAAAGATGCGGAACAATCCCAGCGTAATCGCGTCGGACAGACAAAACTCAACCAGTTTTCTGCCGATCCCTCTTTTCCGGCAGGTTTCGTCCACACACAGCGAGCGGATCTCGGCAAGATTTTCCCACACGATATTCAGAGCGCAGACCCCGATGACGGCTTGATTGTCATCGTCCTCATAGACGATGAAGTCGCGAACGGATTTGTATATGTCCATCAGCGAACGCGACAACATTTCTCCTTTGCCCGCCGAGGTATTGATCATGCGGTGAATCGTGCGAACGTCACCGATGCGTGCTTTTCTTAACATGTCTGCTCCTTCCCGTTGCCGCCGCGCCGGCGGTCTCCACCATCCGGCGGGCATGGTCCCGCGCGGTGTCGGTCATCTCCACACCGCCCAGCATCCGGCTGATTTCTTCAATTTTTTGCTCGACGTCGAGCGTCTCCACAACCGTCGCCGTCCGGCCGTTTAGGACCGATTTGATCACGCGCAGATGACGGCCGCCAAAACAGGCGATCTGAGGTAAGTGCGTAATGCAAATCACCTGTGCCTCGGTGGAAATGTCACTGAGCTTGCGGCCGACGATTTCCGCCGTCGCGCCGCCGATGCCGCTATCGACTTCATCAAAGACGACCGTGTCCACGGACCCAGTGCGGGACAGCGCGTTTTTCAGCGCCAGAATAATGCGGGACAATTCTCCGCCGGAAGCGATTTTCTGCAGCGGTTTGGGGTCCTCGCCGGCGTTGGCCGCCAAATCGAACTCGATGTCGTCGCTGCCTTTGAGACCGAAGCCCTCCGGCGTCTGATCGGCCTGTTTTAGAAACTTCACGAAAAACTGCGCGTGCGGCATGTTGAGCTCGGCAATCTCTGCGTCCACCGCGGCTTTGAGCTTTTCTGCGGCTTTGCGACGTTTCCCCGACAGCCCGCGCGCGACCTCGACGAGCTTTGCCGCAATCAAAGATCGCTCATCACGGAGACGCTTGAGATCCTCTTCCACGTTCGAAACCAGCCCCAGCTCTTCCTGCATGGCCAGGCGGGCCTCGGCCACGGCATCAAGCGACCCGCCGTACTTGCGTTTGAGACGGTTGAGGACATCGAGTCGCTCGTCGATCACCGCCAGTCGTTCTGGATCAAATACCAGGGACTGATGATAGTCCCGAAGCGTGTGGGCCGTCTCCTGCAAAGCGACAAACGCCGTCTCCACGTCGGCAGGCTTCACACCAAAGGCCGGGTCGATGGCCGCGATGTCGCGGATCTGCGTCTGCGCTTCTTTGAGCCTGGCCAAAACACAATCCGCATCGGCATAAAGAAGCTCAAAAGCGCGGGCCGATCCCTGCGCAAGTTTTTGCACATTGACAAGCACCTTCTTTTCATCGGCCAGAATCCGATCTTCATCCGGCTGGGGATCAATATCCGAAAGCTCCTTTAATTGGAAAGCCAAAAGATCGGACTTTTCGCCGCGTCTTTTCTTGACGTCTTCCAGACGCGCGATGTGTTCGACCACCTCGCGCCAACGCCGGTAAAGGTCCTGATAGGCCATCAGGTCGGTCAGGCAGCCGCCGAATTCATCGAGAATGTCGATATGGTTTTCAACCGCCAGAATTCTCTGGTGTTCGTGCTGCCCGCAGATATTGATGAGCGTTTCACTGACGGCGGCCAGATTCGAAAGCGTCGCCATCTGGCCGTTGATGCTGGCTTTGTTTTTCCCCGATCGGGAAATCACACGACGAAGGATCAGTTCGTTCTCGGGGGGAAAGCCCATCTGCTCGAGCGCCTCCCGAATTCGCGGCTTGCCGGAAATATCGAAGCGAGCCTCCACCGTAGCCGCGTCGGCCTGCGAACGGATCAGATCCGACGTCGCGCGGTCGCCCAGAAGCAGGCTCACCGCGCCGATCAGGATCGATTTGCCCGCTCCGGTTTCACCGGTAATAATGTTCAGGCCGGAATCGAACGATACGGAAAGCTCGTCAATAATGGCAAAATTTCGGATGCTCAGGTCATGAAGCATTGGCGCGTTTCTTGACTCCCGACGGTAGTCCGCCCCAGCCCAGCTTGGATCGCAAAATTTCCCCGTAACTGCGGTGCGGCGATAAAACCAGTTTGGTTACCTGTTTTGACTTCCTGACGCTCATCACATCCCCGGGCCGAATCCGGTAGGATTCCTGTCCATCAAGCGTGACTGTCGCGCCGCCGCCTCCGGACCGCAGCCAGATATCCACTGCGGCTGATTCCGGAAAGATGATCGGCCGGTTGGTGAGCGTGTGGGGACAGATGGGATTGATGATGATCAGCTCCTTGCCCGGAAAAACGATCGGACCTCCGGCGGAAAGGGAATAGGCCGTGGACCCCGTCGGCGTGGAAATAATCAAGCCGTCGGCCTTGTACGTCGTCAAATGCTGCCCGTCCACGGATGTTTCAAGCTCCACGATACGCGAGAGGTTGCCACGATTGATAACAACGTCGTTGAGGACGGCACCTGATCCGATGACGGTATCGGCGCGGCAAATCGTCACATCCAGCATCATACGCTTTTCTGTGACGTAATTTCCTGAAAGGATCAGCTCGAACGCCGCCCGCGTTTCGCTGCGATTTACTTCGGTCAGATACCCGAAGGTTCCCATGTTGATACCAACAATCGGCAGATTGTGACGAGCGACAAAACGCGCCGCCCGCAGAAGAGTTCCATCTCCGCCCAAAACGGCAATCAGGTCGAGCCTGAGCTTCGGGTCGTCGCGCCGGAACCCGGCCGGCTGTTTCATCCGGGCCGCGATTCCCTCTTCCAGAAAAACACGAACGCCCCGCTTTTCGAGCCATTGCGCAAGCGAGGCGGTAAACGGGGCGATCCTTTGCTTTTCGACGTTGGCAATAATGCCGACCTTCGTAATTTTCATCCGCTTTTCTCCCATGAAAGACGCAGTTTCGTAACACAAATAAATTCTCGTGTCCACGGATAAATCAGACGTCCACGTCAGCGTGAAGCGCATGATTTAAAAGCGTAATCGCCGGTATCCGCCTGTTTTGCGCCAGCCCTGGAAATCCTTGACAGGCAAGGCATCCATACGATACGGTGCGCGCCGGAGGACGACAACATCATGGGGTTGAAACAAGGCAGCTTTTCATTCATGCAGTTTACGGTCGAAGGCAATCTCCCGCAGGGCTTCCATTCATTCATCAATGCCCGCATTCGGGAAAACGCGTTTCGTGAGGCACGCCAGACCACGGAGGAAAAAAGACTGGGCTGGGTATCGGCCATGGACATTCTCGATACGGATTTTGAAAACGCCAATTACGCGCTTGGGGACTACCTGATGTTTTCGCTGCGGGTAGACCGAAAGGTCATTGCGCCAAGACTGATGAAACTTCGTCTGCTGGAGGAACAAAGAAGCCATCTGGCCCAGACCGGAAAAACACGCCTGGGCAAACAGATGAACGAAGCACTCAAGGATAAAGTCCGACTGGAGCTTTTAGGCAGAACCGATCCCGTGCCGACATTTTATGATGTTCTGTGGGCGGTCGGCGCCGGACGCGTCTATTTTTCATCGTTATCAGATAAAGTGGCGGATGATTTTATGGATCTGTTCAAAAAAACATTCGCCCTGGGGCTTCGGCGGATTTTGCCGCAGGACCATCCCACGGTTGTCAAATACAGAGCCGAAAATACCGCCTCGGACGACGACGCCGGGCTGATCGGCCGGGAATTTCTGACCTGGCTGTGGTACAAATCCGAGGAACACGGCGGCCGCATTGCGCTTCAAGCCGGCGAGGAAGTGGAACTGCACTTGCAAAAACGTATCGCACTTGAGGCAGGCGAAGGGGAGTATGCCCAGGGCGTCGTCTGTTCCGGTTTACATACGGAGCTCGCTGAAGGCAAAGAGGCTATCCGGCTGGGCAAGAAAGTCAAGGAAACCGGATTGAAACTGTCAAGCGATCAGAATGAATGGGACTTCTCCCTGAAAGCCGACACGTTTTATTTTCAGTCGCTCAAAATGCCCGCACCCGCCTGGTCTGAAGAACCGGAAGATCCTTCAGGCGCGCTCTTGGAGCGCATCTACCTGATCGAAAAAGCCGTCGCAACCATAAACCGACTCTATGAAAAATTCCTTGCGCTCCGACTTTCCCCCGCCTGGGCGAATGAAGAAAAAGGCCGTCTTTCGGCATGGCTTGCCGGGTGAAACGAGAAGACAAAAGGAAAATTCACTCACCCGTTTCGGGATCTGCATTGACGTTTTTTTGACGGCACAATAGTATGATTGTCAATAATTCTGACGTGGTCAAACAGTCATGTCATTTTAATTTCCTGAATTCGTTGCCCTTTTTCCATAACCGCAACAGGCACAACAATTGCTTAATGATTTCATATTCTTTCCTTATCTCAAAAGGTATGCTATACGTGTCATGTGATTTTTAAAGAAACGAAAACAACCCGAAACATTAAGCAAGGGAGGTTAACGCCATGGATCACAAACAAATTTTCAAACAAATGATCGAATTCAATAAAACGGCTTTCGACAATAGCTTCAGCGCCATGTCCGGGCTTCAGGATCAAACCGAGCAAATGCTGTTGAGCTTTCTCGACAAGGCGCCCTGGATTCCGGAAGAAGGGAAAAAAGTCGTCCACGACTGGATCACAAGTTACAAGAAAGGTCGTGAGGAATTCAAAGCCGCGGCGGATGGCAACTACAAGAAGGTTGCGGACTATTTCGACAAGGCCATGAAAGCGGAATCGGGAAAAACCGGCAAAAAATCATGACCTGTTGTTTTTTCCAAGAAGGAGGATGAAATGGACCCGAAACAAATCGCCAAGCAGATGATCACCTTCAACAAAACCGCTTTTGACAACAATTTTCGCGCCATGCAGGCGATGCATGAACAAACGGAACGACTGGTCAATAAATTCTGGGAAAAATCGCCGATGTTTCCCGAAGAAGGCAAAAAGGCGATTTCCGATTGGATGAAAGCCTACAAGAAGGGCTGCGAGGATTTTAAAAACGTCGTAGACGACAATTTCCAAAAAGTGGAAGAATTCTTCAAAGATCAGAAATAGGCTGAAACCTTCAAGCGTTAAACCCGGGAATGTCCCTGCGTCTCACGGCAATAGATGCGGCCGGAGCAGATCTTCCAGCATGCGCCGCTGCGTTTCAAAATCGTTTTCACGACGCAGAGGATCCAGTCGAATGATCGGATGAAAGGTCACGGTCACCCGGGCAAAGGGTTTGGGAACCATAAACCGGTCCCAACTTCGCATAGACCAGGCCCGGTCGGAGACCACATGCGCCGGAACAATTCCCGCGTCGGCGCCCTGTGCGATGGCCACGGCGCCGGGCTTTACGACGCCGGCCGGCCCGCGCGGCCCGTCAAGCAGTTGAACGCCAAAGCCGTGCCGCCGGATATGCGTAATCATTTCTTTCATCGCCTTGCCCCCGTCACGCGACGAGGATCCCCGAACGGGATAGACGCTCGCCGCCTCCGCGATGCGTGATGCGACTTCACCGTCCAGGCTTTTTGATATCATCACGCATGACGGGTACTTGCGGTAACGCCGGAAAATTTTCACGCCGATGAAGAACTGCTGATGCCAGACACACAATAAAATCCTGCCACCTTTTCGAATTTCGTCGAGCCACTGTTCTTCATTTTCAATTTTCAGCCGAAGGGAAAGCGAATAGAACCAGACCAGGAAATGAATGATTTTCCCGGCCGCTTTCGTCGTCAGCAGATGACGCAATCCTTTGACCAACTGTTTCAAAGCGCCCTCCTCACAAGTATGGCGCCTGAATAATCACGAATAGACGCCCGGGGCAAGAATAATTTGGACAGACTCTTGATTCTTATACAGGGTTTGTTCTATGATGCCTCAACGCGACGCCGCAATACGCGAAATTCAAAGCCCTAAGGACCCATTTATATGACAACGGATCTTCTCGTCGAAACCCTCAGCCGCCCGGACTTCTATCCCCACCGCCCCGCATCCGTTGAAATGCTTCAGACACACGCCTCGTATGTTTTTCTTGCCGGCGAATTCGTCTACAAAATTAAGAAACCCGTGCGATACGATTTCCTCGATTTCAGCACCCTGGAAAAACGGGAATTCTTCTGCCGGGAGGAACTTCGCCTCAACCGAAGACTGGCGCCAAGTGTTTATCTGGATATCCTGCCGCTTTCGCGTGACGACCGGGGCAATATCGTTTGGGGCGAACAAGCAGTGGTCGACTACGCCCTCCGAATGAAGCGCCTGCCCGAAGACAAAATGCTCAAAAAGCTTTTGCGCACCAACCCGGACGATCCGGATCTGTTGAAACCTGTGGCAAAGGTGGTCGCGGCTTTTCATGCAGCGGCGGCAACAGGGGAACGTATCGACGAAGGTGGATCTCTGGCCGGCATCCGAAAAAACACGGAAGAAAATTTCGATGAGACGAAAAAGTTCATCGATCTCACCATCCCCCGCGCCGACTACGAATTCATCCGCGACTTCACCCGCGCGTTTATCGCCGCAAACGAAGCGCTCTTCGCGGCCCGCGTGGCCGATCATCACATCCGGGACTGTCATGGCGATCTGCACATGGAACATATCTGCATGCTCGACAACATCGTCATCTTCGACTGCATCGAATTCAACGAGCGGTTCCGTTTTATCGACACGGCGGCGGAAATCGCCTTCTTGATGATGGATCTCGATTTTCACGGATACGCCGGACAGGCCGACGTCTTCGGAAAAGCCTATATTGAAGATTCCGGAGACACTCAGGCCTACCAGCTCATTAATTTTTACCGTTGCTACTATGCGTATGTCCGGGGCAAAGTCACCTCTTTACGATTGCTTCAAAATGGTCTGCCGTCAGAGGTTCGAGAAGAGATCACCGAACTTGCGGGCCAATATTTCGACCTTGCTTACGCCTACGCGGCGCGTCTTGAAAAACCCGCTTTGATTCTCACGGCAGGCCTGATCGGCTCGGGGAAAAGCTATCAGGCGCGAAAGCTTAAGTCGCTTCTGGGCGCTCATGTCATCCGAACGGACGTCCTGCGCAAGGAAATGCTGGGAATCACACCTTCAGAAAAGCATGCCGACGATTTCGGCAAGGGCATCTATTCAAAGGATATCACCGAAAAAACCTATGCACGCGCATTCAAAATGGCAGAGGCCTTCCTGCGCGCAGGGCAACCGGTCATCATCGACGCTTCCTTCAGCGAACTGGCCAAAAGGAAGGCGGCCCGCGAGCTGGCCAAAAAAACCAGGGTTCCCCTCTATGTGATGGAATGCGTCTGTCCGGATGATGTCGTCATAAAAAGGCTGGAAAAAAGGGCGCGCGATGAGGCCAATCCGTCCGACGGCAGATGGGAGATTTTGACCGAGCAAAGAAAACATTTCCAGCCGATCGCTGAGATCGAGGCGGACAACTATTTCAAGATCGATACAGCGGACAGGCCCGAAAGACGCCGGCACGACATCATCCGGTCGCTGAAGATGCGCGAATTGTCCGCAAGAAAGGATTGATATTCAGAGGGGAAAATTCCGAAAACACTCGTCGTTTTCCGGAAGCAGGCTATTGCGTCGTTTCTTTTTCTTTCTGCTTAGCGGCTAATCTGGCCCTTGCCTCCTGGATGTAGCGTTCCACACGGTAGTCAAACCCAATGCCGGCATACTCGCGGCGAATCGTTTCAAACCGGGCCAGCGCGGCGGCATACTGCTTCTGTTTGAAATAGAAGTTCCCGATATAAAACTCGTGTTCGGCAAGCGTATGCTTGCAGTCCCGAATCATCTTTTCGGCCAGCACGGAAAATTTGCTCTGAGGAAAGCGGGCGACAAGCCTTTCAAAGGCCTGCCTGGCTCGGATGGTCTCGGTCTGATCCCGATCAATGGCGCCGATTTGCTGATAGTGGCACATGCCGATCTGATACATGGCGTAAGGGACATTCTCATTGGTCGGATGCAAAACGAGGAAATCCCGATAGGCTGCTTCCGCCTCAACATAGTCCTTATCACTATAATAGGCATCGGCAATTCCCAGTTCAGCGAGAATCGTAAGTTCATGCAGCGGATACTCTTCTTTGAGCAGAGTATAGAATTCCCGGGCCTTTTTGTAGCTCCCGGTTTGAAATTCCTGGCTTCCGCGGGCGTAGAACGCCTCCGGCGTCATACGGATTCTCGGTTCTTTGACGAAAATCGATTTCACGGAGGAAAAAAACGACGAACAGCCGGTAAGCGCCAGCACGAAAACCAGCACCCACAGAACCATTGCAATTTTTGAACGACCTGATGTCATGGCATTCCTTACTTTTCACAGAATAAAGGCAGTTCCAGCTACAGGCTTTTTTTCACGAAATCTTCGATTTTTTCCTTCGGTGCCAAACCGATAAGAGTATCCTGGAGCTTGCCGTCCTTGAACATCATCAACGTGGGAATACTGCGAACACCATAGGTCGCGGCGGTTTTCGAATTGTCGTCCACGTTGAGTTTCAAGACCTTGATACGATCCTGATACTCGCCAGCCAGTTCTTCAACCAGCGGACCGATCGCTTTGCAGGGTCCGCACCACGGCGCCCAGAAATCGATGAGCACCGGCTTGTCGCTTTTCAACACTTCCGCCTCGAAATTGCCGTCGGTTGCTTCCGCGCTTGCCATGATCCCGCCCTCCTTTTTCGTTTATGCGCGTCTTTATGTCACAGCGCGTCAAAAAAAGTCAAATGCTATTTCCCCTAAGTGTTTTTCCCGAGTTTACTTTGACTCGGAAGGGGTTCTTTGTTATACATCCGGCAGATCCTACGGAGGGAAGACATGGGACATCTCGGCGTTTTGTCCGGCTCAATCATGATGGAACACAGTGTTTTGGCCAAACGCCAAACCCGAGCGGTTTCAACCGCTTTTGGCGAAGCGCTGGCCGTTGTCACCGATTCGGTGGCCCTGATCTTGAGGCATGGACACGACCCAGCGGAATACATTCTTCCGCATCGTATCAACCATCGGGCCAATCTCCAGGCGCTCAAGGATCTGGGTGTTACCGAAGTCGTCGGCATCAACTCCACCGGGTCACTCAAGCGGGAACTGCCTCCGGGCACCATCGTCATTCCCGATGATTTCATCACCCTGACCGCAACGCCGAGCATTTACGCCAGTCGCGCTGTGCATATCACACCGGTTCTTTCAGAAAATATCCGCTGGAAGCTGGCGCAGGCGGCCAAACGGGCCGGCATCAGCGCCGTAGAGAAGGGCGTGTACTGGCAGGTCACCGGCCCGCGACTCGAAACCCGGGCCGAAATCCGGATGATGGCCAACTTCGCCGATCTCGTCGGCATGACCATGGCCAATGAGGCGGTCATTGCCCAGGAGCTGGATTTGCCTTATGCGTCGATTTGTTCCGTGGACAACTTCGGCCATGGACTGGTTGATACGCCCCTGACCCTCGAGGAAATCATCGCCGGCACCCGTCAAAATGCCGACCTCATGATTCGAATCCTGAAATGCTACATCGACGGGCCTGCCTGAAAAAAAAGGCGTCGCAAGATTTTCCATCCGGAATCTCATTGCGCCGCCTTGAACTTGCCCCGGGCCGCCCGGCAAAGCCGGGCGACGCCGTGGGTCAACCGTAAATACCTATTTCTTGTAGCTGTAGAATCCTTCGCCGGTTTTCTGGCCGAACTTGCCTTCCGTGTACTTCTTCACGACGGTGGGCACGGGAAGGTCCGCGGGATTGCCGGACTCGTAGAAGTGGCTCATGCCGATATCGTAGGCCAGATCGATGCCGGTAAGATCCAGCAGACGGAAAGGCCCCATCGGGTGACCGGCGCCGTAAACGCAGGCTTTGTCGATGTCTTCATAAGAGGCAACACCCATTTCCAGCATCCAAAAGGCTTCTTTGTGGATCGAGCTGAAAATGCGGTTGAGCACGAAGCCGTCGACTTCCTTTTTGACATGAATTGGAATTTTGTCGATTTTGAGGCAGAAGTCCATCATGCACTGCGCCGTTTCATCGGAAACATGCGGTCCCTGAACCACTTCGACCAGCTTCATCACCAGAGCCGGATTGAAGAAATGCAGGTTGCACACCTGGGAAGGACGATTGGTGGCGGAGGCAATGCGGGAGCTCACGATGAAGGAGCTATTGGTGGCCAAAATGGCGCCGGCCGGTGCGATCTTGTCCAGATCGGCAAAGATTTTGCGTTTAAGATCAATTCTTTCCAAAACAGCTTCGATCACCACGTCCGCGTCCTTGGCGGCTTCTTTCAAATCACCGGTGAAGGAAATCAGACTTCTGGCCTTTTTGGCTGCGTCTTCGGTCATCTTGCCTTTCTGTACGCGACCGGCCAGGTAGCCGTCAACAAACTTTTCAGCTTTTTCCAAAACAGCGGGAATCACGTCCGTGCTGACCGTTTTAAAACCGGACAGCGCGCACTGAAGCGCAATCTGATGCCCCATATTGCCGGCGCCTACCACACACACATTCTTTACGTCATCAATCTTCATGTTACATCCTCACTTTCATTTATTGATTGTATTTAATCCATTGGACGCTCCCGTCGATGTCCGGAACTCCATTGTCGATTTTTGTCTGTTTCGGACATATTGGCGGGCGCCGCGGACTATTTAGCATTGATTGTGCCGATTCGGCAAGCACCGTTATTGAAAAATATTTTTCCCTCCATGATCACAGGCGGTTAGAGATGGCCTGCAAACGCGCCTCCAAGCGCGCAGCGTCTGCCCCGGACTTAAATTTGGTCACCTTAGTCCCCCGGGGGCAGGCGCAGATCCGTTTGGGAAAAGACCCGGGATATCCAGGTTCCCGAAACCTTGCCGCCTTTTCGTCGCACCCGTTGTATTTACAACCAGTGTTGATTGTATGGAGATATGTCGTACTTCCCGACTTTGTCAAGTAATATTTGTATTTTACGTTGACAGGCCAACGCGATCTGATATACAAAAATCACCAAGTTGCAGAAAGGAATCCATCATCCCCGATGAAAGATAAAACCGCTCCGGAGCAAGAGGCCACCCCTAAAAAAAGCAGTGATCTGTTTCAGAAAAGGCAAAAACAGATTATTCAAAAAGCCATGAAGCTTTTTATGAAACAAGGCTATGCCCAGACTTCCATGCGCGAAATTTCGCGGGCGACCGGCATCGACATCCGAAATCTCTATTACTTTATCAAGAATAAAGAGGATATTCTGTTTCTCGTTTTTGACATGCTCCACAGACCGGAACTCGAACTGTTTGAAAAGAAGAGTATCCTGAATATTGACGATCCGCTTGAACAACTTCGGGCGGCCATAGCCGGTTTGATTCAAAACGGTTACGGCTTCGGGCAGGAAGTTCTCCTTTTGTACCGCGAATCGAAGTCTTTGCCCAAACGCCTGCTGAAAAACATTCTGGACAAAGAAAGCCGGGTTGTTTCGAACATTGAAGACATTTTGAAGAAAGGCTGCGCGCGTGGTGTTTTCTGCATTGAAGATACGTCTTTTACCGCGAATATGATCACCTATCAATTGTCGCTCTATGCTTTGCGTAACTGGAACATGAAGAAATACACAAAACGCCAGGTCATCGAGTTGATGGAAAAAAACATTCTGAAAATGGTGATGGCCTGATCGCCGGGCCCCTTCACTTGCAAATGCTTTAATCCCCGACAGGAGAGTCCTCCGCCACTTTCGGTACTCCCCGGCGGAAGCCAACCCCACCCCACCCTTGCCAATCATTGCGGATAACCCGCTATTTCTTTTCCCGATAAAACCGTTTAGGCAGGGAGAAGTTACGTAAAGCGTCTTCTCCCTGACGGTTAAGGTTAGATTCTCCTGCGGCATTTCCAGCGCCACGGCGATGGACATGCCGCCGGCTAAAATGACATCGGCATAGCCCGCCTTGATCATCGCCGCGCCGGAGACCACCGCCTCCATGCCGGAAATGCACACGCGGTTGACCGTCACGGCCGGAACGGATTCGGGAATCCCGACCATCAACGCCGCCACGCTGCCCATGACCCAGATAATCACACGGCATGTCTTCATCGTTTTCTACTCCTTTGATCGGCTCATTCTAAAGCACCGGCTTGGATGCAGGCAGATCCAGGGCGTCCACAAACCCCGGCGGGGCCTCGACGCACTGGGGAATCAGATTCACGCTGGGCGCGGCGCTGGTGGCGAAAGGTTCCGTGGCGCTCAGCATCCCTTTCAGGGTCAGCGTCATCGTGGGCTCCCCCTCAATGATGATCTTGTCTTCAATGGGGGGATGCGGCTGCTGCTTGTGGCAGACCTTGTGAACAAAGTGAAAGCCGGACACTTCCTGGCCGTCTTTTAAACAGCGCATTTTGAAATGATGCGCCGATATGGTTCCCGGTTTGACGACGCCGATGGAGCGTGGATTCAGTTCGATGGCGGCGGTAAACACTTCATGCTCTTCGACGTATTCATCGTAGGCAAGGCCTGCCCGGTCGGCCATCACCATGGCCGTCGGCCCGTAGTAAGAGGTGATCATGTCTTTGAGCGCCTGGAGGTCGAACGCCTGCGGGTCCAAGCCATAGCCGAACATCTTCACCCAGGGCGAGAAATTGTAGGAATCATCCTCGCCGCCGGTGACGGTCACGCGATCGACGCGGCCCGCCATTGAGGCCAGAACTACCGGCAGATACGGGTTGTAAAGCCCCGGGAAGATACCCTGCTGCACAAAGGTGACGCCGTTTTCCAGCGCGCAGGCGTTAATCATGTCATAAAGCTTCGGCGCGGTTTTGTGCAGATGATACAGGGCCTGCGTGGTGAGCACGTTTTTTCCGGCGCGAAGCGCACGGCAAACCATTTCGGCGCCGCGCGTAAAGCCGGACGGGCGGTTATCGCCTTCGTCGCGCATGTCCGGCAGGTAGAACAGTACCACATCCGCCTCCAGGCTCAGCACGGCATCGATATCATCCGAGATGAGCACGCCTGTTTTCGGAAAACCGAACACCTCTCCCGCATCCTTTCCGACTTTTGCGGGATCCACATCAATGGCGCCCACGAGCGTGAGCGTTTTTTTATCCTGTATCATTTTTACGGCGTAGCGTCCGACGCTGCCCATTCCCCAGATGATGACACGGTATGACTTCATTAAAACAAACTCCTTTGACATTTTGGCAGGGAGAAGTCGCGTAAAACGTCCTCTCCCTGCCGGTTAAGATTCAAATTCTCCTACAGCATTTCTAGCGCCACGGCGATGGACACGCCGCCGCCGCCGCACAGCGTGGCCAGCCCCAGTGTATTGCCGCGCTTCTGCATGGCGTGCAAAAGCGTTACCATAATGCGGCAGCCGGTTGCGCCGGTCGGATGCCCCAGGCCGCAGCCGGAGCCGTTGATGTTCGTGATCTCGCGGTTAAGGCCCAGTTCCTTTTCCACAGCAATATACTGGGCGGCAAAAGCTTCATTGACTTCGTTGAGTTCAAAATCCGCAATTTTCAGATTCGTGCTTTTCAAAAGACTGCGTACGGCCGGAGCAGGGGAAATGCCCATGACCGAGGGATGGCTTCCACCGTAGCCCACGCCTTTGATCCGCGCGATGGGTTTGAGGCCAAGCTCTTTGGCCTTTTCGGCGGACATGATGATCATGGCGGCCGCGCCGTCATTTAACCCGGAGGAGTTGCCCGCCGTCACCTTGCCGATTTTCGGCACAAAGGCGGCCGGAAGAGCCGCGAGTTTATCCATCGTCAGTCCGGCAATGAAATGTTCATCGCGATCAAAAATGATGGGCGGCTTGCCTTTTTTCTGGGGAAGCGCCATCGGCACGATTTCCGCTTTGAAGGAACCGTCGTTGGTGGCTCGCTCCACGTTATTGTGGCTTCGAAGCGCCACTTCATCCATTTCTTCGCGGGATATTTTGTAAAGCTCTGCCAGAAACTCCGCCGTCTGGCCCATGATATAGGGTTTTCCCTTATACAGATCGATGAGCGCTCCCTCTTTGAGCGGACCCTTCTCCGGTCCCGGAAGCAAACGCGATCCGCAATGCAGCTGATGGATCACTTCATCGGCAAACACCTGATCCTGAAGCCGACAGCCCCAGCGGGCGGTGAGCACGCGGTAAACGCCGCCGGACATCTGTTCCACACCACCGGCCAAAATGACATCGGCAAAACCCGCCTTGATCATCGCCGCGCCGGAGACCACGGCTTCCATGCCCGAAATGCACACGCGGTTGACCGTCACAGCCGGAACCGCCTCCGGAACGCCGGCCATTAAAGCCGCCACGCGGGCCGTGTTCATCTCATCGATATGCTCATTACAGCACCCGAAGCGCACATCGTTAATGATGGCGGGATCAATGCCTGCGCGGGAAATGGCCTCTTTCATCGCCACACTGCCCATGGTCGAGGCATTCGAGTCTTTGAGCGTGCCGCCAAACTTGCCGATCGCGGTGCGACAGGCCGATACAATCACTACATCTTTTTCCATAAAAAACTTCTCCTTCACCTGAAATGTATTGATACAAATATCTTGCTCGCGCGGTTGTCTATCGAAGCGATTCCCGAACGTCAAGACATTTTGCTCACAAAAATTTAGCCTGCTGAAAATCGCCTGAGGCGATTACAGAGGGCCTTCAGGCCGCCCCGTGTTCATTGCGGGCGATGATGCTGTTTTGCACGTCGCGCCCAAGCCTGGTGAAATAGGCGACGTAGCCTGCCACGCGGATGGTCAGATCCGAGTAGTCCTGCGGAGTTTCCTGCGCGGCGCGCAAGACCTCCGACGACACCAGGTTAAACTGGCAGTGATGAATCTTCAAATCGACAAAGGTTCGAATCATCGCAGAGAGCATGCGCACACCGGCGTCGCTTGCAAAAACCTCTCGGTCAAGCCGCATGTTGAGCGTCTGGCCGAAAAAGATCGCCGCGTTGTCGATTTTACCCACCGAGTTGAACACCGCCGTAGGGCCGCTCACATCCACGCCGCGCGTGGGCGAAATACCGTCGGAGAGGGGCTCACGGGCTTTTCGTCCTGAAGGCAGCGCGCCCACGAGTTTGCCGGTGCTCACATACCAGACCAGCGGATTTTGATAAGGCACCAGATGGCCTCCGCGCGAATTTTGATGTTGGACCACTTCGTCGCAATACGTCTTCATCACCCAGGCCACCTGATCATCGACGTCATCGAGATCATTTCCGAATTTGGGGGCCGAGAGCAGTTCTTCGCGAAGCGCATCAACCCCATCAAAGTTTTTATCCAGCGCGTCCACGAGCTCAGCCATCGATATTTTCTTTTCGTCAAACACAAGCTTCTTGATGGCGATCAGCGAATCGCCCACGTCGGTTGCGCCTGCGGTGGCGATGCAGGGGCCGAAGTTAAAACGCGCACCGCCCGCTTCACGGGGGATGCCTTTTTCGATGCAGTCTTCAATGAGCGCCGAGGCGTAAATGGTCGGGTAGTGCTCGGCCAGTGTGATTTCGGAATTCTTGTTGGCGATTTCGCAGTGATGGGCGAAAAAGGCCAGCTGCTTCAAGTAGGCCTCCTGCACCTCGTCAAAGGTTTGAAAATTGCGGGCATCGCCCGTGCGTGCGCCCATGAATTTCCCGTGGTAGGCGCTCCAGCCGTCAGAAAGCGCCAGTTCCAGCATCTGCGGTAAAAGCAGAAACGGCCCCACGTTAAATTCGGAATCGTAGTTGGCCACGTGCGGCTCGTTGCAGCCGATCGCGCCGCTGGTGCGCGCCAATTCCAGCGGAACGGGCGGTCCGCCCAGCGTGCCGCGTGCCAGAAAGTTTTCAACAAACACATCGTTGTTGAGAAACATGGGATGGCCCGTCCCCAAAACGCAAAGCTCGCAGGCCTTGCGCAGAAATTCGTCGGGCGTCTTGCTGTGGACTAAAACGCCGAAATTCGGCTCGACCAGACGCGTGTGCATCATGCCTTCAAGAAAAAGATAGGACAGCGCATTGGTCGCGTCGCTGCCGTCTTTTTTCAAGCCGCCCACATCCATGTGATAGGCCGCGCCCGCCTGCGGAATAAATGGCGAGACGCCCTGCGTAAATCTCATGAGCCAGCAGTCGATGAGCTCCTGCGCCTGAGCCTTCGTGATGCGTCCCTCGCGGATGTCGTTTTCGTAGTAGGGGTAGAGATACTGATCGACTTTTCCCGGCCCCACGGCAAACACAATCGGGGTTTCACACCAGTTGAGGATTTGCGTAAACCAGGCCGACTGGAGGGCTTCGTGAAACGTTCGCGCGGGATGCGCGGGCACACGCTCGCAGATTGCAGCGATGCCTTCCAGTTCCGCCTTGCGCGCCGGGTCTGTTTCATTTTTTGCCGCGTTGCGCACCTCTTTGGCAAATTTCATCCCGATGCCTGCCGCCGCTTCCATGGCAAGGATAACGCCTTTGAGAAAAGGCACTTTACGCAGTTCATCCGGGTTGTTCCAGTCGAGCCTTGCCAGACGGTCTTCGGCGTCTTTTTTTACGCCCAGGAAACCCTTTTTAAGAATTTTTTCGTAGCCGTAGGAGCAATGCCCGATGTGGTGGCGCGTCATGCCGTCGCTGATCAAGCCGCGGCCCAGGCCGTCGGTTTTCCCCGGGATTTCCTTCATATCCACGCGGGGCATGGCGGGTGGCTTCGAGCGCGTGATGATGTTGATCTTTTTGAGCTCCGGATCGGGATCACCGTAGAGCAGCTCGCGCGTCTCGGGCGGAAGATTGGCGTAGTTTGAATAAAACCAGTGGCGCTTCCAGTCCCCTTCGCCCTTCCAGTAGGGAAGAATTTCCTCTTTGACGATCCGGCGGTCTTCCTCGCTCATGAATTTGTAGGCGTCGATTTCGATTTCCAGGCGCGCGCCCAGCTGTTCCGCGCCCACCGGAACATCAGTGGGGCCGCCGCCGATCCAGCCCACAAACGGCTCGTCGGGAAAAATTTCAACAGGAAAAGCCTCAACCGCCGCCGCAAAGGCTTTGGCACGCCGAAGCACCATTGGTTCCCCTTCCGTTTCTTTCATCGACTTGGCAATCGCACGGTCAAACCAGATGGTGTAAACCGGGTCGGTCCGTTTGGTGTTTTCCAGATAAACCGCCCGCAGCTTTTTTGTGCGATCGGTCAGCTCAATCGTTGTAAAGGTTTTCAGCAGGTCTGCCATATATTTCTCCTTGTATTATTCGTCATCCGCCGATTTCGACATCGATGCCGAAAGACTCCGCGATGCCGCAAAGCCTCTTCATGTGTTCCTCCGCAGGCGGCGAAAGCGTCGATAGTGTATAGTCTCTATCGAGCTCCGC
Source organism: uncultured Smithella sp. (assembly GCA_964443625.1). GTDB lineage: Bacteria > Desulfobacterota > Syntrophia > Syntrophales > Smithellaceae > UBA8904. The sequence continues at coordinate 26,022 of CAYUDM010000020.1, read as the reverse complement.
GTAGTGGTAACTGCCAAGCAGGTGGTAAGGCAGAAGCTCCAGGCGCAGCGCGCGCTCGCCCAGTGATTGAACAAAGGCCGCGCTTTTCGCAATATTTTCTTCATCGTCATTAAAGCCGGGGATAATCGGAATTCGTACAATGATGTCGTTTAGCCTCGCCGCCTTTTGCATGTTTTCCAAAATGACGCGGTTGGAGACCCCTGTCCATGCCGAATGACGCCCGGCGTCCATGTGTTTGAGATCCATATAAACCAGGTCGATTTCGTTCAGGAGAGGCGCGAATGTCTCCCATGGGGCATACGCGCAGGTTTCCATGGCGGTATGCATCAGATGCGAGCGGCACAGAGCAAGGAAGGCTTTTACGAATGAGGCCTGCATCGAAGGCTCACCGCCGCCAATCGTCACGCCGCCGCCGCTTCGGCGGTAGAAGGCTTCATCTTTTTCGACCTCAGCAAAAAGTTCTTCGGGCGTGTAATAACGGCCGGAAAGCTCCCGCGCCGAGTTGGGGCAGACGTACACACACGTCCCGCAACCGACGCAGGCCGCGCGATCCGTTTTCACGGAGGCGGTTGCATCGTCTTGCGTGATGGCCTGCTGAGGGCAGGCGTTCACACAGTTGCCGCAGCCGAGGCAGTGAGATGCGAAATAAAGCACTTCCGGTTTGGGGCTCTGCGTATAGGGAGAGGAGCACCCACGACATTTCAGCGGGCAGCCTTTGGTGACGAGCAGCGTCCGGATGCCCGGACCGTCGTGGAGCGAGAAGCGTTCAATCTTTGCAATTAAACCTTTTGAAACCGTCATGGATGGGGGCTCCGGAAATGTCGCGCCTGCATGGACGTCTCGCGATCCAGCCCCAGAGCGTTAAAGCCCACGCGTTGCAGGAGCTCACCGATCAGGACAAGCGTTGCAATAACAATCCAAAGCCCCACGCCCGCATACGTGTTAAGCGTGGTTGCGGCATAAAGCGAAAGCGTAACGCCCGCAAAAGATACACACCATCCCCACAGGGTAAACAACCGGTGCAGGCGAAAGAGGCTCTTGCCAACCGGCACGGGCGCTGCGGCAACCAAACGATCCAGACTCCGCTGGGGTGCGCCGCCTTGAAGTATCGAAAAAAGGCGAAACGCATACCAAAGCCGGATAATGAGAATTAAAAGGGCCAATACCGGAAACGCCGGCGCAATCGAATGGCTCAGGCCGGCTGCGCTCAGAAGAAGCGATGAGCCGATCCCCCCGAAAATTAAAAACGTTCCGAAAAAACTCAGATAGGGGTGCATACCCTTCCATCCGGGCCGGCCGGTTTTGGCGTAAATGCCCGACATGCTCCAAACGCTTAAAACCCCGGCGGCAACGGTGAGCCATATCCAAATCATAGAAGCCTGTCCGCTTTTGTCCATGGCCACGCTTGTGGCCCACAGCAACAAAAACGCGCCGGTAAAGAAAACTTCGCGGCTAAGCCACGATGATCCGATTCGGGTGACGGCCCGATAGGCGCGAAGCGGTTGCCCCAAGTGAAAAAGCGACAGAATCATGGCGCAGATGATGATCGGGCCGGCCCATATCCAACCGCCGGCGGCGGCCATGAAGATGGTATCCCCGCCGGCCCGATTGAAAAAGCCTGATCGGTAAAAAGCCCCAAACGCGACGAGGCCGGCCGCGAGCTGGATCAAAATACTGTTGGCAATTAAAGACCAATCTTTGTGCAACATGGTGTATCGGACCTCCCGGGTCATATGAGCAAATAGATGGATGGCTGTGTTTTTTTATCGGCAAGCAGTTGCGTGGTTTTTCGTGTTTTCAGCAATTGGGCCACTTCGCTTGCGGGATCGGACGCGTCGCCGAAAAATCTCGCTTTGGCCGGGCAGACCTCCACGCAGGCGGGCAACAGGTCCTGATCGAGACGCGCATAACAGAAGTGGCACTTGGATACCGTTTTGTCCTGTTGGGGTTTTACAAACGCATCGCCCACCGGAAAATCCAGATTGTACTGAGGCGGATTTTCGGAATAACTGCGCACGCCGTTGTAGGGACAAGACAGAATGCACAGGCGGCAGCCCACGCAGGCGTCATAATTTTGCATCACAATGCCGTCTTCGCGCCGGTATGTGGCCCCGGTTGGGCAGGCCGCCACGCAGGCGGGCTTGTCGCAGTGCTGACAGCTCAGCGTCAAGTACTGCATTTCCAGATTCGGGAAGGCGCCGTGCGGCGTATCCATGGCGAGCCCGCCATACGTCAGCGCCGAATTCCACCAGACATCCTGAGGCAGGTTGTTTCCCAACTTGCAGGCTACCGAACAAGTGTGGCACCCGATGCAGCGCTTGATATCGATGAGCAGAACATATTTTTTTAACGCCATTTGCGCACCTCGCACAGCACGTCATAAAAACTCTGATTATAGCTTGACGTATTGAGGTAGTCGGTCGTCAGCTCCTGATACGATCCTGCGATAAACTGGTCGCGCCGCCAGCCTTTGGGAACGGAAACCATGCCCGGCCGCTGGGCTTCGCTTAGCCTGGCTTTTAAAACCACATGGCCCCGGTCGTTGAAGACTTCGACCGTATCGCCCTCTTCAATGCCGCGCGCCCGGGCGTCTTTCGGATGGAGGCTGACCAGCGGCTCGGGGTCCAGTTCGCGAAGCCACGGCGTGTTGAACCACTGGCTGTGCACACGCCAGCGCTGACGCACTGTGTGATAGACTAGGGGATATTTTTGGCTCAAGGGGTTATCCGGCCAGGCTTCAATGGGCGGCGCAAAAACCGGAAGATGCTCGCGGCTTTTGTCAATCGCGACGCCGCAGTCCATCCGGGGCTTGGGGTCTTCCAGATAAAACTCAAGCCGTCCCGAGGGCGTGCGGAATTTGTTGCCTTCCCAGTTGACCCAGGTCACAGGCAGCGTCTGCACCACTTTTTCTTTTTTGAGTCGGTCCCAGCTAAGCCATACGGCACGCGCCGCGTCCGTATTGAGCAGCATCGAGAAAAATTCCTCATCTGTATAGTCGAAGTATTTTCCCTGTCCCATGCCGCGGGCAATTAACCGCCAGATGTCCATGTCCGATTTGGATTCATACGCGGGTTCCAGCGCCTTTTCACTAAAACAGGTGTAGGGATGATAGGGGCCCTGAATAATGTCTTCCATTTCAAACCAGTGACAGATCGGCAGCGCCGGATCGGCATGACGTGTCGTGTCGGTTTCCACCATGTCGGCCGCCACAATAAAATCGAAGGCGGGAAAAATCGTATTGAGAATTTCGTTTTGATTGCTGCCGTTGCACACGATGTTGCTGTTGTGAATGACGAGCGCCTTGAGCGGATGGGGCTTGCCGTAAAATTGCCCGGTCTTTAACACCTCTTTGAGATAAACCCAGGGAACGGTAACGGGCCTTTTCCGATTGGGAAAGAAAAATTCGGCAAAGTTGATGTCGTGGCCGGCGCGGCCGATGTGGCCGACACTGGCGCCGGGTTTGGCGATGTTTCCGGTGAGAGACGCCAGAATGCCCCAGGCATGCCCCGTTTGCAGACCGTTGTCGTATTGGATAAAGCCGTTATAGATGCTGGCGGGTTTGTTAGTGGCATACAAGCGCGCAAGATCCCGGATGATCTCGGGGCCGATTTCGCAAAGCTTGCCTGTTTCTTCAGGCGTATAGCGCGCAACCGAGGCTTTCAGAAGGCTGAAGGCTGTGGTGACGGGAATGCCCGAAACTGTGAAGCTGCCTTCCAGCACTGGTTTTGCAACCTGATCCACAACCCGTCCCTCGCTTGTCTCTTTATCCCAGACGATATAGTCGCGTGCCTTTTTGTCCGGCTTGACGCCGGTCAGATCGCTTTGTCTTAAAAATTTCTTCGTGTCTTCCCGCACCAAAAAAGGTCCCACAGTGTGATGAAGCAGATAATCTTCATCATGCAACTGCTCAGAAAGAATCACCTGCGCCATCGACAGAGCCAGCGCCGGGTCCGAGCCGGGGCGGATGGAGATCCACTGATCCGCTTTGGCGGCGCAGGTGGTGAAGCGCGGGTCAATAACCACAACCTTCGCTCCTTTTTCCTGCGCATCCACAATGAAGCGCCAGTCATGCGGGTGCGAATCGGTCACATTGGCCGCCCAGATCAAAATGGTTTTGGCATTGACAAGATCCGCGCGGTCGTTGCTCTGGTTAAAGGTGTTGCCGCTGCCGATGACGCGCCCCAGGCCATAGGTGTCGGCCATGTCGAGGGAATGCTCCGTGTGCGTGGCCCCCAAAACGGAAGCCAGACGGTAGGTGGAGTAGGCGCCGTTTAAGTAAGCTTCGCTGCCGCTCACGGCGGAAAAGGCGATGGACTGCGGGCCGCAATCCGCTTGATAGCTTTTAAATTTGGAGACGATAAGCGCAATGGCCTCATCCCAGGAGAGCCGTTCCCACTTTCCTTCGCCACGCGCGCCCACCCGTTTCATCGGGTATTTCAGGCGCTCCGGGTCGTAGATGCGCTGGACGTGGCTTAAGCCCCTGAGGCACACCCGGTTGTAGCGCGCGTCGGGATAGGGGGCCATGGAGGTTTTAACGGCCTTGCCGTCGCGCACATGCACAAATAAGCGGCAGCGGCTCTGGCAGTTGCCGGAACAGATACAGCTGAAAATCTGTTCGTCTGCCTGAGAGCCGACAATGCTTGGCCGGTTGGTTTGGTGACGGTGTTTCATGGGTATTCCTTTCCGCACCGTTTTTAGCACACTTCGTGCCATCGTAGGCATCCCGGCGAGGATCTTCTATCCTGATAATATCTTGTCTGAATTTCTTTTCGGCTCTTGTGTTATTTTTCAGAATAATGTATCATATGTGTCTCATATTCGTCCCCATGAGACGGATATGAGAATTTGAAACGAGACAGGACGCATTATGCCATCCAGAGATTCACAAGCCCTTCGCCTTTTTAACGAAAACAAACTCTCAGAGCTTGAGCACTATAAAAACCGCTACCGCCATACCCTCACGGAGTGGAAAAAGTTTATTGCCGGACGCGATGATATCGACGAAAACGTCGTCGGGCAGGACGTGCTTGCCGCCTGGATACGATGCCGTAACAAAGGGATTGATCCACTGAAACTGCCCCGGAAAAAAACGCTCACCGGTGTGGCCCTGAAAAAGCTACTGGGGAAAAACCACGAATTCATCACGGTCAGCCGCCCCTTTCTGACCAATCTGTATCAGTTTCTTAAAGGGTCGGGACTTCATGTGGTGCTGTTTGACCGCGAGGGGTATCTGCTGGAGATTCTGGGCGATCACGATCAGGCCGAGATGATGAAAAAGGCGGGCGGTGTCGTGGGAGCCCTCTGGAATGAGCGCTCCGCAGGTCACAATGCGACCGGCGCGGTCATCGCGGAGCACAAACCCGTCGAACTTTACGGAAGTGAGCATTTTATCCGGGCCTATCATGGTGAAACCGGCTGCGGCGCGCCCATTTTTGCACCGGATGAGTCGTTTCTGGGTGGCATCACACTGACAGCCCGCAATTTCCGGATCAATCCGCATACGCTGGGCCTAGCCGTCGCGTCCGCATATGCCATTGAAAATGAATTGCGGACGCGACGGGCGTTTGAGGAAAGCCAAAGGGCCTATCACTATCAACAAACCGTCATCGCCTCCATTACGGAAGCCATGATCGCCGTGGACAATCACGGAATCATATCGCTCATCAATCAGCCGGCGCAAATACTTTTCGGCCTGCCTTCGGCAGGCGATGCGGGACTGACGCTGGCGGGAATCCTGTCCCGCCGAAACGCGACGCTTTTGAAACTCATCGAAAAGCATGACTGTCTCACCGACCGGGAAGTCCGTATATTATCCGGCAAGGACTGGAATGATTTCACGCTGACGATTTCGCCCATCATTTCCGCACAGGGGCGGCATATCGGAAAGATTATCGTCCTCAATGAAATCCGCAGGGCCCGGAAGCTGGCTACAAAGATGATGGGAACGAACGCAGCCTATTCATTTGAAGATATGTGCGGCCAGAATCCCCGGTTTCTGGTGACCATTGAGCAGGCCAAAATGGTGGCTCAGAATACGTCCAACGTCTTGCTTTTAGGAAAAAGCGGTACGGGCAAAGACATTTTCGCCCGCGCCATTCATAACGCCGGCTCCCGCCGCGACGGGCCATACGTCGCGATCAACTGCGGCGCCATACCGCGCGACCTGATCGCCAGCGAACTGTTCGGGCACGAGGAAGGGGCCTTTACCGGATCACGTCGCGGCGGCAGTCCAGGCAAGTTTGAACTGGCCGACGGCGGCACGATCTTCCTCGATGAAATTGCCGAATTGCCGCTGGATTTGCAAACCGTGCTCTTAAGGGTGATCGAAGACAAATCGATTACCCGCATTGGCGCAAAACGATCGCGAAAAGTCGATGTCCGCATTATCACGGCCACGAACAGGAATCTGAGGCAGGAAGTGGAAAAAGGGAGTTTCCGTGAAGACCTTTTCTACCGCATCAATGTTTTCAACATTGAGATGATGGAGCTTCGCGAGCGGCCGGACGACATTCCCCTTCTGATCCGGTGGTTTGTGAAAAAATACGAAGACAGCCTGGGGAAGAAAATTGTACAGGTGGATGACCGTATCTTCGAGGCTTTTGAAAGATACGCCTGGCCCGGCAATGTCCGCGAACTGCAAAACGTGATCGAACGAATGATGAACTACGCGCGCACCGGGAGCCTCACATTCGACTTGATCCCGCCTGAAATCACACAGGCTCCCGCCGCAACCGGGGCGCAAGGCGAGCTGGAGTCGCCCGTAAAGAAAGAAAAACAATTAATCCGTCAAATGCTCGATCTGGGCTTCGATAAAATGAGCATCGCCGGCAAGCTCAACATTTCCCGCGCCACGCTCTACCGGAAATTGAAGAAACACGGACTTTGACCCTAAACTAAAAATGAATCTGTGCCGGCGTGCGCATCCACTTTGCGAGTTTCTGCGGCAGAGGCGCATGCCTGAATTATAAAAAATAACCCGGCTTCAGAAAAGGAGGCGACGAGGTGAAATGCTGCGCGCCGCCTTAACTTAGCCGGGTTTGTTAAGTGCCTATACGACAGGTCTAAGCAAGATATTTCTGTTGGACACCGCGAAGGATCTCTTCTGTTTCCTTGGCAATGGTTTGTACCAGATCCTCTACTTTCGGCATACTGCTGATGCGCTGGGCAACTTCTCCGGCGGCCATCATAGCCATTCCCTTATCCCCTTCGCATACCGCCTTGATGGATGCTTTCTCAAACTCGATCAGGCTTTGTGCTTCCGGGCTTGCATAATCATCCGGGAATCCGAGGAAAATACCGGGCGATTTTTTCAAAGTATTGACGGCATGTTCCGAACTGCGCGGATTTTTAATCCACCGTGCGGGACCCACGAAACCGCGGGCCACCAGTGTTGACCGATCGCCTGCTTCCACGACGGCCTCTTTCCATATCTGATGGAAGTCGCTTTCCTGAGTGGCCAAAAAGCGCGTTCCCATTTGAGCGCCGTCGGCGCCCATTACCAGCGCCGCTGCCAGCGTTTTACCGTCGGCGTACCCGCCGGCGCCGCACACCAGGGTATTATCATCGGAAACGGCCTCAACCACTGCGGGGAGCAGAATCATGGAATGCACCGGTTCCCAAGAAGTGTGGAATCCGCCTTCATGACCGGAGGCCACGATGACATCTACGCCGGCCTTCTTGCAGCGCTGCGCGCCTTTCACGGAAGGCACAACATGCATCCAGGTAAAGCCCGCACCTTTGATCTTGTCTTTCCAGCCGACAGGGTCGCCTGCGGAGGTAAAGATCACTTTGAAGTTATTTTTCATGTCCGGATTCGCTTCGCGGACCCGGATGGCCGTATCGACAATAATGTTGGCCTGGGTCATGAGTTCCGCCGAGACCATGACATTGATGCCGAAGATGCCGCCTTTGTCCTTGACAAGGCGATACGTGCGTTTCAGCAGTTTCTCCATAACCGTCGCCATGTCATCGTCCATGGTGGATTCCGCCGTCTTGATGAAGGCGTCATAGATCCAGGGTTGTTGTTCTTTGTCAAAAAGGCCGCTGGTGGAAAGCAGTCCCAGAACACCCGCATTGGCCGCTGCCACACATAGGTTGTTATTGGAAAATGGGCCCATCCCGGCCTGAATGATGGGATATTTGATCCCAAGTTTCTCGGTAAGTCTTGATTTAATCATAAAACATCTCCTTTATTGATTTAGTTTATCATTCATTCATTGCGTATTCACCGGCAAGCGGCGCTACGTATTTTGTCCAGACGCGATCGTACTGGGCGCTGTCTCCTTCGGGCTTGATCAGCATGATCTCTTTGCAGTAAGCCCGTTGCTCATCCTTCGTGTTGTCCATGCCGTAGATCTGGAGGGCAAAGCGGGAAAAATCAAGAACCATGAACCTAAAGAGTTGGTTGACGATATCGTTGTCCATGGAATCGATCTCGCATTGCTCCAAAATCAATTGACCATAGACCACGACCGAGAACATTTCTCCCAGGGGGAGCGAAAAGGACGAATCCGCATCCTGATTTTTGTCCGGTCCTGCTTTTTCCAGAAGTGCCTTGAACTGTTCAATCTGTTTCATGAAGATGGCGACATTGGGAAGGGTGGCAAACGATCCAAAGACCGGCCGGTAATCATGGAACTGCACATTGCCCAGGCCCTTGGTCGGCCCCTGATTGAAAATGAAAAGGTCGTCTTTGGGGGCAAGATCCGGTTTTACTGTGTCATAGGATTTCGGACTGAAGAAATAATTCTTCATGAATTTGCGAATGAGCTGAACATTCACATGGACCGTTCCTTCCAGTTTGGAAGGCCCGCGCACTTCACTGGTGGCGGTGAAAAAATAGGTGTCCTTTTCAAAGCCTTTCGCAGCGATGACATCCCACAAAAGATTCATGACTTCTTCGGACTGCAGCGTCACTTTCATTTTACTGGTGGGATTATACAGCATATAGCGGCGATCAGAGGCCGACGCGTTGCGGAAATAGTCCGTCGCCCGCCGCTGATACAGCTTCATGCCGATCAATCGAAGCCAGGCCTGCATGAAATTACCGCGCACATGCGGCATATCGGTGACCGGCTTGCCGTAGAGGATGCGATTGCTGGCATGCGTGATCGCTTCATAAAAGCTGTGCTCAGCCATGGCGATGGAGCACGGCGCGATGTTGAATTTGCCGATATTGACAGTGTTGAGCGAACAATCCCAGGCATGGGAGCCGCGGGAAAGAATGTCGTCTTCGGTAATCGGATAATCATGCAGGGCAAAATTAGAAACATACTGCTGATGGGAAATAACGTTTTTCTTCAACTCGTAGGCTTTGTTGAGATAGTTGGTCACAAAGAAAACGTAATCATCCGTGCCGTCTTTGACTTTACCGAAGGTGGAGACCATTTCCGCTTCGTTGCCGTTGCCGATGTAGTACTTTTCGCCGTTGGCCACCCACGTGCCGTTTTGAACCGGCGTCAAGGTGGTTTCTGTGGCGTAAATATCCGCGCCGTGTTCGCGTTCGGAAAGCCCGAAAGCGAAGATCGCGCCTTTTTTAAGCAGTTCGGCGGCCTTGTGCTTCGCTCTTTCGTTGGAGCTCATCCAGATGGGGCCCCGCCCCAGAATGCTCACCTGAAAACAATACCAATAGCCCGAGCCGTAAAAGGCCAGAAGCTCGCTGTATTCGTTGTTGCGGGCGGTATCCCATCGGCAATCCGGATCTCCTGCGCCATATTGACTGGGAGTAAGCAGCTTTGCAAAAATTTGTTCGCGACCCACAAAATCAACAAAATTTTTGTACCAGACCTTTTTGTGGAAATCGTCGGTCAGCTTTGTTTTCCCGATCGCCTCGAAAAAAGCGATGGTTTTATCCATAATGGCCCGCGAGCCTTTATCGGACATCAAAGACTGCGACTTTTTCGGTTGCAACAGATAATTCATGGTCTTTATCCCCTGTCTTCCTTACTTATTCATTTCCTGCCGTGCAATTAAAACCGGCGGTCACATTTTTTACAACGAACGTTGGTTTATGCAATTAATGGAGAGCCCCCTCTTTGTCAAGATCTTTTTCCGGATGGACTGTGAATACAAAATTTTACGTCTTCGTCGCCGATAGAAACTCCATGATAATGATTGGTTACAGCTTCCCGGCGTCTTGATTGAAGTCCGATAAAATAATCCTTGACACAGCCCCGACGCCGATCTAATACAACCAACGCTCGTTGTAACACATCGGGACTTCACAAAAAGGAGAACTATCATGACCATGAAGACAAGCAAAATAACCGTTTCCAGAGGAACCTTCAACGTCCGGGACCGGGGCAACACGGACGGATTTCCCGTCGTCATGATCCACGGATGGCCGGAAAGCTCATATTGCTGGGAGGGCGTGACCCAGTTTCTTGACCCGAAATGGCGCGTCATCGCGCCGGATTTACGGGGACTGGGCGACTCCGAACGCACCTTGGATGTCAAAGCCTATCAGAAAGTCGAGCTAGCCAAGGATATCATCGAAGTTCTCGACGCCATGGGCATTCAGGACTTTTTCCTGGTCGGCCATGACTGGGGCGGCATTGTGGCTCAGGAACTGGCCTTTCTGGCGCCCGCTCGTGTTAAAAAATTTGTGATCCTGAACATCCCCATTCTCACCAACGTAAGAGGCGCGGAAGAAGTCACCAAGGCCATGATCGCGATTCGATATTTCCCTTACTGGTATCAGTATTTCCAGATGCAGCCGATTTTGCCCGAAGTCATGATCAAGGGCAACGAAAATGTCTGGGTCCGTTTTTTCTTCGGGCAGAAAGGCAAGGACGGCATCATTCCGAAAGAAGCGCTCGACGAATATGTACGCTGCTACAGCATCGAAAATACCCCCACGACAGCGGCAAACCTGTATCGGGCCATGCCGCTTGACGGCCAGCATTGGGCAACATTGATGGGGAAGCGGTTCGCCATGCCGTCGCTCTATATTTACGGAAACGAGGACACGGTCATCATTCCTGCAAATATCACCTACCTGGAGGATTGCTTTGATTCGATCCAGGTGGTTCAAGTTCAGGCCTCGCATTTTCTGCAGGAAGAAAAACCGCAGGAAGTGGCCGAAGCGATGAATGCATTTTTTAAATAATCCCAAACCGGGAGGGAAAATTATGTCAGGTCTTCAAAGCAATGACGATCAATTTCGGGCATTGGCCAAAAATTCAAACGAAGAGCCGTTTGTTATGCTCAATCTGCTGAAATTTAAAAAGGATGGAGGGCGCCAGTCCTACTTTCGCTACATCAAGGAATCCGGTCCCTTCGTCGAAGCGGTCGGGGCGAAAGTGATTTATTTCGGCATCCCCAATGAATTGCTCCAGGGAACGGAAGACTGGGATCTTCTGATGCTGGTTCAGTATCCATCCCGCAAGGCTTTTCTTGAGATGACCAGCAACCCCGATTATCTCAAGGTGCATGAATACCGAGCCGAAGGCGTTGAGCGAGCCGTGCTTTACGCCACCGATCCGGTGAAATTCAAGGCCATTGTTTCCTAGCAGAGTTGCTTACGGAAATGCTCTTCGATAGGCATCCCCTCACGACGAGGGGAAATATACCGCAGTGAGGTGACAGGATGACACAGGAATTCGATATCAACAAAGTTTATGACAACCCGAATAATCTCGTAGATTTATTCGAGCAAAGCGTGGTCAAGTATCCGGACAATCGGCTTTTCGGCACAAAGAATCCGGCGTCCGGCCAATATGAGTGGGTCACGTTCAAACAGGTGGCCGACCGGGTCAACCATCTCCGGGGCGCGCTTAAAAAGCTCGGCCTTTCAAAAGGAGACAAAGTCGGCGTAATTCTCAACAACTGCACGGAGTGGTACATTTGCGAGCAGGCCACCCATAGCCTGGGAGGCGTTTTCGTCCCCATGTACCTGCAGGAGCTCCCGAAAGTCATGCAGTATATCGTCTCCGATGCCGGCGTGAAGTTTTTGTTCGCCCGCGATGCCAACGTATTTGAAAAAGTAAAGGATTTTAAAAAAGACATCCCCACGCTCAAAGAAATTTTTCTGGTTTACGGCGAGGGAGACAATACGCTCTCGGCTCTCGAGGCCATCGGCAAAGCGAACCCCGCCCCCTCAATCAAACCGCACTGGTCGGATCTGGCCAATATCGTTTACACCTCCGGCACAACCGGCGATCCCAAGGGCGTTATGCTGTCTCATGGCAGCCTGACGCTATGCGCCCGCTCCGGCGTAGACGGTTTCAACCTGGATGAAACCATGCATGTGGTGGCGATTCTTCCCTGGGCGCATGTCTTTGGCCTGGCCGCCGATCTTCATGATTATGTCCACTGCGGCGGCGGTATCGCGTTTGCGGAATCCGTGGATAAACTGATGCAGAATTTTCAGGAAGTCAAGCCCACCGGGCTTTCCGTCGTTCCCCGCATCGTCAATAAAGTGTATGACACAATTCAACAGGGTGTTGCCGCCGATCCAAACAAAAAATTGTTTTTCGACGCGGCCGTGGCTGAAGCAATCAAGAACCGGGATCTGCCTGAAAAGACAAAAGAGTTTAAAGATTATGATGCGCTGGTATTCTCTCAGGTTCGCAATGTCTTTGGCGGCAATTTAAAATTTTTCGTCACCGGCAGCGCGCTGATCAAGCCGGAAATCGCGCTTTTCTTCAAAGACATCGGCCAGCCGACCTTTGACGGCTACGGACTCACTGAAACCGGTCCCACTGTCAGCATGAACTCACCCAAATACGGAAACAAGTATGGCACCGTCGGCAAAGTCGATCGCAACATGCACGTTGTGATTGATAAATCCAATGTCGGCGAAGAAAGCCTCGACGGTGAAATTATTGTCTATGGTCCCCATGTGATGATGGGATACCATAATAAACCGCAGCAGACGGCGGAAGTTATGATGCCGGACAAGTGGAACGGTTTCCCCGGCATCCGCACCGGTGACCGTGGCTGGCTCGATGAGGACGGCTTCCTGCACATCACCGGCCGCTTCAAGGATGAATACAAACTGGCCAACGGTAAATACGTCCATCCGGAGGGCATTGAAAACGAAGCGAAGCTGATTCGCTGGATTTTGAATATCATGCTCTACGGTGATGGCAAAGATTTCAACGTGGCGGCGGTGGTTCCGGACTTTGCCGCACTTCAGGCGGATCCGAACATCAAACCTCTTTTGAAAGGTACACTCGAAGAATCGCTCAAAGACAAAGCGCTGACGGAGTACCTGTCCAAAGAGATCATTGCGCACCTGCGCAAGACTTACGGCGGCTATGAAGTGCCTCAGAAGTTTCTGTTTATTGCTGAAGACTTCAGCGTCGATAACGGCATGCTCACCCAGACCATGAAACTCAAACGCCCAATCGTCTTGAAAAAATACGGCGATCAGATTTTGAACCTCTACGAGCAGGCGTAAGAAATTCATTCACGAACCGAAGTAAAAACCCCCTTCTGGTAAAGAAGGGGGTTTTTTATTTGCCACGTGCGGCCGTTTTCCCGACAGATCGAAGATTTAGAATTGCGCGATCTTTCCCGCTGAACAAAAAAATCCCCGCTTTTGATCAAAAGCGGGGATTTTACTTCATTGAATCAATCGGAGTCGGTAAACCGATTCCGATTTGCCTGGCCTCAAAACTACTTAAGCGGCATCCACTTGATCATTTCAGGCTCTTTGGTTTTGCTCAGCGCCTTGTATTTTTCAAACTCAACTTTGGTCTGCGGGAAAGTCAACAGATAATTGACCTTGCTGAACTTGCCGTTTTCGACAGTCTGGGTGATGAGACCGCACAGAATGAAGCCGTTGTCCCGGATCCCGAAAAGTTCGTTGGGAACAATGTCACCGGTGGTCGGCAATGCCTTATGAATGTTACGACGGACCACCTTGGCATCCAGCGACTGGGAGGCCTGAATGGCGCGGGCAATTACATGCATCATGTTGTAGTTGAGCACGCATTCGGAATTCATGTCTCTTTTATAGGCCGCCACATATCTTGCCTGGAAGGAAGGCGTGGCCGGCAGAGGCAGGGCCAACAGCGCGCCGGTGCTGATCATCCCTTCGAGCAGACTCATGTTTTTGAGCACTTTGGCAATATAATCCGGTTTGGCCTGATCAATCAGAACCAACCCGCCTTTGAATCCCATTCCTCTGGCCTGTTCGATCACCAGCGCGGAGGTTGCCGAAGGACCGCCCACCAGCAGGAAATCGGGTTTCTTGGAAATGGCCGCAGCCAGCTGAGAGGAGAAATCCGTATCGGTGTAGTAGTTGGCCGGGAAATCGCCGACGATCCGTCCACCTTTGTTGGCCCAGACCAGACTGAAAACTTTTCTCCAGGCGTCGCCGTAGGCCCCCAAGGTCACGACCATCGCGCAGTTGCGCCAGCCTTTTTCCCAAGCCTGATCTGCGAAGGTCTGCGCGTAGGTGGCAAAATTGGGAACCGGATTGATAATCATCGGATGGCCCATGTTCATAATGGTATGAACGCTGGAGTAGGCGGCGATGATGAAATTATGTTCCGGAATCGACATGATCGCCCCGATCGTCGTGGCGATCGGATTGAAGACCGCGATCGCCTTGTTCTGGTTGACTAGACGAAGCGCGTTGTTTCTGGCCTGGGTCGCATCGACACGGTCATCGAGTTTTTCCAGTTTAAAGCTGTATTTCTTGCCCTTAACCGTAACCCCCCCTGCGGCATTGATCTCTTTAACGGCCATTTCGATGCCATTGGCAACATCCTGACCATACTCTGCAGCAGGTCCGCTAAGCGGCCCGCTGTAACCGATAACAATTTCCTGAGCAGAGGCCGCAACAGCCCACATCGACACAAACACGGACAACAGCATTGAACATACAAACTTTTTCCAATCGTGCATTTCCCTATCCCCTTTCTTTCATAATAATTACCGGTCATGAATAAGATTTTCATGGTCCGGCTGGTAAACTCCGCCTTTTTCTAAGGTACTGCAGATTTGTAACGACCGAGTTTCCACTTCCGGTTCCTGCCGGTTCCGGAGGGAGTTTGTTTGTATATTTATAAGCTGTAAGAAGTCACGCTTATTTTATCAATTTGTTAAAAGTCCGGATCGCCGGGGATAAGGGCGATCCGGACGCAGTCGGGTGCCCAAGCAACCATCTCCAAATCATCATCGTGCCACCCTTCCTGCTCAGTCCGGAATCTCTAGTCCGGATACTTTATTTCCAATTTAATTTTATAGCAAGCTTTTTTATAGGAAGACGACGACATTATCTTTTCCATAAGTGCTATTATTGTTTCCTGCCGTGCTTTTTAACCGAACACTGACTGTCATTCATAAAGAGGGCGAACGGGAAGATACATGTCCAGCAACTCATGTTTTTCCGGATGCGCTTCCGGATCGTTGCAGTAAATCTGGTAAAATGGGCGGTAGTCCAACTGATAGTCACTGGCGATCAGCCAGTTCAAAATCAGATTAAACCAGGCATCGCTATGCGTGTTGGGCGCAACTTCACATCGATGCACCGCGTAGGTCCCGCCGGGAATCATCTGAACACTGACCCACCGATCAGGCTTCACCTCTTGGCCGACAGTAATGCAGGCGTCGTGGATCCATCTATCCTCCGGTGTAAATTCGGTATCACACCATCGCACAATCATCACCTTGAACCCTTCCTTCAGATAGCCGTTGGGACGCGCCCATTGAATCAAGCGTTTGATATTGGCGGCCATGACGTCCCGATGCGGATGACCAATCGTCCGTATATAGGCGACACGAAGGGTCGGCATCCGGCGTACCTCGACCTGCAGGGGCGAAGAGAGTTCAACGCAAGGCGCAAGCGTGAGGCGACGCCTGCGAAAATAGACGTTATACAGCTTCATTTCCGGCGCGCTCAGATCTTCGACGTTCGCCTGCCGGATGCGATTCATTTTCCGGCTCCAACTGCGCCAATTGTATTCGGCGCGAACATACGACGGAGTCATGCCGAAATAGGACTTAAATATCTTTGCGAAATTCTGTGAACTGGAAAATCCGCATTCCAACGCAATTTCCGTGATCGACTTGTTCAGATCGACGGTCAGCCGGTTCATTGCGCGATGCGCGCGGACACGCCTTATAAAATCACCGACCGTTTCACCGACAATGGACTGAAAGATGCGCTGAAAATGATACTTCGAAATACAGGCGATCCCCGCAAGTTTCGAAACATCAAGATCCTCTCCATAGCAGCGATGCACGTAATCAATGACGCGATTGACACGCGATTCGTATTCACGCTGCAAAACATCGCCGGAGGATACACGCATTGTGCCCCTTCACCTTCCACTACTATTTTTTTCGTTGTTTTTGCCAAACTGCCGGAAACGCCGTGAAGAAACAGGAAGAGAAAACGCGCCTTGTCCCTTTGCCACTCTTCAAGCTCGGAGCCGGTTCCTTTTCAATACTGCGCAATCACCTCCGGCGGCAGAAACATGAATTTCGCACAAGGCGTCCAAAATTCTCCCGAATCTGCATCGAGCCGCTATTTGAAATCTGCGTTTCTCGGCCACACCCTGCTGCGCTAGGGGATGGCTTTAATCAACAGTTTGTCTACTCTTTTTCCATCCATGTCCACAACTTCAAACAAATGACCGCCTGCGTAAAATCTGTCGCCGGTCTTCGGCACCCGATTGAGTTTGAACATCGCCATGCCGCCGATCGTCTTGACATCGGGACGCTTCTCCCCCGTCTCAAAAAGTGACGGAATTTTCAGAAGATCCTCGATATCTTCGATCGGCTTGCTGCCGTCCACCAGATAGGAGCCGTCATCACGTCGAAAAACATCCGGCTCGCCGCCTGAAGAATCTTCAGGAAGATCTCCCATAATATTTTCCGCCAGATCATGCAAGGTGATGATTCCTTCCATCGAGCCGTATTCGTTGACGACAATCCCGAAATGAATCTTGGAGTTTCGAAACATTT
Source organism: uncultured Smithella sp. (assembly GCA_964443625.1). Lineage (GTDB taxonomy): Bacteria > Desulfobacterota > Syntrophia > Syntrophales > Smithellaceae > UBA8904. The sequence goes on along the minus strand of CAYUDM010000020.1, from coordinate 9,102 downwards.
CCAGCACATGAAACGCAGGCGCCTGCTCCGGAATATAGAGAGGCTCAAAAACGATTTCATCCAGCGCCAGCCCCTGATGCCGCAGATAATAGGCCAGCACGTCCCTAACCGTCACAACTCCCTTGATCCGGTCGATATCTCCCTCGCACAGAAGCAGACGCGGATGCGGAGTGGTCAGCGCCACGTTCAGAATCTGATCGGTCGTCTGGCGGGAATCGATCCACTGCACATCGACCCGATGCGTCATCAGAGCCGCGGCGGTTTTATCGCCGAAACGGATGACTTCGTTGATGATATCCGTTTCCCCTTTTTCAAAGACGCCGTGTTCCGATCCTTGCTTGAGTAAAATGCGCAGTTCGTCGTCCGATATCGGCGTCTCTTTCTTCTGTTTAATACGAAGTAAACTCAGGATCAGGCGCGTGGACGTGCTTAAAAACCAGACAACCGGATACGCCGCAAGACGAAATATTTTCATCAACGGCGAAAACAAGATTGCAATGGATTCTGCGTTTTGAATGGCCACCGTCTTAGGCGTCAACTCACCGATCACCACGGACAGATAGGTAATGCACCCTACGACCAGCGCGAAAGCCAGCGTCTGGGCGAAAGGCGCTAAAACATCGATCCCTTCGAAAACCGGCGCGAGGTCGGAAGCGAGCATGACGCCTCCATAGGCGCCCGATAAAATGCCGATCAGTGTAATGCCGGCCTGGATGGCGGAAAAGATCTTCTCCGGCTCTTCGAGCAGTTCCAGCGCCGTGGCCGCGCCGCGGCGTCCCGCGGCGGCCTTTTCTTCCAGAAGCGACCGACGCGACGACACCAGCGCAATTTCATACATGGAGAAAAAGCCGTTGAGGACAATCAGCAATCCGATAATAACGAATTCCATAGGCAACTATTGGATTCTTTTATTTCGCGCCGCGCGCGATCGTTTCTTCCGCAAACCGGCAGGTTTGAAACTCCGGTGGTTCGGAAATAGTGATCTGTCTCCTTTTGAGATACTCCGGAAATCCGTAAAGCCTTTTGCCCCGGTATTCGATGACCACCGCATCGGCCGGACAATTATTCAGGCAGCCGAAACAGGCAATGCAGCGGTCCCGGTCCACTCGCCTTTTTTCCGGATCAATGGCCACCACGGGACACACCTTCACGCAAGTCCGGCACAGGATGCACGCGTTGCCGTCCACCGTGTGTTTGCCCATCGCTTTCTTATTGAGCCAGACCAGGGGCAACATCCGCAGCATTTCCCGAAGGGCGATTTCGGAGCTGTATAGAATCGGTTTGCCCCGCAGGACATTGTCCACAACCTGATCCGTAAAGACTCTCACCTGACGGTAGGTCTCTTCATTGGGCAGGTGTTCGCCGGAACGCTGATTGGCGCTGTCCCACCCCGGCGTCGGATAGCCCGGAATGCTGCGAAAGGCGGCCATCCCTGCCGGTACGCCCCCCGCTTTTTCCAGAAGCGAAAGCGCGTGACAAAGCGCATTGTGCTGATTGCCTTCCGGTCCGCCAAAGGACACAAAGGCCGCCACAGGCTTTCCTGAAAGGGACGGCAGAGAGGTGAGCCAATCGACGACATTCGTCGGAATGTCGTAGTAAAAAACAGGCGACCCCACAAGAATCAGATCATATCCGTCCGGACACCTTTTCCCGAAAGACCGCATATCGGCAAGATCAACCGACAGGCCCCGCTCGGAAAGCAGACAACCGATCAGGCGCGCATATCGCCCGGTCATGCCTGTCTGCGAGTAGTAAGGAATCAAGACGCGCTTCGGATCGCGGATTGCAAACGCTTTCGGCGCTGCGGACGTCGCCGCGGGAAAGCAAACCGGCAGACTGGCCGCCGCACAAAGAATCGCACTTTTCTTGATGAAGTCCCTCCGCGTATCTTCCATTTTTGAACTCCTTTTGCAGCTGCCGACTATCTTCGAATCAGGGTTGAGGTTCTTGAAAATCGATTTTCAGCTCATAGACGCCCGTATCCAAATGCGTGGTCATCGGATAGCCGGATTTGGAAAAAACCTGCATCATCGCTTTATTGCGAGACAGCACATCCGCTGTAAAGCCCTGGATATTTCGTTCTTTCGCGATGCGGATCAGATACTGCAACAAAAAGGTCCCGATCCCGCGGTCCTGCCAGTCCTGATGCGTGGTAAAGGCCACTTCGGCAAAACGCGAGTTCGGATCACTCACGTAGCGGCCGATCGCGACAATCCGCTCGCGGCCTTCCGGTTCTTCTTTGCCGATCACCGCCGCAATGGCCATCCGGTCGTCGTAGTCGATCGCGGCCATCGGCATGGCCACTTTATGGGAAAAAGATTTCAGATTGTGAAAAAAGCGCGTGTAAATATCCTGTTCGGGCAGATCGTAAATCATCTCCTGAATGGCGCGCTCGTCAGTCGCCTTGACCGGTCGGAAAAACAGCGGCGTGCCTTTTTTATCCACCCAGTGGATTTCATATTCGCGCGGGTACAGCACCACCGGCAATTCCTGATCCCGGTAGATATAGCCCTGCTTTTTGGCCGCATCCAGAAGCTCGTCGCGGAATTTGGGATGGGCGATATTGATCAGCATCATGGCGCGGTCGCGGATCGACTTGCCATGCACGTAGGCAATGCCGTATTCCGTCACCACATAGTGGATGTCGCCGCGGGTGACGACCACGCCGCTGCCGGGTGACGGATAAGGGACGATTCTCGAGTGCAAGCCGTCGTCCGTCGTGGACGGCAGCACCATGATCGACTTGCCGCGCCGGGACATGGCCGAGCCGCGCACAAAATCCACCTGGCCGCCGATGCCGCTGTAGAATTCAAACCCCAACGAATCCGAACAAACCTGACCGGTCAAATCAACCGTGAGGGCCGAATTGATCGACACCATCCGGTCGTTTTGCGCGATGACGTAGGGATCGTTGACATACTGACAGGGACGAAACTCAAACAGCGGATTGTTGTTGATATATTCATACAGGCGCCTGGTACCCATGCAGAAGGAAGCCACCACCTTGCCCGGATGCAGCGATTTTTTCCGGCAGGTCACCACGCCGCTTTCAATGAGATCCATCATGCCGTCGGTAAAGGTTTCCGTGTGCACGCCCAGGTCCTTTTTATTTTTCAGATACGGAAACACCGAGTTGGGGATTTTCCCCACACCGGTCTGAATGGTCGATTCATTGTCGATCAGATCTGCGATCAACTGGCCGATGGCGCTCGCGATATGATCCGGCGAGGACTGCACGAACTCCAAAAGCGGCATGTCATTGGGAACAAACGCCGAAATCTGGCTGATGTGCAGAAAGCTGTCGCCCAGCGTCCGGGGCATATTCGTGTTGACTTCCGCCACCACATACCGGGCCGTTTCCGCCGCCGTTTTGGTAATGTCCACGGAAATACCCAGGCTGACATAGCCGTTCATATCCGGCGGCGACACGGTAACGAGCGCCACATCAATGGGCATAGCGCCGCGCTGCATGAGCTGGGAGACTTCCGACAGGAAAACGGGTGTGTAGTCGGCGTGGCCGCTCTTGATGGCGGCCCGGGCATTGGCGCCGATGAAAAGCGCGTTGTGGCGGAAATGTTCTGTGTACATCTCCGAGGTATAATCGGTCAACCCCAGATCCAGAAAATGGATGATCTCCACGTCAGAGAAACTCGGCGCCATATCCAGAAGCGTTTTGACCAGAAGCTGCGGCTCGCCGCAGGCAGACGCGATGAAAATTCGTGCTCCGCGCCGGATGCGCGACAAAGCGCTACGTGCATCCGTCAGTTTCTCCTTGTATTGCTTCGGCCAGTCGAGAATCATGTCCTGTCCCGCATTGTCAGCTGTATCCGGCTTTTTCCCCGATGCGATTGCACTTTAAAAAGCGCCGAGCTGACAGGGTTTAATCTTGATTTTTAAAGCCTCGCAGGCGGCGCAAACGTCTATTCGCTTCATTCCGCGTCCGTCCGCAATTTGCCAGGCGCCGGCGCACGGCAGCCGTCCGTCGACCAGCGCATCGCGGATCGCCTTTTCCAGATCGGGCGCAACGATTTGGGCCGCCTCAGTTTTCCGCTCATCTCCTGCGAAGCCGAAAAGGCCGAGTTGGCACTGAACAAGATTCACATTGAGCAGATCAATCCCCACACCGACTTCAGCCAGCGCCACATTCATCGCCTGTGCAATCCTTTCGGCCGCTTTGCAGGCGATATTGTTGTTACGAACCGCTTTTTCGATTTCCTTTTTCAGTCCCTCATCCACAGTTGTCCCTGCGGGATGCTTTTCGTGATACTTTCCTTTATCTAAATGCGTCATAACTTCACTCCTTTACAAAGCAACAACCCATAAGTTTCGGCCTTTTGCATTCGAAGGATAACGCGACGGCAAGGTGGAGGAGTCGCAGGCGTATTGTCGATACGTCGAGAAAGCCTGCAACGCAGCCAACAAAATTAGCCGATGAATGCGGAAGGCCGCTAATACTTCATGTAGTGAAACGGCTCAATTGCCGACAACGCCTCTGTATCGAGCGTTTTGAAACCGTTTTTCTCCACGAGCTTTTCGGTTTTCTCAATCTGGTCCACATCGACGACAAAAACCGCGCGCGCCGCGCATTCCAGTACAAACCCGTAGGCGTTGTTGATATTGATCCCTTCCTTGAAAAGAAGCTGCATCAGTTTATCAAGTCCACCGGGCTTGTCGGGAATCAAAACGGCCAGAACATTCTTGAGGTGTACCTTCATGCCGGCTTTGGTAAGCACCTTTTCCGCCGCTTTGGGATCATCGACAATGAAATTGATGACACCCGACGTCCCGAAAGTCGATATCGTGGTCGCCCGGATACTGATTTCCGCCTTGGATAAAACACTCGTTACTTGGGCCAGTTGCCCCGGTTTATCTTCCGCAAAAACGGAAAGCTGATAAGCGATCATTTTGACCTCCTCGTATGTCCTCTCCACTGACGAATGTCGTTTCATTCGTTATTTCAAGATCGTACATTTCCCAAGCCACGGTCCTTGGGCGTATTTTTGTACAATTCCGCCGGTTTTTAATCAAGTCAAATCTCAGATGCCCTATCCTTTCATTTCCATTTCGACCAGGCTTTCCGTGCCCGCGTATTTTTCACGAAGCCGGGGTTTTTCAATTTTGCCCGTGGGGTTTCGCGGCACGGTGTCGAAGATGACCCGGCGCGGCCTTTTGTAGCGAGGAAGCGCGCCGCAATACTGCGCGATGTCCGCCTCGGAACACGAAAGGCCGGGCTTGCATTCAATGATCGCCGCGACGATTTCGCCCAGGCGATGATCCGGAAGCCCGATCACGGCCGCGTCTTTGACCGCCTCGTGCGCACGCAGAAAATCTTCAATCTGCACAGGATAAATATTTTCGCCGCCGGTGATGATCAGATCCTTTTTGCGGTCCACCAGATAAATAAAACCGTCTTCATCTTCGCGCGCCATGTCGCCTGTGAAAAGCCATCCGTCTTTTAGCGATTCGGCCGTGGCCTCGGGATTATTGAAATAGCACTTCATCACTCCCGTGCCCTTGACGCAAAGCTCGCCGACGTCGCCTTTTTTTACCGTCGCGCCTTTTTCATCAACGATTTTTATTTCCCATTTATAGCCGGCTTTGCCGATCGCGCCGACCTTATGGATATTTTCCATGCCCAGATGCACGCAGCCCGGACCGATCGATTCCGAAAGCCCGTAGTTGGTATCGTAGTCGTGATGCGGAAACACTTTTTTCCAGCGATGGATCAGGCTCGGCGGCACCGGCTGCGCGCCGATGTGCATGAGCCGCCACTGAGCAAGCCGATAGTTTTCCAGCTTGATTTCGCCGTATTCGATGGCATCGAGAATATCCTGCGCCCACGGCACCAACAGCCAGACAATCGTGATTTCCTCTTCCGAGACCGTTTTGACAATCCATTCCGGCTTCACCCCTCGCAACAGCACGGCGCGGCTTCCGGCCAGAAAACTGCCGAACCAGTGCATCTTCGCGCCGGTGTGATACAAAGGCGGTATGCACAAAAAATTGTCTTTGCGCGTCTGGCCGTGATGCGACTGCTCCACCTCACAGGCCAGCATCAAAGCCGCGTGCCCGTGGAGAATCGCCTTGGGGAAACCCGTGGTGCCCGATGAAAAATAAATCGCCGCGTCGTCCTCGTCGGAAAGCGGGATTTTCGGCGCGACGGACGAACAACAGGCAGTGAGCGCGTAATAGCTTTCGGCAAAGGACGGGCACTCCTGCCCCAGAAACAGACGAAGCTTCACATTCGGCATCCGGTCGCGGATCGCATCGATCCGCCCGATGAATTCGGGCCCGAAGATCAATACATCGCATTCGGAAAGCCCGAGGCAGTATGCAATCTCGTCTTCCGTGTAGCGGTAATTAAGCGGCACCGCAAGCGCGCCGGTTTTCAGAATACCGAAATAAATCGGCAACCACTCCAGACAGTTCATGAGCAGTATGCCGACCTTGTGCCCTTTTTGCAGCCCCCGGCCCAAAAGAAAGTTCGCCAGGCGGTTGGCCTTGTCGTCGAATTCGCGCCAGGTCATCTCACGCCGGTATCGGCGTTCGGGATTGGTTTCGACCAGATCGTATTCCTTCCAGTTGGCGGGCGTGTCTTGAATGTCGGGGTTGATTTCAATTAAAGCGACTTCGTCGCAGTAGAGAGAGGCGTTTTTCTCGAGAATTTCCGTAATGGGCATTTTGATTCCTTATTCTTTCTTCATGATTATTTTTCAGACCTTCTCGTAGGTCTTGTCTTTCAAAACAATGTCGCCGCGGCGAAGCGAATACTCCAGATGCTTGCCGATCATGACCTTTTCGTTGAACTCAAAAAACTGTTTCGGCTCGCGCGGGCGTCCGTAGATGATCCAGGCCGCGCAAATCTCTTCGATCGTTTTGGGCCGATCCAGGGTTTTCATCAACTTGTCCTGACGATCATAGATCACGTTTTCATAGGCGTCCCACAACGCTCCCGGAGGGGTCTCGAACAGCCCTTCGTTGTGTGCGGCTACCCAGCGCCGGGCCGGAATCGCCTTGAGCTTCTGAATTGATGCAATCGTCTCTTCAATGCTGGAGGCCACATCGCCGTACCAGGGCCCGAATGAGGTCAAATCGTAATCGCCGACAAAGAGCAGTCCTTCTTCGGGAACGAAGAAAGACAAATGCCCCGGTGTGTGGCCGGGCGTGGGAATCACCTGAACTGTCAGGCCGCCCAGATCGATAACCTCGTCATCCCGGAAAAAATGCGCGGTTTGCCGGGGGCGGAAATCAAACGTTTCGATCATCTCTTTTTTCCAGTAGTCCCTTCCGGCTGGGTCTTCGATGCCGTACCAGTCCAGAAACGTATCCAAATCGGTCAGCGGCGGGAAATCCCGCCCGGAGATTCTCACGGCGCTTTGATCAAAAAGGTTCATATAATGGATATGGTCTTCATGCCAGTGCGACAGCCAGACTTCGTCCACGCCTTCATCTTTCAAGCCCAGCATTTTCTGCCGCGAGCTTGCCGGGTCTAAAACCGCCCGAATCTTCTCGCCCTGGAAATACAGAGAATGGTTGTAAGGATACTTCCCGCCGTTTTTGCCGCAGATAAAACGAACTTTCCCGAACTGATGATCCGACATGAGCGCTCTCCCGTTGCAAGACTGGATTGAACTATAAAAAAAATACCGCCGAATTGCCAACACTAATTGCCGAGCTTAAAAACCATTGATATTTATCAGATTTGTCGATTGAAGACAGGTTCGTCCGCCCAATGCTTTGCTGCAATTGACTGGTTGACTAGGAGGTTTATGGAATCGGATCATCCTTTCAGATTGAATCCCCGAAACTTTCATTCGAGCCACCGATCCAGCATGCGCCAAACCATTTCAAAACCGAAGCCGAACGTGTGGCGTTTCTCTTTGATCTCTACTCGAAATACACCAGCCTTTTTCAGCCTGAAAAACCCAAATGCCGCAGGGGCTGATCGCCTGCCCGAATAGCATCACAAACGGTAGGGCGCGTTCCCGTTCGGCTGCGCTCGCGCTGAAGCCCGAACGCGCCGCCTGTCGGATCGCCAAGGGGAGCGGTCCCTGCATTCACAGGGAAATCGCAATTCCGCTAGGAAGCGAACGTCGCCACCCAGTGGCCGACCCAGTGGGTTACGAAAATGACGACGACGGCGATTAGAAGATGCTCGCCGATAATTTTCCAGGGTCTCTCCCCCTGCGCTTTCGCGATGACATAGCTTAACACCGCCAAAATGGATAACCCCCAGGCAACACTCACGACAATAGCAGTTTCAAGCGGCAGCAGGAGGACCGGAACAATGAAGGTGAGCGCAAAGCTGAATTTCGCCAAAAACGTGGCGATCGTGGCGCACCAGACTTCCCAGGTCGTATGAACGTTTTCCGACTCTTCCGAGACGTGAATGCCCAGCGCGTCGGAAAAAGCATCGGCAATGGCGATGGTGATAATGCCGCCCAGAACGATCATCTTCGACCCCGAGCCGGAATTGAGACCAATCATCAACCCCAGTGTGGTGATGACAGCGGAGGTCAGCCCGAACGTCATGCCCGTGCGCAGTGAATCCTTTACGCCTGTGTCCTTCATGTGGTTTCTCCCGTATTGAATAATTTCCCCGTATCTTTAGCACAAATTGACGACAATTGTTCCGGATTATTGAAACGGGAAAAATTTCCCCCGACGGCTTTGAACAGGCCCCTCTCCTGAAACATGAAACCTTAAACGTGAAACTTTTTTACCCCCTCTGCCCGGCCTAACGGCTTGACTTTCGGCGACTTCGGAGTAAACTCTCAAGAAACCGAAACATTTGCCGATATCAACTTAGATTCACGACAGTGTCGCATCTTTGCCTTGCGATTCCAACGGACCGATGTCATTCCAGAGACGGAGCAGACGAAATGCCGCAAAAACCCATATCCAGAAAGTCCAAAGCCCGCCCGACGGGGCGCGCGGCGCGAAAGAAAACCGCAAAGGCCGGGCAGGCGGCTTGCGTCTATCGCCGGATTGTCGACGATCACGAAGACGGCATCCTGATTTTCGACGCTGATACCGGCAATATTATTGACGTCAATACCGCCTTGACACGTATGCTCAAGTGCAGCCGGAAGGACTTTCTAG
>CAYUDM010000019.1:0-45723 GCA_964443625.1 uncultured Smithella sp. | reverse complement strand
GGGCGGTTAACTCAGCGGGAGAGTGCTACCTTCACACGGTAGAAGTCGCTGGTTCAATCCCAGCACCGCCTACCATTTTAAAATCAAGGGGGCTGCGATATCTCACAGCCCCCTTTTTTTCTAGGAGATGGATTTCATTGAAGCAAGATACCGCCTGCAAAGATCCCGGTAGGCTTCAATGCCGTCGCGGGCGGCGGCCTTGTCTTTGTCGGTGACGTCCCGGATGATTTTTGCGGGAATGCCGGCCACGATTTTTCCAGCGGGGATTTGCATGCCTCGAGGAACCTGTGATCCAACGGAAACAAAAACATCCTCTTCGCAAATCACATTAAAAAGAACAATCGCTCCGATGCCGATCATGCATCGCGCTTTGATCTGTACATCATGCAGGATGACCCCGTGCGCAATGGTAACATCATTTCCGATTATCGATTGTGATCCTGGATAAACGTGGATAACGGCATTGTCCTGGATGCTTGTGCGGTCCCCGATGATGATGGGACCGAAGTCCCCGCGCAGACAGGCTCCCGGTGCGATAAGACATTCGTGCCCGATGCGGACGTCGCCGATTAAAACGGCGTTGGGATGCACGAACGAGTCCGCCGGAACCTGCGGCTTTTTCCCTTCGAATTCATAAATCGCCATCGTTTCCTCCTAGGAGGTCAAAGAGATGTTGACGGATCCTCCACGACCCAGAATGTCGTGAAGATGGATATACCCTTTGAGTTTATTTTTCCCGTTGACGACCGCGAGAGACGTGATTTCCTTCTTTTGCATATATTCCACGCCTTCAGCCAGCGATGCATTTTCATCAATCGTTTTGGGGTTTCGGGTCATCACGTCATCCACGGGAATGCCTTCAAAGGATGTTCCGCGACTGACCAGGCGGCGGACGTCTCCGTCGGTCAGAATGCCCAAAAGGGTGTTCTTCTTGTCCGTGATCATCACAAAGCCGACATTCATCCGGTCAATTGCCGAGATGGCCTGCAGGGCCGGTGTTTTGGTCAGAACGCTCGGAATCCTTTCGGCTACGATCATGGCGTCCCGGACTGTGGCTCGAAGACGTGCGCCCAGCGAACCGCCGGGATGAAATTTGTAGAAATCCTTTTCACGGAATTTCCGTTTATCGATCAGTGCGATAGCGAGCGCGTCGCCCATAGCCAGCGCGGCGGTCGAACTCGATGTCGGGGCCAGGCCGAACGGACAGGCTTCTTTCTCGACGGAAACGTCGATGACGATATCGCTGTTTCGACCCAGCGCAGACGATTTCACGCCCGTGAAGGCGATAATCGGCGCGCCGATGGACTTGACGGAGCTGATGACCGGCAGCAACTCGCGTGTCTCTCCGCTGTTGGAAATAGCCAGCACGATATCTTCTTTGGTGACGATACCCAGATCGCCATGAATGCCTTCCACCGGATGGAGGAAGATCGCCTGTGTGCCGGTGCTGGTCATGGTTGCGACAATTTTCTTTCCGATTAATCCGGATTTGCCAATACCGGTGATAATGACCCGTCCCTTGCAGGCGTAAATCATATCCACCGCGCGCGCAAAGTTGATGTCGAGTTTATCGACCAGGCGGAGCAGACTTTGCGCTTCGGTCATAAGAACTTCTTTGCCTCGCTTGATGGAGGTTGCGGTTTTTTTTGTCATGAGGATTCGCTTTTCATCCTTTATCGAATCAATTTGCGCATAACTAGCAGAAAAAAGGGGACAAAACAACAGTGATTTAGTGACAGTGCCTGATGCGGGATTTGTGTTTGACATAGCGTTCCGATTCGCATAAGGGTGAGGTCGCCGGCGATGGCCGGCAGGATTGCAGGATGAAGAAATAAGGACAATGAAAGCCGTATTTATATCCGATGCCCACTTGAGGTCCTCTCAGGATGCACGTTATCGTCGCCTTCTTCGGTTTTTTTCCGATGTGCTGGAAGGGAAAATCAGCCCATTGGTTACGGATGAAAGATGTTTCGAGAAGAAGCCAGCGATTGATGATTTGTTCATTCTAGGCGATTTTTTCGACTACTGGTTTTGTGACAAGAACAACATTAATCCGGAATTTGAACCCATCATCGACAAACTTGTTCAGCTGCAAAAAGCCGGCATCCGTATCCACCTGGCGGAGGGCAATCATGATTTCTTTCTTGCGGAATATTTTCAGGATGTGCTGGGCATGGTCGTCTACGAGGAGTGGGCGTGCCTCGAGTTGGACCGTCTGAATATTTTGATCGCTCACGGGGATACGGCGGATCAAAGTGATAGATTCTATCTATGGTTCCGACGTCTTCTGCGCAGCACTCTATTTTACAAAGCACAGCAACTTCTTCCGTGCCGTGCACGCTGGGCCATCGCCGGTTTCACCTCGCGGGCGAGCAAGGAAATGAACAACGACAACGACAATGTCCTGTTGAAAAAGATGATGGTTTTTGCATTGAAAAAACTCAAAGGGAATTATGATGCAATGATCGTGGGACACTGTCATCAGCCGGTTTTGCAAGAGCTCGACATTGAGGGGAAAAAGAAAACTTTTGTTTCGCTGGGAGACTGGACCCGCCATTTTTCATACCTGTATCTAGAGGATGGAAAATTTTCTCTTTGCCATTACAGCGGCAAAGAAAAGCAAACCCCGTAAAAATCATTTTGGCGTCTATTTCCAAACTGGACAGAAATACATCCTTATGCTAGGAGACCCTCTCTTTTAAGAAGAAAACGGCCGATGAAAGTCCGGCGGATGACGACTGAAAAAATCCTGAGTGCCCGCGACACAACGGCAATCAAAGAAAGGATGAACTATGAACTTCGGTGGAATATATCCGGAATGTTCTTTGCGTGACGCGACGTTTGTTGTCGTTCCCGTGCCCTATGATCTGACCTCGACCTATCAGTCCGGAAGTCGCCGCGGCCCGCAGGCCATCATTGAAGCTTCAACCAACATGGAACTCTACGATGAGGAACTCCGGAAAGAAACCTATTTAACCGGTATTGCCACAGCTTCATCCGTGGAGGTGGACGCGCGCGGTCCCAAATATATGGTCTCCGCCGTCCGAAAGAAAATCGGTCGGATCGTGGCCCAAAACAAGATCCCCGTGATGCTTGGCGGCGAGCACAGCATCACCCTGGGTGCGGTTCAGGCGGTGGCGGAAAAATATCCCGCCTTAACCGTTCTTCAGCTTGATGCCCATGCGGACTTGCGGGACACGTATCAAGGGACCCCGTTCAATCACGCCTGTGTCGGACGTCAGGTAGTCGATTTCTGCAAGCTGGTGCAAGTCGGCATCCGCTCCATGAGTAAGGAAGAAGGCGACTATCTACCGAAAAGTAAGGTGAAATCCTATTCGGCGGATTATGTCTTCGAGCATGAGAACTGGGTGGATACGGTTTGCAAGAATCTTCGTGGTGATGTCTACATCACCATCGATCTGGATGTGTTCGATCCGTCGATTATGTCAGCCACCGGGACACCGGAGCCGGGAGGACTATACTGGCGGGATGTTCTGAAGCTTTTGAAAAAAGCCTCAGAATGCTGCAATATTAGAGGGTTTGACGTCGTTGAACTGGCGCCTTTGCCGGGCATGGTGGCACCGGATTTCATGGCGGCAAAGTTGATCTATCGGCTGATGGGCTATATCACCGAAAGGAATAAAAAATAAAAACGAACTTTGTGGAGAGGAAAATTGAATTCAAGCGTACCGAAAAAGATTTTTTTTACCAAGGGAGTCGGCACTCATAAGGAAGAGTTGCACTCATTTGAACTGGCCCTGCGCGATGCTGGAATTGAAAAATGTAATCTCGTGCAGGTTTCAAGTATTCTGCCGCCCGGCTGTAAAGTTATTTCCCGGGCGCAGGGGCTCAAAGAACTCAAACCGGGCGCCATTACGTACTGCGTGATGAGCAGGTGCTGCGCGAGCGAGCCGCGCAGACTTTTAGCCGCATCCGTCGGTCTTGCCGTTCCGTCGGATCGCAAAACCTACGGATACATCAGCGAACACCATGCCTTTGGAAAGACCGAAAAGGAAGCGGGTGACTATGCGGAGGATCTTGCTGCGGCAATGCTTGCTTCCACACTTGGCATCGATTTTGACGTGGATGAAAGCTGGGATGAGAAGAAAGAAATATTTAAAATCAGTGGCAAAATCGTCAGCACGCGAAACATCACCCAATCGACAATTGTCAAAAACAATTGGTATACGACGGTACTTGCTGCAGCGGTCTTCGTGTTTTGATCAAACGTTTCGAAGGCATTTTTAAATAAGTTCTTGACAAAGATTGAAGATGGTGGTCTAAAGCCACTTCTTAACAGGGTCTTATCGCGGGGTGGAGCAGCTTGGTAGCTCGTTGGGCTCATAACCCAAAGGTCGTAGGTTCAAATCCTACCCCCGCTACCAAAACGAAAAAGGGCCGGACAAATTGTCCGGCCCTTTTTTTTAAGGCCGCCGCCGGTCGTCTGCGGGAATAGTTTTAGTCAACCCAGTCGTTGGCGATGTTGAGGCGTTTGAGTTTTTCCACAAGAGTTGTGCGATTTAAATTGAGCATTTTTGCCGCTCGGTTCTTTACGCCTCCACTGAGTTTCAGCGCTTTGAGCAGGAGGTCTTTTTCAATTTGGCTGATGTGATCGTTAAAGTCGATTCCACATTCTGCAAAGATTGCCGCGCCGGCCGTCGAGATTTCGCCTTGCGTGTTGCGGATTTTAGCCGGCAGGTCGTCGACGGTAATTTCCCCTTCTTCTTTCATCACGACAAGCATTTCTATAAGATTTTGCAGTTCGCGGACATTGCCCGGCCAGGTATAGCGCATCAGATAATCCACCGCGGATGGAGCAATGCGTTCCACATTTTTCTTTTTAAGATTGTTGAAGGTCATTAAAAAATGATTGGCCAGAATCAGGATATCCGAGCCCCGTTCACGAAGGGGGGGGAGATTAATGGGAATTACATTGATCCGGTAAAAAAGGTCTTCCCTGAATTTCTTTTCTGCCACGGCGGCTTCAAGGTTCTGATTGGTGGCGGCGATGATCCGGACATCGGCCGTGATCGTTTTGACGCCGCCGATACGTTCAAACTGTTTTTCCTGAATCACCCGAAGAACCTTTACCTGCAAAGCCGGGCTCATGTCGCCAATTTCATCCAGAAAGATCGTGCCGCCCTGGGCCAGTTCGAACCGTCCCATGCGGCTGCGGATGGCGCCTGTAAAGGCTCCTTTTTCATGGCCGAACAGCTCGCTTTCCAGAAGGTCTTCAGGGATCGCGCCGCAGTTGACGGGAATCATCGGCGAATTGTGGCGATCGCTTTTGTAATGGATGGCGCGTGCGACCAGTTCCTTGCCGGTTCCGCTTTCTCCGGTAATCAAGACAGTACTGTCAGAGGTGGATACCTTGTCGATCGTGTCAAAGACTTTCTTCATGCAGTCGCTATAGCCGATGATTTTATCAAAATCCTGTTTGTCCTTGAGATGTTCTTTAAGAGAAATATTTTCATCGCGAAGCTTGGCAAAAGACATGGCGCGCTCAACGGACAACCGGACGAGATCGTCTTTGATCGGTTTGGTGATGAAATCGAAAGCGCCCATTTTCATGGCGATGACAGCGGTATTGATCGTTCCGTGGCCGGTGATCATGATTACTAGGTTGTCTTTATTGATGTCTTTGATATATTTCAGGAATTCCATTCCGTCAACATTGGGCATCCTCAGATCGGTGATGACCATGTCGTATTTGTTTTCCAAAAAAGCCTCAATGCCTTCGCGTCCGTCGCTGACGGTTTTCACCTCGTAACCACTTTCCATCAATAACTGGGCGAGATTTTCCCTGCTTAGATCGTTATCGTCGGCAATGAGAATTTTTCCATTTTTCATTTTACATCCTTCATGAAGTTAGGCCCTGTTCAAAAATTGACGTTATGTAACATTGCGGCATATTAAGGTAAAAACAGTAAAAAAACAATATAAAATGCAAAAAAGCGTCAAAAATAAATCGCGCGGTAGAAAAAATACGTTCATGCGTCAAGAATCCGGCAAAAGATTCAAAACATTTTTCATTATCTTCTCAAGATATTCGGGCTTTTGCCGAATAAAAGTCTGAATCAGTTGCTGCAACTTTTTTCGGGTAAGAGTGTTCTCAACAGACTGCCGTATTGAAAATCGAGGCCGATGAATACATTTGAACTAAAAAGCAGTGATTTCGAAAAAATCAGCCGCCTGGTTTACGAGCAGTGCGGCATTCATCTGCACGAAGGCAAAAAAGAACTGGTCAAGGCGCGTTTGAGCAAAAGGCTAAGAGCCGGAAATTATGTGTCATTTTCAGATTATTACCGGTATGTGACCACCCAGGAGGGGCAAGACGAACTCATCGCCATGATCGATTCCATATCCACGAATCTGACGTCGTTTTTTCGTGAGGAAAGCCATTTTGTCCGTCTTCGTCAAATTATTACAGCGCTTATCGAGAAAGCCGGCCACCGGAAAATTACCTTCCGGGTCTGGTCGGCCGGGTGTTCTACCGGTGAGGAGCCTTACACACTGGCCATCACGATACGAGAAGCGGCCGGGCAGTATCCTTTTGACGCCTCGATTCTGGCTACGGACATTTCAACCAAGGTGTTGCGAATTGCCGAGACCGGCGTGTACGCGCGAGACCGAGTGAAATCCATCGCCGTGCCGTTTTTAAAAAAGTATTTTCAAATGGGGACCGGCAAGTCGGAAGGTCATGTCCGCGTCAAGAACGACTTAAAATCCATTGTCAGTTTCCAAAGGTTCAATCTGATGGAGAGTTTTCCAAGCCAAAATCAGTTCGACGTGATTTTCTGCAGGAACGTCATGATCTATTTCGACAAGAAGACACAAAATATCCTGGTTAATAAGTTTTATGAAACACTCAAAAGCGGCGGTTATTTTTTTGTAGGGCATTCTGAAAGTCTGACGGGGTTGAAACATCCTTTTAACTATGTTGAGCCGAGCGTTTATTTAAAATAATTATGAGCGATTTAATTGTCGGCATATCCGACTTCAAAATCAGTAATAAGGCGGGCGATATTATTGTCACCTATGCGTTAGGATCCTGTATCGGCATTTCCATCTATGATCCGGTGGCCAAGGTAGGCGGCCTGCTTCATTATATGCTGCCGGATTCGACACTGGACGTCAAAAAGGCGGCGGAGACTCCGGCAATGTTTGCCGACACCGGCATTCCGCTCCTGTTTAAGTCCTGTTACAAATTGGGCGCGGATAAAAGACGGATGATCGTCAAAGTGGCGGGAGGCGCAAGCATTCTCGATGATACCAATTTTTTCCGTATCGGCCAGAAAAACATCATGGCAATGAGAAAAATATTCTGGAAAAACAATGTGATGCTCACTTCAGAAGATACGGGAGCCAACTATAATCGCACCGTGCGGCTGGAAATTACCACGGGAAAAACCTTTGTCCGGACCTCCGGAGGTGAAATGAAGGAACTATGAAACCAGTCAACCGAATATTAAAATCCATCAATACGATTCCGGCTTTTCCGGCGACCGGCAATAAAGTAGCGCAGTTGCTTGGCAAAGTCGATTACTCAGTGGCGGAAGTTGCCAATGTCATCAAATTCGATCCGTCGATCACGGCCAACATTTTGAAAATGGCCAATTCCGCCTATTTCGGATCTCAGCACAAAATCAGCAGTATTAACGATGCCGTGATTTATTTGGGGCGAAAAAATCTTCTCATTGCCATTCAAACGGCCGGCATCTCCAAATATTACAAAAAAGGCGCCATGGGGTATTATGACAAAGCTACGGACTTATGGGAACATTCCGTTGCTGTGGCGTTGATGTCTCAGATCCTGTCTCGGAAAATCACGGGCGAAGAAGATATGACCCTCTATACGGCGGCGCTGCTTCATGATGTGGGCAAGATCATCATGGGAGAATACATCCGTGAGGAAATGGGTCAGATTTTCGATTTAGTTGAAAACAAAAAGATGTCATTTCTGGAGGCCGAAAAAAGTATTCTGGGAATCGATCACGCCGATCTGGGCGGCAGAATTGCCCAGCACTGGAATTTTCCGGTAGAAATCCGCGATGCCATTTCCTATCACCACCGGCCGGATTTATTGGAAAAAGCGGACAAAGTATTGCCGTGGATCGTTTACATGGCGGATGAAGCCTGTCTCATGATGGGAATCGGCAGCGAGGTGGAGGGGCTTGCTCAGAGGGCGGTCGGGGAACTTCTGAAAAAATTCAATCTCAGAATGAAGGATTTGGAGATGAGCATGGTGATGCTGTCGGATGACCTAAACCGTGCCCGGGAGCTTTTCAGCATTATTTAACGCAGGGATGTGTAGCGGAGGTCAAAAGAATTATGTCGTTTAATGTTTTGGTTGTGGACGATTCCATGTCCATGCGGGCGGTGATTAAAAAAATCATTACGCTTTCGGGATTTCAGATGGACAAGTGCCTGGAGGCCTCAAACGGTCGGCAGGCACTGGAATTGCTTGCGGAAAACTGGGTGGACGTGATTCTGTCGGACATCAACATGCCGGAAATCAACGGACTGCAGTTGCTCGAGGAACTGGGGAAAAACGAGACGCTGCGGGAAATTCCGGTCATCATGATCACGACAGAAGGATCGGGGGAACGGATGGAAGAAGCCTTCAAGAGAGGCGCGAAGGGGTTTATCAAGAAGCCCTTCCTTCCGGAACAGATTCGAAAAGTGCTCTATGACGTGATAGGAGTTGGTGAAAATGGCCGATATGAAGAAGATCCAAGAAATACTGATGAACTCGATTTTTGATGTCTATGAGAAGATGTTCTTCGTCTTTCTGGAACCGATGGAAGATGCCGTGAGTTACAATCTGACGGCGTCGATCCGGTTTTCAGGAATTTTCAACGGTGAACTCCGGGCCTATCTCAACAAGGATATGGCGCGCAGTATGGTAGAGAATATGCTCGGCCTCGAGTCGCAGGAGATAACTGAAAAGCAGATGGAGGACTGCTCCAAGGAGTCAATCAACATGATTTGCGGAAGTTTCCTGGAAAGATTGAGTCCCTCTACAGTATTTGATCTTTCCGTTCCGGAAGGAAGCATCAAGTCGGGTATTTTCAAGAAGGAGGATCCGGGAACTTTGAATCTGGCGTTTGATTCAGACGGCCAGCTTCTCGCCGTTTCCCTGGTTATCAACCCCGGAAAAAAATGACCAGCGGCATTCTTGAGGAGAGGGCAAACCGGCTTTCGCAGCATTGACACAAAGGATGGCAATGTGGATAAAATCAAAGTGCTCATAGTGGATGATTCCGCCGTCGTCAGGAAAATATTTTCGGAGGAACTCTCCAAATATTCCGACATTCAGGTGGTTGGTGTCGCGCCGGATCCCTATGTTGCAAGAGATAAAATCGTTTCCCTGAAGCCTGATGTGATCACGCTGGACATTGAAATGCCGCGCATGGACGGACTGACGTTTTTGCGAAAGCTTATGAAGTATTATCCTCTGCCCACGATTATCGTGAGTTCACTGACACCGCAGGGCGGAAAATTGACGCTTGAAGCAATGGATATCGGGGCGGTAGATGTTGTCGCCAAGCCAGGCAGCGCCTATAGCGTAGGCGACATGTCCGCGCAACTGGCGGACAAAATTCGGGCCGCCTCAAGAGCTCGCCTCATGAAAAAAGAATCGGCAAACGAATCTGCGAGCGACCCCATCCGCGCTTTGTCTCAGACCTCCAATAAAGTGATTGCCATCGGGGCGTCCACCGGTGGAACCGAAGCGCTCAAAAACATCCTGACCAAGATGCCCCCCAATTCGCCCGGCATCGTCATCGTTCAGCACATGCCGGCTAACTTTACCACCGCGTTTGCAGCCCGGCTCAACGATCTTTGTCAGATCACCGTCAAGGAGGCGGAAGATAATGATTCCGTCACGCCGGGAACGGCGCTTCTGGCTCCCGGCAACTACCACATGATCTTTCGTCGCAGTGGCGCAAGGTATTACGTGGAGATCAAAACCGGGCCGATGGTTCACCATCAGCGCCCCGCGGTGGATGTTCTGTTTAAATCAACGGCAAAATACGCCGGCGCAAATGCCATCGGCGTCATTCTGACCGGCATGGGCGCCGACGGAGCCGAGGGATTGATGGAGATGAAAACCGCAGGTGCAGGCACAATTGCCCAGGACGAAAAGTCCTGTGTTGTTTTTGGTATGCCCAAGGAAGCCATTAAATTGGGCGCGGCGGACAAGGTGGTTCCCCTTCAACAGATTGCTTCAGAAATTATTAAAATGGTGTGACACATGGACTACAACAATCTTATCGCGTTGCTCAACAAATTGGCTCAGGAATTCTTATTTCTCGATTCCCGTGAACTCGACATTCCGACGGCGGGAAAGTTTCTCAATTTCCTGGAAGAGATCATGGACGAAGCCAAAAAACAGAAAGTTGTGCCGGTTCGTAACTGCGCCGCGGGCTTGAGCCAGATTCTGGAAAACGTCATCTTGGATACCATTCCGGATAAGGAAGGGGCCGCCGCTTTGTTTGAAAGCGGTCTTCACTTGATGCAGGAGATTGCCGACAGCTTCAAAAACACCGGTGAATACAAAGGAGGCATTCAGGACTTTCAGGAAAAAGTCAGTGCCATGGCGGGTCTCGGCGGAATGACGGCTCAGTCGGCAGCTGCATCCGGCTCGGAAGAGGTGCTTGCCGCTTCAGGAGAATCCGTCCCGGAAGAAGCCCTGCAAATTCAGGATGAGTCCCTCACTCGGGATTTCATTGCGGAAGGCCTTGAATACATCGAAGAGATAGAAATCAATATCCTCAATCTGGAAAATGAACCGGAAAGCAAAGATTATATCAACGCGATATTTCGTCCATTTCATTCTATCAAAGGCGTCGCCAGTTTCCTTAATCTGGAAAGGATCCGTTCGCTGGCCCACAACCTGGAAAGCCTTTTGGATAAGGCCAGAAACGGTGAAATTGATGTGACGCCGGCCCTGATCGATGTGGTGCTTGACGGCGCCGATGCCCTGAAAACATTAATCGGGCAGTTGCGCGATGTGCTGGAAGGAAAACAAGTGGAAAAGGCGGATTTGGACATTCCGTCGCTTGAGGCAAGAATCCATAGGGTGGAGCAGGGTTTCGACAGCGGCTCCGGGGCCAAGAAAATCGGTGAAATACTCGTTGATGAAGGTGTCATATCACAGGAAATACTGGAAGAGACACTCAGCAAGGGAAACGCACCGGATAAAAAAGTCGGCCAGACGCTTATCGAACAGGGGGTCGTCAAGCCCAAACAAGTCTCGCAGGCCCTGCGCAAGCAGGTCGATCAAGTGACGGATCTAACCACCATTCGTGTCGACACAGTAAAGTTGGATGACCTCATCGACATGGTGGGCGAGCTGGTCATCACCCAGTCCATGATTTCACAGGCTCTCAAGCAGCAGGTCAACATCGATAAAAGACTGGTTCGGGACATTTCTCAATTTTTCCGCATCACGTCTGCTCTCCAGAGAGTTTCAACCAGCTTGAGAATGATTCCGATCAAACAAACCTTCCAGCGAATGTCACGGCTGGTCCGTGATCTGGCTAAAAACGCGGGCAAGGTGGTCTCCGTGGAAATGGTCGGCGAGGATACTGAAATCGATCGGAACATGGTTGATGAAATTTATAATCCGCTTGTGCATATGATCCGCAACTCGGTGGATCATGGTTTGGAAACACCCGAGGAGCGAATCAGAGCAGGAAAGCCGGAGAGGGGAATCATCACGCTGAAAGCCTATCACCGCGGTGGAAATATCGTCATCGAAATATCCGACGACGGCCGTGGACTCGATAAACAAAAGATATTGAATAAGGCACTCAAAGCGGGGCTGGTCCATGGCGATGACAGTCTTAGCGATCAGGAAATCTATCGCATGATTTTTCTGCCCGGATTATCCACGGCTGAAAAGGTCACGGACGTCTCCGGACGTGGTGTCGGCATGGATGTTGTCAAGCGGGCGGTGGAGAAACTCCGCGGCAAAATTGAAATTGAAAGCGCGGTGGGTGAGGGAACGACCTTCATTACGCGTTTTCCTTTGACGCTGGCGATTATCGACGGTATGATTGTCAAGGTCGGACAGGAAAGTTATATTCTGCCGACCAACTCGATTCGCCAGGCGTTGCGACCGCCCAGGGAGAGCTACAATTGCGTCGTCGGCAAGGGAGAAACTATCAATGCCATGGGGCAGCTGATGCCGTTGATCCGGATGTATGAAGTCTTGAATATCGAACCTGAATATAAAAACCCGTGGGAGGCGATTGCCGTCATTGTGGATGGAGAGAGCGGATCG
The DNA here is from genome assembly GCA_964443625.1 of uncultured Smithella sp. GTDB lineage: Bacteria > Desulfobacterota > Syntrophia > Syntrophales > Smithellaceae > UBA8904. The sequence continues at coordinate 33,434 of CAYUDM010000019.1, read as the reverse complement.
CGTTGCCTGATGGTGGATAAGATTATTGGAAAAGCCGAAGTCGTCGTCAAAAGTCTGGGGGAGGGATTGAAGAACATTCGCGGGCTGGCGGGCGGCGCGATTCTCGGTAACGGCCGGATCGGTCTGATCATCGATACCGAGGGTTTGTTTGAGCTCGCCGATGAGCGTTTAACGCAGCAGTAATTATTTTTTTTCAGGGAAGAATATCAAAATAAGAGAGGTTAAATTATGAGTGAAAAGAACATCAAAGTATTGATTGTGGATGATTTTGCGACCATGAGAAAAGTCGTGCGCAACCTTCTTAAGCAGGTCGGTTATGACGATATCGTCGAGGCGGAAGACGGCGTCATGGCCCTGAAGGCATTGAAATCACAAAAAATAGATTTCATTATTTCAGACTGGAACATGCCCAATATGACCGGATTGGAATTGCTCAAGGCCGTAAGGGCGGATGCGGAACTGGCCGGCACTCCGTTTTTAATGGTAACGGCTGAAGCACTTCAAGACAACGTCGTGGCGGCAGTCAAAGCCGGCGTGAATAATTACATTGTGAAGCCATTTACAGCCGAAGTGTTAAACGAAAAAATAAAAAAGATTATGGAAGGCATTAATAAATAAAGGAATAGTGTTCAATCATAGAAAGGCATCCTATGAATGTAAAATTTATCAATCCCTTTTTGGATGGGACGGTGAGTGTTTTAAAAACGATGGCTTTCGTGGAGCCGCGCGCGTCCAAACCTTATCTGAAAGTCGACAGCCTGGCCAAGGGTGATATTTCAGGAATCATCGGTTTAACCGGTTCCGCGACCGGTTCTCTGGCTTTGAGTTTCAGTGAAGCGGCCATTTTGAAAATTGTTTCAAATATGCTGGGAGAACCGATCAAATCGCTCAACAGCGACATCAAGGACGCGGTCGGTGAGATTACGAATATGATTTCCGGTGTGGCTCGTAAAAACCTTGAAGCGGAAGGATTCTATATCCAGGCCGCGATTCCGACGGTAGTATCCGGAAAAGATCATTCCATTGCCCATGTTTTAGGGGGACCCAGCCTGATTATTCCATTTGAAATTGATGAAGGCACCTTTGTCGTAGACGTTTGTCTGACGGAATAGCGGACGTTTTACCCGTCGGGATGAAGCACAATGATGCTGATTCGGCGATTGCGCTGATCTCGGGGATTGAGTGGTAAAAGCAGTTCCTGATCGGCGTAGCCGACGACGCGTGCAATTCGCGTTGTGTCGATGCCGTTTTCCTCCAGCACTCTTCTGGCGGCTGACGCGCGAGCCGTGGAAAGCTCCCAGTTGGTGATCTGTCCGCCGCGGAACGGCGCAGCGTCGGTATGTCCCTCAACGACGATCTTTCCCGGTATTTCGTTGATGTTCTGTGCGACAAGTCCTAGAATTTCGTTGGCGCGCAAGGTGGGCTGGGCGGATCCCAGCGCGAACATCATGGCGCCTTCGGCGTCGATAATCTGTATGCGAATACCCCCCTCGATCACATCCACCAGCACCTGATCCCGGTACTGCGCGATCTTGTCGTCGATGGAGGTTCTGATTTTTTTGGCGAGATCCTCATCGCGAACATCTTTGGCAATTCCTTTCTTGTTGCCGAATTCTCCGACACTTTTGCCTTTTGTTCTCCCCGCGAAAGTCTGTGTCGCTTCTCCGCTGGCTTCGTTTGGAAAGCGGGGATCCGTCTTTGGGCTGTCTTTCATATCCACGGCCGACATGCCGCTTTCCTGAAAAATACTGTATCGCCGAAAATATTCCGAAAGCGCCGCGCGCCTCTCATCGGACACCATGCTCAGAAGCCATAAAAGAAGAAAGAAGGCCATCATGGCCGTGACGAAGTCGGCGTAAGCGACTTTCCAGGATCCTCCGTGCGATCCGCCGCCTTTGACCTTCTTGACTTTCTTAATAATAATTTGTTGAGGACGATCTTCCATAGTTTACAATGCCGGCCTGTTATTTTTTTGCGGCGCGCAGGGCGTCTTCCATTTCAATAAAAGAAGGTTTTTCCGTCGAGGGCACGACGCGGCGTCCGAATTCCACCGCGACCTTGGGAGCTGCGCCGCCACCGATGAAAGACAGGAGCGCGACCTTAATGACATTGAGATACTTGAGATCTTCCTGTGCAATATGTTCCAGGTTCTTGGCCATGGGACCGACATACCCGTAACAGAGCAAAACGCCCATGAATGTGCCGACGAGCGCCGCGCCGATGCTGGCGCCCAGAACTTCGGGCGGTTCCTTGATTTTTCCCATCGTCAACACGACCCCCAGAACCGCCGCGACAATACCCAGACCCGGAAGACCGTCGGCAACCGTTCCCACACTGTGCGCAGGCTGCATGGCTTCTTCGTGGTGCGCTTCGAGTTCCTGATCAATGAGCGATTCAAGTTCATGCGGGGCGATGGTTGTCGTCATGACGGTTCGCAGTGTATCGGTAATCAAATCGACAGCGGCATGATTATTCAGAATTTTCGGATATTGTGAAAATAGCGGGCTGGTTTCGGGGTCATCCACATCGGACTCGATGGAAACAAGGCCCTGCTGGCGGATTTTATAAAAAACACCGTTCATCATCATCAGGACATCCATGTAATCCTGCTTGGTGTAAGGTTTGTTGGTAAACATCCGCGCAATGGATGCAATAACCGCCTTAATAACCTTGACGGGTGACGCGGCGACAAAACCGCCGATTGCCGCACCGCCGATAATTAAAATTTCGGTTGGCTGGAAAATGACGGAGAGATTGCCGCCGTGCAGGAGATAACCCCCCAGCACGCAGGCGGTTACGATGACAAAGCCGATGAGAACAATCATATCTTAAGCGCCGGACCTCCTTTTTTCGCGCAGGATTTCTCTTTCTTTTTCGAAAACGAAGCGAATGATTTCATCTCTTACAAAATCATCAATCGCGATAAAACGCACCGACGTGTCATACCCCGGATGCGGGATGGCCAGATCGATCACTTCCCCGTATAAAAAAAGCGCAATGGGTTTTTGCATGGCCAGCACGACTTTGAGCTCCAAAATGTCCCCGGGCTCGAACGACCGGTCGGCAAAGAAACTCAATCCTCCGCCACCGATATTCACTTTGCTTACGTTCAGGCAATTGAACCCGTCATGCTGGATGGTCATCATGCGGATGATCTCATTCAACTTGAAGTTAATAGTCTGAAGCCATTGCGCTATGACTTGATCGTCAGGATTAGGCAAAGACTTGAATTCCGCCAAAAAAGCGTCACCCGCCACACGGGAGCGCACTTCATGACGTCGATCCTTTTCCACACGTTTAAACTCCAGGGGAATATAGGTATCTACTCGTGAATATTCCCTTTTATCTTCCTGATCTGTTCTTTCGTCATCGCCCATGGATCGCTCCTCGTCAAGATGGTGTTTAAATCGCCGATGTAATATGCAATCACAGTGCCAGTTTCGGGTCTCAAAAACAAGGTAAAACGATGGGGTTTAAACGAAAAAAACCCAATGTATCGGATCGACCGTCAAAAATATGCCGACTTTGCGGCAGGATTGACAGGGTTTTTTATCATTCTACACGTCAAAGCCGGGCTTTCGTCCGGTAATGTCATGAAAATATTTCATATTTCTTATGGTATGTAAATTGCTAAGTATGATTGAACAACTTAAGAGGGGGAGTCGGTAAAAGCGAATATGTCCAAACAGTTTCAGCGGCTTCGACAAATTATCGGCATGACGTGCTTTGCAGCTTGCGTAGCCTGGGGTTTTGCCTCCGGTGTCCACGCGGCCGCCTACGGCATTCATTATGCCTCCTATGAAACACCGGAAGCGGCGCAACTGGAAATTCGTCAGATGGAAAGCAGGGGTTATAAATGTTTTGCGCAGACGGTTGACCTGGCGCTGAAGGGGATTTGGACCCGCGTGTTTGTCGGCCCCTATCCAACCAGCCGTGAAGCACGCAAGGCTGCAGATCGTTTAAAAAAAGACAAAGTCATTCAAGAGTATTATATCCGGAAAGTCAATTCAGCCCAGAGTCCTCAGGATAAAAGCCGGGTGGCCGGGAAAAAAGCGGCAAATGGGGTTATGTCAGAAAAAGGCGATCTGAAAAAAAACTCGGGGAGACGGATCGTCGGCAATAGCACGTCGAAACGCTATCACCTTCCGGGAATGCCCTACTATTTAAAAGTTAAGTCCCATCACCGGGTGTATTTTGAAACGGAGGCCGAAGCGATTCGAAAAGGCTATTACAAGGCTGGCACAGGACCGGATGTAAGGGCAAAAAAGGCATCCCCGTCTCGTGCCGCCAAGTCGGTTCAAAAGGTCGATCCGATTACAAAACTCAAAGCTGTCGTTCCGATCGAGACGCTTCCCGAAAAAGCGCCTCCTCAAACCGGACCGTCCGTTGGAACGGTCGGTAAACCGATTCCACCGCGTATCAGCGATCCGATAAAACTCATCGACGACAACAGGCTCGATAAACTCGAATTTAAAGACCCGGATGATCTGGTGATCCCGGAACCTCCTTCGGATTCCGAGCTCTACAATAAAGCGCTCCGGGAACTAAGAGAAAAGAAATACGAGCAGGCGCTGGTAACCTTTAAAGAGTTCATTTCTCTTGAGGACACGCCGAAAGAATGGGGACAGCGCGCACTTCGCCATATGGCGGACTGTCATTATCATCTGGGCCGGGCAGGCCAGCGAGAACACCTGTTGATCGCCGCGGAATTTTACAAAAATACACTGGAGAGTTTTCCGGATCCACGTCCTGAAAACGCCTTGACCTATTTTCGTCTGGCCAAGACCTATGAAGCGCTGAAATATTATCCGGAGAGTATCCGTCATTATCGCAATCTCATCCAGAAGTATCCCGATTCGGACTATGACGCGGAAGCGCATTTTAAGATCGGTGAGATGAATTATCAAGACGGCAAGTACGGCGAGGCCGCCGAGCAACTGATCCGTTATTTGCTCAAATACCGCGGCGCGGCGCGTGCCAAGCAGTCATTTTATCTGATTGCTCACGCATTCTATAAGGATCAACAATCCACCAATGCGGAGATCTGGTTCCGTGACGCGTGGAAAAAATGGCCTTCCTTCATCGATGTGCCGGGAAACATTCTCGCCGATCTGGGACGTCATAAGATGTCGTTGAGACGCTATGACGAAGCGGTTATCGCGCTGTCATTTCACGTCAACATTTATCCTGACGATCCGGAAGCCCCCAAAGTACTCTTGCTGCTTGCGCAAGCCTATCGATTAAACGGTCAATATGAAGCGGCGCTGGCCGTTTTCGATCAAATTCTCAACAAATATCCCAAAAGCGACGAGGCGGTTTTAAGTCTTTTGGCCATGGCGGAACAAGGTGTCGAAAAACCGGGCCTGAGGGTGTTTGCAGCGCTCAAACACATCAATTATTACACAAACCCCATCGACGCATTTGACACGGTCATCATGAAATATCCGAAGGGAGAATTCGCCGAAGAGGCGATGCTCAAAAAGGCGTGGGCGCTTGTGGAGACCGGGCAAAAGCGCCGAGGCGCGGACGTGTATCTGGAGTTTCTTTATCTCCACCCGGAAAGCAAGCGCGTGGCGGAAGCTGCCAAAGGCCTGAAAAGCGCGTCCGCGTCGCTCGTTGACGAATATTTTGCAAAAAAGGATTATCTGGCCGTTGCCTATATTTACTTCAAATCATTCGGTGCTATTGCGCTTCAGCAAGATGAATACGATCAGGTGAATAAAATAGCGCAAAGTTTAAAGGCGCTCGGTTTCCTAGAGGATTATCAGAGCCTTCTTGAGGCGTATCGAAAGATGCTGAAAGATGAAGTTCTGACGGATAAAGTCAGTCTTCAGATGGCTGAGGGACTTCTTGCCCAGGGACTATATGAACGGGCGCAGCAGATCCTCGATAGGCTTTTGGTTAAACCGTCCGTCCGAAAAGATCCGGCCACCTATGGTGCCGTCAGAGCCGCCGCGGCGGAAGTATCCTTCCTGAAAGGACGATTTGATCAGGCAGTCGTGAACTATGGTGCGGCGTTGGCGACCGAAGGTAAAATTAACGAACCGGCGCGACTGTATTCCAATTACGCGCGGGCCTTGCGCGAACAGTCCAAAAGCGATCAGGCCCTCGAGACTTACCTTCGGGCGCTCAACTATTACAACGGCGGCAACAAGCCCGGTGTCGATACGGGCATTCTCTTCAAAGAAATCGGCGATCTGTATATGCAGACCAGTAATGCCCGCCGCGGGATCGACATGTATTCGAAATCCATGAACGCAACTCAAAATCCGGATCTGAGATTCTGGTCGCAGTTTATGATGGGAAAGGCCTATATGAATCTCGGGCAGCCGCAGGAGGCGCAAAATATTTTTAACACGATGAAGACCGCATCCGGCGCCGAAGGTTTCTGGGGCCGCGTGGTGGACTATTATGTGGAGGATCATGCCTGGTGGGAAAAGTACGGATCGATGATTAAATAACCTGGAAATAGCGGAAGGACCTATGCAGAATTTGGAGCAGTTGCAAAAATCATTCGAAGAATTCAATAAGGCGACCGCCGAGCTCGAAAAAGCTTACGCGCGCCTGGAGGAACGTTTTGCCTCACTTAACCGCGAACTGGAGGAGAAAAATCTTGAACTCCAGAAAACCGTGGAAGAAAAAGAGCAGACCCGAAACTATCTGCAAAACATTCTGCAAAGTCTCATCAACGGGGTCATCGTGACCGATCTGGAAGGACGAATATCCACGCTCAACACCTGCGCAGAGACCTACACAGGCGTTCGTCAGGAGGATGTCGCAGGCCGGCCGATCGGTGTATTGTTCGCATCGCAGGACAAAACAAATTGGCAGACGATCGATCTGGCTGAGTATTTTAAAGGGGAATCGGGCCACAAGGTTAGAATTTCCGACCGGACTGTGGAAATATTTTGTTCCCCCTTCCAGTCGACCGAGGGCCGGACCATCGGCCACGTCTTTGTCCTGCGGGATATTACCCGAATCGAAAAGCTCGAAGAAATGGCAAAAAGGACGGAAAAATTTGAGGCGATGGGAGAAATGGCCGCTAATATCGCCCATGAAGTCCGCAATCCACTAGGCAGCATTGAACTTTTCGCTTCGCTGCTTCTGAAGAATCTAACCGATTCGCGAGACCGTGATCGGGTCACACAGATTATCTCGTCCGTCAAGAACGTGGATAATAAAATATCCAATCTGCTTTTATTCACAAGACGTCCCACGCCGCAAATGCGGCGGGTAAATTTGCGCGGCATCCTCGCGGAGGTCATCGATTTTTCACGCTCGATTATGGAGCAAGGCGGCATCAAACTGACCGCAAACTACGACGAGGACGATATTCGGATTGAAGCGGATCCTGAAATGATCAAGCAGGTGTTTCTCAATATTTTGCTAAACGCGCAGCAGGCCATGCCCGATGGCGGCGCCCTCCGGGTCATGACGCGAATTGCGCCGGAAAGCCCCATGCCGGGTGGAAGACGGATCGCCGAAATCGTTTTTCAGGATGCGGGCCCGGGAATCAAGCCTTCCGATTTGTCCCGAATATTCGACCCGTTTTTTACCAACCGGGAAGGTGGATCGGGGCTGGGACTGGCGATCGCTCACAACATCGTCAGCGAACATTCCGGATCGATCAGCGTTGAAAACGCTCCCCAAAGCGGGACCATTGTTACGGTGGGATTTCCGGTGGCGATCCCGAATTCAGCGGATCAAGGGGAATAGAGATGGGCAACGAGGAAAAAATTCTAATTGTCGATGACGATCACTCCATGCGCATGGCACTTTACGAATCCCTGAGCGCTTGCGGGTATGAGGTTGAAACGGCGGAAAACGGCGCGGACGCGCTGGTTAAATTCAAGGGCGGTGATTTCGCGGCCGTCGTTACCGACATGAGAATGCCTAAAATGAGCGGCATGGATGTTTTGCGCGGTGTCAAACGTTTGTCGCCGCAAACGCCGGTTATCCTGATCACTGCATATGGCACGGTGGACACCGCTGTCGAGGCGATGAAGGAGGGGGCGTCTGAATTCATCATGAAGCCTTTTTCACTCGACGATCTTGAATCCGCTGTTAAAAATGTTCTGTCGGCAAGTGCTCAGATGAAATCGGACAAAGACGATTTCCTTGCGGACGGGCCGGCGTCTCATAAGGATATCATCACACAGGACAAGAAGATCCTGTCGCTTCTGGATATGCTCAAAGTCGTCGCGCCCAGTAAATCCAGTATTCTCATTCAGGGAGAAAGCGGCACCGGCAAGGAGCTTTTCGCACGATTCGTTTACCGCCACAGCAACCGGCGACGCATGCCGTTTATCGCCGTGAACTGCGCGGCCATTCCCGCCCAGCTTCTGGAAAGCGAGATGTTCGGCTACGAAAAAGGCGCTTTTACCGGCGCAACCGTCCGGAAGGCGGGCAAGTTTGAACTCGCCGACGGCGGCACGCTTCTTTTGGATGAAATCTCGGAGATGGATATGGCGTTGCAGGCCAAGCTTTTACGGGTCATTCAGGAATCTGAAGTGGACCGCCTCGGCGGGAAAATGCCTGTTGCTGTGGATGTGCGCTTAATTGCCACCACCAACGCCGATCTGCAAAGCCGTATTCTGCAGAAAACCTTCCGCAGCGATTTATATTATCGTCTCAATGTTATTCCAGTCTTCGTTCCGCCGCTTAGAGAACGAAACGGTGACATCAGACTTTTGACGGATCATTTTATACGCAAATACAGTGCACTCAATGACAAAGAAGCGCCGATGCTCTCGGACAACGGGTTGGCGGCATTGAAAGCCTACGGCTGGCCGGGCAATGTCCGTGAGCTCGAAAATGTGATTGAACGTGCGGTTCTGATCTGTGGACAGGGTCCAATCAACCCGGTTCATCTGTTTCCACAACAGCCGGGGGGGGCGGCGTCAAACGCAGAAAGTCCAGACAATAAGCCGCAGTCGCGTCAGGAATCTGACGCTGTTGAAGGTCAGACTTTGTACGAAATGGAAAAAAAACTCATTTTCGATACACTCAACAAGGTCAACGGGAATAAGACAAAAGCATCAAAAATTCTGGGGATCAGCGTTCGCACCATGCGTAACAAGCTCAACGAGTACGGCATCACCGACTCCCCGGATGAACAGTAAGTGAAACTTGGTATGCGAATTGCAAACTTTTTTCCCGAAGGGATAAAGCATGGAACCATTATTTGGTAAAACTTTTGACATGTTATCGACACTGATGGATTACCGCTCCGAGCGAAACAAGGTAATATCATCAAATATCGCTAACTTGGATACGGAAGGCTATCGTCCGTCCGACTATGTATTTAAAGAGGATCTGGGTCGTGCGCTTGAAGACCGCATTAATCTGAAAAGGACCCATGAGAAACATTTTCCCAATGCCCTGGACGAACTTTCCCGTAACGACTTCGAAAAAGTGACAGCCGAAGAAGAAGGGGTGGATCTGGATACCGAAATGACCAACCTTGCAGGAAATCATTTAATGTATAATTTAACTGTTGAATTATTGGCTCGTAAATTTAAGGGTATTCGCAATGTACTGACGGAGGCCAAGTAAAATGGAATTTTTTACCACATTCGATATCATCGGCAGCGGTCTATCCGCGCAGCGTAAGAAAATGGATGTCGTGACCAGCAATATTGCGAACGCGTCGACGACCAGCACGCCCGAAGGAGGACCCTACAAAAGAAAGGTCATGTCCTTTGCCTCCCAGCCGCTGGAGAAAGGCTTTGACAAGAAACTCGAAGATGCCGTCAACGCCGTTCGTGTCAATCAGGTCAGAGAGGATGCCGAAGGCTTCAAAAAAATATTCGATCCGGCGCATCCGGATGCCGATCCGGAAGGCATGGTGACCTTGCCCAATGTCAACTTGATGCTGGAGATGACGGATCTGATTACGGCGTCGCGGGCCTACGAGGCCAATGCCACCGCCTTTGACGCAATCAAGAACATGGCGCTCAAGGCCATGGAAATCGGAAAATAAACATTCAATGGAGAAGACGTCATGACGGACATGTTCATCCACAACCAGCTGGAATCTCTCAAACCGATTTCGGGTGTCGAACCGCAAAAACCGGATGCCGCGGGTTCGCCGGGTGGCCCGTCTTTCGGATCGGTGCTCAAAGACGCGATTTCGGATATCAGCAAACTGCAAAACGACGCGGATCAGGCGATTGCCAAGGTTCAGCTTGAAGACGCGGGGTCGATTCATGAGGCGATGATCGCTTTGGAAAAAGCGGGCATCTCCTTCCAGGTGATGATGCAGGTCCGCAACAAGATTCTCGACGCCTATCAGGAAGTGATGCGGATGCAGGTTTAGGACAACGGAATTAATCGGAAAGGAATATGGATTCCATATTACAATCGCTTTCAAAACTCTGGAATGGATTTGACGCACTGAGTTCTGGACGAAAAGTCTCCATTGTCATGGTGCTTTTCGCGACATTCGGCGTGATCGCGCTTTTGGTTTACCTGACGCTCCAGGTGGAATATCGTGTGTTGTTTTCCAATCTGTCGGCTGAAGACGCAGGCAGCATTGTAGAAAAACTCAATGAAAGAAAAGTTCCTTATAAATTGACGTCCGGCGGCGCCACGGTGTCCGTGCCCGAAGGCCAGGTCAGTCAATTACGTCTGGAACTGGCCGCCTCGGGGCTGCCTCAGGGCGGTGGCGTGGGATTTGAAATATTCGACCAAAAGACGCTGGGCGCAACGGAATTCGAGCAACAGCTCAACTATCGGCGCGCTCTGCAGGGCGAATTGGCCCGAACGATTAACGGTCTGGACGAAATACAATCCAGTCGCGTGCACATCGCTCTGCCAAAAGAATCGCTTTTTACCGACCAGCAGAAGAAGCCGACCGCGTCGGTAACCCTCAAACTTAAATCCGGCAAGGCGTTGCGGCCCGCGCAGATTGAAGGGATTGTTCATCTCGTGGCCAGCTCCATAGAAGGGATGAATCCCGCGGATGTGATGGTGGTGGATTCCCGGGGCAATATCCTGTCGGCCAAACAAAACGACACGAGACTCTCCAAGCTCACAGCGCAGCAGATGGATTATCAGCGCAACATGGAAAAGGATCTGGCTGCAAGAATTCAGAGCATGCTGGAGAATGTCGTGGGGCAGGGCAAGGCGGTTGTCCGTGTGACGGCGGATCTGGATTTTCGCATCATGGAAAAAACGGAAGAAACCTATGATCCTGAAGCCCAGGTGGTTCGCAGCCAGCAACGCAATTCGGAGCTGGAGCGGGCGGTCGGCGCCAATGCCGATGTGGCGGACAATCCGAAAAAAGAGAAACTCGATGAAATCATCAACTACGAAATCAATCGGGTTGTCAGCAAAACCGTGATGCCCGTCGGGGAAACCCGGAAACTGTCCATTGCCGTGCTGGTTGACGGCAAATACAGAAAGAACGAACAAGATGAAGATGTCTATGAAGCCCTGACGCGCCAGGAGATCGAATCGATTGAAGATCTGGTGAGAAAGTCCGCCGGATTCGATGCCCAGCGCGGGGATCAGGTGGTCGTTACCAACATGCCTTTCAGCAAGGTTGAAGTAGAAGAAGCGGAAGGACTCTCGATTCAGGGCACGGTAGAGACTGTTTCTCCGATTCTCAAGTATGTCGGTGTTTTCGCTCTGATCGGATTTATCGTCTTGTTTGTACTTCGACCTTTGCTTAAAAGTGTAATGAGCGCGGCGGCAGCCAGACCCGCGCCGCAGCGGGCGATGGCCGGTGCAGCGGCAGGGGCCGGCGCGGCCGAATATGCCCGCCAGGCGGCCGAAGAATTGCGGCAGGAATCGCAGCGCCCTATGACGGAGACGGAAATCGCGCGTGAAATGGCGAAGGCCGACGCGAGACAGTTTGCCGACATTCTGCGCAACTGGATCAAGTAACGATCATGAATCAATGTCATTGCCAGCGAGGATATTATGACCGGTGAGGAAAAAGCCGCCATCTTGCTTTTATCTCTGGAGGAAAATCTGGCGGCGGAGGTCATGAAAAATCTTCGTCCGTCTGAAATCCGGCGCTTGGGAAAACAGATGAGCCGTATCAGTAACATAACCTCTGAGACGGCCACCTCTGTAGCCAGAGAATTTTGCACCATGGCCAAGGAGATCGGCGGGACGATCTCCGTTAGGGAAGGCATGTCCAAAGACCTGATGGTCAAGGCCCTTGGTGAAAAGGATGCGGAGACATTAATGGGAGATGTTGACCAGTATGCGATGGACAATCCGATCATCGACAAACTGCACGATATCGATCCGAAGGTCATGGCTGAATTTACGCGAACCGAGCATCCCCAGACCATCGCTCTAATTCTGGTGCATTTAAAACCGGAGAAGGCAGCCGAAGTTCTGGAGCATTTTTCTCCGGCGATTCAATACGAGATCACCAAGCGCATGGCCACCTTGAAAAGTGTGCCGCGCGAGTTTATCGAAGAAATGGCAAAAACTCTGGAGAAGGAATTGATCATCGGCAATACCTCCGATACCCAGTTGGGCGGGGCGCAGGTGATCGCGGACATTCTCAACCGCATGAATCGCTCAACGGAAAACGCCATCATGACAACCCTTGAGGATTCAGATCCCGAGTTGGCCTCGGAAATCAGGAATTTCATGTTCAGCTTTGAAGATGTCTTGAGGCTCGACGATAAATCGCTGCAGGAGCTCATGAAAGATGTCAGCGCTGAAGATCTTGCCAAATCTCTCAAGTTGGTGGATGAGGCGCAAAGAGAGCGGATCTTCAAGAATATGTCCAAGCGCGGCGCGGAAATGCTCCGTGAGGAAATTGAGCTCATGCCGCCGATCCGCATTTCGGAAGTCGAGGCCAGCCAGCGTAAAATTGTGGAAGTCACAAAGAAACTGGAAACGGAGGGCAGAATTGTCATTCTGCGCGGGGATGAGAAAGATGGATTCGTATAAGACAAATATCATTAAATCATCCCAGACTGTCAATTCAGGTAAATCCGTTCCTCTTAGCACACCGGTGACCAAAGGGGGCAGACCGGGGGTGCCGCCTGTAAACAAGACGGTGGGTGGAGGTCAGGCGGCTAAGCAAGTCGATTCGCCCGCCGATGCTTCCTATTCGGAGCAGCAAGTCAAAGAGGCTTACAGCAAAGGATTTGCCGACGGCGTCGCCAAACAAAAAAAAGAAGCCGTCCATGCCGTCGAGGCGCTTGCCGCCATGACGAAGGCCCTTCCGTCGATCAAAAAAGATATTCTTGAAAAAGGCGAAGAACAAATCGTCAAATTATCGATCGCGATTGCGGAAAAAATCCTTCAAACGGAAGTCACCACCCGTAAAGATGCGGTGATCGGTGTTCTGAAGACGGCGTTGCGCAATGTGTCGGATACCGACGGAATGAAGGTCCGGCTTCATCCTCATGATTTCCGGTATATGATGGAAGTGAAGAAGGATTTCCTTCAGTCTTTTGACGGTATGCGCAATATCACCTTTGAAGAGGACGGCGCGATCAAACGAGGCGGCGCGGTCATTGAAACCGCCTTCGGCGAGGTGGATGCCCGTCTGGAAAACCAGCTCAAGGAAATCAAAACGGCCATGCTCAAACCGTAATGGGCTTTGCGGGAAGGAAAACGGCTTCGGCATGAACACGCAAATCGATTTATCCCGGTATGAACACATTCTCAAACGCATCAATCCGATTCGCGTCAACGGCAAGGTGAGCGAAATCGTCGGACTGATGGTCGAGGGAAACGGCCCGGCCGCGTCGATCGGGGAAGTGTGCGGCATCGTGCCGGTCAATGGCGATTTGCCTCTGGAGGCGGAAGTCGTCGGTTTTAAAAACGGCCGGGTCCTCCTGATGCCGTTGGAGAGCATTCAGGGATTAGGGCCGGGCTGCAAAATTCTGTCCATGGGCCGGAAGGCCTCCATCGGCGTCGGACAAGAACTTCTCGGTCGCGTGATCGACGGTATGGGCAATCCGATTGACAATAAAGGTCCCATTCGTTTTGAAGATGAATATCCCATTTACGCCGATCCGATTAACCCTCTGGACCGGGGCCGTATTACAGAGCCGATGGACATGGGCATCCGCGCCATCAACGGTCTGTTTACCTGCGGCAAAGGACAGCGGATGGGGATCTTCGCGGGCTCCGGTGTCGGCAAAAGCGTATTGATGGGCATGATCGCGCGCAACACGAAAGCGGATGTCAATGTCATTGGGTTGATCGGTGAACGGGGCCGCGAAGTGCGTGAGTTTCTGGAGAAAAATCTTGGCGAAGAAGGCCTGGCGCGATCCGTTGTTGTCGTTGCCGCCTCCGATATGCATCCGCTGATCCGCATGCGGGCCGCCTACGTGGCCACATCTGTTTCGGAATATTTTCGGGACCAGGGAAGCGATGTGCTGCTCATGGTCGATTCGCTTACCCGCTTCGCGATGGCGCAGCGGGAAATCGGTTTGTCCGTGGGAGAGCCGCCAACAACAAAAGGCTATACCCCGTCGGTATTCAGCATGCTGCCCAAGCTCCTGGAGCGTTCCGGAATTGTCGAGGGCGTCGGCAGCATTACCGGACTTTACACGATCCTGGTGGAAGGCGACGATTTCAACGAACCGATTTCCGACGCGGCACGCTCTATTCTCGACGGTCATATTGCCCTGTCGAGGACGCTGGCCAACAAAAATCATTATCCGGCCATTGACGCGCTGGGCAGCATCAGCCGCGTCATGATCGACATTGTTGATGAGGATCATAAAAAGAAAGCCAACGATTTACTCAATATTCTTGCGACCTATAAAAAAGCTGAAGACATTATCAATATCGGCGCGTATGTGAGCGGGTCCAACCCCGGCATCGATTACGCCGTCAAGATGGCAGACCGGGTGGATGCCTATCTGAGACAAAACATCGGCGAAAAAATTGATTTTGCGCAGGCCAAGGCACAGTTACTGCAACTGCTTCAAGAGTAGGCGACCATGTTCAGATTTAAAATGCAATCGGTCCTGGATTACCGGAGCAATATTGAGGAGAAGGTTCTCGGGGAATACTCCGATCTCAAACGTCGCCACGCGGATGAAAAAGAGATTCTCAAACAACTCGTCGGACGCAGGCGGGAAGCCGTCACTGAGCTGCGCGCGACGGAGAATAAAGTCATGAGCGCTTTAGAGATTGCCGAGCGGATTTCCTACATCGAATCCATCCGCGTCCAGGAAGAGCAGCAAAAAACAGTCATCCGTGAAGTGAAGGCCCTGGTGGAGCACAAGCGTCGGGAGTTGATGGAAGCGGTAAAAAACAAAAAAGTCATGGAAAAATTAAAAGAGCGTCACGCGGAGGAATATCGCAAAGAAATGAGCGAATTGGAGCAGAAAAACTCCGACGAGATGTCCGTTTTGAAATTCGGCAGGAGACAGACATGAAAAGAATCATCATCGGTCTGCAAATTGTTGTGTTGCTTTTGATTTTAACCAAGGCGGCCTCAATATTCGGCGTTTTGCAAAAGGAGGGGATTTGGGATGTTTCAGGCTTTTTATCGCCGTCCGCTCTGGCCCAGCAGCCTTCCGCTACCGACGAGCCCACACTGCCGCCGGGTGTGACGACAGCGCCGCCTGTTCAGAAGGATACAATGGATGAAATCCTGGCCAAGCAAAGAGGTCTTGCCGAGGCGCTCGCGGCCAGGCAAGCCCAGCTCGATGAACGGGAAAACGCCCTCAGGGCCGATGAGCAGCGTCTTGTGGCTTTGCGGCGTGAGATCACGGAAAAAATCACGCTTTTAACCAAGCAGGAAGAAAAACTTGCGGCGGCTTTAGATGCCGCGCGTGAAGAGGATATCCGCCGGTATAAGAATATGGCCAAGGTCTATGAAAATACGCCTCCTGCGAAAGCCGGTCCGATGTTCGAGAAACTTGATACTAAAACCGCCGCCGGCATAACCATGAATATGAAAAAGGAAAAGGCGGGCGCCTTGTGGGCCTTTATTTCCCCGCAGAAAGCCGTAGAGATTACCCGGGAAATTACACGTTCAGGGGGATTCGTGGGTAAGGAGTGACGCACCGTTAAAGCATTGAATGATAAAAAGGCGCTAATTGTAGCGCCTTTTTTTATCGAAAAAATTGTCACGCCAAAGAGTTTATTGCATAAAAAATCATGCCGTCACTATTTTTATAATTCTTGCCGATCAGATCTTTCTTGCCTATCGCGTTGGGGAAAAAATTTCCTCCCTGCCGTCACGGGTTGGTTTCGACAGTTACATAACTATAAGAAATAATGATGGATTAGCAAGTCTAGATTGATTGGCACATCTCTTGCTGAAGGCTAGTATAAAATACATTCGGAAAGGCGCTGTATGGATATCAGTTCGAACAGTGCAGTGGAAGGAAAAGTTCATAAGCAGATTGCCAATCCCCTTGGGCTTCTTCAGGCGATAGGAAAATTTCAGGCGGGAAAGGGCGATTCCATTGACGCATCCGGCGGCAATCTATCCTTTTCCACGTCATTTATGGCCCTGCTAAGCGAACAAATGATCAAGCTCGGTGATGATCTAAAAAATCTTTCGCCTGAAGCCATTTTAGAAGAGGCGGCAATGCTTCCGGAATGGATGCATATGCTTTTGTTCAACGGGCAGCAGCTGTCCAATACAGATGTCAACGCGGAAAACCTGGCAGCCTGGGCGATGCAAAATAGTGAAGACCCGACAGGGCTTCTGGAGTTTGTCGAGGCTCATGCAAAAAAGATAATCTCCACCGTCGGATTGTTATCGTCTCAACAAAACCCTGCAACAAGCGCCGAAGAAATAATTATTCCTGAAACCGGCGCGCTCCCTTCATTGATGAAGGCGCAGGTTGATCCGGAGATAAAAGGGGCGTCTGTTTCAACCTCTCCTGAGAATCAAAAGATATCCATTGAGACTTCAAGGGTATTTAGCGAGGGAAGTCCGGAAAACAAACAGGGTGCGATGGGGCAGGATAAAACGATGGACGCCGGGAAACAAACTGTTGCTGCCGCAAACGGGGAAGTGGCGTTTGTGAAGGAATTGTCCGGCATGAAAAGTTCTCAGGGTGAAAAAGTTTCCGATTTTCTTGAAATGCCCAAGGATAGCCGTCTGAATGAAGCGCTGAATTCGAGCCAGGCGCGAAAAGCATCCCCGGATGTGGCGGCGGAATTAAAGTCCATCGTTTCGCAAAATGGTAAAGACACGCCCGACGGGAAAAATCCCCAGCCTACGGCTGAAAGCCGGGCATCAACCGGTCGGGTAATGGATCAATCCGTCATCTCGTCTGTGGCGGCTCGCGCTGTTGACGGTCAGGTTGACCTTGGTGCCATGAGGCAAAAAACGGAAAAGATGACCCAAGACATGAAAAGCGGCCCCCATTCAAATGATACAGCCGGATCAAAATCGGATGGACAGATTAAATTGCAATCGTTCACAGACATCCGGCATTCTGAGGGACATACGGCGCAGCTGTCTCAGTCGGGGGCTGATTCCGCTTTAAGTAAACTTAAAACGGATGCCAGGGGCAGAGCGTCTGTTATGGATAAAGCTCCGGATACGACCAGTACGCCGCCGGTTCATGCCTCCGCAAATTCATCACAGACAAAGCCGGCTTCCACAGTGTCGCCTGCAGCCGTGATTGATCGTGTCGCCGCTGAATTTCGCGACACGCTGGCGCAGGAATCCGGGCGCGTTCGGATGACGCTTACGCCGCCCTCTCTCGGAACCCTGGAAATGGATGTTCTGGTGAGAAACGGGAAGGTGCGGGTCATGCTCTTTGCCGAAAATCGCGAGGTGCAAAGAATGCTCACCGGTAATATCGAGACGTTGAAAAATTCTTTGACGGGGCAGGGGATGACCATCGAGCGTTGCGACGTTCTGATGCAGGACCGTCGCGACGGATATTCGCCTTATTCGGGAAACCAGGGTTTGTTTGAAGATGGTTCAACCCGTTTTGGACACAGGCAGTCGCAGGAGGAACCACACAGACAATCAGCCGGCGATAAGCCTCCGGTTTCCGCGCCGATCAATCGACCGGTTGCGGATTCGGATTCCATCAGCCTATTTGCATAAGTAAGGAGATTTACTATGAGCGCCGTAACAAGCACGAACACCACCAATAATGTCATGGGGCAAGACGCATTTATGAAAATGCTGATCGCCCAGTTGAAAAATCAGGATCCGCTCAATCCCATGGACGGCACTCAATTCGCCGTTCAGCTGGCCCAGTTTACCTCTTTGGAAAAGCTGACGAATCTCAATGAAACCATGAAGGTGCTGCCTGAATATTTAAGTTCGTTTGCCAACGCGCAGACGGTGAATATGATCGGCAACGAGGCGATCGCCAATGGAAATGTAATCGACGTGAGCTCCACCAGCGCGACAATCACTTACAACCTGCCGTCGGCGATTGCCGACGCCACAATCAAGATCTACAATTCCAACGGTCTGCTGGTAGACTCGGTGAAAGTCGGTTCCCAGAATGCGGGCCGCAATAGCATCACCTGGTATTGCGGTGATATTGAAGCTGGCAATTATACTTACGACATCAGCGCTGTGGATAAAAACGGCAAAAGCGTTGACGTAAGCACCTTACTGCAGGGGACCATTACAGGGGCTTCGTTTAAAAACGGCAGCGCGTATCTGACGATCAACGGCCAGGATGTAGCATTTTCTGATGTTCTGGCCATCAATAAAGCAAACAATTAACAAAAGGATAGAGGAGGAGATATTATGGGCAGCGCACTATGGGCGGGAATTTCGGGATTAAACGCCAGTTCAAAGGAGCTTGACGTGATCGCCAACAATCTGGCAAACGTCAATACCATTGGTTTTAAATCCACAACCACCTTTTTTGCCGACGTTCTGAGTTCGAGCATTTCGGGCGGCGCGTCGGGCACCATGCAGGTCGGACGCGGCGTCGCCGTAAGCGAAGTGCAGACGCAATACGGCGCCGGATCATTCCAGACCACCGGTAACGCCACCGATGTGGCCATCGACGGAGACGGATTCTTTATGGTCAACGACGCCGAAGGCGCTACTTACTATACACGTGCCGGCGCCTTCCATCTCAGCGCAGAAGGTGTTCTGGTGGATAACAACGGCTACATGCTGCAAGGGCAGATGGTTGAAAATGGTGAACCGGTAGGGCCGCTGACCGACATCAGCCTGCAGGGGGTTCAGTCCGAACCGCAGGTCTCGACGATTTTTGCACTCGGCGCGAACCTCAATTCATCCACTCCAACCGGCGGTCAGTACAATACAACCCAGACCGTTTATGACTCGCTGGGCGCTCAGCACACGCTTAACAACACCTTCACCCGGACGGAAGCAGTTGGCGAAGGCTACTGGGCAGTGCAGAGTTTCCTCGACAGTAATCCGGCAACAGATATCAATGCCCATGGATTCATTTTTGATTCCGCCGGCAACATGACCGGCATGTACACGGCCGATGTCGGCGCGGTGACCGCCTCCGGCGGAGGCACAGCCACGGCGGAACTGGATCGTGCAGGGATGGTCTATCAAACCGGCACCATGACGTTGACGCGCACGGCGGCCACGACCTGGTCTGTAACGGGCCTGGGCGGCTATACAGAGGCCACCGCCAGTTACGACTCGGTCAATAACTTGGTGCATGTCAGCCTCGACGGAACGGGAACGTCCGATCTGACGTTGACGCTCGCCGGGGCCTGGGCGGACGGGGACACGGCAACTTTTACGCTCACGCACACGGCCGGGCCAGTCACGGATGTGACTGTCGATTTCTCTGGTATTCCTCTAGATGGCGGCGCGACCATCGGCAATGGCGGCGTCATCACCTGGAACCTGGTCGGTGCCGGGTCTCTGGATATCACTCAGTATTCAGCAGCTTCGGTCATCCGGGCGATTACCGCCGACGGCTACGCTTCGGGTCAGTTAAAGTCTTTGTCCATTGACGCCACCGGCCGTATTAGCGGCTTTTTCACCAACGGGCAGACGGCGGATCTGGCACAAATTATTCTTGCTTCTTTCCCGAATCCCTGGGGGCTTATGCGAATGGGATCCAATCTCTTCGGCGAAACAGTTGTTTCCGGCTCGTCGATTCGCAATACGCCGGGCGATTCCGGCATGGGATCTCTGACGCCCAACACACTGGAAATGTCCAACACCGACATTGCGGCCGAGTTTATCCGCATGATCACCGCACAGAAAGCCTATCAGGCCAGCGCCCGGGTGGTGACCACACAGGATGCGATCATGCAGGAGCTGATGAATATCAAGAGGTAAGTGTTACAAGCGGGGCTGTCCTTTCCGGGCAGTCCCGCTTGTTATTTTTGCGTCAATAAATTGTCTTTTCGTCAAAAATCTTCATTTCTTTTTTCCCCTCCGCGTTGCCATGTTTTTTAAATCTGAGTAAGCACATGATATTGTAAAGATAATAGTTGGCTCACTGCTTTGGCACGTCTTGGTATGCTCTTTGCTAATTGATTACTGTCAAAAAAATATTACCAGGAGAGAGATATGGCAGCCGCTGCAAAAAAAGTTGATGACACAGACGATCTGGATGAAAAAGACGGTGAAGAAAAAGCACCCAAGAAAAAGGGATCACCGCTCATTCTGATTCTGGTGATTGTTTTTGTTGTTCTGGCGTTGGCCGGTGGCGGCACGGCAGCCTATTTTCTTTTGTTGAAACCAAAACCCGCAGCCACCGAATCGGCAAAAACAGTTCCCAAACCGCAGATCACTGTTTTTTATGCGCTGGATCCTTTCATTGTCAATCTAATGGATAATGAAGGAGAGCGATATATCAAAGTCGTGATGCAGTTGGAACTTTCCGACGCGAAAGTTGCCGAAGAATTCAAACTGCTCAGTCCAAAACTGCGAGATACGGTGCTCGATCTTTTATCGTCCAAAACTTACAAGGAAATGATGGATCCCTTGGGAAAGCAGCGACTCCGCGACGAAATTGCAGTCCGGATGAATATGATTGCCACTCAGGGAAAGGTGCTGAAAGTCTATTTTACGGAGTTTGTCATTCAGTAAAAATGGCGCTCCGCGACGCGCAAAAAGCTTTGATGGACGCAAACAAGATCAGACGGATGTAACACCATGACAAATATTCTTTCACAAGAAGAAGTCGATGCCCTGCTTCGGGGGATATCCGGCGGGGAAATCGAAACCGAGGTTGAGGAATACCACGAACCGGGTGCGATCATTCCCTATGACCTGACCAGTCAGGACCGGATCATCCGGGGGCGGATGCCGACGCTGGAGATGACCAATGAAAAATATGCCCGGACGTTCCGGGCGACTCTGTCATCAATTTTGCGCAAGGTCATTTCTGTGACGGCCGTTTCCGCCGATATGATCAAATTCGGAGAATTTCTCAAAACCCTGCCTGTGCCGACCAGTCTGCACCTGTTTCGAATGGATCCCATGCGGGGCAACGCAATCTTCGTCATGGAGTCGAAGGTGATATTCACTTTGGTGGATATCATCTTCGGCGGTACCGGAACGGAATCGTTTAAAATTGAAGGGCGCGAGTTCACGGCGATTGAAAACAATCTCATCAAAAGAATCGTAATGAGCGCGCTTGTCGATCTGGAAAAATGTTGGAAGCCGCTCATCGACCTGACGATCAGCTATCAGCGCGCAGAAATCAATCCGCAATTCGTGCAGATTGTGCCGCCGACCGACGTTGTGGTGGTCATGAATTTCGAAATCGAGGTGGAGTACACAACCGGTGTGATCTCCATCTGCCTGCCCTATTCGATGCTGGAACCGATCAAGGAAAAGCTCTCGGCCGGCTTTCAGAGCGAACAGCTGGAAGTGGACCGCAGCTGGTCGAACCGCTTTAAGGCCGGGCTGATGAAATCCTATGTGGATATTATGGTCGAGCTGGGCCGGGTGTCTGTTTACGGAAAAGATGTCGTCAATCTCAAGGTGGGCGATGTGATTCAGTTGGAGCGGTATGCTTCGGATCCGCTCGATATTTACGTGGAAGGCGTTCCCAAATATAAAGGTCATCCGGGAACGTTCAAGGGGAATCAGGCGGTTTCGATCGCTCAGATTTTAACGGGAAAAGAGGACGCAGAGTATGGAACAGAATGAAATTGATGAATTGATGAAATCGGCCGGACAGGCGACAAACGACGAAAACATCGGCTGGGACGACGTCAAGGAAGAAATGGAGATCTCGTCACATCCCGCAGAGCCCAAAACGGAAGTCTCCAGCGTGCATTTTGAAGAACTGCAAAGATCTTCCGGTGATGCCAAAGCAGGGTTCAATCTGGATTTCATTTTGGATATCCCTCTTACGCTGACTGTGGAACTGGGCCGCAGCAAGATGCTGATCAACGAACTTTTGCAGCTCGGTCAGGGGTCCGTTCTTGAATTGTCGAAACTAGCCGGGGAGCCGATGGATATCTACGTCAATCAGCGCCTGATTGCCCGCGGCGAGGTGGTCGTCGTGAACGAAAAATTCGGCGTTCGCCTGACGGATATCGTCTCTCCCGCTGAACGCGTCAACAAACTGGGCTAAAAAGGCCGTCTGCTATGGAGAATATCTCACTGCTCGGTTCCTTTCTGAAAATGATTTTCGCCCTCGCCGTTGTGTTGGGTCTGCTCATCGGCGTTATGTACTTTATCAAGATTTTCATGCAGCGCACCGCTTCACCAGGGCGCTCAGACGCGCTGATTAATATTGTGTCGTCGAGGTATCTCGGCCCGAAAACGAGCATCATCCTGGTGGAAGTGCTTGATCGGTTGATCGTTGTGGGGTTGTCTGCTCAGCAGATGACGACTTTAGCAGAAATTGACGACCCACTGTCGGTGGCCCGCATCAAGGCGTCGTCCGACGGATCTTCGGGCGAACCCGTCTCTGAAGGCATGATCGCAAAATACCTATCGCTGATTAATCTGTCTCCACCCAGGAAAACGGATGGATCAAAGCGATGAAAAGTCTTTCGCTCCGAGTCATTCTTGCGCTTGCGTTTGCCATCGCGGCGATTGTGATCCCTATCGCCGCAGGCGCGGCCGAACCCTTTAATCTGCCAAATATCAATCTGACATTGACCGGCGGCACGACGCAACCCGAACGCGTCTCGTCGCTGATCCAACTGGTTATCCTTCTGACGGTGCTGACGCTCGCGCCGGCGATTTTGCTGATGGTGACATCCTTTACCCGGATTATCATCGTTTTGTCGCTTTTACGCCACGCGCTTGGGACGCAGCAAATGCCGCCCAATCAGGTGATTATCGGTCTGGCGTTGTTTCTGACATTTTTTATCATGTCTCCCGTCATTCATCGGGTCAATACAGAAGCGCTCAAACCTTATTATGCGGAGAATATCTCCGGAGAGATTGCGATTGAAAAGGGCATTGCGCCGATTAAGGAATTCATGCTCAAGCAGGTCCGCGAAAAGGATTTAGCGCTGTTTGTTAAAATCGCGAAGGAAGAGCGGCCCTCAAAACCCGAAGATGTTTCACTGATGACCTTGATTCCGGCTTTTGCGATCAGCGAGCTGAAAACCGCTTTCCAGATCGGATTTATGATCTATCTGCCTTTTTTGATTCTCGATATGGTGGTGGCCAGTGTCTTGCTGTCGATGGGCATGATGATGCTGCCGCCCATCATGGTCAGTCTGCCGTTTAAGTTGCTTTTGTTTGTTTTAGTGGATGGCTGGCATCTGATCGTCGGCTCACTTGTGCAAAGTTTTCAATAAGGAGGAAGAGCTATGACCCCGGATATGGTGACAGGCTTAATGGCGGAAACGATCAAAACAACCCTACTGGTAGCCGCGCCCATGCTGATTATCGGACTGCTGGTGGGTGTTTTAATCAGTCTGTTTCAGGCTGTGACGCAGATTCAGGAAATGACGCTCGTTTTCGTTCCCAAAATCGTCGCGGTCATGCTCTCGCTGGTCTTGTCGCTTCCATGGATTATCGGGTTGATGATCAACTTCACGCAGAATCTTTTCGCGAACATTCCCCTCTACGTCAAATGACGCGAGGGATGCCGCGTAAAAACCATCCGGCACAGGGTTTGAGACGATGAATCTGCCATTTTTGTCTGCTGAAAACGCTCAGGCCTTCGTCTTGGTTCTGCTTCGAGTCAGCGCCATCGTGACAACGATTCCTGTATTCAGTGAGCGCAGTGTGCCTACTCAAGTCAAAGCGGGCCTGGCGATCATCATTTCCGTGATGATTTTTCCCTCCGTCGTATCCGGATTTCCGGCTGTTTCACAAATGCCGTTTTTACAGATGATCTTCGGTATGATCGGCGAGGTGCTCATCGGGGTAACGATCGGGTTTGGGGCGAGGCTGGTTTTTGCAGGCATTCAAATGGCCGGAAATATCGTCGGTTTTCAGATGGGATTCGCGATTGTCAATATTATCGATCCGATGACGAGCGCGCAGGTGTCGGTCATCGCGGAGTTGAAATACCTTATCGCCATGATGATCTTTCTTTCCGTCAACGCGCATCATCTCTTTTTTATGGCGATTGCGCAGAGCTACGACTGGGTTGTCCCGTTCGGATTTCACTTTTCGGGATCGGTGATGCAGTATATTTTTGAGTTGTCCAGAGATTTGTTCGTGATTGCCCTCAAGATCGGAGCTCCGCTCATGGCCGTGATGCTCTTTACGAATGTGGGGCTGGGCGTGGTGGCCCGGACGGTTCCCCAGATGAATATCTTCATTGTCGGATTTCCCTTGCAGATTTCCATCGGCCTGATTTTTCTGGGGATCACGGCGCCTTTGTTCACAAGAATCGTGCAAGGTGTAATGCGGTCGTTGGAAGGCCATATTATTACGCTTTTACGCTTGATGTGAGATGTCCGCCCCGTAAGCGATGGTCGGGACTTTGCACAATAACGAAATATTGACGCAACTGTCATTAAACCGATAGGCAAAAGATGGCTGAAAACGAATCCGATCAGGAACGAACAGAGCAGGCAACACAAAAGCGACGCGATGAGGCGCGGGAAAAGGGGCAAATCGCCCGTTCCCAGGAAGTTGTGTCGGTGAGCGTTCTTTCAGCCGGTTTGCTGTTTTTCTATTTCGGCGGATCGCATGTTGTTAAAAACATGATGGAATTGTCCGTTAGCATTTTCCGGGAGGCGGGAAGCGTCGAATTTCTGCCTGATACCGTTGTATCCATCCTCATCGGCCATATTTTCAAAGGGTTTTATATTTTATTTCCGTTGTTGATCAGCGTTCTGATCGCGGCGATTCTGGCCAATGTTCTTCAATTCGGTTTTCTGATCACGGCCGAGCCGATCACACCGAAAATTTCGAAGATCAGTCCCGCCAAGGGTTTTAAAAGGCTGTTTTCACTTCGCTCAATGGTGGAGTTGATAAAAAACATTTTTAAGGTCTGTATCATCGGCCTGGTCGCCTATCTGGTGATCCGCAGCGAAGCCGACAATATGATTCCGCTTGCGGATCAATCCGTCTGGGGGATGCTCCAATACATAGGAGGCGTCTGCTTTAAGTTGCTTTTAGCAACGACGACGGTCCTCATCTTTCTGGCCGCGCTGGATTACGCCTATCAGCGCTGGGAATATGAAAAAAGCCTGCGCATGACCAAGCAGGAAATCAAAGATGAATATAAAAATACCGAAGGCGATCCGATGGTTAAAGCCAGAATCCGCAGGATTCAGCGGGAGGCGGCTCGCAAACGGATGATGGCTCAGGTGCCTAAAGCCGATGTCGTCATCACCAACCCGACACACCTGGCCATTGCGATTCAATACCGGCCCGACTCCATGGCTGCGCCGGTGGTAGTGGCCAAGGGCGCGGATTTCATCGCCGAACAAATTCGGAAGGTTGCCCAGGAAAATAATGTTCCTCTTATCGAGAACAAACCTCTGGCACAAGTATTGTATAAAATCGTTAAAGTGAATGCGATGGTGCCGGAAAGCCTCTATCGGGCGGTTGCGGAAGTTCTGGCATTTGTCTATGAACAAAAGAAAGTGAAAATCTTCGGATAAACGACATGGCCAATACGCAAACATCGACGTCGTCAGTCTTCTGGGATGCGGCGCGGTCCAGCTCCGCGGTGATCGCTCTGGCGGTGATCGGTATTTTGCTGGTCATGATCATTCCCATTCCGACATTTGTGCTCGATATTCTGCTGTCGATGAGTATTGCCGTGGCCATCATCATTTTGTTGATGTCCATGTATGTGCTCAAGCCTCTTCAGTTTTCCGTCTTTCCCTCGATTCTGTTGATGGTGACACTGTTGAGACTGTCACTCAACGTGGCCTCAACGCGACTCATCCTGCTCAACGGCAACGAGGGAACCTCGGCCGCGGGGCAGGTGATCCAGGCATTCGGAACCTTCGTCGTGGGGGGCAACTATGTTGTCGGCATGATCGTCTTTCTGGTTTTGGTTCTGATCAATTTTGTCGTGATTACAAAGGGCGCCACGCGCGTGGCTGAAGTATCGGCCCGGTTCACGCTCGATGCCATGCCGGGTAAACAGATGAGCATCGATGCGGATCTAAACGCCGGTTTGATTTCGGATACCGACGCGCGCCGCCGGCGCGCTGAAATCGAACAGGAGGCCAATTTCTACGGTGCGATGGACGGCGCAAGCAAGTTCGTCCGCGGCGACGCGATTGCCGGCATTCTGATCGTCTTGGTCAACGTCATCGGCGGTTTGATCATCGGTGTTTTACAGATGGGGATGCCGGTGGCTGATGCGGCACGCAACTACACCCTTTTAACGATCGGCGACGGGCTTGTCACCCAGGTCCCCGCCCTGATCGTTTCGACCGCCGCGGGTATCTTAGTGACCCGCACGGCGACGTCGACGGAACTGGGCGAAGAAGTCCGTTCGCAGGTTTTTACACAGCCCCGAGCCATCGGCGCCGCCGCGTTTTTGCTGTTTGTCTTTGCGCTGATTCCGGGCATGCCGAAATTTTCATTTATTCTGGTGGCGGCGCTCATCGGAATCCTGGCCTACAGTGTGGTGCGGTCGCTGGCGAAGAAAAAAGCGATTGAGGAGGAAGCCGAGAAAGAGGCGGCGGCGCCCGCGGCCGAACCGATGGAAACGATAGCGCCTCTGGATGCATTGGGGCTCGAAGTCGGCTACGCTCTGATTCCTTTGGTTGACGCGTCTCAAAACGGTGAACTGCTCCAGCGGATCAAGGTGTTGCGCAGGCAACTGGCTCAGGAAATGGGCTTCATTCTGCCGGCGATCCATATCCGGGACAATCTCAAACTCAAGCCGGATGAATACAGTGTTTTGCTCAAAGGGGTGGAGGTTGCCCGCGGTTCCGTCATGATGGGTTATCATCTGGTGATTTCTCCCGATGAGAAAGATCTCCGAATCAAAGGAATCGCGACCCGTGAACCGGCCTTCGGACTGCCCGCGATGTGGGTGACGGATCGCGACAAGGATGCCATCATGGCCAAAGGCTATGTCGTCGTCGATCCGGCAACCGTGATGACCACGCATCTGACCGAACTGGTAAAGACTTACAGCGACGAGCTTCTGGGGCGACAGGATGTGCAGGCGCTTGTGGATAATCTCGAGCAGCTCTATCCGCGCGTGGTCAAGGAGCTTGTTCCGAAGACCGTTCCGATCAATCTGGTGCATCGGGTTTTGCAGCGGCTGCTGCGTGAACGGATTTCCATCCGCGATCTTCTGACCATCATTGAAACCATGGGAGAATACATCACCATGACCAAAAACGCGGACATTCTGACCGGCTATGTCAGGCAGGCGCTGGGAAGGACAATCACCAGACAGTACCAGGATAAGGACGGAAATATCACGGTCATGATCCTTTCTCCGGAAATTGAAGAAAAGATCAGCAAGTCCGTGCAGCACACGGAGTATGAATCATTTGTCACACCCGATCCGAATCTGGTTAAAAAAATGATCACCAACCTTCAGAAGATGGTCAACACCTTTACGACGGGAGGATTGCAGCCCATTGTCCTTTGTTCACCCAATACGAGAATTCACATCCGGAAAATTCTGGAAAAGTTTTTTCCCAATATGGTCGTTTTAGCGCACAACGAGATCTCCAGAGAGGCCAATATCAAATCGCTGGGAATGGTGGAATTGTAACATGCAGGTAAAACGCTACGAAGTGGCCACAATCAACGAGGCCATCGGAAAAATCAAACAGGATCTCGGTCCGGACGCGGTGATTCTGTCGGCCAGGAAAATTCGCGCAGGCGCCAAGCAAGCATTTGAAGTGACGGCCGCACGCGACACGGATACGCAGTTGCCGAAAAACCTTTCCGCTGCGACGGCATTGCAAAAACCGTACACGGGCATTCAACCTTCCGAAGAAGGCCTCGCGACTCTGCGCGAAGAGTTAAAAGGCATAAAATCTTCTCTCGCGGCGCTCCAGGGTGAACAGTCGCTTCGCACTGAACTTGCTGAGATGAAAGAGACGTTGAATCATTTTTTTGATGTGGTCGGCATGCGCAGAGGCAGAACACAGATGGACGACCACCGGCGTCTCTATCTTCACCTGAAAGAGAGCGGTTTTTCTCAGGCCGCGGCCTGCCGGATCATTGAGGCTGTCAATGCGGAACGAAGCGGAACGGGCGGGCATGCAGACGATCTTTTTGAGGCGGCCCGCCGGTATATTCAAAAAACGCTGCCTGACGCGCCAAGGCATGAAATTCAAAAGCGTGTGCAGTTCTTTTTGGGGCCGACCGGTGTTGGAAAAACCACCACACTTGCCAAATTAGCCGCGCGCTATGCCCTGGGAGAAAAGAAGAAAGTTGGACTGATCAATACCGACAACTATCGGATCGCCGCGGCGGAACAGCTGGGTATCTACGCGAAAATTATGGGCGTGCCGATGGAGACAGCCTCGACACCGGAGACGTTCGGTCAGGCGCTTCGAAAATATGCCGGAGTGGATGTGATTTTGATCGACACACCCGGCCGTGCGTTTCCGGACGGCGCCGCCTTTCAGAAATTGGTCAGGCCTCTGGCCCAGACGGGCTATGATGCTCATCTGCTCATTAACGCATCGGGCGATGCGGACTATCTCAAACGGCTCATCGACCAGTACAAGGGGTTTGATATCCGCCGGATGATTATCACGAAGACCGATGAAACGCAGCGTTTCGGCGCGTTGTATGACGTGATCGGACGCGCCGATCGGCCGGTCTCATATTTAACCTGCGGCCAGAATGTTCCGCAGGACATTCGTGAGGCGACGCCGGGATCCATCTCGGCATTGATTTTCGGAAACGACGCAGGCCATCAAGTCGCACAGGCCCTGCAATGACGGACGTGGATAAAGCGGGAGTGCTATGAGAGGCGATCAGGCTTCAACGTTAAGAGAGATTCGTAGAAAGGAAAGCGAAGGCGCGCCGGTTGGACGTCCGGGTCGTCCTCGGCCCGGTTCAGCCGAAAAGAGCGAAACTCGTGTCCTTTCGATCACCAGCGGGAAAGGCGGTGTCGGTAAAACCAACATCGCGGCCAATCTGGCCTACCTGCTTTCACGCGCTAATAAAAAAACACTGATTTTGGATGCCGATGCGGGACTTGCAAATATTGACGTGATTTTAGGCATCCATTCGAGGTATAATCTCTATCACGTGCTAAACGGAGAGAAGACTCTCGACGAAGTCCTCGTTTCCGGGCCCGGTGGTATTCTGATTCTGCCATCGGCTTCGGGGATTCCTGAGATGACGGATCTTTCCAAGGGGCAGAAGCTGACGCTGATCGACGAACTCAATCTGTTTAACCACTCGCTGGATTTTATGGTCGTCGATACGGCC
Organism: uncultured Smithella sp.; assembly: GCA_964443625.1. Lineage (GTDB taxonomy): Bacteria > Desulfobacterota > Syntrophia > Syntrophales > Smithellaceae > UBA8904. The sequence continues at coordinate 3,751 of CAYUDM010000019.1, read as the reverse complement.
GCGGGAATATCGGCCAACGTTATGTATTTCAATATGGCGGCCAAGGAGATCATTGTAGTGACGACACCGGAACCGACGGCGCTTACCGACGCATACGCATTGATCAAGGTTTTGTATCAGCGTCACGCCAAAAGGCGTTTCCGTCTGATCGTCAATATGGCGCATAACGCACAAGAAGCGTCTGAGGTGTATAAGCGACTGGCCCGGGCAACGGATCATTTTTTGAATCTCACGATAGAATATCTGGGATATGTTGTGTTGGATGATAGTGTGAAGGAGGCCGTCCGGCAGCAGAAAGCGGTGGCAGAAATTTACCCGAATTCGCCCGCAACCCGTTGTTTGGCGAAGATCGCGGAAAAAATTTCCACGGAGACTCTGGAAGAGTATGAAAACGGCAGCATTAAATTCTTTTGGGAAAACCTTATCGACAAAAAGACCGGCTAAGAAAACCCGCGACGAACTTATCATGCAATACGCGCCGCTGGTGAAAAATATAGTCGGACGCCTGGCGGCCAAGCTGCCGATTGATGCGGCGGATAAGGAGGATCTGGTCAATGTCGGCGTGATGGGATTGATGTCGGCGCTCGAGAAATATGATGAATCTCGCAATGTCCAATTCGAAACGTACGCGAGCTTCCGTATTCGCGGCGCGGTTCTTGATGAACTTCGGGCCAAAGACTGGGTTCCGCGAGCGACCCGCAGCAAAGACAGTAAAATTTCGTCGGCCATTTCGGCTTTGAAAAAAAAGCTGGGCCGCGCGCCGACGGAAACGGAAATTGCGGTCCATCTGGGTGTCTCGATCAACGATTATCATAAACTGCTTGACGAGGCCCGCTGCGTAAACCTCATTTCCACGGAAGACCTTCCTCCTGATTATCTGGAAAAGTACAGTCGGGAGGATGTACTCAATGAAATCAACGAAGGCAATCCGCTGAGCCTGCTGGTCACGATGGAGTTCAAAGACAGGCTCAAACAGGCCATTGACCAGCTTCCACCTAAAGAGAAGCTGGTGCTGTCACTATACTATTTCGAAGAATTAACCATGAAGGAAGCCGGAAAGGTGATGAATCTTACGGAATCCCGTGTCTGTCAGTTGCATGCTCAGGCGGTGCTGCGATTGCGCAGCATGGTCAAGTTTGCCCGTTAGGGCGCAGGCGGTTCGCTCGTGCGTAAAGCAAAACTCGATATTCTTGAAAACATACCGGATCTTGATATTTCCGCGCGGCCCGCTCCGTCTGAGGATGAGCCGCAAGAAGGTGACGCGCCGCATCAATGGGCGATCAATAAATTGGTGTTAATCGCCATGCCGGCGGTTTTAGTGCTCGCGGTGATGGTTGTGGTTATCGTCTATCTCCTGACGCCTGCGCCAAAACCGGATACCGAATCGTTTTCGAGCCAAGAGGTTGACCATCCGTCCGCTACCTTGCCGACGGATGCATTTCCCATCGAAGACAGTGTCGGACCTTCGAAGGCTGCAACCGGCGCGACGCCCGGCAACATCGTGCATATCCGGGATTTCATCATCGATCTCCAAAATTCCGCCGGGAAAGGACAGGTTTTACTTTGCGATATCGCGCTGGATCTGGAGGACGGGACGGACATCCATGAGATGGGCGATCTGACGGATATTCGCCAAGTTGTTTACTGGACGGCGCAGAACCGCAATGCAGTCGCGCTGCGATCGGTCGCTGAAAGGCGAAGGCTCAAAGATGATCTGACCCGGGAACTGCAGAAGTTACCGGGAGGCAAAATCATTCGGAATGTTTATTTTACCAATTATCTGATTATGTGATATGCAGAACTCATAAAGAGTCGGCCTTCGCGGGCGAGGCGAGGCCGTGTATCCCTGTCCATAAGGAGATGGAAATGGAAAAAGTAGAAATTGATCAGGCCCTGGAAGACGATTTTGTCGCCACCTTCATCCGCGAGTTGATCCCGGGCATCCTCCATAATTTCGCCAATCCTTTAAATGGTATCATGGGCCGCTCAAAGTTGTTGCAGCGCCGAATCGACGATCATGTTCGGAAACTTGAAGAACTCTATCCGGAAGCCTCTTCGGGGCTGAAAAACGATCTTTTAAAGATACAAAGCGATATTCGCTCCGTTGCCAATGAATCGGAATCGTTCTTTGAGATGTTCCGGGATGTGTCCGGTAAATTTTACGCGCTGGCCGCAAAAGGGATCGACAACGTCAATCTGTCGCAGCTTCTGGGGGCGGAAATGCGCTTTGCGAATTTCTATCTGGATTTCAAGCATGAAGTGCGCAAAGACGTGCAACTCGACGACAGTTTGCCGGAATTCCGGGGAAAGACAGCGGAGTTGTCGATGGCGTTCTGGAGATTGATCCGTTTTGCCATGAATCAGGCTTTAGCCAGCGACAAGCGCAAATTTGCAATCGTCACATCGCATGATGCTGAGTGCGTGACCGTCGCCATTCACTACAGTGGAGAGGCGATGCCCGAACAGGCGATTTCCGACACGCTCGAATTTCTCGACGGGGGATTAAACGGCATGCAGAAATTTTCCGTCGATCACGGTGTGGTGCTTGCGCTGGTCGTTCTCAACCGATATTCGGCCCGCGTCGTGGTGGAGGCCGAAGCCGAGGAGAATACTTTGTCGATTTCGCTTCCCTATCGCGAGCGCACAAGGCAAAACGAATCAAAATTCAAGTAATTTTAAGATCCTGACGATCAATACCTAAAAGCCCGTCAAAATTTGACGGAGGTAAAGTCACGGGAGGCAGGATCGTGGTCAGGGCGATTGATGTTCCACTGAGTATTTCGCAGATTTCATCCGCGGAGAAAATTCAGCAAATTCAACAACAACACGCGGATATGCAGCAGCGGCACTTTCAGATGGAACTCAAAGAAAAAGATCGCGCGGCAAAAGAGAAAGTCAACTCCTCCGATGAGACCGAACGAGCAATCATCCGGGAAAAAGAGGAGCAAGAAAGCCGCCAAAAGAGAGAGAGCCGCGACCGGCAAAACACATCCCGATCTTCCGAGGCATCCATTGAAGGCGACGAGGAGGAAGGAGGGATCATCAACATTACGGTGTGATATGACTTGGGTAAACCCCGCTTTTTTGCAAATCGGTATAGACTTGGCGCTTCTTGCCGCCGTTATTTTTCTTCTGTGGCGCGTGAATTCCGGCCTGAGAAATCCTTTGATACAATCTCAAAAAGACATGATTCGTGAGTTGAAATCTGTCGTCCGGGAATCCCAGACGTCCGCGGATGCTTTTTTGAAAGCGCTGGAGCAAAGTCGTCTGGCCATCAAGGAGATGGCTCTTGACCTTGAAGTCAAAGAAAAGAGGGTAAAGTCGCTTCTGGAACGGCCCGGCGCCGCCGGCATGATGCATCAACACGTCTCGTCGGATCGGACTGAAACGTCGAGCGATCGCTACGCCGGTGTCGTGCACTTAATCCGTCAAGGCGTCACCCGAGAACAGGCGGCCCGCGAAACCGGCTTTACGGAAGCTGAAATCGGCCTGATTCTCGATTTATACCCTGTCAAGCAAGAGACGGACTGATGTCGTCCATTGTTGTCGATCCTAAAAATCCGGCTATCATCGCGGCGAATCCGCCGCCCGGCGTTAAGGCCGGCGCCGGAAATGCCGTACTTTCTATTGGTGAAGTCCTGTCCGCCGCCGTGTTGGATCAAATAGCGGAAGGAAAGTATCTTCTAGCGGTCAAAAACCTATTACTTTCGGCATCGAGTCAATTACCCCTCAGGGCGGGAGACCGTCTTGA
>CAYUDM010000018.1:0-47118 GCA_964443625.1 uncultured Smithella sp. | reverse complement strand
TTGGCGGCCAGTATAAGGAAAGACCGCTCCGATGTCAAAACTTTCCATATCCTTAGCAGCGTCGCCGTTACACTGTTTCGTTTCATCGCTTTGCTGCAATCGGTTTGAAAGTTTGTCTGCCGCTTCAAAAGAAGTATCTTGAGGTGTCGTTTTGGGGTTGTATTTGGGCTTGCAACGCCTTGAGGAAGTTGTATATTTCACAGGTGCTGTTTTATGGAGGAGCCCGAAAATAAAGGCTTGATTACTCAGGGTCATGATCCGGAGATGCACGGGGCGATTGATGCGATGGGCAACATCAGGCACTGGACTTTAACAACGTCACAGAAAACGACCGCAACCCTGTTTCCCTCCCCGGAGCAAAACCGGTTGTTGTGGATGCACGAATTGTACTGAAACAGGTCGAAAGACTCTATGGCTGTTTGGCGTGCTAAAAGCCCGGCGGCGGAAACACCGGGCTTTTTCGCGCATATCGGCAGCCGATAAGGTCTTTTCCCTAGGTGTGATGCAATCGCTGCTGCAAGGTTTGCGACGACCATAGCATCGGAAGGTTTTCTATGTGTAAAAATACTCTCACTTCTCTCAATGAATATGAAGGTGCGGTATTGCTGGCAGGCGCGGGCATTCCCGTGATCGAAAATGCTCTGGTTCATAACGAAGCCGAAGCCGCAGCTTCGGCCGCACGTCTAGGCTTTCCGGTCGCACTCAAGGTCTGTTCAGAAACCGTCCCGCATAAAACCGATCGGGGCGGCGTGATCCTCAACATTCCCGATGCCAAGGCATTAACTAAAGCCGTCCGGGACATGAAAAGCCGGTTTTCGGATCTTTCCCATGCGTTTCTGATTCAGAAGATGGCCAAACCGGGAACGGAATTCATTCTCGGCGCCAGACGCGATCCGGTTTTCGGTCCGGTGATTCTCGCCGGCATCGGCGGCATCTTTACCGAAATCTTCCGTGACAGCGCCATGGACCTGGCGCCCGTTGACGAAAAGGGCGCGCTGGCGATGCTGGGGCGTCTGAAAGGCGCGGCGCTGCTTGCGGGCTATCGCGGGCAGGCGCCGCTCGACACAGCTGCGATCGCTTCGGCTGTGTCCGCCCTGTCGCGCCTGATCGCACAACGAAAGGATATTCTGGAAATCGACGTGAATCCTCTGATCGCAAGCCCGGACGGAGCCGTAGCGGTTGACGCCCTGGTCCGGCTTGGCGGCGGCGCCGCCCCGGCAATCCGTAAACGTCCTGATCCGGCCACCGCCGCGCCGTTTTTTCAGCCTTCTTCCATGGCCGTCATCGGCGCATCCAAAAGCCCCGGGAAGGGCGGCAACATCATCCTGCGCAACCTGCAGAAGGCGGGCTTTAAAGGGGCCATCTATCCCGTTAATCCGACCTGCAAAGAAATCCTGGGACTCCCCGCGTATGCCCGGATTCGAGATGTGCCGGGCCCCGTGGATCTGGCCATGATCGTGATTCCCAAAGCCGCCGTATCTGAAGCCATAGAAGACTGCGCCGCCAGAGGCGTCACGAACATTATCCTCAGCACCGGCGGCTACTCGGACATGGGCGAAGAAGGCGCAAGGCAGCAGAAAGCCGTAATCGATCAGGCTCGTAAAGCCGGCATCCGCCTCATGGGTCCCAACAGCATCGGCACACTCAATCCGGCGGCGGGGATGGCCACCTCCATTGTCGGCCTCGATCCCATCAAACCGGGCGGTGTCTCCATCATCGGCCAGTCCGGTGTTTTCTCCTCCGGCTGGGCGCGCTGGATCTCCGACACCAAACCCTTCGGGCTGGCCAAGGTGGCCTGTATCGGCAACAAGGGGGACATCAACGAAAGCGATCTGCTGGAATACCTGACCGGGGACGACCAGACCACGACCGTCGGCATGTATCTGGAAGGGGTGATTGAAGGCAAACGCTTCATCCGCGCCGCAACCGCAGCCTGCAAAAGAAAACCCGTGATTGTCATGAAAGCCGGCCGCAGCGACGCCGGCGCTCTGGCCGTGGCCTCGCATACCGGGTCGCTTGCCGGGTCGGATGCCGTCTTTGACGCGGTCTGCAGGCGTTCGGGACTGGTGCGCGTGCATAATTCCGAAGCGTTTTTCGACACTTTGGCCGCCTTTGAAAAGCTCCCGCTGCCAAAGGCGAACCGCCTGGGGGTCTTATCCATCACGGGGATGGGCTGCGTGGCCGCCACGGACGCCGCCGAATATTACGGCATAGAGCTGCCGGCGCTTCAGCCCGAAACACTGGCGAATCTGTGCCAGGTCATGCCGCCGTGGGCGCCGGTGCGCAACCCTATCGATACCTGGTCGGCCATCGAACAGCACGGCTCGAAAAAAGCTACTGTCCACATTGCGCAAAGTTTGATCGAGCAAAAAGACGTAGACGCACTGCTGATCACTTTCGTGCTCATGCCTGAGAGTATGTTCGATATTCCCGAGGCGTTTGCGGACGTTTTTCGCCGTCATCCCGAAAAGCCGGTGTTCGCCAGCTATTACGGCGGTACGGCTAAAGAGGTCAATCATATCCATGAAGGATTCGCCAGGCTCGGCGTGCCTTGCTATCCCACACCGGAGCGTGCCATCTTTGCTTTTTCGCGGATGGTCCAATACGCCCGTTTCCGGGGTGGAATAACCCGATGACGAAAGCACATGCGCATCGAGGGTTTTTCGTTCTTCATCGGATCGTGACTGTTTCATGAAAGCACTGCGTCGGCAGCAGAATTATTTTTGGCGGCCGGCGTAAGGAAAGGCATGGCGGATGTCAGAACTTTCCATATCCTTATCCTTACGGTAAAAACAATCCACGAATGACATTGCCTGAAAAACCGGATGGGGGTTTGCTGCCTTCCCGATCCATCGATCCCGGAAATCCGACAATCACAAGCAAAAACAAGCTAAAGCTTTCCTTGCAAAAACCGATCTTCTGTGTTGGATCAGCGCACAGACGAATCCGGATACTTTAAAGCGTTGCAAACGGAGGCCGCACCTATGAAAAAACTGCTCACCACCTTGTTGATTCTGACATTGATCTGCCTAGGAACCTCCTGTTCCAATTCCGGCTCCGATCCGATGCCACTGCCCCGTCACCGCACCTACAATCTGGACGCGAACGCCTCCGGCATCATCGAAACCCGGAACAACATCCTCAACATGACGGTAGTGTCGCGCGACGCAAACGATCTGCGCGCAGAGTATCGCGCCGGTTTTGTGCAGGGCAAGCTTCAGGGGCAAACCATCGTCTCGGCCAGAGATAACTCATGGGATCATGCCTATCTGCTGGATCCTTCCCACAGTTTTCCAAGGCAGCATGGCCCTTCGCAGGATGAACTCGATGAAGCGGCCGGCATGCTCAATGCCAACTACGAAGCGTTTTTAAACTATCTCAACGATTCCGGCACTGATCCGCTTACGGCCTATCGTTTCAAACGGCTTTTGTTCCGGATGTTGGGCATCTACCACGGCGCGACGCGCGAGGCGCCCGATATGCTGGACTTTTCCGGCGACTGGCTGCCGGACGCGGTGTATTTTGAAGCCTGGGAGCTGACGGCAGGTTACGAGACGTCAAGCCTCACATTTATGGACATCTACTTTCTCAACGCCTTTTGCGATGTCATGGACACCATCTCCTTTTCGCCGGAACGCGCGCCAAACGGCATCCGCCCGGGCGATCATCCCGATAAATGTTCGGCGTTTCTCAAACGTTCAGGCGGCGAGGTCATCCTGACGCATAACACCTGGCAGGGGTTTCTCTCTCAGACCATGGCGCAAACCCTGGTGGTCAATGACGACGCCACCACGATGAATTCCGTCAACCCGGGACTCATTGGATCGCTTACCGACTTCGGCTACAACAACAAGGGGATTCTCTTTAATGAAACCACGCACCGGATGTCGCGAAGCGATGTGAAGCCCACGGGGCTGTGGATTTTCTGGCGGGCGGCGCTGGCCGAACAGTTTTCCGCGTCGATTGACGAATTCTTTGACGCCCTGTCGCTCGACAACACCGGAACCTATTTAAACGGCTATATGATCGCGGATGTGAACACTGGGGAAACCGGACTTGTGGAAATGTCCTATCGCTGCTTTGTCTTCTTCCGGTCGGACGGCGGACCCTACACCGTCACCAGCCTGTCGATGGACAGTGATCCGTGTTTGACCGACTATGACCCGGAAATGGTCACACCCGATTACCTGATGGGCATCAACTTTCCCGCTTCGCTGCAGGTGCGTGAAGACCTCCAGTCCACGGACAACCGACCGGCGCGCCGCCTCCAGTTTATGGAGCTTCTGCCGGGTGTGACGGACGTGGACACGGCCAAATCGGTCATCACCTACACCGATCCGATCAACCCTTTGTCCATCTTCGGCCGCTGGGATCTGGGCTATGGCGACACGCTTTATCCCAAGCAGATTCCCGACGGCTCGGTTGATTCGAAGGTGGCCACCTCACAAATGGTGCGCGACTTCATGACACTTGACGGCGTTTTGGATCTTCAATCGCGGCAAACCGGTTTCTGGATGCTCTACGGCACGGCCCATGTTCAGGGTGAGCCGTTTATCTGGAGCCACTCGTCCTGGAGCTGGCAAACAAGGCGCGATGTCCCCGACCGGCTCGACGGCCGCTTCACGCTGATGCCTTTGTATCTGAGGTAAACTGAGGGCTTGGTGTTGCAGGGAAAAACCCGTCTGCAAGTCAAGTTGAAGACAGGCAACCAAAAAATGATCCTGGGGACCTGCGGGAAGCGGCTGATCAAAAGAAAGAATGCCTTCCTGAAAATTTTGTCGATTCGCTTGAGCATTCCGGCGCAGGCCGGCGCAACAATCTTTACGACCCCGCCGCCGGCCCCAAAATACTGCTTGTGGAATCGGGTAATCAGGGGTATTCGCCCATCGGCTCTGACAGCCATCGAAATGGACTCTATGCGGGCCACTCATAAGGAAGGAAACAAGACGTACCATGACAGCTAAAATGACCACATTTACCGGATTGGATATCGATCCGACCATTCAAAAGGCCCTGGTGGAAATGGGCTTTGAGGCGCCCATGCCCGTGCAGCAGGAGGTGATTCCCTTTGTGCTCCACCAAACCCGCGATCTCGTTGCGCTCGCCCACACAGGCACCGGCAAGACTGCCGCTTTCGGCATTCCGATTATCTCGCGGATCAATCCGGCATCGCGCCGTACGCAGGCTTTGATTTTAGCGCCCACCCGCGAGCTGTGCCTCCAGATCACCGACGATCTGACGCAAATGGCGAAATACGTCGGCAACCTGAATGTTGTGCCTATTTACGGCGGGGCCAACATCGTCACCCAGATTAGGCAGGTGGCTGCAGGGGCGCAGATTGTCGTGGCCACGCCGGGGCGAATGCTTGATATGCTCAACCGCAAAAAAGTGGATGTGTCCTCCATTGCCTGGCTGGTGCTCGACGAAGCGGATGAAATGCTTGATATGGGATTTAAGGAAGAGCTCACCGCCGTTTTGGCCGCAACGCCCGACGACAAGCGCGTGCTCTTGTTTTCCGCCACCATGCCGCGCGGCATCGAAGCCATTGCCCGAAGCTACATGAAAAATCCCGCTGAAATCACGGTGGGCGGACGCAACGTGGGCGCGGCGGGCGTGGAGCATCAGTATGTCGTGGCGCATGCCAAAGACCGCTACCTCGCGCTGAAGCGGCTCGTGGATTACCACCCGGATATTTACGCCATCGTGTTTTGTCGCACACGCACCGAAACGCAGGAAGTGGCCGACTGGCTCATGAAAGACGGCTATAACGCCGACGCTCTGCACGGCGATCTGTCTCAGGCGCAGCGCGATTCGGTCATGAACCGCTTTCGTTCCAGAAATCTTCAGCTTCTGGTGGCCACCGATGTGGCTGCGCGCGGCATCGATGTCAGTGACCTGACGCACATCATCAATTACAATTTGCCCGATGACGTGGATAACTACACGCACCGTTCCGGCCGGACGGGACGCGCCGGAAAAACAGGCGTATCGATTGTCATCGTGAATATCAAAGAAGCCTACCGGATCGGCCAGATTGAAAAACAGGTCGGCAAAAAGTTTCAACAGATTCCCATTCCCACCGGGCCGCAAGTCTGTGAAAAGCAGCTCCTGCACATGGTGGACCGTCTCAAAGCCACCGAGGTGCGCCAATCGGACATCGAGAGCTTTTTACCTGCGGCATACGAGCGCCTCGCGTCTCTCAGCAAAGAAGACATTATCGCCCGGTTCGTCTCGGCTCAGTTCAACCGGTTTCTGGCCTACTATCGCGACGCGGCCGATATCAATGTCGCGCGCAAAAAAGACGCACCGCCTGCCGAAAGACGCGCCACCGCGCCGGGCGCACTTGCGCGCCTGATGGTGAACCTCGGAAAAATGGAAAAATTCAACGCAAAAAAACTGACCGCCTACCTCACGGAAACCGCCAACATCGCGTCGCTTCGCGTCGCCAATGTGGACGTGGAGCTTTGCAACAGCTACTTCGAAGTAGAGCCGCAACTGGCTGAAGTGCTTATCGCGAGGTTTGCCAAAGAAAAATTTGCAAAACGGCGCGTGCGGATCGATTTCGCCGAACGCGGCGGGCGCGGGAGCCTCCAGGGCAAGCGCTACGCGGGCGGCGCCAAAACCCGCGAGTCATTCTTTTTCAATAAACGCAAAACGGGTCCCGCCAAAAAATTCCGGAAACCCAACCCGTCACGATAAGCCGGCGCTCGAAAACGGGGATAGCTTTTGTGCACCCCCCCGGCAGCGCCGACGGGGTGGATGATGAAGCATAAAGGTTATGAGGTTAAGCTGAATTATGCAGACGTCCGTCAGTCGCAGAAGTTGAGGTTCCTGATTCTTTACGAGTGCTCCGTTTGGTCCGGGATCAGGCGTTGTTCTGAAAGAAACAACTCCACTTCGCGAAAAACGCGGTGGGCGATTTCGCCTCGGACAATGCCGTGTTTGTCGAAGTCGATCCAGACAAAATGCTTTTGATCCGAACCCAGGCTCTCAAAGATGGCCGGCCCACTGCGCGGAGCCACCTTCGGGTCATGTCGAGCCTGCAGAATCAGCGCCGGAACGGCAATTCCGGGAAGCAAGCGGCGGACTTTTCTCATGAGCATTTTTACTTGCACAAAGGCGCTGACCGGGCATTGAAGATAATTGATGTCGGGATTGTCCGCAGGGTTGGGGACGAATTCCAGCATCCAATGATGCTTTCCCAACTGCCGGCACAGAAGATTGAAGCCGTGCAGAAGCTCGGCAAACCTCGACGACAGGCTTTGAAATTGCAGAGGGGCGCTGACGGCAATAACCGCTTCAAAATTCCCGGGCTTCAAAATGACCGATTGCAGGGCCAGCCCCGCGCCGGTGGAAAAACCGGCTGCCAGAATTTTATTGCAGCAAGTCTTCAAAATGGCATGGCCGCGATCAACCGAGGAAAGCCAGTCCCGGTAGCTGCGGGTGGCAAGGTCTTTCGAAGAAGTTCCGTGGCCGGAAAGCCTGGGCGCGTAAACGGTCAGGCCTTTGGCGTGAAGAAATTCCGCCCATTGGCGAACTTCCTCAGGCGCCGCCATCAATCCGTGAATGAGCAGCACGCCTGTGTCGGATTCGGGCGCGGGCAGAAAAAACGGCTTTCCGATGTCAGGCGGCTTGCTTTCGCCTGCGACAAAATTCTTTTCATACTCATGAACAAAGAGCGCCGCTTCGGCATCGAGAAGCCTTTTTGTTTCCGGCCTGGAAAGTTCGGGAATCATGTCTAGGGTTTAAGTCTGGTAAACGCCGCAGATCATGGCATAATGCAGGACGCCGCCGATCAGAACCATAATGTGAAAAAGCTCGTGAAAGCTGAAAATGCCGGGAACCATTTTCGGTTTTTTGATGGCGTAAATGATTCCGCCCAGTGTAAATGCAACGCCGCCTGAAAACAGCAACACGCCCTGGGCTACCGACAGGCTGGCCAGGATCTGCTTGACGGCGATCAGCGCCGACCAGCCCATGGACAAATAAATGGCCGCATAGAGTTTTCTGGGCGCTCTGGGGAAGAAAATCTGAGAAATCATGCCGACACCCACCAGGGACCATTGCAGGGCAATCATCCACCATTTATAGGAGCCATCCAGACAAAAATAAAATATCGGCGTCGATGTCCCCGCGATCATGAAGAAAATCGCAAACCGGTCCATTTTTCTCCAAAACGACAACTCGTTTTCTTCCTTTTTGAAGGCATGATAAAGCGTGCTGGCCGCAAAAAGAAAAACAACGGAAACGCCGTAAATGAGCGCGGTCACAAGGCCGGACGCGGATTCGCTAGCCACAACGGCCAGATAGATTGTTCCGATGGCGGCGGCGACCATGCCACCGAGGTGTGAATAAAAATTAAACCGCTCCTGGGTTTTGACTTTCATGACTCTCTCCTCCGGAAAAAAAACATTCCAATTTCGCATGGATTGTGTTCACAGATCCGACGGAAAAGCGAGGATTTAATACGCAATTCTTATCCTCTTGTTCTTGTTCAAATTTATTTTGTTGGTAAGTTTTTTCTCCGGTTCCCTGCGGCATGTCTAAATAGGCGGGAATATCCATTCAAGATTGCGCGAGATAGGCCGATTATACTAGTGACTTGCCACTTCAGGTCATCGTCCGTGCAGAGACGTCTGGCGCGTCCAAATCATCGCGCCGCGTTGATCCACGAATTCTGCATTTATCGAAAGAAGGGATATTCCATGAAAAAAAACGTATTGTTGCTTTGTTTGTTTTGTGTCCTGTCGCTGGTGTTTTTCGGTTGCAGTAGTAAAGATGAAGCATCGGTTATTCAAGTGGCCGTGTGTCCGACGTCTCCGCCGAACATGTTTGAGGACAACGGGAAATACCAGGGTATAGACATGGAATTATTTGAAGGGTTCTGTAAGGCCCGGGGCCGCCAGTACAAGATGACTGCTTACGATTGGCAGGGCATGCTCGGAGCGGTGATAGGAAAACAGGCTGATGTGGCGTTTTCGGCCATCTCGATTACCGATAAACGCAAGGAAGTCATGGATTTCTCCAAACCCTATATGGACAATACCTGGAACCTGATCAGCTTGAAAAGCAAGAATATCGTGGTTACAGACCTGGCCGAATTGAAGAAATATACCATCGGCTACCCGCGCGGCATGGCTTACAGCGGCTTCATCAAAGACAAGTGGGAACCGCAGGGCGTTTATAAGCTCAGCAATGTCAAACTCTACCCGACCTACAACGAGGTTCTGGCTGACTTGAAAAACGGGAACCTTGATCTGGCCTTTGTCGAAGGCGGGGTTTCCATGGTGTACAAGAAAAAAATGGACCTTCAGGACAGCTACGTTCTTTCAGGGTTTGATGTCTTTGGCTTTGCTTTCCCCAAAGGGTCTCCCCTGCGGGACGACTTCGACCGTTATCTGGCGGAACTGGGTTCGGAAAAACTACAGGCCATCATCGACAAGTGGATGAAATAGAAGGGCGCAAACCGGACTCATGACATTCTGGGACATCCTTATGGCCCTGGCCAAAGGCGCGGGATATACGATACTGGTGACAATCGCCAGTGTCTGCGCCGGCCTGGCCATTGGCCTATCCATGGCAATTTTGAGCAGATTACGCTGGAAGCCTGTCGCGCTTTTCCTTGCAGCTTATATCTATGTGTTTCGCTCGATCCCCGTTCTGGTCCTTCTCTTTATCGTCTTCTTCGGCCTTCCGGGCATGGGCATCCGGATTCCACCGTTTACTGCGATGGTATTGACCCTGGGGCTCATCTCCGGCGCTTATCTTGCGGAGATATTCCGGGGCGCCATGTCCGCCGTTGACGGGGATGAAATCCTGGCTGCCGAGGCCATGGGAATGGACCGGATGCAGAGCTTTCTCTACATCATTCTTCCGCAAATGTTCAGAATGTCCATTCCGGGCATGATCAATGAGTTTACCTCGATTTTGAAGTACACCCCTTTCGCCTACACCGTGGGAATACCCGAGATCATGAAAGAGGCCATGAGCCTTGCCGCCGTGACTCTGCGGGGGGTTGAAATCTATTTGGCAGTCGGGATGATTTACTTTGCCATCTACAAGTTGTTTGTGTTGCTTTTTATGGCCCTCGAGAAAAAATTCCGGATTCCGGGGCTGGCTCATGAGTGAGAAGGAATAACAATGGCCTTGCTTGAAGTTAAGAATCTTGTGAAGAAATTTGATGATAAGGTTGTCCTCAAAGGGGTCAGCCTTGCGCTTAGTGAAGGTCAGTCCAAAGTAGTGATGGGGGGATCGGGTTGCGGTAAATCCACCTTACTTCGCTGCTTCAACCTTCTCATCCAGCCCACCTCGGGAGAAATTATCTTCAAAGGAGAAGACATTACCCGTCCAGGGGTGGACGTCCGTAAACTGCGTCAGGACATTGGATTTGTGTTCCAGCATTTTGCCCTTTACAGGCATCTGACAGTGCAGGACAACGTGACCCTGGGGCTTCGCAAACTCAAAAAAATGTCAGCGAAGGATGCCGTCGAAAAAGCCTCCTATGAGTTGGAACGGTTGGACATGTTTGAACACCGCAACAAATATCCCGCGCAACTTTCCGGCGGACAGAAGCAGCGGGTCGCCATTGTCCGGTCGCTGGCTATGGATCCGGCGGTGCTTTTTCTGGATGAACCGACTTCCGCCCTCGATCCGCAAATGACCCGGGAAGTGGTCACGGTCATCAACAAACTCTTCATGGACAACATCACCATGCTTTGCGTCACCCACGATCCCTTTCTGGCAAAATACATTTCCGACAGCATCATTTTTTTGGATAAAGGCGTTGTGGTGGCGGAGGATATCGCCGAGCGGCTCTTCTATGATCACCCGGATCCGCGTGTCAGGCAGTTTTTCCTGAGCGTGATCGACCACAGGTAATCGGTATGGATGCTTTCATCAACGACCTGATCGTTTATTCGCCCCAGATCATGACCGGCCTGAAAAATACGGTTCTCCTCATGGTCATTATGTCGGTCACCGGACTGATCGGCGGGGTCGCCGTCTTTTACCTGACCCTTAGCAGGGCGAATGCCCTGCGGACATGGACGGAACGCTACATATCCTTCTTTATCGGGACGCCGCTCCTGGTCCACCTTTTTCTGATGTATTACGGATTGCCCGAGTTTGGGGTTCATTTGTCGGCGTTCACCGTTTGTATCATCGGCTTTACGCTGAATGTTTCCGCCTACAATGCCCGGTACCTGATGACCGCTTATCATGGTTTGGACAAGACCGAACTGGAAGCCGCAAAGGCCCAGGGTTTTACGCATTCTGAAATATTCCGTTTGATTATTCTGCCCCAGGTGATGCGTCTGTCTGTCCCTTCCTTGACCAACCAGGTCATCCAGAATCTTAAAGATACGTCCGTGGCCTTTCTCGTTCAGTTCCCGGATTTTTTTGCTCAGGTTCAGGAGATAGCGTCAACCAACTTCCAGTTCTTCAAGGCCTATGTGACGGCCGGACTGGTCTATCTGGTGCTGGTTTCGATCATTGTCCTCGTGGCGCGAAGATTGGAAAAGGAACTAATCCTGCCGGGGTTGCAGACTTAGCGATACAGTTGATTCTGTCTGGATTGCGGTGTAAATGATGCGGCAAGTTAAACCATGTAACACTATAAGTGCAATTTTGCGCTATCGTAACAGGAGGAGTAAGCCATGAGCCTGGTTAAAATTAAATTCTTGATGACGGCAGCCTTGGTCAGCCTATTGCTTACCGCATGCGGAAGTGGCGGAAATAATTTTTCAGTTTACAGACCCTTGGCCACCGATTACTCACAGGCGGCGCATTGGCTGTCGATTCCTGTTGTGTCCCATAACGTGGATGTCTTTTATCTTTATCCGACGGCCTGGCACAAGGTTCATGACAGCGATCCGAATATTTGCGACATCGACAACCCATCCATGCTGGCCGGTTCCGCCTCCGCCTTCGGGCGATCCGCAACCGCCTTTGAAACCTTCGCGAATATTTTTGCGCCTTACTACCGGCAGGCGGACGCCGCATATGCTTTAACCTTGCCCTTGCCTGAGCATGACGCCCTGATCGCTGGCATACCGACGATGGATGCCGTTGCGGCCTTTGACTACTACATTCAACACTTCAATGCCGGTCGGCCGTTTATTTTAGCCGGTCATTCTCAGGGGGCTAACGTCTTGATTAATCTTCTGACCGGATATCTGAAAGACCATCCGGAGGTTTACCAGAGAATGATTGCCGCCTACGTGATCGGCTATCCGGTTACGGCTCAAATCATTGCAGACCATCCGCATTTGAAATTCGCCGAAGGCCCGGACGACACAGGGGTGATCATTTCCTACAACACGCAGGCACCGGATGTTGTACCGGGCGTCAACCCGGTCCTGTCCGGGCTGGTGGGCCTGGTGATCAATCCTATCACCTGGACAAGGACCGAGACGCTCGCCACCACGGCCGAGGGCTTGGGATCGATCATGCCCAATCCTTCCACTCTGGTATTTGAACCTGTGCCGCAATACGCTGACGCCCGGGTCGATATCGTAAACGGTGTGCTGATCTGTACGACGGCTGATGAAGACCTTCTGTATGAATTGACGCAACATGGATTTCCCCGCGGGGTTTACCATAGCTTTGATTACCCATTTTACTACTTTAATCTTCGCGCCAACGCTCAAAATCGCGTGAATCAATATTTTGGTCTATAGGAGCTATTTATGAAAATCGTGTATGGAGTCAAAAAGTTCTCTTTAGTCTTGGTCGCGGGGCTTGTGATTTGCTCTCTATTTGGCTGCTCAAAAGGCATTGTCAAAAAGCAAAGTTCGCCCGCGGGCTACCCCATTGCCACCGACGTTCAAACAACGGCCCAAAGAACGATCGTGCCGGGCCCCACCCCGGCAAAGGCGATCAATCTTTGGGAGATTTCCAAATATGATCAATACGGCTATGGAACCTGGACCTATGGCCCGGGGCTTGCCTACGACCGGCGGCTCGATCTAATGCCGGCAGGCTACAACGGCGACTCCGTTACTAAAAAAACAAAACTTCTAAATTTCTTTACTTTCACGGATATCCATATCACCGACAAGGAATCGCCCAATCAGTTGATCTATCTGCAGCGCCTGCATCCGAATTTGCCTGTGGGGGCGTCTCTGTATTCGGGGATTATGCTCTACACCACGCATGTGCTTGACGCCGCCATCCAGACGGTCAACGCACTGCACAAGCAAAATCCTCTCGACTTCGGCCTATCTCTGGGCGACACCTGCAATACCACGCAGTACAACGAAACGCGGTGGTATATCGACGTTCTCGACGGCAAGGTCATTACGCCGAGTTCCGGCGCGCATCTGGGAGCCAAAACCATCGACTATCAGAAACCCTATCAGGCCGCAGGCCTCGATAAAACGATTCCCTGGTATCAGACGCTGGGCAATCACGATCATTTCTGGATGGGGTCGATTCCCGTGGACTACAGCCTGCGCAAGGATCTTCGGCAATCCTACGTCAGCGATGAAGTCTTCGCTACGGGTGATGTGCTCGGCGACCCCCGGAAAATTACCAGCCGCGATTATTACATGGGCGTGCTCGACGGCTCGATGCCTTACGGTGACATTATCCATGCCGGGCCCGTCGGGGATTTTCAGAGTCCTCCGAAAGTGGCCGCCGATCCGGACCGCCGCTCGCTTTTGCGAACCGAATGGATGAATGAATTTTTTAAAACGTCTTCCACGCCTGTTGGACATGGCTTCAATGCGGCCGATGCCCAAAAGGGTTTTGCCTGTTACAGCTTTTTGCCGAAATCCAATATTCCGCTCAAGGTCATCGTGCTCGACAATACACAGAAGGAAGACAGTGGCTCCGTCGATATTCACGGTCACGGCTTTCTGGACGAGAGGCGCTTAGCCTGGCTTAAAAAGGAACTGGCCGATGGGACCGCAGCCGGTCAGCTCATGATCATTGCCGCGCATGTGCCGATTGCTGTGGAAGTGACCGCGCCCAATTCCGAAATGGGCTGGTGGACCGATCCGCAAAACGCCGTCACCCTGCCGGAGCTGATTGCCGAGCTGCACCGCCATCCGAACCTGATCCTGTGGCTGGCCGGTCATCGACATTTCAATACCGTCAAAGCCTTTGTCTCGCCTGATCCAGGTATGCCGGAAAAAGGCTTCTGGCATGTGGAAACCGCGTCGCTTCGGGACTTCCCTCAGCAATTTCGCACTTTTGAAATTTTTCTCCAAAGTGACGAGACGCTTTCCATTGTGACCACCAATGTCGATCCGGCAGTACAAGATGGAACGCCTGCGGCGACCTCACGCAAATACGCCGTTGCCGCCACGCAGATTGTCAAAACCTGGGAGACAGTGACAAAATGGAATCCGACGAAGGATCCCACCGTGAAACCCATGCCGACCGGCTCATACAACGCGGAGCTTGTAAAACAATTGAGTCCTGAAATGAAGATGAAGCTGCGGTCATTAAATGTAAAGCAATAGGAAACACATTTGTTTTAATTTCTTCCGGGGGCTTCCGGCAAATCAGGAAGTGCCTCCGGAGTGATAATATGTTATTTTCAAACGCACGACTGCTCTGCGCCTGAAGTGTTGCTGAAGGATGAGGCATAGAGATTGATCGCCTTACAAGATCTGACAATTGTCCTGCTCGATGTTCGACGCGCTTGTAAAATGACATGGATAAAGGTTCATCGCACCTGAACTTAACAATTGAAGAACACCCGTATCGCTGTTGTTAAGTATTTCTTCTTGAAGGAGCTGTTTTTTCGCACACCAGTTGCAGAGAGAATGATAAAGACAGGCCGAATCAGGGAGGCCTGGTATGAAACGTTTTGCAGTGAGTTATATCCACAGGGCAATCAAACCCATCAACAAAGTTGGGACACTCACTCTCGAATCGTTTCGCTCATTCAGCCGTTTCGAGTGGATAACTTTTTTTCTATGGTTTCCTTCAGAATTTCATAGTGTACGATCAGATCGGGAAGACGGCTTTCGATCACTTTCATATTGCCTTCCATGCCGGCCTTTTCCATCTCCAGTGCCACCGCACTAAGGGCGTCGCCGCTGATATTGGCTGATGCCCCCTTGATGCTGTGCGCCAGACGGTGAACGGAAGAAAGATCTTTCGCTTTCAGAGATTCTTTGAGCGTTTCAATCTGGGCGGGAATGCTTTCAAGAAAACGCAAGGCCACTGTCCGGGCCAGGACTTCGTTTCCCATGCGATCGAGCAGGTCGTCATAGTTGAAAATCTTGACATCGCATTCAACGTCCGCATGGATGGTTTGCAAGGGCGGTGTGGCATTCTCCCGATGGGACACCGGGCTTGACTTGGCGACATCTTCTTTCGGAAGCCATTTATCCAGCGCTTCCGCCAAGGCCTTGCGGGAAACGGGTTTCGAAATGTAGTCGTTCATGCCGGCTTCAAGGCATCGATTCCGGTCGCCTTCCAGCGCGTAAGCGGTCATGGCGATAATAGGAATGCCGGCCGCGCGGTTTCGCAGTTCCGCTTTTCGCGACCCTACAGCGTCATCGCAGTTCCCGCTCCAACGCCGGATATGCCGGGTTGCTTCAAATCCGTCCATTTGGGGCATCTGGACATCCATCAAAACCAGATCATAGGGAAGAGTTTCCAACGCCTTGACGGCGTCCCGGCCGTTGGCAACAACATCCGCTTGCAGGCCAAGATTTCTAAGCAGGCCGAGGGCGACCTGCTGGTTGGTGCTGTTATCTTCTGCAATCAGGATTTTGGCTTTGCGCGTAGCCGATATTACGGGTGACTTCCAAACCTCATGCTGTGTGACGATATGGCCCGTCCGGTCCGTCCTTCGATCCGGGATGCCCAGAACCATAGCCAGAATATCCCTGAGTTCCTGATGCTTGATGGGTTTTGACATGCAGGCTGAGAAACCCTCTTCCTCGAAACGTCGCATGTCGCCCCGTGTTCCCAGAGAGGTCAGAAGCACCAATCGTGTCGACGACAGACGATTGTCCATCTGGATAATTCTCCCCAGGGTCTCGCCGTCCATCCCCGGCATTTGCATATCGATCAGGGCCATCCGGAAGGGATCTTTCCCGTCCAGCGCCTGATAGAGCGCCTGGAGGGCCAAAGGGCCGTCTTTTGCCTCAGAGGGTCTCATGCTCCAGGAAGCCAGTCGTTTGGAGAGAATTTCACGGTTAGTGGCATTGTCATCAACGATCAGAATACGCACATCCTTAATGTCAGCGGGGAGAGATTCCGTCTGCCGCGCGCCTGTTTGCAAATGGAGACGAGCGGTAAACCAGAATTCCGATCCTTTCCTCTCTTCACTGACCACACCGGTTTCCCCGCCGAAGAGCTCACTGAGCTGCCGGGAGATGACAAGTCCCAGTCCGCTGCCCCCGTATTGCCTGGTGGTTGATGTGTCCACTTGCGTGAATTTGTCAAACAGCAGACCGATTTTTTCCTTGGGGATGCCGATGCCGGTGTCACGCACCGAGAAGCGCAAAAGCACACCTTCCGGAGGCGGTTGTCCATGGATGCGCGTAGGTCCTGGGTTCGATTTGTCGGCCAGTGAAACATGCACGACCACCTCGCCTGTCTGCGTGAACTTAACCGCGTTGCCGACAAGATTGGTGAGAATCTGGCGCAATCGACCCGGATCACCGCGCAGCAGCGTCGGGACTTCAAGATCAACCGAACATAAAAGCTCAAGGCCTTTTTCTTGCGCGGGAAAAGCCATCGTGGTTGTGAAGTCGTCCAAAAGGGTCAGCAGATCAAAGTCCAGCGTTTCCAGTCGCAGTTTTTTGGCTTCAATTTTTGAAAAATCGAGGATGTTATTGATCAGTTCCAACAGGAGCTCCCCGTTGGCGCGAACAATTTCCGCATAGCGCCGCTGCTCGGCGGTGAGGTCCATATCCAGCAACAGGCCGATCATCCCGATCACGCCGTTCATCGGCGTTCGAATTTCATGACTCATGTTGGTCAGAAATTCACTTTTGGCGATGCTGGCCGCTTCGGCCTGTGTGGCCAATTGTCGGGCCCGGTCTGTTGCTTCCTGAAGCTCCCGATTGGTTTCGATGAGCAATTCCTGCGCCCGCCTGCGTTCGTTAATGTCTCGGGAGATGCAGCGGAAACCGACCGGATGTCCGAGCTCATCGCGCATCAGGGAGACCGACAATTCGTAAAAACCCGTCGAACCGTTTTTTTTGACGGTTTCCACATCCAGCGCCTTGATGGGCCGGCCGGTTTTGTACACCTGGGCAAAGGCCTTGACTGCTCTTTTGGCGCTGTCTTTGGTATGCAGTGTGTGAAAATCCGCCTCGAGCAATTCCTCCCGCGTATAGCCGCTGCGCTGCACAATGACATCATTGAAGAAGGTCCAGTTGCCGTGGAGATCGACTTCGATATAGCCGTCGGCCATCGTTTCAATGATACTGCGGTATCGTTCTTCCGACTGACGCAAGGCGTTTTCCATGTTTTTGCGTTCGGTGATGTCGCGGGATATGCATCGGAATCCAGTCGGTTTTTCGGCGGGATCCTGCATTAGCGAGACCGAGAATTCATAAATACCGATGGTTCCGTCTTTTCTCACGCCCTCCATTTCAAGGGCTTTGATAGGTTGCCCTGTCCGATAGAGGTTGCTGAAAATGGCATAGAGCTTTTTGGCTTTGGTTTCGTCAGGTTGAAACTTGCTAAAGTGTGCGCCTATGAGTTCTCCGCGCGTGTAGTGCAAATGTTCGCAGGCGGCTTGGTTGACGAATGTCCAGTGGCCATCGAGATCAATTTCTATGTAGGCGTCCTGGATGGTTTCGATGATGGTTCGATATCTTTCTTCGGAAGCCCGCAGCTGGTCTTCCATTTGTTTGCGTTCTGTGATGTCGCGACAGACTCCCCGAAAACCGGTTGGTGTTCCCAGCCAATCCCGGATCAGATCGATGGAAAGTTCATAGATCCCCCGGGATCCGTCTTTTCTAATTAATTCGGATTCTAATGCCTTAACGGGTTTTCCCGTCTCGTAAAGATTCAAGTAGGCGCGGGTCGTCTTTTTATGCTGATCCGGTGTCTCCATGAATCCCGGATCAGCCCCGATCAGCTCCTCACGGGTATATCCAAGATGCCTGCAAACTGAATCGCTCACGAAGGTCAATCTGCCTTTCAAATCGTTTTCAAAATACCCTTCATGCATATGGTCCAGAATGGTTCGGTGTCGCTGTTCGCTTGCGCGCAGTTCATTGATGATTCTTCGGCGATCCGTGACATCACGCGAAGTTCCGCGAAATCCTATCGTTTTCCCTTTGGTGTCCCGGATCAACGATAGTGATATTTCGACGGCGGCCCTAAGTCCGTCTTTCCTGATGACTTCGCAATCAAAAATATCGACGGGTTTTTCTGTTTTAAAGAGTTTATGGCATTTTTGAAATAGTATATTGGCGTTCGCTTGATCGGTGTATTGACGGTAATTCAGGCCGATCAACTCGTTTTTCGGGTATCCGATATTTCGGCTGAGTGGTTCATTAATAAAGGTAAAGTTTCCGAAGAGATCAATCTCAAAATAGCCGTCTTGGATGGTTTCAATGATTGTCCGGTATGCGTCTTGGGCTTGCTGGGCATGTTGTCGATGGCGCCTGGTCGCTAAGGACGCGTTTTGGCGGGACGGAAGAGATTTTATTCCGAGTGGTACGCGTGGTTTAGAGAAGGTGGCTTTGCGCTTCCGTGGGGGGGATTTTGTGTTTTCCGGCTTTTGGCCGGCGCTTGCGGTCTCCGCGCGCGTTTTTTCGCTATGAACTGTATGTTGGTCCTTTTTCCCGGATCGGCGGATATTGACGGCCATAGCTTCGTCCCCTTCCAGCGTCTCCATTGTAATCTATCCGGCGTCCTTTCACCATAAGGAAGTTCATCCCTATCCAAAAAAAAAGGGGGGACTCCGCCCCGGAAGGCGGACCCCCCTAGTCAATGATAAATAGAAGTGAATGTTTATGGAAGCGCCGAAGACAACCCTGTTTTTGCTTCGGTGGTTATCGGGCCGATTTCGACATACGCCTCACTGGATAACGTGTATATAGGCCAGCTGACTGAACTGACGCCCGGATATCCGGATTTGGCGAAGTTGCTCCACATGGTCATCAACTCGTCGGCAAAGGCGTCATCGACCGGGCCGTACTCCATCGAAGCATAGATGTCTTCCACGTCACCGGCCGTGCCGGTGATGCCGTTGCCATTTAGATCACCAATGGGCGGTTTCGTATTTTCAGGTGTGAGCACCAGTCCCAGGGTATAGTTGCTGACGAGCCCCATCGGGTAGTTGAACAGATACGGCAGTTCGCAGCCGTGGCAGCTTTTCAGGCCCATCGCCGCCCATCCGTCCGGAACGCGGCTGAATTTGTACACATACTGATCGGATGTGTAATACGGTGTCCGCTGGATCAAAAAAGGCGACAGAACCGATCTCAAAGACACATAATCGCCGTTGGTAACGCCGGCCATGAAGGGCACGTCGCTGGGCATGCCGTCGATCAACGTCTGGTAGTAGGTTTTGGACATGTAGTGGTAATCGACCGTCGGACGGTAGATTTCACGGGGAATGCCGGCGGTAATGTCCGACTGCACGATAGCCGTCCAGGGAAGTAAGCGTGCCGCTTCAACAGAATCGACGCCGAGGCGATCGAACATCGCGATGCCGACGGCTTCCGTTGCGGCAATGGCCGATTCGTTTGTCGCTGTGGGATCGGCAGGCGACATACCGCTTTGGCAGAT
Source organism: uncultured Smithella sp. (assembly GCA_964443625.1). Taxonomy (GTDB): domain Bacteria; phylum Desulfobacterota; class Syntrophia; order Syntrophales; family Smithellaceae; genus UBA8904. Next base: position 27,402 of record CAYUDM010000018.1, on the reverse strand, counting down.
CGCTTTGTGGAAAAGGCCTTTGGCCATGGGAGAATACATCAGCGAAATCACCTTGCCGCCGCCGCCGGACTGACCGAAGATGGTGACGTTTTTCGGATCGCCTCCGAAGGCTTTAATATTCTTCTGCACCCATTGCAGGGCGGCAACAAGATCCATCTGGCCGTAGTTTCCCGATCCGCCATAGGTTGAATCTTGAGCGAGAAGCGGATGCGCCAGATAGCCGAACGGTCCGAGGCGATGATTGACGGTCACCAGAACCACCCCTTTGGTGGAAAGCGCTGTCGGGTTGTTGTACTGCTTGGAATTGCTGCTCAAAATCGTGAAGGCCCCGCCGTGGAACCAGACCATGACCGGAAGCTTGTGTGCGCCTTTTGGGGCGGTCACATTCAGATACAGGCAATCCTCGCTCATGCCCCCTTCGTTGATGGACTGGTAAAGAGGATTTTGCGCGGCCTGGTCGGACCAGGCAATGGCGTCTCGCAAGCCTTTCCAGCGTTCGGGCGGCTGCGGCGGTCTCCAGCGCAAATCGCCCAGAGGCGGCTTGGCGTAAGGAATGCCCAGAAACTGCCACGTGTCTGCATTTGCGGCATAGCCCTTGAGCGCGCCGGATTTCGTCCTGACAACCACGCGTGGAGCAATCGACCGGACAAAGTGCTCTTCGGCTGCTTTAGCGGTACGAAGCCTTCTGGGACGAGGGTCCGGGTCGGTGAATACATCGGCGGCATTCAAAGCGGCCAGAAGCGCGATCACATTGGCATCGGCTGCAAAAGCGGCGGGCGTCTGGTCAAAGTTGATAGAACCCGCTGAGGAAACAATATCAGAGATGGCCCCGGTAATCTGAATGCCGTTATTGAGATTGGCGTCTAAATCAAGCGTTTGCAGCAAGACGCACAGATTCACCACGCGGGGATCCGATGTGCCGGTCGCGCCGGCAAACAGGTCGATCGGCGTAATGACGGACTTGCCTTTGACGGTTCCCAACTCCAGAGAACCGATGAAAAAGGTGATGCTTTGGCCTCTGGTATAGAAGAACCTGCCGTCTTCATTAGTTTGAGAGATAACGGTTTGACCCTTATACGCGGTTGAATAGGTGAGCCCTGCCACCGGGCTGTCCAGAAACACCCCGGATTCCTTGCAAGCGGTCAGTGTAAACAGTAGGCAAACGATCATAAACGGTAAAAACAGAAACGTTACTTTTCGAGATACAAAATCTAAGACCTTTTCCATGCTCTGCCCCTCCATTTCTTGATTGCATCAACGACAAGAGTCTTGGAGGGGGGGTCCGGCGCCGACCGGAAACGCCCCTCCCTGATATGCTTTTTTAGAACCCTTAAGGAAAGACCGTTGACAGACCTGTTTTCGCCAGAGGTATTTCTCCCAAATCAACATACGTATCATTGTCAGATGTATAAACCGGCCAGATAAAATCCGATGTGCCTGGATTGCCGGTTTTGGCAAAGTTGGTCCAAATCGTCATGACCCTGTCGGCTGTGTATTCATCCGCCGCGTCCCATCCGATGGACGTCAGAATGTCTTCCTGATCTCCGGCGGAACCGGTGATCCCATTGCCGTTGAAATCACCGATGGCGAGATTAGCGCCCGTGACCGGGTCTTTCACCAGGCTCAGTAAATAGTGAACAACGGCGCTGCCTGACGTATTGAAGACATAGCTTAATTCAACGGAGTGATAAGGCAAAACGCCTTGAGCCGCCCATCCCGAAGGCACTTTGGTGAAGACGCCGGCATAGACATTATTGATCGTGAAATCGGCCATCCAGGGCAAATAATTTTTTACCGTCGCGATGGGTTCCAGCGTATCATTTTTCGTAACCATGATCATAAACGGCGTGTCGTTTTGTTTGCCGGTCTCGATAATCGCTCTTTCAGTTTCCGGGAAATACCAGTTGTCCACATTCGGGTAGGGATCGGGAACCGATGAGGGGTAAGCCGCCACAACCTCCATCCAGGGCTTGGCACGCATTTCCGCAAGCGAGCTCACACCCAACTTATTTTGCAAGGCCAGGCCCAGAGCTTCGGCCGCCTCAAGGCTGCGGGTCTCGGGTCGGAGCGATCCGCTCTGGCAGATCGCTTTATGGAACAGCCCTTTAGCAAGCGGTGTCGATCTCATTGACAGAACTTTTCTTCCGCCGCCGGACTGGCCGAAGATGGTGACGTTTTTCGGATCGCCTCCGAAAGAGTTAATATTCTTCTGCACCCACTGCAGGGCGGCAATCAAATCCATATTGCCGTAATTTCCGGAACCGCCATAGCCTGATTCAGCGGACAACTCAGGATGCGCCAGATACCCAAAAACATTTAACCGGTGGTTGACTGTGACCAGAACCACGCCTTTTGTCGTCAGGGAGTCCGGGGTGTTGTATCCGGCTGTGTTGCTGGTCAGGATCTGATATCCACCGCCGTGGAACCAGACCATGACCGGGAGCTTGTGTGCGCCTTTGGGGGCGGTCACATTCAGATACAGGCAGTCCTCACTCATCCCGCCCTCTCCGAATCTCTGGTAGGCCTGGCCCTGCGCGGCCTGGTCGGACCAGGCAATGGCGTCTCGCAAGCCTTTCCAGCGTTCGGGCGGCTGCGGCGGTCTCCAGCGCAAATCGCCCAGAGGCGGCTTGGCGTAAGGAATGCCCAGAAACTGCCACGTGTCTGCATTTGCGGCATAGCCCTTGAGCGCGCCGGATTTCGTCCTGACAACCACGCGTGGAGCAATCGACCGGACAAAGTGCTCTTCGGCTGCTTTAGCGGTACGAAGCCTTCTGGGACGAGGGTCCGGGTCGGTGAATACATCGGCGGCATTCAAAGCGGCCAGAAGCGCGATCACATTGGCATCGGCTGCAAAAGCGGCGGGCGTCTGGTCAAAGTTGATAGAACCCGCTGAGGAAACAATATCAGAGATGGCCCCGGTAATCTGAATGCCGTTATTGAGATTGGCGTCTAAATCAAGCGTTTGCAGCAAGACGCACAGATTCACCACGCGGGGATCCGATGTGCCGGTCGCGCCGGCAAACAGGTCGATCGGCGTAATGACGGACTTGCCTTTGACGGTTCCCAACTCCAGAGAACCGATGAAAAAGGTGATGCTTTGGCCTCTGGTATAGAAGAACCTGCCGTCTTCATTAGTTTGAGAGATAACGGTTTGACCCTTATACGCGGTTGAATAGGTGAGCCCTGCCACCGGGCTGTCCAGAAACACCCCGGATTCCTTGCAGCCGCTTAAACCGACCACGCCCAAGAGCAAAATTGTCAATACAAACAACCACCCTGCCTTCGTGAATAAAATATGACACCTCATCTGCATACTTTCCCCCTCTTTCTTTTTAAAAGGTTAAAGAATTGAAGTTGCAGCATCAAAGCAGAAACACGCCGGCCTTCCTATAGAATTTAAAATAAATTCCATTTATTTCGGGCGTATTGCTGCTCCCACCTCGTTTTCATGTATGACAGTTCTAAATGAGTTCGCCGTTGAATGTTGTAACGACATGTGTTACGCAGTGTGCGCATGCGTTAAGCCTGTATAAGGCCAGTCCTATCTCGTGTCAAGGAGAAAAAATGGCTATCTTGCAAAGTGTTCAGACAGCATTGAAAGTATTGGAAACGGTGGCAACAAAGCAGCCGATCGGTGTAACCGATATCGCCCGTCATCTTCAAATTACCAAAATGACCGCTCAGCGATGCCTGCAAACCCTTCATGTCTGCGGCTGGATAAAAACGGAAAGGGACAGCCCTCAGACACGGTGGCAGATTACATCCAAAGCATTCAGCATCGGCCGCCATGTCGCGGAAAACGGAAATCTCCGCGAGACGGCACTTCCCGTGATGAAAAAGCTATGGGAAGAAATCGGTGAATCGATTCATCTGGTCATTGCCGAGGGCGGAAGGGCGGTTCTGCTGGAGCGTCTCGAAACACCGCATCCGGTTCGCCTGTTTCTCCCCATGGGTGGTTCTGCTCCGCTCCACGCGGTGGCCAGCGGTAAGGCGCTGCTAGCCTTTTATGATGAAGAAGCCGTGGAACGCTATATAGCCCAGGGATTGGAAAAACTAACGGAATTTACGGTTACCGAACCCGATTCTGTGAGAAAGCAGATGAAACAGATTCGTAGCCGGAGGTGGGCGATTGCCGTCGATGAGCTGGCTTATGGCGCAAGCGCGGCCGCATCCCCGATTTTTGATGCCAAGGGGCATGTGGTTGCATCGCTAACGATTTCCTGTCCCACGAGCCGTTTTCCGAAATCCGTACGGGGGAAGTATGTTGCATTGCTCGCTGAAGCCGCAACAGAGATCAGCCGACATCTCGGCCGACATGACAGGCGTTTATAAGCCATATATCACTGCCCGCTGTCGGATCCTGGTGCCAGTGGTCAGCAATGGACAGTATTTTTGCGGTCCTCTAACTTTCTTCTTGAATTGCTCTGAATCCTTGAGTAGCATAAATGAAAATTGCAGTATTTTACGGCATCAAGACCGGATTTTGATCAACCCGAACAAGAAGCGCCACCTCATGCGAATTGATCCTCACGCGTGGGTCGGCCGACGCGGCAACATCAAGAAACTGAGAGATCCTCATATGACGGGACATTCTGAAAGCAGGCCTTGAAATGGAAAATAACAACCGGTTGAAAATCGCTGTAGTCGGCGCGGGCGTGGCGGGCATTGTGTCGGCCTACCTTATGCAAAGAAAGCACGATGTCACTCTGTATGAAAAAAACAGCTATATCGGGGGGCACACCAATACGGTGTTCATTCCCGACGGACCCGACCGGGGCATGCCCGTCGATACCGGATTTATCGTTCTGAACGACCGGACGTATCCCCTGTTCAACCAATTCCTGTCAAGGCTTGGTGTGTCGGTTGACAAGACGGACATGTCGTTTAGCTATACGGATTTAATACGCGGCCTGCAATATGCCAGCATGGATTTAAACAGCACCTTCGCCCAGCGGAAAAATCTTTTCAACCCATCCTTCTGGTGGTTTTTGCGGGGCATTCTCACGTTCAACCGCGTCACACGAGAAAGGCTGCATGAAGGGGCGCTTTCAGGGGTGACCCTGGGGCAGCATCTTGAGCGCGAGGGCATCAGCGGGCGCGTCGCCAGGGACTTTGTTTTACCCATGGCGGGCGCGATCTGGTCGGCGCCCGACGGCAAAATCGCGGACTTCCCCGCTGAAACGTTCGCGCGCTTCTATGAAAACCACGGGCTTCTGTCCGTGACCGGACAGCCCCAGTGGCACTATGTGACAGGCGGCAGCCAGACCTACGTGCGGACTTTTCTAAAAAACTTCCGCGGAGCGGTTTTGACCGACTGCGCCATAACGGGCATCCGGCGCAAACCGTTGAAAGTCGCCGTCGCCCGGCCCGGCGGCGAAGAAGAGTTCGATGCCGTCATTATTGCGGCGCATGCCGACGAGGCGCTTCAGATGCTTGCGGATCCCTCGCCGGAAGAGAAGCGGCTTTTGTCCGCCTGGACCTACACGCAAAACGAAACGCTGCTGCACCGCGACGACACGTTTCTGCCTTCGGTCCCGAGGGCGCGGGCGTCGTGGAATTATCGGCGTGAATCGAACGCCGGAGACGACGCGCCCGTATGCCTGACCTACGACATGACGCGACTTCAGTGCCTTCAGACGGATTCGCGTTACTGCGTGACGCTTAATCCGGCGCGTCCCGTCGCGCGGGAGAAAATCATCGACCGCTTCCTTTACACCCATCCTGTGTATAATTTTGCTTCCCTGTCCACGCAGAAGGAACTGGCGGCCTTAAACGGCCGGAACCGGACATATTTCTGCGGAAGCTATTTCGGATACGGATTCCATGAAGACGCGGTCCGTTCGGCTGTCGATGTCGGAATGCTTATGGGCATTGATTTATAGCTTGCGATTTTGATCAGCGCCAAGGGGGGAGGGAGATCGTGAGATCAAGTCTTTATGTCGGAGAAGTTGAACACCAGCGGTTTCAACCGGCCCGGCATCATTTCCGTTACCCGGTGTATTTTTACTGCTTCGACCTTGATGAAGTCGAAGATCTCGACCGGCGGATTTTAGGGTTTGGCTACAACCGCTTCCGCCCCGCCTCCGTCTACGACAAGGATTATCTTGACGCAGGTCCCGGGACGATCAGGCAAAAAATTGCGGCGGTGGTCGCAAAAAGCGAGAAAGCCCGAAGCATCCGCCGCATCATGCTTGTCACATCGGCCCGCTATTTTCACTACGTCTTCAATCCCGTCAGTTTTTATTATTGCCTTGCCGATGGGGACGATCCGGCCTGCATCGTGGCGGAGGTCAACAACACGTTCGGCGAAAAGCACATCTATGTGCTTGATGAGCCGCTGGCGCCGGTTTCCGGATACGTTGCGCACTATTCGGCCGAAAAATCATTTCATGTCTCGCCCTTCAATAATTTGAACGGCCGGTATGAGTTTCTCTTTTCAGCAATCGGCCCGCAGCTCAATATTCGCATCACTCTGCATCGGGAGGAAGGCGTTGTATTCGAAGCCGATCTTCGAGGAAAGGCAAGGCCTCTGACCTCTTTGGGCCTGGCCGCCGTGATGTTCAGGCACCCCCTGATGCCCCATCTGTCGATGCCGAGAATTCTGTTTGAAGCCGCCCGTCTTTTCTTTCAAAGAAAGCTGCCTTATATTGAAAAACCCGTTCCCGGAAGCGCCATGACGATTCGAAAAAAAACGGCCGGAAAATCCTAATGCCCTGACAATACTTCCATGCAGAATGCGCTGATGCGCCGGCAAAAAAGCAAAACGGATGAATGACCGATGCTTTTATCGGGTCGCTTTGCGGTAAAACCTTGAAGGGCCCTCGAGCACGTCCCAATCGCTTTCAGAAAAGATCGCTTTGCAGGCGGCTACCGTTTCGCCCCGGCCTTCTTCCGTTTTGGTTTCTGTGTCGCGGGGATTGGCGCCGAGCTCGGCCCAGAAAAGATTCGCCCCGCCGATGGCGCCCAAGGTGCAGGGCTCGTGCGTGCAGTTGCCTGTCACCGTGCGAGGCATACCCAATCGAGTCACCGCGACGATTTGTGCCATCCGAAGCTCGCTGATCATACCCCGTTTGGCGATTTCGGTTCCAGGAATGGATATTCTTCGCGCTGCGCCGCTGAAGGCGGGATCAAAAGATGCTGTAAACCGGATCATTTCGGCCAGCTCATCGTTGGTGTGCTCAGGTCCCACCGGTTCGACGCAGGTGCCCACCTCCAAACCGGCCTCGATAAAGTGACGAATACTACGCTTGCGCCTTTTCACGGAAAGACTGGTGTCCGTTCCTTCGCGCAGGCGAACGGCGTGATAGACGCCGGCAAATCCGGCATTTTTGAGCCGCACCGCGTTTTTTAGCGTTTGGTCGCCCACGTTGGCAATGAGGACGGTCTCGGGTTTCAGGCTTTTTCTGATTTCGTGGGCGATCTCCAGATACCGCTCGAAGGAATAAGTCGCCGTGGACATCATAAACACCGCATTGGCGCCGTCTTCTTCGAACCGGCGGGCATAGGCCACCGCCTGATCGGGCGAAAGCACGATCGATTCTTTAAAGACGCTGTTGATTTTGGCAAAAGAGCAAAAAAGGCATTCGCAGGGGCACGTCGAAAGATTCACCGCAAACTGGGCATGGATTTCGGCTTTTCCGCCTGAGACCTCTTTGGAGAGACGATTGGCTTCGGCCATTACACGATATGACCCGGCGCTCGACGGCGGCAGGTCAAGCAGATACACAAGCTCCTTTTGAGATAAGATCTCCCGGTCGTCGAGCTTTTTAAAAAGATCATCCAGATTCAAGGTTGTTCATCCTTTGCTGACCGTATTCGGATGATAAAGCGAGGGACCGGCGCGGTGCTGGGATAACATCTTTTCCCGGCACGCGCCGTGGTCATTCATCCTTTATGACCGGCCATTCTAGAAAATTTATGAAAGAAAAGAAAGAGGAAGATGATTTGGTCTTACAAGGCAATCTTCACCTTGTCTCATCATCCCCCATCATCTGTCTGGTCGCCCGTCAAGCATTCATCATTTACCTTCTCCCTTATTGACAGGAGATTATTTTGATCTATAGTGGCTTGAAGGAAAAGATGCCGCAGTGTTATTCAAGGGGGGCTGCGCAGGATCGATATTCAGGCGGCTTGATCGGGCCGTCAGGTAAATAAGACATCACAGGAGGAACACACTATGTCGGAATTGATCGCATACTTAAGCCCCACCTGGCGCGACGAAGCGCTCAAAAGGCTTCAGGCCGAGCTTACCCCGGAAAAAATGAACAACGTCACCACGTCCATGGCCAACATTTACAAAAACTGTCCCGGCGGGCAGGAAATGTTTCTTTTCGTCGAATGCAAAGACGGGAAGGTCACCCGCGTGGAAACAGGCGCGGGCGAGCCGCCCCAGGCGGAATTCCGTATTCTCGGCGATTATGAGACGTTTGCGAAGATTTCCCGGGCGGAACTGGGCGCGCAGAAAGCGCTCATGACCGGAAAGCTGAAACTTAAAGGCAATCTGGCCAGAGCGCTCAAGCTTGCCTCCGTGTCGGACCGTCTCAACAAGGTTCTGGCCAAAATACCGGCAAAATATTGAAAAGGAGGCGCGCCATGACCAGAATCCTGGATCCCCAAGACAAGTATTATATCGACAATCCCGGACGCGTCCGGGACATCCAAAAAGAAATGCACAAACGCGGCGTCGATGTCTATTTAGGGTCGCGCATCCGGACCATGAGCTTCGTGCTGGATACCTTCTGCCCGTGGCGAAGCTATCTGATCATTCCGCCCGAAGGCCAGCCGACGTATTTCACGTTTGTCGTCGACGCGCTACGCGTGGGCGATGAAACCTGGCTTGATTCCGACCGCGTTCGCGCTTACGGCCCGATGGGCGGCATGGATCAGGTGTCCGCGATCACCGATTTCATCAAGGACGAACTCGGCATCACCCGCGGCCGCATCGGTTTCGAAGACGGCGTTTCCACGTACACGGCCGAAGGCAATCTGACGCACTGGGAATACACGCATTTTAAAGACGCGCTTCCCGGATTTGAATGGATCAACTCGCACGACATCATAGATGCGCTCTCAATCATCAAAGACCCGGGGACCATCGAGCGTTTCCGCACCGCCTCGCTCATCGTCGATGAGGGCCACAAGGCGGCCCGCGCGGCGCTTTCAAACGGCGGCTTCAAAGGCATGACGGAAACCGTTATCGCCGGCATCGCCGCGCTGGCAATGCGCAAAGCCGGTAGTGTATCGGAATGGAATTTTGCGGGCTTAAATGAAATCTCCAGCGGTTATCGCACGGGATTGGGTGCCTGCACACCGCCCACAACCAAGGAAATCAAGGCCGGCGAGCCGCTGATGCTCGATTTTCACGCCATGTTCAAGCTGGCCCTGGGCGATCATTCGCACAACTATCTGATCGGCCCGGCCACCAAACGCCAGCGCTGGCACGCGGATAACTTTGTTGCCATTATCCAGACGGTGATCGACAACTATAAAGCCGGAACGACTCCCGGAACGCTTGCCGCCATCATGATGGACTTTGCCGAATCGCGCGGCTGCGGTGATTTTATTCAACCTGCCTGCGAACACGGCATCGGGCTTTTCGGCGACGAATGGCGCATCGGCTCGGTGGTTAATCCCGATCTTCCCTACTGGACGGATCAGGACCATGTCTACTCGGAAAACGAAATGGTCGTCTGCGCGATGCAGTATGCGGCGCCGGAAGAGGGGATCGGCTTCCGCTACGAAAATGATATTGTGATCACCAAAGACGGCTGCGAGGTCTTGTCCAAATATCCACTGGCCATTGAGGAAATCGAATAATTTCCGATTGAATGAGCCGGATCTGGCCGGAAAACATTGCACAGAGCGGCACGCAACCGTTCTGTGCCGTGTGTTCCGAAATTTAAAGGGATGTCCTTGCGTATTTAAGTTAAGAATTTTAAGCCGTTTCATCGATCCGCGACAATCGCCGCAAAATCCGGCCGCTATTGAAAACATCATGTCTTCAGGTCATATCCTTTCGTCTTGGCTCTGGCATGTTATTTCTTCGGCAGCCTGATGTAGCGCATGCGCTGAAAGGAGATTTCTTCTTAAAGCCGGAGTCCGAAATAATTCCATGCAAGGTTTGCCTTCTTGCGAAGCCGGGGAAGGGGCTTTCCTCTTGAAACCACGGGACTTCAATCTATCCTTACCACTATGAACATCTCCTGATGCATATTGACATCCATCTGAGTTGTATGGTTTAAATAGCTTAAAAATTGCATGATTATTTTCGACTGTTCAACAATAAGCCCGTCCGCCGCATCTTAAGGGTAAACAAATGAACCCATTAAGTTTTATTCGCACCTTAAGAGAAACCGACCCGGAATTGGCCAGGCGGGAATACATCACCCGCAAAGTGTTGTTCTTTTCATTTGGGGTCGCTTTTTCTTTTACCCTGATTTCTTTCGGCCTTTACCTCTTCGACAAAATGCCGCTGGATACCTTGATCATCTACTCTGGCGTGTCCCTGATGCTTTGTGCGGCCATCTTTCTTACTCATGCGGGATACTGGCGCTTAGCCGGCATGATTCCACCTGTGCTTATGTATTTTCCCGCCGTAAATGCGAATTATATCGGCGGCATCGATGCGCCGGGCAATTTCATGTATGCCCTGATGATCATCTTTGTGGCGATCATTTACGGGTATCGTAAAATGTGGATCGCTCTTGTGATTTGTCTTGTGACCTATCTGTGCCTCGCCGCGATGATCTCCGTCGGCTATATCCAACCCTATCGAACGGCGGACGTTGCTTTTGTCAACCGGGTTGTGCTTGTTTCCGGGTTTCTCGTGGGCATTGCTTTAATGATCTGGCTTTTAGGCCGCAGTTACAGAAAGGAGATCGATATCAGGATCAGCGCCGAAGAACTGCTCAGCAGGAAAAATGATGAGCTCGGCGCGCTCAATGAAGCCCTGCGGGAAAGCAAGGAAGTATACACGAAACTCATCGCCTCGGTGCCTGACATCATCATTCGGATGAATCTTGACGGAGAGGTTCATTTTATTAACGATGCCGGTCTTGCTCTGAGCCAGTACCAGGATAAGGACATTATCGGGAAAAACATGTTGTCCTTTATTGCGCCCGAGGATCAGGCTAAGGCGGCCGAAAACACGTCTCTGATGCTTGAAAGAAAGCTTGGGCCCCGAGAATATCACCTGATCATGAAGGACGGCAGAAAGCTGCTGTTTGAAGTCAACGGCGATGTTCTTCGGAATGAAGACGGCTCTCCTTATGGTATTGTGCAAGTCTGCCGCAACATCACAGACCGCAGGGAGGCGGAGGAGGCGCTGCAAAAGAGCGAAGAGCGGTATCGATCGTTGGTGGAAAACGCCGATGAAGCGATTCTGGTGATTCAGGACGGAATGATTAAATACACCAACAGCAGGTCGATTGAGTCGTTTGGTTATTCGGAACAGGAATTTCTGTCTATCCCCGTTTTTGAATTAATCCATCCGGAAGACCGCGACGCAGTGGCAACGCGTTATTTGCAAAAGATAAACGGTGACAAGACTCCCACCCGGCACACTTACCGGGCTTTCCACAAAAGAGGGCATACCAAATGGATTGAAATCAGTTCCGTCCTGATCGACTGGGAAGGTCGTCCCGCAACGTTGAATCTAATCACCGACATCTCAGAGCGTCGTAAAACGGAAGAAGAGAAAAGAAACCTGGAGGAAAGCTTGCAGCGCGCCCAGAAGATGGAAGCCTTGGGGCAGCTGGCAGGCGGTGTTGCCCATGATCTTAATAATGTTCTGGGAGTCATGACCGGTTTTTCGGAACTGCTGCTGATGGAAATTCCGGAGGGACAGCGGGCCAGAGGTCATGCGGAAAAGATACTCCAGTCCACACAGAAAGGCGCCGCCATTATCCAGGATCTTCTCACTCTGGCCAGGCGAGGCGTTACGGTATCGGAGGTCGTCGATCTCAATTGCATTGTCTCAGATTTTCTCAAGACGCTCGAGTTCGAGAGAATGAAAGATCACCATTCCCGCGTGACATTCAGGACAGAGCTACAAGAAGAGTTATTAAACATCAAAGGATCCTCTGTTCATCTGGAGAAGACCTTAATGAACTTGCTTTCCAATGCGGCGGAGTCCATTTCCGCAACGGGAGAAGTAATCATCCGGACTCAGAGCTGCTATCTCGATAAGGCGGTGATGGGCTACGATGAAGTCCGGGAAGGCGAGTACACCATCCTGAGCGTGTCCGATACGGGAATGGGCATTCCCGCCGAGCACCGGGAAAAGATATTTGAACCGTTTTATACAAAAAAGGCTATGGGGAGAAGCGGAACCGGTCTGGGACTGACGATTGTCTGGGGAACGGTGAAAGATCACGGCGGATACATTGATGTTCAGTCTCAAGACGGCGAGGGGGCCACCTTCACACTCTATTTTCCGGCAACACGCGAAGAAATAACCACCCCTGAAAAAAAGACGCCGATCGAACAATATATGGGGAACGGAGAATCCGTTCTGGTCATTGATGACATTGCCGAACAACGGGATGTCGCCTTCGGAATTCTGACCCACCTGGGCTACAGAGTTCATACTGTTGCAAGCGGGGAGGAGGCCCTGGAATACCTCAAAGACCATCGGGCGGATATTCTGGTTTTGGACATGATCATGATGCCGGGAATCGACGGCCTGATGACTTATCAGAAGATTCTGGAAATCAATCCTAAACAGAAAGCAATTGTGGTCAGCGGTTTTTCAGAAACCGATCGTGTTCGAGGAGCCCAGAAACTCGGAGCAGGCGCATACGTCAAGAAACCCTATATCATGGAAAAGATCGGCCAGGCCCTCCGGGATGAGCTCAAGCGGTAATCGGGAGTCAAAAGAGTCGTCCTTCATTATTTAAGGGGATGTTTCTATTCTGATTCATCTGTTCGTTTCAATTGCCATAAATCCGACCGCCGTTGGAAAATCAGTGTCTTTTGGTGTCGTTGTGCAAGTGTATTTGGGGCTTGCATCGTCTTCAGGAAGTTGTATATTTCCCAGACGCCGTTTTACGGCGGAGCCGGAAAATAACGGATTGATTATTCAGGTTCATGATCCGGGGAGGCCCGGGGCGATCGATGCGATGGGTGACATCAGACACTGGACGTTGCGATGACATGGGATCTTGAGACGGAAGCGGAAACAGGAGGACGGCAATGAATCTCGATCGGTTATTTTATCCTAGAAGTATAGCTATTGTGGGCGCATCCAATAATCTGGGCGGCGGAAAGATGCCCTATTTCCAGATTATTCAGGGAGGCGGTTTTGCGGGTCCGGTCTATCCGGTGAATCCGAAAGGCGGAGAAATAAACGGGGTCAAGGTGTATGCATCCATCGACGATCTTCCCGAGCCGGTCGATTTTGCCATTGTTGCCGCGCCGGTGGAACAGTCCGTGGACATTGTTAGATCGGCGGTGCGCAAGCAAATCAAATTCATTCATTTCTTCACGTCGGGATTCGGCGAAACGGGAAACCTGAAGCTCGAAGAGGAAATCATCCGGGAAGCCCGCAGGGGGGATTTGCGGATTGTCGGACCGAACTGCGTCGGTGTGCATTGCACGGCGTCCAAGATTTCGTTTGTGTTTGCTCCGCCTCAAGAGTCGGTCGGCACGGTTGCGTTTCTCGGTCAATCGGGCGGCGTGACGGCGAATTTCATGGCCATGGCCTCGACGCGGAAAATTCCCATCAATAAAGTCGTCTCTTACGGAAACCAGATCGATCTGCGGCTTGAAGACTATCTGGATTATCTGGCCGACGATCAGGATGTCCGGCTGATTGCCTGCTACGTGGAAGACATTAAGGATGTTAAAACCTTTCTCCGTACACTCAAACGGACGACCGCCAGAAAACCGGTGATTCTTCTCAAAGGCGGCAAAACGGAAATCGGATCAAAAGCCGCGGCCAGCCATACGGGCGCCATGGCCAGCAATTACACCATCTGGGAAGCGGCGGTCCGTCAGCACGGCGGCCTGCTGGTTGACGATTTCGATCAGTTGATGCATCTGGTCATGCTGGGCACGGCGACAAGAGTTCCGCGGGGGAAGCGCATCGGCTTTCTCGGCGCGGGCGGCGGGGTTTCCGTTCTTTTTTCCGATCTGGCCGTGCAGGCGGGTCTTGGTCTTCCCGAGTTGAGCGCCGAATCCCAGCGGAGAATCAGCGAGAAGATTATGGGCGTGAATACATCAACCGTCAATCCGGTTGATCTGGGCGCTTTCGGATTTGACCTCAACGTGATGATGCACACGATGAAAGCTATGGATGCGGATGAAAACATTGACGTCATCGTGCCTTATTTTTCCGTCGAATACATTCTGCATGCGGAGCTTTTCCTCAATGTCAAAAACAACGCCGACACCATGTTGGAGATGGCACGGCAGATTAAAAAACCCGTGATTCCGATTCTGGCGAGTTTTGTGGAAGACAATCTGGACTATGAGCGCGTGCGGATCGAGACCTTTGCCGCGTTGCGCAAGGCGGGATTTCCCGTCTATGCCAAAATACAGGATGCCGTCTACTCGATCAAAACCTACTTTGAATGGGCGGAAAAGCAAACTGCCGCACGGTCTAAGACTCCGGCGTAAGCAGACAGAAGGCACGCCCTTAAATCGATAAATGAATGTCTTGATTCTATTGCATCTCATCGCTGCAATCGGCTGAAATCTGATCGCTGCTAAGAATTTCGTCTTTTCATGCCCACCCTTTGTTTCGCTTCTGCCGCCAGTCGCGTTTGCCGGGGAACCTTACCTTGGGTCAGGGCGTCAGCGTCGTTTCTGGTGGATAATTCAATGGTTTGCATCGGATTCCGAATGACGACGATTTGATTGACAGCAAATATTTCAAGCTTAGATTAACCTTCATAGTGAAAAGAGAAAGGAGGGGAGATGATGAAGAAAACGCTTGTATTGCTGTCGTTTCTTTTACTGCCGCTGATGGGTACGGCATGCGGGATGAATAGACCGGAACGGGGGTGGGAATACGGTCATATGATGAATTATGGTTTTGGCTATGGAGGGATGTTTATGTGGTTAATATTCCTGATTGTTTTACTTGTGGCGGTTTATTTTATCGTCAGAGCGGTGAAAGAAAAAAATACGAATGCGGAAGGCCAGGATACGCCTTTAAATATTCTGAAGAAGCGATACGCTAAAGGCGATATCAATAAGGAAGAATTTGACCGGATGAAACAGGATCTTTCGGATTCGGCACTATAGGGAGTCCGCCAATCCAACGTAAGGAGGAAAACATGAAAACGATGATATTGTTTGTCGGTATTGTGATCATTGGTTTGTTCATGGTTTTTCCGGCGATGTCTCAGCCACGCCATGGCTTTGCACCGGGTTACAGTGATGAATATGGTTACGGCGGAGCATGGATGGGACGTGGAGGAGGGTATGGAATGGGGCCGGGCGGAATGATGGGATATGGATCTTCTGCCAATGTGCCCGTCAAACTACCGGTACCGGAAAGCAAGGAGTGGATCGAAAAACTCCGTGATGTCCTGGCATTGGAGAGACTTTCTTTAGAACAGTATGCAACAGACGCGGAGAAATATAATACCTACATGCCTTACCACATGGTGATCCCGCAGGAGCAAGACCATGTCATGACCATCGAGAATCTTTTCAGCGCATACGGGCTTTCTGCTGACAGAAAGCCGCAAGCGGTCAAAGACACGAAGACCCTGGAGGAAGCCTATCAACTTTGTGTGAAAATGGAACGTGATCTCATCCCACGTTACGAATGGCTGATAAAGAACGCCTCAGATCGGGACTCTTCGGGAATTCTGAACTATCTTCTCATCCAGACGCGCTATCACCTTGCCATGTTTGATCACGCGATACAGGTTGGCGGTTGGCATGGATGTCCTAGAGGGTGGCGAGGTCGCGGACCTGGCATGATGTGGGGCTGGTAAAAGATTAATTGCCGACAACAGGATCTGCCTCTTCCTCAGAAGAATTCGAGGACCGATGGAGGGACCGCCTATGTCGTTTCCGTCAAAATAAGATGTTTAAAAAGAACAACAAACGCAGTAATAAAAATTTCACACCTTCTTTAAATGTCCCTAAGCCGTGCATCTGCGATTCAGACGGGCGGCTTAGGGGCTCTCCGGTAAACAGTCAGCGCGCTTTTGATTCTAAAATTTGCGTGTCATGTAAATTCGTTGTTATCAATATCGGGTGGTTCTCACTTGAGCATGTTCATCCTCCCTGATCCGGATTTTGAGTTCAGTAAGCGGACTTTCCAAAGCGTGTTGTGATACGGCTCGGGATGAGGCATTTGATGACAAAATAGTCATGACTTTCAACAAGTACGTCATTTCATCTGGGAGTATACAAATAGATTGACAAACAAAATGCGATAAGCAAGGGATAATCCGCAACAGCAAATACGGGAAGGAATAAAAATCTTTCAATGCTTCGGAAAAATCGGAAGTCCAATCTGAAAACCCTGTGCAGCATCACCATCCCGGCCATCTATAAAGGGCCGCCGGACATCGCCAACGGCGGTTATGTTTGCAGCCTCTTTGCCGAATTCATCGACGGCGTGATCGATGTCATGATCAAACGCCCCACGCCGCTTGACCGGGAACTTCAAATTTGCGCGGACGGCGATGGAATGTATTATCTGATGGATGGCGATTCGATGATCATATCGGCAAAGCCCGGCGTTCTGGACCTTCCAGCGCCCGAGGCTCCCGGCTATGAAGAAGCCGTCAGGGCCGCGCAGGCCTCTCTTGCCCTGAAACCGACGCCCTACACCCACGTGACCGGACACGGTATTCATCCTATCTGTTTTTGCTGCGGCGCCGATGTGCCGGACGGGGAGGGCCTGAAGATCCACCCGGGCCGGATTCAGGGCGCGAACATGGTGGCCGCGCCCTGGACACCATCAGTGGCGCATGGCGACGAGCGAGGTTATGTCCGGCCTGAATTTATCTGGACGGCCCTGGATTGTCCGGGGGCCTACGCTTTGTGGGAATTAACGGATACGAAGCCCGGTTTTCTGGGACGCTTGATCGGCCAAATCGAAAAGCCTCTGCGCTGTGATGAGCCATGCGTTGTTGCCGCCTGGCCCACCGGGAGCGACGGAAGAAAACTTTACACGGCAACGGTTCTTTTTAATGCGCAAGGACAAGTCATCGGCCGATCGCTGGCCACCTGGTTTCTTATGCCGACGGAAATGCTGCAGCTTCTGTCATGCTGACAGGCCAGGCTGTGTGGCTTGAGCGCCAAAACCGGCTTTAAAACATGTTTGGATTCACCACGATAACCTCAAGGACACGAACCGGATCGTGCCTGGCATGCTGCTCATGATGAATTTTTCAAGGGGATCTATCGCGTGTTCTTCAACCTATCAATCCACCCGTGGGAATATCCTCTACGTAAAACATCATTCCTTTTGAAATCGACGCATGAAGGAACGGTCGATGGCGTCTTTTAGGCGAAATGCGAGACGCCCCGACACAATCAAAGAACGCCAGGCCAAAATGCCCCGCCCGTCGCCCAGGTTCAAAATCGACAGATAGCGCGATTGCGGCTTGAAAGCCTCAAGATCAAACCCTTTGCAGCCAAGAGAGGCTCTCAGATTGCGATAAAGCACCGGACCCTGACGCACGGCGTAAACGCCAACACGGTCCAGCGGCAGGCGATCAAAATGGATGCAATCGCCGCCGCCGAAAATGGCCGGATCGGATACGCATTGCAGATAGGAATTCACCCTCAGACCGCCGTCTTTTGAAACCGGCAGTCCGGAGCGCCTGAAAACGGATGAAGGCAAGATGCCCGTGGCGTTTACGGCCAGATCGAACGCCACTGCTTCGCCGCTTTCCAGCAAGATGTGTGATGCGTCCACCTTCCGGACAGCCTGACGCTCCAGCACGGTTGCACCCCTCTGCCGCAGTGAGGCCAAAGCGAGCGCCCTTGCCCGAACCGGATAGCGCAAAAGCAAATCATCGCGGCTCACCAGCCTGACCGCAAGCGGATGCAGGGCGGCTGCCCCCAGGCGAAGCAGGTTTCCCGCTAGTTCCACGCCGGCCGGGCCGCCGCCGATAACGGCGACGCGCAGGGGGCCGTTTTTCAAGCGGCTGCGGATTGCGACGCCCGCCCGATAAAGGTTGTCGATGGGTTTCACGGGAATCAGATTCGGCGACGCGCCCGGAAGCACGATGACGTCGCTTCCTAGGTTGCACGACAATAAATCGTAGGCAAGCGTTTGCCCGTCGGTCAGGATCACGCGACGACCTGTCGCATCGATGCGCTCGACCACGCCCTGAAGAAATGTTCCGCCTTGCGATTCGACCATTTTCCGAATGTGAAAGCAGGTTTCCTCGGGGCGGTAAATACCGGCAAGCAGTCCCGGCCCCATGCCGGAATAATAATGAAAATCTCCGGCGCTCACCACAGTGACGGAAATACCTGCGCCCGCAAGCGTCGGCAGGTTGCGAATGGTCATCAGGTGCGCGTGTCCCGCGCCGGCCAGAATCAGTCTTTTCATTTTCTGCTATTTCGTTTCGTTAAAGCGTTTGCGAATCTCTTCCACGCGCTTGCGGTTCATGCCCAGGTCGGAATAACCCACGCGTGAGGCGGAGCGCACATGAATCATCTTCTGATTTTCCGGCAGATAAAATTCGACGTCATCCACAAAGCGGAAGATGAGCGATTTGGCCTCGGCATGCAGGTAGTCGGCTCGTTCCGTAACAATCGTGGTGCGCTTCATCGATCCCAGAACGCGCTTGAGACGTGCCAGAGCTTCGGCGCGGCTTTCGGTATAGACAAGAGGCGCGATGGCCTGTTTGGGATCCGTTGCCTGTGATGAGACGCAGTTGGGGCTTGACGGGCAAGCTTTTAGCGCGAAGCCCTCGCCGGATGAAGCGCCGCCGTCTTGGGCGAACGACAGGCTATGGATCAGGCATAATAACGAAATCGACAGAAAAATTTGTTTCATACTGATCTCCCTGATGCGGTTAAAAGTTTAAGTCCGGAGCTGGTCGCCTGCTTTCTTCAAAATCTTTTTGGCGATCACGGGGCTTATCACCAGAAGCCCCAGAAGCGCAAAAGCTAGGAGAATCTGCCAGGAGAAGATATCGCCCGGCTTGTCGATGATGCCCAATTGTCGTCCGGTATAGATATAGACGAATGATCCGGGCAGAATGCCGACCATGGTCGTCCAGGCAAACGTGGTAAGCGGCACGCGCGTCAATCCCGCAAAGATGTTGATGAGGAAAAAAGGAAACAGCGGAATGAAGCGCAGGGTCAGAAGATAGTTGTAGCCGTTGTCGGCAATCTCCCGGTTAAACGAAGCGAGTTTTTCATCGTAGCGCTTTTGAATCCAGTTACCAAGCAGGTAGCGTGCGACAAGAAAAGCCAGGCACGCGCCGGCGGTCGCCCCGATGTTGACGTAGATTACACCGATAAAACCGAAGAGGAATCCGGCAGTGAGCGTCAAAACCGTCGCGCCGGGAATGGAAAGTGCCACGGCCGCGATATAGATAAAAATGAATATGGCCACGGTGGGGATATAGTGGCGGTCTGTGAAGGCCAGCAGTTGATCGCGATACTGACGAAACGTCTCGAGGCTCAGCAGTTGATCAAAACCGAAAACCCGCACGGCCACAATGGCCGCCGCGATGCACAGCGCGATAAGGATTTTTTTATAAACCGGCTTCATTTGGCCCCCCGAAGCCACTTGACCAGACGCACTATCGGATGTGACGCAATCCGGTCGATATAGGCGGCGCGGGCCGCCTGGCGGATAAGCTCGGAATAGGTAGGATAGGTGTGAATTACGTCGTTTAGTTTGTGCAGTGGAATGCCCAGCGTCCGCGCGGCGTGCGCCTCATGCAGCACTTCGCCCGCGCGTTGCCCTAGAATATGTATGCCCAGGAGTTTTCCGCGCGCGTCACAGACGAATTTGGCCAATCCCTCGGTGGCGTGCTCCGTGCGGGCGCGGTCGAGCTTTGCGTATTCGGCGCGGTACACCCGGATTTTCGAACCGTGTATTTCTCTGGCCTCGGCTTCGGTCAAGCCGCTTCGGGCCAGCTCCGGATCGGTGAAGGTGCACCAGGGCACGGCGTTGTAATTGACGCGTTTTTTAAACGGCAAAAATGCGTTGGAGACGGCCACAATGCCCTGGTAATTGGCGATGTGGCTGAACTGATACGGCCCCACCACGTCGCCTGCGGCGTAGATATGGGGCAGACTGGTTTGCAGATGGCCGTTGACGGCAATGCCCTTCCGGTCGGCGGCAACACCGATGTGATCGAGCGCCAGCCCTTCGATGTTGGGCTTGCGGCCCGCCGCGACTAAAAGCGCGTCTGCTTCGGCCCGCCCTTCTGAGCCGTCTTTTTCATAAATCACCGCCTTGCGGCCTGCGTTTTCCACACGGACCACTTTCGCGCCGGTCATCAAACGCACCCCTTCGCACGTGAGAATATCGGAAAGCCTCGCGGAGAGTTCCGCCTCTTCACGGATCAAAATCGCCGGGGCCATCTCGATGACGGTGACGGCCACGCCAAGGCGATTCATAGCCTGCGCGAGTTCGACGCCGATGGGGCCGCCGCCCAGAATGATCAGTGACGCCGGAAGCGTATCGAGTGAAAAGATATTTTCATTGGTGTAGTGAGGCGTCGCGTCCAGCCCCGGAATTGGCGGCACAAGCGGAGAAGAGCCGGTGGCGATCAGAAATTTCTTCGCGCTCATTTTCTTTCCTGAGACTTCCACGGTGTGTGCGTCGGTAAACCGGACGGAGGTGTTTTCCAGCGCGGTGAGGCCTATTTTTTCAAAGACCTCCGGCTTTTCGTCTTCATAAATGCTGGAGACGATGTCGCGAACGGATTTCATGACAGCCGTACTCGATATGCTGAAATCCGTCCGTCCCGCGGTTGTGTAAAAGCCCGCGCACTTAGCCGTTGCGACCGTATGCGCCGCGTGCAGAAGCGACTTGCTGGGAACGCAGCCCGACCAGGTGCATTCGCCGCCAAAGAGTTTCTTGTCGATCAGGGCAACCTTTTTGCCCAGACCGTGCGCCAGCATCGCTCCCGTGATGCCGCCTCCGCCTCCGCCTAAAATGATCAGGTCATAATCGTAGCCCATGCGCTTCCTCCTGCTGTTTTAAAAAATGCATTGTGTGCGGTGCGCGTCCCGTTTGCGCGTTTCTCAGGTAAAAGCGCTTTAAATCTTCCACCGTGTCGATATCCGGCCACGGATCGATTAGCGCTGTTTGCAGGTCGGTGGCCCTGGCTCTGTCAAACGTCTCGGAAAGAACAGCCGGGGCTCCCCAGCGGATATCCGAAAAGAGCGCGTGAGAGAAGCTCTCTTTCCGGAAGCCGATCAGGTAATATCCACCGTCTGTGGCAGGACCCAAAACCACCTGAGCGTCCTCGAGATTTGCATACCCCTGACAGACGTGATCAGCGGGCAGATCGGGAAGATCGCACCCGATCAACACAGCGCGGTCAAAGCCCATCGCAAAAACATCGGCAAAGGCGTTTGCCATTTTCTCGCCGATGTCCGAGCCACGCTGCTTGAGGAAGGGCATCCCGGCAAAGGCTTGAGGTGGCTTCTCCTTAATTCCATCATAGACAACAACGGTCTTTGCTGCCACCTCGCGGGCAAGATCCGCAAGGTCACAAAGAAGTGCCAGATAAAGCCCCAGCGTGACATCGTTGCCCAAGTGTACCGCCAGGCGGGTTTTCACCCGTCCGCGTTCGGGAGCTTTAAAAAAAACAATGAGCGCATCTTTTTTCATCGGGCGGATACCTCGATGTAGTCGATAAATCCGGTAGCCTTTTCGCCGGTATTGTCGGCGTCACTCATGATCGCCAGGGCGGCCGAGGCGGGCGGATCCGCGCTGAAGGCTTTGCGGTAATCATTGAGTGCGTTAACTTTCTCTTCCACCCATTGCCCCATGTGAGCCGGGCCTTTTTGCAGAAGAATCATCTGCGCTTTGGCGGTATAGGGGTTGGGCAGAATCCTTTCCGGATAGGTTTTGTTGGCCCAGATGTAGTTGAGGCTCGAATGCGGCGGGTATTCGCCGTAGATCAGTTTAGCTGCCCCGTACTGAACTTTCTCAAACGCGCCGGCTTTTTCGGGATCGTATTGGAACATCACGTAGATCCGCAGCGGATAGTCATCGCCGGATTTCTTTTTTTCATCGCCTTTGGCATAGATGTTGGACACTTTCCAGCGCCAGCGAATCACGGGGGTCTCATAAATATTAAAGGTGCGCACATGAACAATGCCGGAAGCGGAGGCGTCGGCCGTTGCGACAAGATAACGATCCGCGCCCCCGCCTCCGATGGCATAGGTACTGTGGCGCGGAATTTTAGGGAAAGTCAGCGGCTTCCAGTCGGCAAGCGTCTCGAAGTCTTCGCGAAAACCCTGAGCGGCTCCGGGGGCGCAAAACGGAACCATGATCAGAAAACAGCTCAGAACCAACGCGATGGGAATATTCATCAAGCCTCCCGATAGTAAAAGCGCACGAGTTTGTGGGCCGGCACGCCAAATAAATACAGCGCCTGAAGTGTCCAGTTGCGCAGGATGGTAAAGAGAATGCCGTCTTTTTCCCATTTGCGCGACGAGGTCAACACGGCGTTAGGCAGGAGAATGATACGTCCGCCTTGCTTTTTCACCCGCTTCATGAGTTCCACATCCTCCATGAGCGGCATGTCCGGATAGCCGCCAAGGCTTTCAAAAACCTCTCGGCGCATGAAGATCGCCTGGTCGCCGTAGGGCACACGCGTAAGGCGGTGCTTGCGCGACGCGCACCAGGCCGTCACGCGAAAGATCCAGCGCGGGTTGTCAATTCCCAGATCGAATGCACCGCCGACAAAGCGGGTGTCTTGCATTGCGGAGATAATCTCGGGAAGCGCCGCGGAAGGCAGGCGCGTGTCGGCGTGCAGGAAAAGCAAAATATCGCCGGAGGATTTGGCCGCGCCTGCGTTCATCTGGCGCGCCCGGCCTTTCGGCGCGGTGATTCCGATGACACGGCCTGCGGGGATGGCCGCCAAGGTGCCGCCTGCCGGGTCACCATCAACGACAATCGTTTCGTAAAGCATACCCTCAGCCGCAGCCTCAAGAGCGGCGAGCACGCCTGCGATGCGCTCGGTTTCCTTCAGCACGGGGATAATGACGGATATGCGCATAGGGTTGCATGATCTCTATGGAAGTATTAGGTGAGATGATCCGCCTGTGCCAGCCAGGCGCCTCAATGACTCCATTTGAGCTTTCGCGTTAATATAGTCAAAGGGGGTTTGAGAGTCAATTTAATTAAAAAATGGTGGTCGGGTGGAAAACCCTGTGCCGGTCTTCAGATTGCCCGGTCTTATCATTACGCCTTATTCGCCTGCAAGCGCGGCCGGAAGATCCCGAATGTGGTCTAAAACCTTATAGGCACCCGCAAACCGGCTGCCTTTTGTAAATGGGCTGGGGATGACGATGCAGCGGAGGCCCGCGGCTCGCGCCGAGGCCAGGCCGCGCGGTGAATCCTCGATGACAAGACATTCCTCCGGCGGAAAACCGCTTTTCCCCATCGCTTTCAGATACGGCTCGGGATGCGGCTTTGCGTGTTCGCAGTCTTTCAGGGTCAGAACAAACTGAAAGTAGGACAAAAGACCGGAATGCCGGTGAATGAGATCGAAGTGTTCCTGCCCGGAACTGGTGACGATTCCCATGATGTATTTCCCGGCAAGCAATTGAAGCACCTCACGGACGCCATCGATGACCAGGGATTGTCCGGCAAGAAGCTGGGCATAGCGGGCGTCCCGCAAGGCACGCAGACGGATAAACTCCGGGGTTTCAGGATCGGCAGCCAGTCTCAGCACGCTTTGGCCGCGCAGAAGCGAGATTTCTTCGAACTGCTCGTGTGACAGTGTAATGCCCAAACCCGCGAGAACTCCCTGATTGGCCTCAAAGAAAAGTCCTTCGGTGTCGACCAGCACTCCGTCATTGTCCCAGAAAATCGCTTTGATCATGTTTGAATCGTTTTTCGATTTATTTTGCTATTTGCGAAGAGCTAACGACGCTTTAAGCGTGGGGATGCCGCCCGCCTTGCATGGTAACCCGCAAAGCGGCTCAACGCCAGGGCCGCGCGCCGGATGGACGGGAATGCGGCAATGTCTTTGGCGGCAAGCTCCGAGGCCGCCTTTTGCGCCAGGATTTTCATGTCCGGCGAGCTGTAGCTGTGCAGGATCACCGACATCGGTTTGGTCAATTCCGTTTTGACTTGCGCGATCAATTGGATGAACGTGCCGACCCAGAATTCCTTTTCCGCCTTGGAGATCAGTCCAAAATGATCGAACGCTACATGAATGACCAGAAGGTCGGTTTCCGTGTTTGAGTCCAGGATTTTGAGGGCGGCGAAGAATTTTTCGGGACTTTCAAAATGATTGAGATCGACGGGGTTTTTAAAAATCCGACCGGCCTCCGAGGGAAACACGTTCATGAGGCGCCGGCGAAGGGCATCGCCGAGCCTTGGCAGTTCGAGCCCCGCGGTGCTGAATTCGTCCGCCAGAATAACGCTCGCGCCACCCCCGATGCCGACGATGGCGATCCGGTTTCCGGCAGGCGCGGCCAGATGTTCGAAAGCCAGTGCGACATCCATCATCTCTTCAATATTGTCGGCGCGAATGGCGCCCGTTTGCCGGAGCACTCCGTCCCAGACCTGATCGGAGCCGGCCAGGGCGGTCGTGTGCGACACTGCCGCCTCTGCGCCCGATTCGGACGTCCCCACCTTGAGAACGATGGTAGGCTTGGCTTTCGCAGCGGCTTGCAATGCTTTGAAAAAACGCGGTCCTTGACGGACGCCTTCGAGATAGGCCGTGATGATCTTCGTGTCTTCGTCTTTTGCCAGATATTCCAGAAAATCCGATTCGTTCAAATCTGCGCCGTTGCCCATGCTGATCACTTTGCTGAAATAGAGGCCGCGACTGGTGCCTTCCTGGATGCAGTGGGCGGCGTTACCGCCGCTTTGTGAAATCATGGAGACGGGTCCCGGTGTTTTGGCGTAATCATAGTTGAAGGTCAATCCGCCTGCCGGGCAATACAGGCCCAGACAATTCGGGCCGATCAGCCGAATGCCGCCTTTCTGAGCTCTGGCGAGAATCTCCTTTTGCAGACGCTTGCCGTCCTCGTTTTCAACTTCACCGAACCCTGAGGTGAAAAAATGGATGGCCTTCACGCCTTTTGCGGCTGCGTCATCCACGAGCTGCGGTGTATAGGGAGCGGGAATAGCCGAGATGATATAATCTATCCGGTCGGGAATGTCGCGAAGGCTCGGATAAATGATCCTGTCGCCGATTTTGCCGCCTGTGGGATTCATCGGATATATTTTTCCCTTGAAACCGAACTGCGTAAGACCTTCTAAAAATTTCAAACCGAAATTGAATTTGTTGACATTTTCGGAAACGCCGGCAATGGCGATGGTCTGCGGATGAAACAGGAAGTCCAGACTTTCAGAATTATTCATGGCGAATATCCTTTCTCGTTGAATCGACGGTTGCAATCCGGGGTGGGAGGATTGCTTCACCTGCACAAAAAATGTGCGCAGATCTGTCCTACTTTGTGCAATCAAATGTCAAGCGCAAATATCGTTTGCCGGATGTCGTGAGAGTCTTTCATTTATTTTTCATAAAAAAGCCCCCTGTTCCCAAGAACAGGGGGCTTTTACTTTAAGGAACCTTCAGCCTAAGGCCTATAGCCTGTTTTCTATTACATTCCCATTCCGGGGTAGCCGCCGCCGGGGGGGCATGCCGGGCATGCCGCCGCCTGCGCCCTTTTCTTCGGGCTTGTCGGCGATCATGCACTGAGTGGTCAGAAGCAGGCCGGATACGGAGGCCGCGTTCTGCAGAGCGAAGCGGGTGACCTTGGTCGGGTCGATGACGCCGGCTGCGATCATGTCTTCATACTCATCGGTGCGGGCATTGAAACCGAAGGGCCCTTTTTTCTCTTTTACTTTTTCCACCACGATGCTGCCTTCGAGGCCTGCGTTTGCGGCGATCATTTTCAGCGGTTCTTCAATCGCTTTTTTCACGATGTTGACACCGATCTGTTCGTCACCGGAAAGTTCCATCTTGGTGAGCGCGGGCAGGGTGCGCAGGTAAGCGACACCGCCGCCTGCCACGATGCCTTCTTCAACAGCCGCGCGGGTGGCATGCAGCGCATCTTCCACGCGGGCTTTCTTTTCCTTCATTTCGGATTCAGTCGCCGCGCCGACTTTGATCACGGCCACGCCGCCGACCAGTTTCGCCAGGCGTTCCTGCAGTTTTTCGCGGTCGTAATCGGAGGTGGTCTCTTCGATCTGAGCGCGGATCTGTTTCACACGGCCTTCGAGGTCTGCGCGTTTACCGGCGCCGTCGATGATGGTCGTGTTGTCTTTGTCAATCGTGATTTTTTTGGCTTTGCCGAGATCTTCCAGCGTGACGCTCTCAAGTTTGTAGCCCATATCTTCGGAGATCATCTTGCCGCCGGTGAGGATCGCGATGTCTTCGAGCATGGCCTTGCGGCGATCGCCGAAGCCGGGGGCTTTCACAGCCGCCACATGCAGCGTGCCGCGGATCTTGTTGACGACTAAAGTGGCCAGCGCTTCGCCTTCAATATCTTCGGCGATGATGAGCAGCGGGCGGCCCATCTTGGCAATCTGTTCCAGGATCGGCAGCAGGTCTTTCATGTTGCTGACCTTTTTTTCGTAGATGAGGATCAGCGCGTCATCGAGCGCGACGGTCATCTTGTCGGGATTGGTCACGAAGTAGGGCGACAGATAACCGCGGTCGAACTGCATCCCTTCGACGATTTCCAGTTCGGTCTCGAGACCTTTGGCTTCTTCAACGGTGATGACGCCTTCCTTGCCAACCTTGTCCATGGCGCCGGCGATGATGTTGCCGATCGTTTCATCGCTGTTGGCCGAAATGGTGCCGACCTGGGCGATTTCTTTCTGATCTTTGGTGGGTTTGCTCATCTTGCGGAGTTCTTTGACGACGGTCTCGACGGCCTTGTCGATGCCGCGCTTGACGTCCATCGGGTTGGAACCGGCCGTGACGGCTTTGACACCTTCACGGTAAATGGCCTGGGCCAGAATGGTGGCGGTGGTGGTGCCGTCGCCGGCGACGTCGCTGGTTTTGCTGGCGACTTCTTTCACCATCTGCGCGCCCATATTTTCAAATTTATCTTCGAGTTCGATTTCTTTGGCCACGGTCACGCCGTCTTTCGTGACGGTGGGCGAACCGAAGGATTTGTCGATAATCACGTTGCGGCCTTTGGGGCCGAGGGTTACCTTAACAGCGTCAGCCAGGGTATTGACACCCTTCAAAACCGATCTCCTTGCTTCTTCATCGTAAAGAAGTATTTTTGCTCCCATTGTATATATTCCTCCTT
>CAYUDM010000017.1:16369-47235 GCA_964443625.1 uncultured Smithella sp. | reverse complement strand
CGTTACGCCCCGCCATAGCGACGCAATTCGGTTTTTGCCCGCGAGGAAATCAGGAAAAAAGCGATCAGCATGGAAATCGGAAGCGCAAGCCATGCCCCGATCAGGCCAAAATACCTTGACAGCACGATCAGAAGGGGAATCAAAAGCACCGTGTCGCGGATCAGTAAAAGATACATGGCAAGCATTCCCTTTCCCAATCCGATAAACATGTTGATGTAGATAATAATCGGCGCGCCGACGACCAGCGTTGAAATGTAAATGCGAAGCGCGGTGGTTGCAATATCAATCAGCGCCGGATCGGTTGTAAAAATACCGACAATTGGACGAGCAAAAATAGCCAAAAGCACCGTGGAGAAAACGGCAAAAAGCGTCGCGACGCGGGTGGAAAGCAAGACCGCGTGTCTCAGCCGGTCATGGAGCTTTGCGCCCTGACTGAATCCGACAATCGGCATCAGACCAAAGCCGATGCCGAACAAGATCATGGTGACCAGCCCATTGATGCGAAAACAGATCCCCAGAGCACCGATGGCCAGAGATCCGAACTGAGCCAGAACGTGATTGTAGGCAATCAGGACAAACGTCAGAACAAGGTTGGTCACGATGGTGGGAAGTCCGGTGGCGTATATGGATTTGATAATGGAAAGGTTGGGTGCCAGAAATTTAATTTGCAGGCGATACCTCGATGATTTCATCCACAGGAAATAAACGGAAAAAAAACTGGCAAACGCTTGCGCCAAAACAGCCGCCAGCGCCGCGCCCGAAATGCCCAGGCGAGGAAAGGGACCCATCCCGAAGATTAAAAGGGGGTCCAGCAAAGCGCTGAAAAAGGAAGAGATTAAAACCACGATCATCGATAAAAGCGGTCTGCCTTCGGCGCGCAGCAGGTTATTGCACATCATTGAAAAAATCAGAAAAGGGGCGCTGAAGAGGATGATCTTGAGGTAGGCCCGGCTTTCGTCCATGATTTCTTCAAAGGCGCCGAACAAAAGCAAGAGACTGTCGCCGAACAAAAGGCCGAGGACAATAATCACGACGCCGAAAGAAAAGGATAGAAAAAAAATCTGCCCGGCGGTATGTTGCGCGTCGGTAATATTCTTTGCGCCGAACATTCTGGCGGAAAAAGACCCGGCGCCGACACCCGTTCCAACGCCGACCGCCGCGAAAAACATCTGAATGGGGAAACAAACGGTCAGCGCGGCCAACGCCTGGTGACTTAATCGGGCCAACCAGAAGGTGTCAATAAAATTATAGACGGATATGGCGAGCATGGCGATGATGGAAGGCCAGCTCATTTTGATAATTAGAGGGAAAATCGCCTCTTTTGCTAAATCCAGTCGTTTGTCCATGATTTCATTCGTTTGCCGGGTTTTTTGTCCCGCGGCTTTCGATACACACAAAAAGGAACAATAGCAAGGCATTCCTTATGGGGAAAAATCTCATTGTCATCCTGGGGCCCACGGCTTCGGGGAAAACCTCGCTGGCAGCGCGCCTGGCTTATGACCTCGACGGTGAAATGATATCCGCGGATTCAAGGCAGGTCTATCGCGGCATGGACATTGGAACGGGAAAAGACATCAATCAGTGCAAAGTGGCCGAAACGACGATTCCTGTTCACCTGATCGATATCCTTGATCCGAATGAGGAATTTACCGTTTACGACTTTCAGCGGCTTTTTTATGAAACTTTCAAAGATATACGAAAGCGGGAAAAACAGCCGATTTTAGTGGGAGGCACGGGACTTTATCTGGAATCCGTTCTTTGCGGTTACCAAATGCCCGATGCGCCGCGCGATGAGGAACTCAGAAAGGAACTTGCCGGAAAAACCCTTGCCGAGCTGCAGACGATGCTTCTGTCACTTGCCGATACGCTCCACAATAGGACGGATCTTTTGGACCGGGAAAGGATTTTAAGACGGATTGAAATTGAACAGGCGAAACGACAGGCGCAAAAAAGGCAAGACATGCCCGATCTTCGAGCGATCGTCTTCGGCATCCGTCTGCCCCGATTCGTTGTGCGCGACCGCATCGCCAGGCGTCTTTCCGCTCGACTGGAAGAAGGCATGATTGAGGAAGTGTCCCGGTTGCACACAAACGGCCTATCCTGGGACCGGCTCGACAGCTTCGGGTTGGAGTACCGTTTCATTTCACGCTACCTCAAAGGCGATATACCAAAGCAAGAGATGATTGAAAAGCTCGCGATCGCCATCGGGCAGTTCGCGAAACGTCAGGAAACCTGGTTTCGGCGAATGGAACGCAAAGGACGGGAGATTATCTGGATCGACAGCCGGGATTATGAAGCGCTCAAAAGCCGGGCGCTCGAAGCGATTCATGAACCATAAATCTTCGATTGATCAATATCTGAAACGATACGCTGATTTGAGCCGGCCGTTGCAATCAGATGACAGCCGAAACCTGGACATGGTTGTCGTCATTCCTGCCTATGTTGAAAAAGATCATCTATTTTCGACTCTGGCGTCGGTCGCGAAAAATGATCCGGAAAGGCTCGATCACACGATGGTCGTGTGTGTGGTCAATAACAAGGTCGATTCAGATACGGAAACACGACGAAATAACCACGAGACAATTCGACTGCTTCACGCCTTGGCGTTTCACGAAGGGATTGCCGAAATCCCCGCGTCGAAAGAACAAAAACAATTGATTCAGGAAATCGCCGATTCCAGAATACGTCTCGGCTATATCGACGCGTCGTCCCGAGGTTTTGAAATCCCGATTAAAGAAGGGGGAGTCGGCATGGCCCGAAAAATCGGGATGGACCGTGCCCTGAACTTGTTGAAAGATGTTTCCAGGCCAAAGGCTGTGATGGTTTGTTTGGATGCGGACACGCTGGTTGAAAAAAATTATCTATCGGCAATCCGCGATCACTATCATCGGAAAACGCATGCCGCCGTGATCGATTATGCCCACAGGATGCCGGAAGAACCCCCATTGCGACGCGCTATTTGCGCCTATGAAATTTATTTGCGTGCTTATGTGTTGGGACTTGAGGCCGCGCGATCCCCTTACGCCTATCATGCGATCGGATCGACCATGACGGTCTTGGCCGATGCCTATCTGGCGGTGCGCGGCATGAACCGGCGCCCGGCCGGCGAGGATTTCTACTTCCTCAACAAGCTGGCTAAACAAGCAAAGATCAGCCGGATCTCAACCACCCGTGTGTATCCTTCAGCGAGGATCTCGCGCAGAGTGCCGTTTGGGACCGGGGCGGCGATCCATCAATCTGTCGTCGATGGACCCGACGGGTTTTATCTTTATGATCCCCGTGCCTTTGAGGTCGTCGCACACTGGATTGAACAGACGGATCAGTTCCTTCCGGAAAGCGGGAATCAAATTTTAGGCAGGGCCGGGAGTATTCATTTCGAGCTGGAGAGATTTCTCCGGGAAAGGGACTTTGTGAAAACCTGGGAAAAAATCAGCCAAAATTCCTCTACTGAAAATAATCTGCGCCGTCAATTCCATATTTGGTTCGATGGATTCGAAACGCTAAAACTCATCAACCATCTGACCCGGACCGCTTACCCGAAGATTGAAGCAGGGCGAGCTCTGGGCGGTCTGCTTTCAGCTGCGGGCCGGCAAGTACCGACGAATCTTGACCAATGGGGGACCGACCCCACAGAAGATCAATTGTTAGACGCGTTGACCTTTTTGAGGACGATAACCTGAACGTCCTGCGGCCGGGTTTGTTTAGACAAACCGCTTGACTTGGCTCGACGGCCTTGATTAGAGTTTTCATCATGATGATAAAAGAAAATCGATGTAAAACGGGAAAAATCAAAACAGGGGATCTGCTCGTCCTTCTATGCGCGATTTTGCTCCTTGCGATCCCGGCGTGCTCGAAAAATGAAGAAAATCAAAACGGAAAAGACGGCGAAAATCCGGCGTCAAAGCAATCCTCCGTTGAGTTATTCAATGAACCCTTTGAGGAGCTATCAGATGAGGCGATCTCGCTTGAAACCTCACCCGATACCATCATCAGTGTCAACGGCAACGAGTTGAAAAAATCAGAGCTTCAAGACAAAATCCGCAGAAAAATGAATCTTCGGCGCGTTTCGAATTCCGCAGATGATCGGTTGAAAGCGCAAAAGGATCTTGAAAATCAGCTTGTCGATAATTTCATTACGCGTGTCGTTTTTTCCGATGAGGCGGATCGTTTGGGGCTCAAAGCCACTCCCGGAGAGATCGAGCGGGAATATGCGAAAATTCGGGCGGAGCTTCCTTCCCGGAAAAGCATTGACGATTATTTTAAAGAAAATGACATCTCAAAGAACGATATCGTTTTGGAGATTCAGATCAGAAAACTTGTCGCGCTGGAGAGGACAAATGATCCAAAGCCTGCCGATGAAGAAATTGAACAATTTTATGAAGAACACCAGGATCGTTTTACTGTCGGGGAAACAGTTCATGTCAGACACATCTTATTGGCTATCAATCCAGGCGATGACGATTCGACGCGTGAAGCAAAGAGAAAAAAAATTGAAGACATCCGGAGCCGGTTGATGGATGGAGAGGATTTTGCCCGGATGGCCGCGCAATATTCGGATTGTCCCAGTAAGGAAAATGGCGGCGATCTTGGGGTGATCAAAAGAGGACAGACCGTGCAGCCCTTTGAAAATGCGGTTTTTTCCCAGGACGTCATGGCCATCGGGTCGGTCGTAAGCACGCAACACGGTCATCATATTCTTCAGGTGCTTAAACGGTATCCGACAAAAACTCTCAAACTTGAAGAAGTCAGAGACCGCATTGCCGATTACCTTTTCCAGCAGCAGGAAATGGAAACTTTTTCCGTGTTGAACGAACGCCTGCGGAAAAAAGCGGTGATCGTGAAATACAAAAACCCATGAGAATCAGACAGCCTGGAAAAATTGACGATCATTTATGGCTTCTGGGAACGCCGGAATCCTGCGTGTATCTGCTCGAAGGGAGTGATGCATCGGCTCTGATTACCGCCGGACTGCCGTATGTGCTGCCCCTGCTGCTTGAGCAATTGGCCCGCTTCGATCTAAGGGAAGACAAAATCAAATATCTGCTGATCCTGCACGCGCATTTCGATCACGTAGGCATTGCGCCTTTTTTCAAACGGAGGTATCCGGATCTGCAAATCGTCGCATCGGCGAGAGCCTGGGATGTTTTGCGAAACCCGCGCGCTCTGGAAGTGATGGAATCCTTTTCGATAAAAGTTGCAGCCCGCATGGGTGGCACAGAAAAATTCGGGCAGTGGGAAAATCTGGACTGGCACTGGCGTTCGGATGTGTCCGGTGTTTCCCTCAAGGACGGCGATATCCTGGATCTGGGAGATCAAAAAATTGAAATTATATCCACCCCCGGTCATTCATCGTGTTCGATTTCAGCCTATGTACCGGGAAAAAACGCTTTGTTCCCGTCAGATGCCGCGGCGATTCCCTATGGCGCTGAGTTCATTATTGCGGCAGGATCGAGCATGCCGACATTTGAGCAAAGCCTTGAAAAACTCCGACGGAAAAACACCCGATTGCTTTGTGCCGACCACTATGGTTTTGTGACGGGGGAGGAGGCCGCCACATTCATTTCCAAAAGCATAGAGGCGGTAGCGGCTATGAAGACTTTGCTGTTGCAGACCCTGACGCGGGAAAGCAATGTAGATACCGCCGCGAAAAAACTGGTCGCGCGTCATTACGCCCTTCGGCCGAACTATTTTGTCGATCCGGAAATTCTTTTGGTGACCTATACAAAAATGCTCACGCAATACGCCCGTCTGTGACGACCGGATTATTTAAAACTGTGGTCCGCGTCGGGAAAGATCCCGCCTTTGACTTCCGAAATATAGGATTTTACGGCTTTTTTGATGTCGTGG
Source organism: uncultured Smithella sp. (assembly GCA_964443625.1). Taxonomy (GTDB): domain Bacteria; phylum Desulfobacterota; class Syntrophia; order Syntrophales; family Smithellaceae; genus UBA8904. The sequence continues at coordinate 41,388 of CAYUDM010000017.1, read as the reverse complement.
CTTAAATTTGCGTATTTTTTAACGAATTTCGGTGACAAACGTTCAAACATACCCAGCATGTCGTTGACGACCAGAACCTGTCCGTCGCAACCGGCACCCGCTCCGATGCCGATCGTGGGGATGGTCAAAAGATCCGTTATTTCTGTGGCGAGCTTTTCCGGAACGCATTCGAGAACCAGGGAAAAGGCTCCCGCCTCTTCAAGAGATTTTGCATCCTGAATCATTTTATCCGCCGCATCTTCTTTTTTGCCCTGAACTTTATACCCGCCTAATTGATGGATCGACTGGGGGGTAAGTCCGAGATGCGCCATGACCGGAACCCCGCAACTCGTCAGTTTGTAAACGGTTTCCGTCATTTCTTCACCGCCTTCGAGTTTAACAGCCTGGGCGTCTGCTTCTTTCAGAAATCGGCCGGCATTGGCCAGCGCCTCAAAGGGGGAGACCTGGTAGGACAAAAACGGCATGTCTGCCACAATCAGGGCGTTTTTCGCGGCACGAGCAACCGCGCGGGTGTGATGGAGCATATCCTCCATAGTGACAGGGAGTGTGGTTTCGTAGCCTAAAACAACATTGCCCAGAGAATCTCCGACCAGTAGAATATCGATTTCGCATTCGTCCAGCAGGGACGCCATATTAAAATCATAGGCGGTCAGCATGGCGATTTTTTCTCCCAGCTGCTTCTTTTTCTTGACGTCCAGAATGGTTTGGCGGGTTATTTTCGTCTGTGTGCTCATGTTAGTCTCCTTTAAATAGCTCGGAAATGGTTTTCGCCCGACTCCGCGAGATAGTCTTTTTTTGCACAGCCAATTGCGCGGTCAGATCGCCGAGCGTTTGATACATGGGCAGATATTTCGGCGCGGATTCGGCCAGGGCCTGCAGGTGGCTTTGAAGGGTTTCCAGATCGCCCCGCGCGATCGGGCCGGTAAGAGCCTGTGTCGCGCCATAGCGTTTAATATTTCTCATGCTGCCGGACACGAGCGGCAGAAAGGCTTTGCGGGCGTCTCGAGCCGGAATGCCGCAGGTTCGGCAAAGCGCTTCGACGGCTGACATCAGGCAAACAAAATAGTTCGAGGCGATACAAGCCGCCGCATGATAAAGAGGTTTCTGGTCAGGTCGAATCTGAAGCGGAATTCCCTGAAGATCGGACACGATCCGGGCGGCGAGTTTTCCGGCGTGTCCCGAGGCGGTGATGCCGAAATAGCTTCCGGGAAGATTATCGATTGCGCCGTCGATGGATGAAAAGCTCTGAAGGGGATGAATGCATCCGACCCGGGCGCCGGCATTCTTTGCGGCGTTAAGAAGGTTGAGTCCTCCCGCTCCGCTGACGTGAAAAACATGCCGGCCTGCGATTGCCGGATTTGATGACAGTTTACGGCAGACGGCCTCAATGAGTCCATCCGGTGTGGTGATAAAAAAACACTCGGCATCCGTGGCGATGTCCGAGACACGTCTGTGCGGGACCGGACCCAGGTAGGCGAGCGCTCTTTTTCGGGCCGCGGGTTTGGGATCTGAGATGGCTGTGACCGAATAGCCGACTTTTTTCAATACCACAGCCAGAGCCGTGCCAACCATGCCCGTTCCGATAATCGCCAATGTTTTAAAAGCCGATTTTCCCATGATTCAAACAAAAAAGGCCTTCCCTGGTATCCCGGAAGACCTTCGTAAGACTTGCGTTGACCGTCTCAGTCGTTCCGAGTGATCCAAGCGGTTTAAAAATCTCTAACATACAACGAGAAGCAACGTCAAACGCTATTTCGGGAAGAATCCCGCAAAGTCCCTTGTTTTTGGCGGCCGGCTTCGATATAGAATCAATCAAGGAGACTCTATGCAAAAAGAAGTCGATTTGATGTTGTTCGATTTTGACGGAACCCTGGTCGATACGGGAGAGGATCTGGCGGCTGCGGTCAACTACACGCTGGACAGGCTCAATCTGCCGTCCCGGACGGCACAGCAGATTATCGGATTTGTCGGTGACGGTGTCAGGCAACTTTTAGCCGGAGCGTTGGGCACGACGGCAAGCGATAAGATCGATGCGGCGCTTGCCATCTTTACGGAGTATTACACCGATCATCTGCTCGATAAAAGCCGCCTGTATCCGCACGTCAAAGAAACTTTGACCCATTTTTCAAATAAGAAAAAAGTCGTGCTGACCAACAAACGAGTTCAATTCGCGCAAAGAATCGCCGACGGGTTGGGCATATCGACTTATTTTGCGGAGATCATCGGTGCGGATTCGACGCCCTATCTTAAGCCGGATGCGCGGGTCATTGATGAAGTCTTGCGACGCTATCCCTATTTACGCTCAAAAACGGTGATGATCGGTGACGGGAAAAATGACATTGATGTAGCCCGTAACGCGGGGATTTTCTGTTGTGTGTTTTTGAACGGATTGGGAAACAAAGAGGAATTGCTTAAAAAGAATCCGGAATATATTTTTGAAGATATAAAAGACATTGAGTCCATTTTCTATTGAGTATGATCAATAAGGTCAGGCAATTTATTGAAAAGCACGGACTATTTATCCGGGGAGAGCGGGTGGTCGTCGCCCTATCCGGCGGACCGGATTCCTGCGCGCTTTTTTTGTCTTTGATGCGTCTGGCGAAGACTCTGGGAATCACGCTGTACGCCGCCCATTTCAATCATGAAAGCAGGGGCGCGGAATCCGATTCCGATGAATCATTTTGCCGAAAGCTCGCCCAAGACTACGGCGTGGAATTTGTTTCGGGTAAGATGGGAGGGGCAAAAAAGCCCAGGGGCCTTTCCATTGAGGATTATTACCGCCGTAAAAGATACGCTTTTTTGCGCCGGACGTCAGCCGATTGGAAAGCGGACAAAATCGCGCTGGGACATCACTTAAACGATCAGGCTGAAACAGTTTTGCTCCATCTGATTCGGGGCAGTGGTCCGGCGGGGCTGCGGGGATTTCTTCCGATCAGAGACGGCATTTTCGTGCGACCGCTTATGGACGTTAGCCGTAAGGAAATCGACCTGTTTTTGAAAAACGAAGGCCTTGTCTGCCGTCAGGATGCCTCCAATGAAGAGGAAGTCTTTACGCGTAACCGGCTTCGCCTGGAGTTGATGCCGTTTTTAAGAAAACACTTCAATCCCTCCATCGAACGGACACTGGTCCAAACGGCGGAGATCCTTCGCCGAGAGGACGTCTATATGAGGGACCAACTGGAGACGACTCTGGCGTCTTTTCCTATGCGGGCAACCGGCGGACGAATCGAATATTTGGCAGCGCCATTTGCACAATTGCATAGCGCTTTGCGTTATCGATTTGCAAAAGCCGTTTTGGAAAGATTCAGCCAGGAGTGTGACCAAAGGGATTACGGCATTTCATACGCGCACATCCAATCCCTGGTGGACCTGGCCGAACCCGCTATGACGGGAAAAATTCTTTGCCTGCCCGGCGGTCTTTCGGCCCGCAGAGATTACGATTGGATTGTCGTCGACCGCGATGCGCCTGTCTCAATTCCTTCATTTTCCTATGATGTGACCATTCCAGGAAGCCTGGGAATTCCCGAAATCAGGCAGAAGTTCGTTTTTTCGATCGGCACGCCGGGCGACGTCGATTATTCAAAGACTTCAAGATCCTATCTGGATTTGGATCGCGTCGCTTTTCCCCTGACGGCCAGAAATAGAAGACCGGGGGATCGCATAACCCCTCTGGGTATGGACGGGACACGCAAGATTCACGATCTTTTCATCGATCGGAAAATTCCAAGAGCTCAAAGGGAGCGGATTGTTCTGCTTTCCGATGAACGATCGGTTATCTGGGTCGAAGGCATTTGCCCGGCCGAGAAGGTGAAGTTAACCCCCGCGACAAAAAGGGTTCTGATCATAGAAAAAGAAGAATCGCGGTAAAGCAGCTGTCCGAAGGTGAAGTCAGAGAAAAGATTTGAGTTAAATGAAATAATATTATAAAGATTCAAACCATCACGCATTAAAGGAGAAAGATTTTGAATCAGTTCCAAAAAAATGTAGCGCTCGTCCTGACGGTGCTATTGGTGTTTTTACTGGTTTGGCAATTGTTCAACGAACCTAAAAGCGGTTCCAAGGACATCACTTACACGGATATGCTGTCTCATCTCAATAGCGGAGAAATTACGGAAGTGACGATTCAGGGAGAAAGCATCACCGGCAAACTCGCCAACGGAAATTCCTTCAGGGCTTTTGCGCCCAAGGATGACGATCTGATCCGCGAATTTAGGGAAAGAAAAGTTAAAATCACGGCAAAACCCAAAGATGACAACCCTTGGTATATGATCTTTGCGTCCTGGATTCCTTTTCTCTTGCTGATCGGCGTGTGGATCTTTTTTATGCGCCAGATGCAATCCGGCGGAGGCAAAGCGATGTCGTTCGGGAAGAGCCGTGCCAGATTGGTCACCGATAAATCCAAGAAGGTGACCTTCGCGGACGTCGCGGGCGTCAACGAGGCCAAAGCCGAACTCGAAGAAGTCATCGATTTTCTGAAGGACCCGAAAAAATACACGAAGCTGGGCGGAAGAATCCCCAAAGGGCTTTTGCTTGTCGGTCCTCCGGGGACTGGAAAAACCCTTCTGGCGCGTGCAATCGCCGGTGAAGCGGATGTTCCTTTTCTGAGTATCAGCGGGTCGGATTTTGTGGAGATGTTTGTCGGCGTCGGAGCCTCCCGTGTGAGGGATCTTTTCAGTCAGGCCAAGAAAAACGCGCCTTGCATCATCTTTATCGATGAGATCGACGCAGTCGGACGGCACCGCGGGGCGGGGCTCGGCGGCGGCCATGATGAGCGCGAACAGACACTGAATCAATTGCTGGTGGAAATGGACGGTTTTGAATCCAATGAAGGCGTCATTCTGGTCTCGGCGACAAATCGTCCGGACGTTCTGGATCCGGCGCTTTTGAGACCAGGCCGTTTTGACCGTCAGGTGGTCGTTCCCCTGCCCGACGTCAAGGGGCGGGAAAAAATATTCGAAGTTCATGCACGCAAAGTGCCTTTGACCGACGATGTGGACTACGCTGTCCTGGCCAGAGGAACGCCCGGAACATCGGGTGCGGATATTGAAAATCTAGTAAACGAAGCGGTTCTGAACGCGGCGCGGCTCAACAAAGAAAAAGTCGCCATGATGGATTTCGAATTCGCCAAGGACAAAATTCTGATGGGCACGGAAAGAAAGAGCATGGTCATTTCCGAGACCGAAAAACGAAACACCGCCTATCATGAAGCCGGGCACGCCCTGGTTGCACGGCTGATTCCGGGAACAGACCCTATTCACAAGGTGACCATTATTCCGCGCGGAAGAGCACTGGGGTTGACTCAACAGCTGCCCATTGATGAAAAGCACACCTATCCCAGTCAGTATCTGGAAAACAACATTTCCATTCTTCTTGGAGGCAGAGCGGCCGAAGAACTTGTTTTGAAAGATTTTACGACCGGCGCGGGCAATGATATCGAACGAGCGACCAACCTGGCGCGCAAAATGGTCTGCGAATGGGGAATGAGTCAAAAGATGGGGCCTCTGAGTTACGGAAAAAAAGAGGAGCAGATATTCCTGGGCCGTGAATTTGCCACCCATAAGGATTATTCCGAAGAAACGGCGAAAAATATCGACGAAGAAGTTGTGTCGATCGTCAAAAGAAACTATGAACGGTCGATAAAACTTTTATCCGAGCATATCGATATTCTCCACCGCATGTCCAGCGAGCTTCTCGAAAAGGAAGTCTTAAACGGCGTGGAAATTGACATGATTATAGGCGGAGCGCTGCCAGCCCAACAGGCTCAGGAGCCGTAAACAAATCGATCGATGGATTTTTAGGCATCTTGTCCGGGGTGAGGCAGCTTGAGGATCATATCACTTCAAAGGCTTGAAGATATCAGCGACCTGCTTGGCGCCATGGGCGTTGATCCTTACGGGATCGCCGCGATGACGCCAAAGGCACGCCACGTCAATCTTCTGATCAAGTCGCAACCGTGTAAAATCGCCAACATTCTAAAGCAGGAAATGCTTTCATTGGGCGGGGATGCCGCGGTCGCCCGCGGTTCCGTCTCCTGTAGTATTGAAAAAACCGATGTCTTGCTGATGGGAACGCGCAAACAAATCGCCGCGCTCACGGATAAACTTGCACGGCAGCCTTTCGGCATGAGCGCTTTAGGAAAAGAAATCGAGCGTGTGCTTGTCGACAGCGACTGCGCCGAATTCGTCTGGAGAACATCAAGACGGGAAATCTCCCTACACGGACAGACAAAAATCATGGGTATTCTCAATGTAACCCCGGATTCATTCTCGGATGGAAATCGATATTTGTCACCCGCAAAAGCGTTGGATGCCGCCTTAAAAATGGCAGATGAAGGCGCTGATATCATTGATATCGGAGGTGAATCCACCCGGCCCGGATCAAAGCCGGTCAGTGCCGAAGAGGAAAGCCAAAGAGTTTTGCCCGTTGTCGAGGCCGTGTCCGCCAGAATCAGCCTGCCGCTTTCCATCGATACATCCAAAGCCGTTGTGGCCGCAAAGGCTCTCAATGCAGGTGCTGAAATCATAAATGATATCAGCTCGTTTGAGGCAGACACAAAAATGGCCGACGTGGCGCGCCGGGCAAAAGCGGGAGTGATTTTAATGCATATGAGGGGAACACCTGAGAACATGCAGGCCCGAGATCTGCATTATATTGATTTGATGGAAGAAATTCAGGATTTCCTTGTCAAGGCGGTATTGAGCGCTGAAAATGCCGGCATTGCGAGGCAGTGTCTGGCCGTGGATCCGGGAATAGGATTCGGCAAGTCAGCGGACGATAATTTGCGGATTTTAAAAAATCTTCCGGAGCTTAAGAGTCTGGGATTGCCGATTGTCGTGGGAACGTCCCGGAAATCTTTTATCGGCGCCATTACCGGCGAAGAACCGCCGAATCGCCTAGAAGGGACTGCCGCGACCGTATCAGCCGCCATTTCAGGAGGTTGTCAGATTGTTCGCGTACACGATGTGGCGGCCATGAAGAAAGTCGTCGCAGTGACCGATAAGATACTCAGGGCCTGAAAAAGCCGAGGAGAACAATGATTTACGGAACCGGTATCGATCTCGTTGACAATCGACGCATCGAAAAGATTATTGATAAGTGGGGTGGAAAGTTTCTTGATCGTGTTTTCACGAAATGGGAAATCGACTACTGCCTGAAACACGCACAGGCGGCCATCCATTTCGGAGCAAGATTCGCGGCAAAGGAATCCTTTCTTAAAGCTTTAGGAATCGGACTCGGACAGGGCGTTCGTCTGACGGAGATTGAAGTGAAAAACGCTGAAAGCGGAAAACCGGAGCTGAATCTTACAGGCGGAGCCAGACGCAGAATTGAAGAGGAGGGCATCGTTGATATTCACCTGAGCCTCACACACACCGAAAAATACGCCTCCGCGTTTGTTCTGTTGGAAAAAAAATGAAAAAATGATAAATGGCCGCTTCGATGGAAGATGAGATGCAGATAGCGTTCGAATCGGATGATGCGGCGACAACGAAACGTATCGGGATTGAAATCGGACGTCGGGCGAACCCCGGTGACGTTCTTGCGCTTTCCGGCGAATTAGGTTCAGGGAAAACCTGTTTTGCCGGAGGGCTTGCAGCGGGTCTTGGTGTTTCGGAAGATTTCGCGATTACAAGCCCCACGTTTACGCTGATCAACGAATATCCGGCGCGGGTTCGACTCTACCACATGGATGTCTATCGTCTTGCCGGCGATACGGACCTTGCCGACCTGGGATATGATGATATATTGTCCGCCGGCGGTGTTGTCGTGATTGAGTGGGCCGATCGAATCGGCCGGGCGATTCCGGAAAGCGCAATGCATATTCACTTTGAATATCTTGACGAAACCCGGCGCAAGATCACGATCCGGGGACAAAAACAGAAACTACAAGACTTGGCGCAAGCCATCAAGACGGAGGGGAATTAATATGGGCCTGGTTGTTCAGAAATTCGGAGGGACATCCGTTGCGGACATCGAGAAGATTAGAAATGTTGCGAAAAAAGCTATTCGTGAAAAGCAGTCGGGCAATGATGTGCTGGTGGTTCTGTCCGCCATGGCGGGAGAGACGGATCGGCTGATCGCGCTGGCCCATCAAGCCTCCGAAACGCCGGATGAACGGGAATATGACGCGCTCATATCAACCGGAGAACAGGTTACCATTTCTCTTCTGGCGATGGTGTTAAACGATATGGGGTATCGCGCAAGGTCTTTTCTGGGGTTTCAGGTAAGAATCTTAACCGATAAAGCCTACAAAAAGGCCAGAATTGCCATGATCGACACGAATGTGATTCAAAAGGAAATCGAAAAGGGTAGCATTGTTATCGTGGCGGGATTTCAAGGTGTCGACGAAGAAAATAATATCACCACCCTGGGACGAGGCGGATCGGATACCAGTGCAGTGGCGCTGGCCGCGGCGCTAAACGCCCAGCAGTGTGATATTTATACCGATGTGGACGGCGTCTATACGACCGATCCCAATATCTGCGCAAAGGCCAGAAGACTCGAAAAAATTTCATACGATGAAATGCTGGAAATGGCGATGACGGGCGCCAAAGTGCTTCAGCCCCGTTCCGTGGAGATGGCGAAAAAGTATGATGTGCATCTGTATGTAAAATCAACGTTTTCCGATAAAGGCGGAACACTTGTGACGAAGGAGGATAAAGACATGGAAAAAGAGGTAGTATCAGGCATCACCTATGATCGCGACCAGGCAAAGATTACCGTCATTCATGTTCCGGACAAGCCGGGCATTGCGGCAAGTCTGTTTACGCCTTTATCTGAACGAAACATCAGCGTCGATATGATCATTCAAAATGTCAGCGCGGAGGGTTTTACGGATCTTACCTTTACCGTATCCAAAAAAGATGTCAAGGAAGCCCAGAAAATCGTTGAGGCGACCGCGAAAAACATTGGCGCCAAGAGTGTGGACGTTGATGATGATGTCGCTAAAGTGTCCATTATCGGGGTCGGCATGGTCAGCCACTCCGGTGTGGCCGCAAAAATGTTCAAAACCATGTCCGATGAAGGCATCAACATCATGATGATCAGTACGTCGGAAATTAAGATTTCCTGCGTGATCAAGAGAAAATACACGGAACTGGCCGTCATGGTTCTACACGACGCCTTCCAGCTGGAAAAGAAAAAATAATGTCCACCCGCCTGCGGCAATTTCGGGGAATCATCGTGCTGGGCCTGGCCGTGGCGATGATTCCCTTTTTTTTATCCGCTTATTCGGGCTTGCGGCCGCCTCATCCGCCGGCCTACTCAGACCAGTTTTCCCAATCCGTGATCGTTAAACTCAACGATGCCAATGCAGGAGACGGAATATATTTCTTGACCTCGAAGGATCTTCAAGATTTGACAAAGATAGCCGGCGCAAGCGTTTTGCTCCAGGAACTCACTAATGCTGAATGCCTGGCGCTGGGTCTGCCCATCGACATCAATACAGCAACCCAGGAAGATTTAATGCTGATTCCGGGAATCGGCGAAGTTACGGCCGCACGCATTGCCGAAAAACGCGCAGCCCAGGGGCGCTTTCGGAATTTAAACGACCTGACAGCCATCCGGGGGATTAAGCACAAGACGTTGAAGAAAATCTCTCCGTATTTGTATGTGGACGATGCAGCGACGGAAAATCAGCCGCGACGGGAATTTCGGAAATCCTCATAAAACGACAAAACGCGCCGGACATAATTTTGTGTTTCGCGATACGGCGGCACGGCGTTGCCATATTTGGCCACCGCCGTTTCACCCGCGTTGTAAGCCGCCAGCGCCAGCGTCAGATCACCGTTGTAAACGTTGAGCAGATAACGAAGGTAACGCGCCCCCCCTTCAATATTATCGGATGGATGAAACGCGTCTTCAACTTTTAAAAAAGAGGCTGTTTTAGGCATGAGCTGCATGAGCCCCTGAGCGCCCTTGGGAGAGACAGCCTGATGATTGAAATTGGATTCCGCTTTGATGACGGCCTTGATCAGGGACTCGTCGAGCTTGAATTTAGATGCCGCTTTTTGAATGATTTTGTCGTATTTGTTAATGTCTATGTCGCCCGGGAAGTGGACCCTTTTTTCCTTCATGATCATGACATATTTGGCTTTGGGATTGGACGGAACGTTCGTGAGGTGGATCACACCATCTTCATCTTCGTATTTGTAAATGTCGGAAAGAGCCTCGCCGGGCCAGACGAACCCCAAAAGGCATGCCAAAGCAGAAACTGCAAGACACAGGCGGATGGATCGGACGAAAATGTTCATGTTCAGTTTGAAAATCATTGCGTTATCCTAATCAATGATCGTATAGAGTTCAAGTAAAATAATTAATTTCATCTCAATAAATCTCTGACTAATACTATCGAACCGGAAGGGTGCGAACTTTAATTTATCCGAAAGGGTCGAATTCGTGTTTCCTCTTGACACTCCATAACTTCGGTGATAATTGCAGCCCGAAGATCATCAAATAAAGGACATGTCGGGGCGTGGCGCAGTCTGGTAGCGTATCTGAATGGGGTTCAGAGGGCCGGTGGTTCAAATCCACTCGCCCCGACCATTTTCTTTTTCTGTGAGAATTATCCAATATTTTGTTGTGGCGTTTCATTTATTGTCACGATCATTTTTCTTGCATAAATGCCGATAATCCATTAGATGACAACCAACTCGGGCCTGCATGGAGCCAAATAGGGTCAACTGTGTTTTGAAAACCGGAATCCTGATTGACACCAATCTGCGCTCTGAAATAGGATAAATCATCGAAAAAGGCGAGAGTGGCGGAATTGGCAGACGCACTGGACTTAGAATCCAGCCCGCCTTGCGGTTAGGGGTTCAAGTCCCCTCTCTCGCACCAAAAATACATATAAATAAGGAGACAGGATCTGTGAGTGAAGTTGCCGTCAAAGTCGAAGATTTAAGCCAGGTCAAAAAGAAAATGTCGTTTGAAATTCCTTGGACTGACGTAAAGGAAGAACTCGAAAGCGTATATCGTGAAATCGGAAAAAAGGCGCGGATCAAGGGCTTCCGGCCCGGAAAAATACCAAGAAAAGTGCTGGAAAGTTATTTCAAATCCGACGCGGAAAGTGAAACGATCACTAATATCATCAATAAAAACTACTGGCAGGCTCTCGAAGACCGCAAGATTGTGTCTTTGTCGCGACCCGAAATCGAGCAGGACGGTTTAAAACCCGAAACTCTCTATACATTCAGCGCGACCTTCGAAACGGAACCGGACTTTGAGCCCCAGGGGTATGATGGTCTTGCGCTCGAAAAAATAACGACGGTTGTTTCAGAAGAAAATATTGCAAGCAGGCTTGTTGAAATCCGGAAAATGTTTGCGACGATGGTCGATGTCACCGACGGCCGACCCTGTGTCATGGGTGATTTCGTCACGATCGATTTCGCGGGAACTCTCGATGGCGAAGCCCTGCCGGAACTCAAAGCGGAAGGCTATCTGCTGGAGTTGGGGTCCGGTCGTTTCGTTCCCGGATTTGAGCAGCAGGTCGTGGGAATGACCATCGGAGAAACGAAGGATATTCGTGTCACGTTTCCCGAAGACTATCACGAAAAAAAGATGGCCGGGAAAGAGGTCATTTTCTCCGTGAGTCTCAAGGAACTCAAAGAGCAGAAACTGCCTGAAATCGATGAAAATTTTATTAAAAACTTCGATAAATACGAGACGCTAGATGATCTGAAAAATGATGTCCGCAAAACTCTCGAAGAACAATACAAGCGGACCGACGAAACGAAGTTGCATGAAACCATGATTGACGAGCTTCTCAACGCCAATCCATTTGAGGCGCCTCCTTCGCTCGTGGAGCGGCAGGTCTTTTACATGATGTCGGACACCCAAAGGCGAATGACCGCCGCCGGCATGGATCAGCAAAACGCCATGGAATTGAGCTTCAGAATGCATGATCAGCTCAAACCGGAGGCCGAAAAGTCCGTGCGGTCCTTCCTGCTTATCAAAAAGATCGCTGAAAAGGAGAATATTTCCGTCAGCGAAGAAGATGTTGATTCCCATATCCGGCAATTGGCTGAAATACACGGACGGGATTATGAAGCCATCAAAGCAGCCTTCGAGGATGAGGAACGGCGCAATAGTCTGAAAACCGACCTGCTCCAGAAAAAGATATTTGACTTTATCGAAAGCAAGGCCAATATTAAGGTCGTTGAGAAGATCGGATCGGAAACGGAGGCTTCAGAGTGAATTTAATTCCTATGGTTGTGGAGCAGGACGGTCGGGGGGAGCGGGCATTTGACATTTACTCCCGCCTGCTCAAAGACCGAATCATTTTTCTGGGTACAGCCATCGACGACAACGTCGCCACTGTAGTCGTGGCTCAGATGTTGTATCTGGAAGCGGAAGACCAGGATAAGGAACTCTTCTTTTATCTGAATTCTCCCGGTGGTCATGTCAGTTCCGGTATGGCCATTTACGACACGATGCAATACATTAAGCCCGCTATTTCGACCGTGTGTATGGGGCAGGCGGCCAGCATGGCCGCGGTTCTTCTGGCTGCAGGTGAGAAAGGCAAACGGTATGCGTTGCCGCATTCACGGATTTTGATACATCAGCCTCTGGGTGGATTTCAAGGACAGGCCACCGATATTGACATCCAGGCTCGTGAAATTCTCAGATTAAAGGACGAATTGAACAAGATTCTTGCCGATTTGACCGGTCAACAGTTTGAAAAAGTCGTCTCCGATACGGAAAGAGATTATTTCATGACCAGCAAGCAAGCTAAAGAATACGGATTAATTGACGAAATAGTAGTTAGAAAGACGTCGTCGCCCGAAAGTATCTGAAGGGTCAGCAAGGAGTAAATGAGTGATTAAACGAAGTAAAGACAACAGAATGGGGCAGGGTATGCTTTTTTGTTCATTTTGCGGAAAGATGCAAAGCGAAGTTCGTAAGCTGGTTGCAGGGCCGACCGCCTATATCTGTGATGAATGTATAGAACTGTGCCGCTGTATTGTTGAAGAGGAAGAAAAAACCGTTGATAAAGGGTCGAAAAATGTTCTTCCCGAACCCAAGGAAATCAAGAAATTTCTTGATTCCTATGTGATTGGACAGGAAAAAACTAAGAAAATTCTTTCAGTTGCGGTCTATAACCATTACAAAAGACTTTTTTCCAATGTCAGCACAACTGATGGCGTAGAAATACAGAAAAGCAATGTGCTACTTATCGGCCCGACAGGGTCCGGTAAAACACTTCTGGCTAAGACACTGGCGAAATTTCTCAATGTTCCCTTCACGATAGCGGATGCTACCACACTGACTGAAGCCGGCTATGTCGGTGAAGATGTCGAAAATATCATTCTAAGCCTGCTCCAGAACGCGGATTATGATGTCGCCAGAGCTTCAAAAGGTATTGTTTATATAGATGAAATAGATAAAATCGCCAAGAAATCCGGCAATCCTTCCATCACCCGGGATGTCTCCGGTGAAGGCGTTCAGCAGGCTCTGTTGAAAATCATGGAAGGGACGATGGCCAACATTCCGCCCAAGGGTGGTCGGAAGCATCCTCAACAAGAATTTATTCAGGTGGATACCACCAATATCCTGTTTATCTGCGGCGGCGCCTTCAATGATCTGGAAACGATCATTTCCAAGCGCATTGGCAGCAATACCATGGGTTTCGGCGCGGAAATCAAAAGCAAAAAGGAAAAACGTGTCGGCGAGGTGCTGGCCGATGTCCGTTCAGAAGATTTACTCAAATTCGGTTTGATTCCGGAATTTATCGGCCGGCTTCCGGTGATCACTACGCTCGATGATCTTGATGAAGAATCTTTGGTGCGGATTCTGCTCGAGCCGAAAGACGCGATCATCAAACAATACAAAAAGCTGTTCGAGCTCGAGAACGTCAACCTTAAATTCACCGACGGGGCGTTGCGTGGTGTAGCCAAGTTGTCCATGGAAAGGAAATCCGGTGCCAGAGGTCTGCGATCCATCCTGGAAAATACTATGCTGGAAGTTATGTATGACATTCCTTCCCAACGGGACATCAAAGAATGCGTCATCAGTGAAGAAGTCGTCATGAACAAGGAAAAACCAATTCTGATATACGATACGAAGTCGGAAACCGCATAAATCAGGAAAAGGAAGGTCCATGTCAGAAGAAACTGAAAACATATTTTCCGATCAGGATAAAACAAACGTCATTCCGCTCTTGCCTTTGAGGGATGTCGTCGTTTTTCCCCATATGATCGTGCCGCTTTTTGTTGGAAGAGAAAAATCCATTGCAGCACTGGAATCGGCCATGAAATGCGAGAAGGGTATTTTTATGGTCGCGCAGAAAAATGCAAAGAAAGACGATCCCGCGCAAGACGATATTTATAATGTTGGAACGATCGGCATCATCATTCAACTTCTGCGGCTACCCGACGGAACCGTCAAAGTTCTGGTAGAAGGAAAAAATCGTGGAATGATTAAAGAATACATTCCCAACGACGATTTTTTCCTGGTCAAAGTGAAAGAAATCGACGACGTGGACGACGAAGACAACGACGTTCGGAAAAAAGCGCTGATGCGCAGCATCAAGGAATCGTTTGAACTTTATCTCAAACTCAGCAAAAAAGTTCACGTTGAGATGATGGGAACCATCGCGGCCATTGAAGACCCGTCCAAGCTGGCCGACGTTGTCGTAACGCATCTCAACGTCAAGTTGGAAGACAAGCAGAAAATCATGGAAGTCTTCAATATCGGCGAGCGGCTGGAGGCGATTTACTCTCTGATGCTGTCCGAAATTGAGATTCTTCAGGTTGAAGAAAAGATCAAGCGGCGTGTCAAAAAGCAGATGGAGAAGACGCAAAAGGATTACTATCTCAATGAGCAGATGCGCGCCATCCAGAAAGAAATGGGCGAAAAAGACGATTTCAAAAATGAAATCGCAGATTTGGAAAAGCGCCTGAAACAAAAGAAGCTCTCCGAGGAGGCTTCGAAGAAAGTCCGACAGGAAATTAAAAAACTCCAGATGATGGCGCCCATGTCGGCCGAGGCCACCGTTGTGCGCAACTACATCGATTGGATTTTGGATATGCCTTGGTCTGATGTGACCGATAACAAATATACGCTGGCCGAATCCGAAGCAATTCTTGATGAAGACCATTACGGGCTCAAAAAGGTAAAGGAACGAATTATCGAGTATCTGGCCGTTCAATCTCTTGTTAAGAAGAATAAAGGTCCGATTCTTTGTCTGGTTGGACCACCCGGTGTGGGAAAGACATCGATTGCCAAATCCGTGGCTCGCGCGACAAATCGAAAATTTGTGCGTATCTCTCTGGGGGGCGTGCGCGACGAAGCGGAAATCCGGGGACATCGCAGAACTTATATCGGCGCGATGCCCGGTAAAATCATTCAATCCCTGAAAAAGGCGGGTTCGAACAATCCTGTGTTTTGCCTCGATGAAGTCGACAAGCTCAGCTCCGATTTTCGCGGAGATCCATCCTCCGCTCTTTTAGAGGTTCTTGATCCCGAACAGAACGTCGCCTTCAATGACAATTATCTGGACTTGGACTACGATCTGTCCGACATCATGTTCATTACAACGGCCAACGTTTTGCAAACTATTCCGGCGCCGCTTCAGGACAGAATGGAAGTGATCCGCATTGCCGGATACACGGAACAGGAAAAACTGCAAATCGCAAAAAAATATCTTATCACCAAGGAAATGGAAGCCAACGGGCTGAAGGACGAAAATATCGAATTTGCGAGAGGCGCCCTGCTGCGGATTATTCGACAATACACGCGGGAAGCGGGTGTTCGGAATCTGGAGCGAGAAATAGCCTCCATCTGTCGCAAAGTTGCCAAAGAACTTGTCAAGACGCAGACAACGAAAAAAATTGCCATTACAGCAAACACCATTCCGAAGTATCTGGGCGTGCCGAAATTCCGACATGGTGAAACGGAAAGCAAGGATCAGGTCGGTCTCACCGTCGGTTTGGCCTGGACGGAAGTCGGCGGAGAATTGCTGGCCATCGAAGCCTGCATTATGGAAGGAACGGGACGGATGGTCATGACCGGTAAACTCGGTGACGTCATGCAGGAATCCGTCCAGGCGGCGCTTACCTATGTTCGGGCAAGAGCGGAGCGCTATGGCTTGCCTAAAAATTTCTATAAAAAAATCGATATTCACGTCCATGTGCCGGAAGGCGCGATTCCCAAGGATGGCCCGTCGGCCGGCGTCGCGATGGCCACATCCATTGCCTCGGCGCTCATGAAAAAGAAAGTGCGCGCGGATGTGGCGATGACCGGAGAAATCACCCTGCGCGGTAGAGTGCTTCCGATCGGCGGATTGAAGGAAAAAATCCTGGCGGCACATCGAGGAAATATCAAGGCCGTTTTCATCCCCAACGATAATGAGATGGTCATCTCGGAAGTGCCGTCAAACGTTCAGAAGACGCTGGAGATCATTTTTGTCGAGGATATCGATGAGGTGCTGAACATTGCCCTGATTAAGGAAGAGGATAGTTTCACCAAGCCCCTGACGGCGGACATGCCGATTAGCACTCAGCCCGTCAATTAGTTCGGATTGCTTGTTTTTTAGTGCTTGACAATAAATCTTAATGTTGCTAGAAGCCTTCGATCCTCTTATGGGGAAGGGGCGGGTAGCTCAGCTGGAAGAGCGCCACGCTTACACCGTGGATGTCACAGGTTCGAGCCCTGTCCCGCCTACCAGATGAGGAAAAGAAAAAAAAGATTTTTTGGGGTCGTAGTTAAGTTGGTTATAACGCCGGCCTGTCACGCCGGAGGGCGTGGGTTCAAGTCCCATCGGCCCCGCCAGAAAATCGAAGGGAGTCGGCAATTCGCGGCTCCCTTATTTTTTTGATCGATGCTTGCTTTATCGCATCAATTGACATAAAGTGTCGAACAAATTGAAAAATAATAGGATTGAACGCAAGGCCATATGGATTACGAAGGATTGATTATCCGACCGCCCAGTGAAGCCTACAGCCTTCTTCTGCAAGTTACGGTCGGCTGTTCTCACAACAAATGCACATTTTGCGGAACCTACCGACAAAAAAAATTCAAGATCAAACCTATCGAAAAAATTGAAAACGACCTCCGGGAAGCCGCGACCTATGGACGGATAGAGCGGGCTTTTTTGTGTGACGGAGACGCGATGATCATTCCGCAGCCCCGCCTGATCGAAATGCTCTCGATGGTGAATCGGTATCTTCCCGGACTCGAAAGAATCGGCAGTTATGCCAACACCAAGAGCCTCCTGAGGAAATCGGTTGACGAACTCAAGGCTCTTCGAAAACTCGGATTGAAAATTATCTATCTGGGTGTCGAAACGGGAAATGCCGCGCTTTTGGAAAAAATTAAAAAAGGCGCGACCCGGGATCAGATGATCGATGCGGCCAAGCGTGTCAAGGATGCAGGCATTGAACTGTCCGCAACAGTGATTCTGGGAATCGGCGGCGTCGAAAAAAGCATCGACCACGCAATGGATACCGCAAGCCTTCTTTCGGCTATGGATCCGGATTATGTCGGCGCGCTGACGCTGATGCTTGTCCCTCAAACCCCGATGTACGAAGACTACATGAGCAGCCGCTTTGTTTTGCCCGACAAAATCGGTTTTATCCGCGAGCTGTATCTGATGATCGCGCATTCCAATTTTTCGGATTGTTATTTCGCATCCAATCACGCGTCGAACTATGTTCCGATTCGAGCCAGACTGCCGAGGCAGAAGGAAAAAGTGACGAACATGCTGGCCGCCATTATCGACGGCAAGGATACAAGCAGGATGCGACCCGAATACTTACGAGGATTGTAAAAAATCGGACACGAAAGAGCGCTGAATATGGCCAAGATAAATGATTTATTTTTTCGTCGCAAACCCGATTTCCTGCGCCGGAAAATTCTCGAGGACATCTCCCGCGCGGAGAAGATCGGACTTTTGGATGCGTCGTCCAGAATTATGATCGAGAACATGATGGAGTTTTCAGTGATTCTGGCCCGCGAAATCATGATTCCACGAACGGACATCATCGCGGTCAGTCAGGAAGCCTCCGCCGAAGAAATCATTGATCAGGCCGTCCAGTCACGCCATACGCGCCTTCCGGTTTACCGCGACACCATTGATAATATCGTCGGAATTCTCAATATCAAAGACATTCTGCGTCACTATCCGGATAAGATTACAACGCCGGCCCTTCTGCGCCACCTGACCAAACCCTACTACATTCCCGAGACAAAAAACGCGGCGCTTTTATTTCACGAATTCAAAACCCAGAAAAAGCACATCGCGATAGTGATTGACGAATACGGAGGAACCTCCGGGCTGCTCACCCTGGAAGACCTGCTTGAAGAGATCGTAGGCGACATTCGTGATGAGCACGAAACAGACGAAGATACCGGCGCGGTCATCAAAACCGTCGACGGCGCGATCATTTTTGACGGACGCACGGAAATCGAGCGCATCGAAGAATACTTGAATATCACTCTGGAACGGGGCAGATATGAGACCGTCAGCGGCTGGATTCTCAGCGCAACGAAGAGGATTCCTCACACAGGCGAACAGCTTCGCATCGGAGCATTGGAAGTGACCATTGAAAACGCCGATGAGCGCAGCATTCGGAAAGTGAAAATTAAAAAACTCGACAAGGCGCCGGATAATGAAATCTGAAAGCAATCAGCAGCAGACGCAAACCGGGATTGCTGAAAATGCGCGCATTGACCGGCCACGGGTATTTTTCGCTCTTCTGTGCGGCTTTGCAATTTTTGTTTCGTTTCCGAAATTTGGAATCGGGTTTTTATCCTGGATCGCCCTGGTGCCCCTTTTTGTCGCCTTGCGAGGCATGACGTCTTGGGGCAGAGGATTTTTTCTTGGCTGGCTGGCGGGGTTTTGCGCCCATATCGGTCTTTTGTACTGGATCGCGTATGTGGTGGTTCATTACGGTCACCTCTCCTACCTGGAAGGGGTCGCCGCCATGCTCCTTTTGGCGGCATACCTGAGCCTCTACACGGGACTTTTTTCGGCAGGCATCGTTTTCTTTCGCAGCAGAGTTCCTCTCTGGCTTGCCGCACCCGCGTTGTGGGTCGCGTTGGAATATTTAAAATCACAACTGTTCACAGGTTTCCCCTGGGCGAATCTGGGCTATTCGCAGTATTCGAATCTGGTCTTCATTCAGATAGCCGATGTCGCCGGTGTTTACGGAATTTCATTTCTGATCGTCTTGTTTAACGTCGCACTATATCAAATGATCCGGCGGAGAAACAAAAGCGCCTACGTGCTGGCCGGCTGTGTCATGATGATTTGGGCGGCCGTCTTTGCCTACGGATTTGTCCGCATCAACCATGTGGACAAGGCGATTAGGGACGCGCCGTCGATGGATGTTTCGTTGATTCAGGGCAATATTGATCAGTCCGTCAAATGGAATCCCGCGTTTCAGGAAGAAACGCTGAAAATTTACGAAACGCTTTCAGTGCAGGCGCAACATTCCAAGGGGCTCATTGTCTGGCCGGAAACTGCCGTTCCATTTATATTCGAAAGACAGCGCGACTTAAGCCGGCGTATCCGGGAGGTGGCCGTTAAAACCGATAATTATCTTCTCTTTGGCGCCATGAGCTATACGGAGTTGCAAGGCGACGCTGATTTTTTCAACAGTGCCTATCTGCTGTCACCGTCGGGGGAGACCGCCGGAAAGTATGACAAGGTTCATCTGGTGCCGTATGGAGAATATGTTCCGCTGCGTGACACGTTTCCCTTTATTCGCTCTCTCACGGCGGGCATCGGTGATTTTGCCACGGGGGAGGGGTACAGAACGCTTTTGATGAACGGCGATAAAATCGGTGTCTTAATCTGCTATGAAGGGATTTTGTCGTCTGCATCGAGAACCTATAAGAATGCGGGTGCGAGATTGCTGGTGAATATCACCAACGACGCCTGGTTCGGGACGACATCCGCCCCCTATCAGCACCTGTCGATGACGATATTTCGATCTGTCGAGAATCGGCTTTATCTGGTTCGCGCGGCCAATACGGGCATTTCAGCGGTGGTTGATCCTAAAGGGAGGATCGTCGCGCAAACGGATATTTTTGTCCGGGACAAAATTTCCGACAACGTGCGCTTGCTTTCGATTTCTACCATCTACGCGAAGTTTGGAGACTGGTTTGCGTTTCTGAATTTCGCGTTGATTACCGGTATGATGATTTGGACAATAACAGGGAGGATGCGACATGGCAGTCGAAAACATTCAGGAATCGGTTAGTGACTTGAAAAGAAGAATACAATATATCGGAGACTGTCTTTGACGTCGATGAACTGAAGCTGAAAATTAAAGACCTGGAAGCTTTATCCGCCGGAAAGGATTTCTGGGAGGATCAGGAAAACGCCAAACAGGTCCTTCAGCGCAAAACCCAACTGGAAGTCAAGCTGGTCAGCTGGCAGGCGCTTGTGCGTCAGATCGGAGAAATCGAGAATCTCTGGGGAATCGCGGTCGAAGAAAAAGACCAGCAGGTGCAGGAAGATCTGAGCGCGGAGCTTGAAGGGCTCCAGCAGCGTGTCAAAGACGAAGAACTCAAAATGATGCTGGCAAGCGAACAAGACGTCATGAATGCCATTGTCTCCATTCATGCCGGCGCCGGCGGAACCGAAGCCCAGGATTGGGTGGAGATGCTTTTGAGAATGTATCTTCGTTGGGCGGAAAGACGCCAATTCAAAACCACCATTATCGACTATTTACCCGGCGATGAAGCCGGTGTCAAAAGCGTAACTTTTACGCTTGAAGGCGACTATGCCTACGGCTATGCCAAGGCTGAAATCGGGATTCACCGGTTGGTGCGCATTTCGCCTTTCGATTCGGGCGGTCGTCGCCACACCTCGTTTGCCTCGGTCTTTGTTTATCCCGAGGTGGATGATGAAATTAAAATCGACATTCGGGATGAGGATCTTAGGATTGATACCTACCGGGCGGGCGGAAAAGGCGGGCAGCACGTCAATAAAACAGACTCTGCCGTTCGCATCACGCACCTACCGACCGGCATCGTCGTGCAATGCCAAAATGAGCGCTCCCAGCATAAGAACAAATCAATGGCGATGAAGTATCTTAAGTCCCGTTTGTATGAAAGAGAGCTGCAGCAAAAGAACGAAAAACTCGACGAAGAAAATAAGCAAAAAAAAGACATCGCGTGGGGCAGCCAGATCCGCTCCTATGTCTTGCATCCCTACAGACTGGTCAAGGACCATCGCACGAATCTGGAAACCGGGAACACGCAAAGAGTGCTCGATGGAGAAATCGACGACTTTATACAATCCTATCTGATGAATACAGGCCAGACCTAATGGTGCGGTATGGCGAAAATAAATACTAAGTGATGAATATTACATTTGCCTTCGATAAACGTTTGTGAAACTCGCGGAATGTGCTATACGGTTTTCCTGAAGCAGATGGCAAAGAGCCCCGGCAGTCGAGCGACAACGCGGGTGCAATTTAACAAAATGAACTGATGACCCGAAAGGGTTGACAATAGGAATCAGGAGTTTTTCATGCGCAAAGTACGATATTTCATTCCGGTAATCTCTTTCTTGTTTGTATTGGGTCTGTCTCTGAATCTTCCCGAAAATGCCAACGCGCAATGGCTTGATATTTTCAAAAGCAAAAAAGAAGAACAAGTCAAAACGCAGCAGGAAGATTGCGATCCGGCCGAAGCCGAGGAGAGTGCGGCGGTCGCCATCGTTTCAGAAAGTGATCAAGACACGGCGTCAGAGTCTGTCCAGACCGAGGAAGAAAAAGCGCAGACCGCCGAAGAAGAGCAGGACCTGATGGAAAAAGCCCTGGAACTGCTTGCTTCAGCCGACGAATGCTGGGTCAGAGGCGATATTGAAAACACACTCAACACCCTCGACAAGGCCTACGCATTGATTCTGGATACCAACGGAGATCCGGCGGTCGCCAGGCAGAAAGACGATCTGCGTCTGCTCATCTCCAGAAAGATTATGACAGTCTATTCTGCTCAGCAGACACGAACCAACGGCAAGGCCAGTGAAATTCCGTTAAAATTAAACGCGGATGTGGAAAAGGAGATTCGCTCTTTTCAGGGGCCGGAAAGAGAATTCTTTCTGTCATCGTACAAGCGTTCCACAATGTTTCGTGAAACAATTATTGAAGAACTCCGCAATGCGGGCATGCCCGAAGAACTTGTCTGGCTTCCGCTTGTGGAAAGCGGCTTCAAAGTCGGCGCTCTGTCCAGAGCGCGAGCGCTCGGCCTTTGGCAGTTTATTCCCTCAACCGGATACAAATTCGGCCTGACGCGCGATGAATGGATGGACGAACGCATGGATGTCATCAAGTCAACGCGCGCCGCCATCGCCTATCTCAAAGAATTGCACGGCATGTTCGGTGACTGGCTGACGGTGCTGGCCGGGTACAACTGCGGTGAAGGGCGTGTGCTGCGGGTCATTTCAAGACAGCACATTAACTATTTCGATCGATTCTGGGACCTTTACAGTCAGTTGCCCAACGAAACGGCGCGATACGTGCCGCGATTTCTCGCGACGCTTCATATCGTTAAAAACCCCGCAAAATACGGGTTTGATTTGCAGGATTCCGCAGAACCGACTTTCAATTATGAAATAGTTACAGTGGACCGCATGCTGAAGCTGCAGGATGTCGCGGCAAAACTCGAAGTGTCCGAAGAGATGATGAACATTCTTAATGCCGAGCTCCGGTATAAAATTACGCCGAACCGGCCCTATGAACTTAAAATTCCCAACGGAATGGCCGAACAATTTCAACTGGTGGAAGCGGATATTCCCGCCGCCGAGAAGCCGAAATTTGCATCCAGCGCTTCTTATATCAGACACCGTGTCAAAAATGGAGAGACGGTATCCATCATTGCCCGTCGCTATCGCGTCTCCACAGCCGCCATAATTCGAATTAACAAACTTTCGCGGAACGCACGGATCGTTACGGGGCAGGTTATCCGGATTCCCGTTTCATACAAAAGCTCTGCAGTTCGACGGGTGTATTCCGGCAATGAAAAATACTACACCATTCAACGCGGCGACACCCTCCTGGGAATTGCCAGGCGCTTTAATGTTCCAGTCGATACGCTGAAAAAAATTAACAATCTGAAATCCAATCAAATTCGGGCGGGGCAGGTTTTAAAGCTGTCAAAACTTACGACTCTAAAAAAAGAGAATGCCGCTTGAAAACGACGTCGATCTGCAATGGCTGGAAAAAAAGAACGGTCGATTGAGATAAGTGTTCCGATAAAACGACCGGCGAACTACGTCAAAGGCTCTCGCATCAGAAAATCAAACAGCTCTTTTTCTTTCTTCCTCATTTTCCCGGCTTCCCGGGGTGTTGTTCCTTCATGATTATAGCCCAGAAGATGCAGCAGTCCGTGAATCACCAGAAAGATCAGCTCTTCCTCAAGACTTAGATTGCCTTTGCGCGCGTCCCTTAATGCCGTATCGACGGAAATCACGATATCACCCAGAAGCGTCGGATTCACACCGCCGAAATCTCCCTCCTGAAGAGAAAAGGAAATGACGTTGGTGGGACGGTCCTTGTTCAGGTATTGTTTATTGAGACTCTGAATCTGCGGATCATCGACGAGCGTAATGCTGATTTCTCTGTCCGCGCAGTCGAGGGCCTTCATCAGTCTCACGGTCTGCAAGCGGAGTTTTCGTCTGTCAATCTTAACCCGCTTCTGCCGATTTTCGATTTGAATTATCATTGAAATCTTTTTTCCCGTTGGTTTCCTTCTGCGGCGCTTCCGGATAGTCGATGCGGTGATGGAAGATGCCGGTCAGAATTCTTGTAAACGTCTCCGCGATGATATTGAGATCTTTAAGCGTCAGTTCACAGTCGTCGAGCTGTCCGTCCATATAGACCCGTTCAATTCGTTCGCGCACCAGCGAACGGATTCTTGCCGGCGTCGGATTGGTGAGCGTTCGCGAAGAGGCTTCAATGACATCGCCAAGCATGACCAGGCCGGCCTCGCGTGTCTGGGGCTTCGGCCCGGGATATCTGAAATCGCTTTCCGTCAGCGCTCGAAGCGACTCGTCCTTGTTCTTCTTGGCTTTATCGAAGAAATAACTGACCAAAGACGTGCCGTGGTGTTCACGAATGATGTTGATGATCGGTTGACCGAGCTTGGCCTCCAAAGCCAGCTCGCAGCCTTCCTTGACGTGAGAGATGATGACCAATGAACTCATTTTGGGAGACAGTTTGTCGTGGCGGTTGTCAAACCCAGGTTGATTTTCAATGAAATACTGAGGCTTCGAAAGTTTCCCGATATCATGATAGTAGGCGCTGACTTTGGACAGAAGGGCATTGGCGCCGATGGCTTCAGCGGCGGCCTCCACCAACGAGGCGACGATAATACTGTGATGATAGGTGCCGGGCGCCTCGATAATCATTCGCTGAAAGAGAGGCTGATTCAGATTTGCCAGTTCCAAAAGCTTGATATAGGTGATGAATCCGAAGAGGCTTTCAAAAATCGGAGTAATGCCGGCAACCAGAATGCCTGTAATGAGACCGCCGGCCAGTCCCATGGCGAGCCTCAGCGGAAGATCGTTGAGCAGATTGCCGTATAAGAGATTCAGACACAAAATTGATGCCATATTGATGATGCCCAAGAAAACGCCGACTTTTAAGAAGGCGGAACGCTGGCGGCTACTGACGATATGATAGGAAGCAGCAATTGAACCCAGAAAAGCGAAAAGCGGAATGAGCATTTTCCCTTCGAAAAGCGGACTGATCAAAAAGGAGATTAAAACACTCATGATCAACGCCATATTGCGGTTGACCAATACCGCCATGATCATCGCGCCGCAGGCAAAGGGAATGGCAAAATAGCAGGCTTCAACCGGAACAGCCGGAAAAGCGCGATTCACGGCCACTCCGATAAAGATACCCGCCTTGATCAGGATGATCTGCACAATCGCGATAATCCCAAGGATCATCCCAATCGGCGCGGTCACAACCAGCACTCCCAGCACAAGCGCCGCAATCGCCAGTCCGCTGTAGCGCGCGGGCGGCCCCGGCGCTGGCGGCACTTCCTGATGCCATGTGTCGGGT
>CAYUDM010000017.1:0-16359 GCA_964443625.1 uncultured Smithella sp. | reverse complement strand
ATCAGGATGATCTGCACAATCGCGACAATCGCGAAGACGAGAAAGTCCGCATTGGATCGCGGAGCGGATCTAAACCAGTTTCGCGTTCGCCAGAAATACAAAAGCAAAGACAAAAACAGCGTGGTCAGAAAGATGCCCAAAATCATGGCGGCAGCGGATACTTTATCGTTGGTGAGCGATTTGTAAAATGCGTCTAGCTTGGCGAGTTCCAAGTGTCCGATCTTGTCACCTTCGCGGACGATCATCTCATTTTTTTGGACCTGGAAATAAACCGGTTTGACTTCTTCCAGGGCGGTGGCTCTTCGAAGTTGTGTCGCCTCGGCATTAAAAACCAGATTCGGGACAATCAGTTTTTTCAAAAAAGAGAAAGTACGCCGCCGATTATTGGGCTGACCGGCGCTGATGACGGCATTGACGCTTTGCTTTAGAGCGGTATCAATGTTTTTTATGTTTTTGATGAAAGAAATATCTTTGAAGTTTTCTTCGACACGCGTGTTGAGATTGATCAAAGTAATGCCTTTTTCGCGATCCTGTTTTGAAAACGCGTGACCCGTAATCAGATTTTTTTCGTAAAAGGCGGTCAGGATGCGACTGATTTTAGCAAGTCCTTCGTTGGTATAAATCGTATTTTTCAAAAAGTACAATTCCTGATCGGAAAGTGAAATTCCCAAAAGCTTTTCAAACTGGTCTTTGGAAGAAGACGCGTTGAGTTCGGTTGTGGCGCGGACCAGCTTGTTATACAGGGTGATGGAGATTTCCGCGTCGAAATCAAAAACAGACCGGACGTTATCCGCGGCTTCCGTTCGCTTCTGACGAGTGGAATTTGCATCCTCGACGAGAAAATCGCGATCCGCCTTGATATTGTCCTGCGCGATCATGCCGTGTTTGTATTTCGGCGATGATTCATAGAAATTCGGGGCAAGCAAAAGCGTGAGCCCGACACTCAGGAAAAGCAGGATCACCACTCTCTGAAAAATGATATTCCCCAGAAATTCAAAGGAAAGTTTGTTCTTGCCTTTGAGACGGCGAAATAGGGAATTTATTTTTTGCGCGAACACGTCAAAAATTTTCATAGTTTATTATTTTACGGATTTGTTGGATTTGACTTCCAGGTTCCAGGAAGCGTAGGCGGCGATAATATCGCACACCAGAGGATGGCGGACAACATCCACCTGTGAGAAATGAACGATGCGGACGGCATCGACTTTTTTGAGAATTTTCTCAGCTTCGACAAGTCCCGACGGCTTTTCACTGGGAAGATCAATCTGAGTGATGTCGCCGGTGACCACCGCCTTGGAGTTAAACCCCAGACGAGTCAGAAACATTTTCATTTGCTCGGAGGTTGTATTCTGCGCTTCATCCAGAATGATAAACGAGTCGTTGAGCGTCCTGCCGCGCATGAAAGCAAGCGGGGCGACTTCGATGAGCCCTTTGTTGATGAGCGCCGTGGCTTTTTCCATATCCACCATGTCATAAAGCGCGTCGTACAGAGGTCGGAGGTAAGGGTTGACCTTTTCAGCCAGATCGCCAGGCAGAAAACCCAGGCGTTCGCCCGCTTCCACCGCAGGCCGGGTCAGGATGATCCGTTGCACCTTTTTTTCCATCAGATAGGACACGGCCATCGCCATGGCCAGATAGGTTTTCCCCGTGCCTGCGGGTCCAATCGCTAAAACCATATCCGCCTGGCGCATGGAATCAATATAATGACGCTGAGCAATGCTTTTGGGTGTGATGACGCGCTTTTTAGACGAAATGAACACCGTGTCCATGAAAATGCGGGCCAGATCGAAATGCAGGTCTTCCGAAAGAATCCGGTGGGCGTAGCCGATATCGGACTGATGCAGATGCCAGCCTTTCTCCATAATGCCGTAGAGCTGGCGCAGAAGCAGCGCGACTTTTAAAACGGCTGCTTCTTCACCTGAAATGGAAAGGTGGTCGCCCCACGGTTTGACGCGGACGTGTTCTAGCTTTTCCAGAAGCCGCAAGTGCTTATCATGCTCACCGCATAAAAGCTTCAGGAGTCCAGGGTCCGTAAAGGACAACTTTTCCACCTGAGGATTTTTCGTTGCTTTAATCAAAAAATCAGCCTCGAAAGGGTTGATTACCGGCCGGACATCAGGCCTTGTTATGAATAATAGCCATTTATGCCGACCCCTGCCGTTGTGCGTTGCGGGCTCGTTTCTACCACTTTGCAAACGGGTTTGCAACCAAATTTCAGGGCCTTAAGAACAGCCGAGCAAACACCTTGGCATTGCCTAACATATTGTCAATCAAGCAGTTTTCGTCCGGTTGATGGGCGTTCATTTCGGTTTTGGACCACACTGCGGTCCGATAGCCATACCGGCGCAGGTAGCCTGCCACCGTTCCGGCCCCGACACCGCCCGGATAGGCGTGAACTTTATAGACTTTTTCGATCGCCTCCTTAAGCGCCGTCACAACAGGCGCATCGGACGGTGTCGGCAAGAGCGACTGAACTGTCTGATGCTGGGAAATTTCAATACAGACATTGAACTTTTTTTCGACTTTTCTGACGATTTTCCTGATCTTGGCCAGAACGTCATCAAGATCGTATTGCGGCAAAATCCGGCAATCCATGTAAAAAACGTCTTCACCGGGAATCGTATTAATATTGCCTACATTGGCTTCTTTTTTAGTGGGTTCGAACGTGCTTTCCGGCGGATCGAAAAGCGGATCGGAGGCATCGAATTCCTTGCGCAGTTTTGTCAATTTCGTCACGAGGTATGAAGCGGCTTCAAACGCGTTGATGCCGAGCTGTGGTTTGCTGCCATGACATTGCCTGCCCTTGGTTTTGAATCCCAGCCAAAGGATGCTTTTTTCAGCCACTTCGATCAGCGAGCCTTCGGCATTGCCCGAATCGGGAACCACGATCAAATCCTCATCCCGGAATACTTTTTCCGGAAGATCGAGAACGTAGTACAGGCCTTTCTCGCCGGATGTTTCTTCATCCGCGACAAAGAAAAGTGAAACCGTCGAGACAGGCACAATGCCTTCGTCGAGAAACGCCTTCGCGGCGAAAATAGAGGCGACCATGTCTTGCTGGTTATCTTCTGTGCCGCGTCCGTAAATGCGACCGTCCCTGACGTAAGCCTTATAGGGATCGACACTCCACAGGTTGATTTCGCCCGGCGGCACGATGTCCAGATGCGTGATGATCCAGACCCGGCGCAATGGATTGCTGCCGGCGATCGCGGTAAAGAAATTGGGCCGGGATCCGGAAGTCACAGAAGCATCCGGCGCGTCGAAATGCCTGAAATCCGTAAACCCCAGTTCCATCAGGTGTTTTTCTAAAAATTGCGCTTTGAGCGTTTCTCCGTCGCCTCCGTTAGACGGTCCAACAGCCGGAATAGCCGTCAGCGCGGTCTGAAGGTCGATCATCTCCTGCCGGTAAGAATCGATTTTCCGGCAAATCCTTTCGAAAAGTGCTTCGTCAATCATAATCCTTCCTTTTTAATTATTGCCCGGGAGTCAACACAACCGGCGCCCCCCAGGAATCGGGAAGCGGGTCCAGACGGTCCGTATCTCCCAGAATCAGGACCAGTCGGTTTCCATTTTTGAGATACTTTCGAGCGACGCGTTCGACATCGCCGAGCGTCACGGCGTGAATTTTTTCACGATAGTTTTTCATGTAGTCCGACGGCATGCCTTCATAAGCCAGAAGCATCTGCCGGCCGGCGATTTGATGCGGCGACTCGAAAGAAAAAATGAAAGAATTCAAAATGGATGTTTTGGCCCAGGCCAGCTCGTCTTGCGTTACGGACCTGTTGATAACATCAAGCAGAATCGCATCAATCAACTCAAGGGCCTTGAGGGTTGTTTCGGTTTTCGTGAAGGCATAGGTGCCGAAAACACCGTAGTCCGGACGCGCGCGATAAAAACTTCCGGCGCTGTAAGCCAGCCCTTCGTTGTTGCGCACGGCGCTGAAGATGCGCGACGGAAAGCCGCCGCTGCCGACAATGAAATCCAACACCGTGAAGGCGTAAAAATCAGGATCGGATTTCGACGCGACGAACTCTCCGCTGACCACGGTCGACTGGGGCAAGGCTTTGGAAATGAGATAGACGCCACGGCCGGTTTTCACAGGCGGCGGGGCAGGCGCAACAGGTTTTATGTTCTGTTGAGATCGGGGGAAATACTTTTCAACGAGACGAACCGCTTCTTCCCGCGACAAATTGCCGGTAAGGGCAATCATCATATTGCCGGGCGTGAAAAACGTTTTGTGAAAATCTACAAGATCCGCCCGGGAGATGTTTTTAAGAGATGCCGAAGTCGCATACCGTCCTCTGGGATCGTCCGGATATAAAAGACGGTTGAATTCCCGAAAGGCGAGGCGCTGTGGGTTGTCGGCGACGCGGCGCAATTCTTCAAGTTTCAGAGAAACGGCAAGGCTCAATTTGTTTTTTTCAAAAGCCGGCGCAAAGAGCATTTGCGACAGAAGATCGAAGCAGATTTCCCGGTCGTCTTTCAAAAAGGAAAAAGAGACCGACGCGGAATCGAGCGACATGGAAAAGGCCGGCGCAGTCGCAAGATTCGCCAGGACGTTGTCCAGTTTGTCGCTTGCAATTTTCTCCGTGCCGCCCGTTCTTAAAAGGTAGGCGGTCAGATCAGCCGTACCTTCCTTGCCTTCAGGGTCGAAAAGCGATCCGGTGCGAACGAGAATGGAGAGATTGACAAGCGGCAGTTCGCGGTCTTCCAGATAGAAAAGCGCCATTCCGTTTTTCAGCGCGATGCGCTCGGGTTCGATGAGTTTCAGCTCAAGGGGAGGGTAGGCAAGAGCATCCGGGCTTGCCTGTGTTCGTGAAAGGGCTTTCGGCCATGAGCAGGCCGCAAGCATCAGCGCGGCCATCAGAAGAAAGATCGTTTTGGCTGAAAAACGGAGATTATTCATGGTCGGCCTTCTTCACACGGTTTTCCGGCGCTTTGACCAGATGCGCAACCGTCCGGTTTGTTTCGTTTAAATAGGTTGCGGCCGCACGCTGAATATCTCCGGTGGTGACTTTATCAATTTCCGCCACATAATTCGAAAAGTAGCGGTAGTCGCCCATCAGCAGTTCGTAATAAGAAAGCGTCGAGGCCAGTTTGGAATTCGAATTCAGGCTTTTAATGTAATCCATTTTGAGCTGTCTTTTGCTTTTGGCAAGCTCCTCATCCGTGACGGGCCGTTGTTTAAGATCGTCCAGTTCGGTGAGGATTGCCGCTTCCAGCTCCGGACCGGTGTGCGGATGGCGCGGACTGGCGAAAATCGCGAAAAGATTCGGATAGCGCGAAGCCGGCAGGCCATTGTAGGCGCTGACGCTTTGAGCGATCTGACGGTCTAACACCAGCTTCGAATACAGGCGGCTGGTTCTTCCTCTGGTCAGAATCGTTTCCAGAACATCAAAAACATAATCGTCCGAAGACGGCGCGTTGGGTTTGTGAAAACCAATGATCATCGACGGATTGGCGTCAAACGACACATCAACACGGCGTTGGCCGTCCTGGGATGGCTCCGGCAATATGGAAGTCGGGCGGGGCGGGGAAGACGGGAGGGCGCCGAAATAGCGTTCAATCATCGAAAGCGTTTTTTCAGGATCGATATCGCCCACCGCGGCGATGACGATATTTTCCGCCGCGAGATACTTTTTATGTATGGCGCGGATTGCATCCGGAGACATGAAAGCCAAATCTTCGGGAAGGCCGAGAATCGGCAGGCCATAGGGATGAACCTTATAGGCCGCGGCCATAAAAGCTTCATAGAGCTTTCCTTCCGGACTGGTTTCCACGCGCTGGCGGCGTTCCTCCATGATCACATCGCGCTCCGTGTAGAATTCACGAAAAACGGGATTTCGCAGGCGGTCCGATTCGATGCGCGCCCAGAGTTCCAGTTTATTGGCAGGCAGGCTAATAAAATAGGTGGTTACATCCTGCCCCGTCGAGGCGTTCATATCCTGCCCGCCGTTTTGCGTATACAGCCGGTCGATTTCATTGGGCAGGTAGTGCTGACGATGCTCGTCCTGCAGAGCCTTCAGGCGGGCCGAAAGCTCACCGATGCGCTTTTCATCGGCGGCCTTTCCTTTTTTTCGCTCGTCGTCGAGCGCCTGCCCGAGATGCTCAATCCGCGCGAGAACTTTCTCTTCGGCGGCAAAATCCTTCGTGCCGATCGTCTTGGTGCCTTTGAACATCATGTGTTCCAGGAAATGCGCCGCGCCCGTTTCGCCTTTGGCTTCATCCACGGCCCCCACGCGAAAGCGGATATAAAGCGAAACCGTCGGAGAAAAATCGCGCTCGACCATCAGCACTGTCAATCCGTTTTTCAGACGGGTTTTAATGACCTTTTCTTCAAGATCGAAAGCGTGCACCCAGGAGGCGGCAAACAAAACAAGGCAAGTCGCGCAAAAAGAGGCCAATCTACTTGATTTCAACATCATCCAATCCATTTTCAGGCTTTTTGGGGCGAATTCGAAAAACCACAAACAAAATGCCGACCAGGCAAAAGAGAATCACAAACGAGGCGGAAAAAATCGTCATGACGAATTCAAAAGGATTCGTCAGCGAAAACGCGCCGACAAGCAGGTGGATGCCGAACACCAGAAAGAAAATCGACAACAAAAGAACCACGACATTTCGAACCCAAATCAGGGGATTCATGTATACCTCATTGATTTTAATCGCGCTTTGAGGCGGCTGTAGGCATCATAGGTAAAATCCTCGTTGCGGCAGCTCAAAAGCGAGTTGTTATGATATAGAGGTTCGTGCGCAATGTCAAATGGCGAGGCCGCGACCGCCTCATTCCACATTCTCGTGCCGGGAATGGGCGAGTATTCGGCCAAAACAGGCTTCGCGCCGCAGGCAAGCACAAAGTCGATGCTCATGGCCACATCCGCCGTTTTCTGACCCGGAATGCCGCAAAGCAGATAAACGCCGATATCCTGCGTTCGGTATCCGGCGTTTTTCAATGCGACGACGGCCTTTTTCAATTCATCGTTTGCCACCTTGCCACCTGTTTCTTTCTGCAGACGGAAATCCGCCGTTTCAAAGCCGAAGCGGATGGTTTTAAAGCCCGACACGAAAAGAAGACGGCTCAAATCCGGGGTGATTTCTCTTAAGTGCAATCCGTTGGGACAATGAAAGCGGCAGGTAAGCCCTCTTTTTTTTACTTCGGCAAGCAACGGGACAATCATAGCTTGTGGATCAACAAGCAGCGCATCATCGTAA
This sequence comes from uncultured Smithella sp., assembly GCA_964443625.1. Lineage (GTDB taxonomy): Bacteria > Desulfobacterota > Syntrophia > Syntrophales > Smithellaceae > UBA8904. Next base: position 9,147 of record CAYUDM010000017.1, on the reverse strand, counting down.
AAGCTGAAGTCCGTTACACCGAAACGCCGCTGCCAGTGTTCGATTTCATCGGCGACCTTCAGCGGGTCACGGCGGAGATACCCCTTATAAAACAGATGCGACGAACAATAACTGCAGCGATACGGGCAGCCCAGCGATGTGATGATCGGAACCTGGTCAAGATGAGACAAAAGATCAAACGCGGGCCAGGGTAGGGCGTCAAGATCGTTTTCGTCCGGGACAAAGCGGGGCGGATCGCCAAAACGATCGGCAATCATTTTCAAAACGGCTTTTTCGCCGCGGCCTTGGACAATATAGTCCGCGCCCGAATGAAGGCGAGCATGGTCCGGACACAAAGAAGCGTATTTCCCTCCGAGAGCCACCGGCACGCCGGGCATTTCCTCTTTGATGATTCGTATGGCTTCGAAAACACCGGGGTACCAGTAAGTCATCATCGCGGTGATCAAAACCAGGTCCGTGCCTCCATGCCGGGCAAGCCCGGCGCGAAAAATGTCCGGATCCATGCCGTAGCGGCAGTAAGTTCGGGGAAACGCCGCAAGCGCTTCGGGCTTTTCAATGGTGCTGCGAAAGAAGCGACCATGGCCGAATGGATGACGCCGGGGCGGTTTTCCTGCCTTTGCGGTCATTTCCGGATCGAAAGGATCAAGGCAATCGATCAAATCGACTCTGTGTCCGTTGGCCCGCAAAAGCCCCCCAAGGTAAAGAAGCCCCAGGGGTTTCAGCCAGAAATCATACGCGGCGAAATCGGTAATCCATGGATTGATCAGTAAAATCTGTCGTGCCATGCCTGATTCTGTAGCATAAATGGCGGTGACGATCAAAAGAATAGAGGGTGAAAGGAAACCTGGCAAAGCGGGATTTATGGGAGATGTCTGTTACGGATAAGGCAGGAATTTGTTCTATCCAGGATCACGCTGACCCAGCCATTTTGCAAATTCATTTATGGAGAACACCGGTATTTTCTCCAGTTGATTTTTGACAGACAGAAGATGGGCATCGCCGCTGACAAGGGCATCCGCCTTTGAGCTAACGGCCAGATCTAGAAACATCTGATCATCCGGGTCATTTAACTTTGGCAGGTTTTTGGGTAAGGAATGAATCTTTGCAACTTCCGCATACGGTAGATATTCCGACAGAAGCATTTCCTGGTCAATCTTGTCCAATTTAAATTTCGGATAGGCCAGTACACGCATCAGTTCCATGGTGGTCGCCCGACTAACCAGCGGAATAAAACGTTTGCTCATCCAGGCATCCCGAAGCCAGCTGGCCTGTCCTTTGGAAAACAAGAGGGCCGACAATACGCAATTGGTATCCAAGACCACACGGGAGATGATTATTTTTTCTTTCGCGCCCATTCGATTGCATCCGTTACGTCAGATGAAGTAAGACCGAGCTCGGTCAGTTTGGACCTCAGGGCATCAGCCCGTAAAATGCGCAACGGTGTCAGAATAATACGACCGTTTTCCGTGCTGACATCGTAATAGTCAGCTTCTCCGGTTGCGGCAACAACGGCCTTAGGCAAGGTCAGTTGATTTTTGCAGGTGCGTTTCGCCAGCATATGAACCTCCAGAGTAAGGATATATTGTTTTCTGATTATCCATAAACAAGGATTGTTGTCAAGTAGAGGATGAGGTAATAGGGCCATTTGAGCTCAAAACATCATGGAAATTCATCTTTAAAAAACAACCGATGATGAAAGCACCGCACGCCTCAAAATGAACAAGACTTGACAAATAGAGCTAATAATAGTACTGAAGAAAAAACTATTTAAAGGACGATATGATATGGCGCAGACCATTACAGCCAACGATTTAAAAACAAGGGGCGTTTCCATTCTTGAACGTGAAACAGAAAATGGAGAGGAAGTGATTATTACCATCAGAGGGAAAAACAGGTATGTCGTTTTACCCATGGAAAAATACAATTACTTGCGAGAATGCGAGTTGGAAGCGGCGCTTGCCGAATCTCAAAAGGATATTAAAAAGGGAAAGTATGTCAAAGAGACCGTGGAAAAACATATCAAGAGAATAACGCATGGCTGAGATTATCTATACCGACAGCTATGTAAAACGAGCGGAAAAATTTATTAAGAAACATCCTGAATTGTTATCGCAATACGAAAAAACCTTAAAGCTTCTGGAATTGAACCCTTATCATCCGTCCTTGAAGCTGCATAAGCTTCGGGGAAAGTTATCAAAGCTGCATTCCGTATCCATCAATATCTCATACCGCATCTCCATTTATTTTCTGGTTGAAGACGATAAAATCATTCCCGTCGATATCGGCAGCCATGATGACGTTTATTAAAAATAGCATGATTTACATGCTGAAAATAGCCGAACATCATTAAACCAAAATGGACAGATCCAAATACTCCGATTGAATACAAAATCGGCACCGTCGGTATGGAGCCTGTCATGCCGGATGCTTTATATCATGTGGCATCGAGTGGAAATTCAAGAAACGACATTTTTTATTCGGATTCCGACCGGCAAACCTTTTTAAAAGTATTTTCCGCCGCCAATAGCGATTATCAATCCTATGGGGATTCATTACACGACTGCGAGCAAGGTCATTTAGACCTTTGGAAAAATCTTAAGAATCATCAAGACCTGAACCTAGTCTTCTATCCATGAGAATTTTCAAGGCTCGCCTTCACGGTCCGCAGAAGTTTGTCGACTTCGTGCTGGCCATGCAGATAAAACGCCGCCCGGCTGTCGGCGGCTTCTCCCACGCGGATCGAGAAAATAATATTCCGATCCAGACAAAACACGCGTTCGTCCGTATCGTCATCGCCTGTAAACAACGCTTTTTTAAATCCTTCTTTTTCCATCAAGATGCACAGCGCCAATCCCTTATCCGGCGCGCCTTCAGGAATGAGATTTTCAATGAACTTGCCGGGGATCCGAACAGGCTTGGGGTTTAGACGGTCTATAGCCCGGAGAATGCTTGTGTGCGCCGCTGGAATATTGACGGCGCGCCGGTAATGAATCGACAGCGTCGCTCCCTTATTTTCGATTTCGACGCCTTCGGGATAGTCTGGTCCCATCAAGTCGCTCAACTGATTCTGCCAGTTTTGCGAAAAGCGCACGAATTGATTTTCGCGCATATCCCATCCCGGAAGCCCCTCCGCCCCGTGATTTCCGATCAGATAGCGCGGCGTTACCGGCAGATGCGAAAGCGCGTCGTGTCGGGAGCGACCGGTGATGACGGCAACAGGTGCGCGGGCCGCAAGCGCGATGAAGGCTTTTTGAATATCGGAGGGAATGCCGATGGTCGCGGGATCCGGAACAATCGGCGCCAACGTGCCGTCAAGATCGAAGGCCAAAAGGGTTTTTCCATCGACAAAAGCAGCCAGTTTGGCCAAAGCGTCCCGAGCAAACAAATAGGCAGGATAATGAGTGTCGGTCATGCTCCGCCTCCGATTCGCGCTTCGAGTTTTTGCCTCTGCCGGATCTGCCCGGCGTCCAGAAGCATCATTGCCGCCAAGCGGTAAACGTTGAACTTCTGGACCATGGAACGCATGGAGCGCATACGCTGCTGCTGTTCGAACGGCGGCATGCTCAGCGCCGAGTAGAGAGCCTCGGCAGTCTGTTCGATGTGGTATGGATTGACGATCAGAGCTTCATAGAGTTCATGAGCTGCTCCCGTAAACCGGCTTAAAACGAGCACTCCCCGTTCGTCATCGCGAGCGGCAATGAATTCCTTGGCGACCAGATTCATGCCGTCATGAAGACTCGTCACCATGCAGACGTCGGCGGCGCGATAAAAGCGGTTGACGTCCTCGGGCTGGTGGTGCTCGATCTTCAGATGAATGGGCGTGTATCGATCTGTGCCGAACCGGGCATTGATCTGCTCGGCCAGCGCCCGGACTCTTGATTCGAAAGACCGGTACTCTTCAAGCGATGATCGCGACGGTGCGGCGATCTGAATAAAGCTGAATTTGCCGATCAGATCCGGGTGGACATCCAGCATATTTTCAACAGCCCGCAGGCGCTCAAGAATGCCCTTGGTGTAATCCAGTCGATCCACGCCAAGTCCAATTCGGCATTCCGGAGCGAGAGAAAGCGCCTTCCGGATTTGCGCGCGACAATCCGCAACCGACGGTTGGGTTTTCTGCCAGGGCGGCGGCCACTGGATGGAAATGGGGTAGGCTTCCACGAGCGTCAGATTGCCGCCGTGCCAGATAGTGGCTGAAGCATGATTGACCCGCGTTTCCAGATACCGGTCGACGGTTTCCAGAAAATTCTTACAATGGAATGGGGTATGAAATCCGAGAATGGTGCTGCCCAGCATGCCGCGCAGCAGTTCTTCCCGCCAGGGGCAAATGCCGAACGATTCCGGATTGGGCCAGGGGATATGCCAGAACGTGATAATTGTGGCTTTCGGCAGCGCCGCTCTCAGCATGCCCGGCAAAAGCGCGAAATGATAGTCCTGGACCAAAACCACCGGATCGTCCTGATGCGCCTCTTCAATGACCGCGTCGGCAAAACGTTGATTGACTGTTTTGTAATGTTCCCAGTCCATGGTTCGGAAGGTGGGTCGGACATGGGCAATGTGGCATAAAGGCCATAATCCTTCGTTGGCAAATCCGTAATAATACCCCTTTTCCTCTTCCGGGGTAAGCCAGATGCGCCGCAGGGTGTATTCCGGGTGGTCAGGCGGAACCAAAACATGATCGCTTGCGTCCACCGTTTCGCGGTCGCCTGAGCCGCTGCCGTGGGCGATCCAGATGCCCGAGCAGGCCCGGACAACCGGTTCGAGCGCCGTGACAAGTCCGCTGGCCGGGCGGGCAAACGTAATCCCGGAGGCCTTTTGAGTTTGGATATAGGGTTCACGATTGGAAACGACCAGGATCTTTTCACCCGCCAGATGTTCGACAAGCAGATGCCGTAGCGTGTTCGGATTCCATGAAATTGTCAAGTCATCGGCCCTGCGTCGCTCTGCGTCGATGGAACGCAGAAGCCATCGCAGATCGCCAACCAGCGGCTGCAGCTCAGGGTCGACCGGTTTTGTAAATGTTTTAACCAGGCTTTCGCCCCGCAAAAGCGCGCGCATGCCATTCATCCAGCCATGCCAGCTCAGATGGGCCACCAGCACTGTAATAAGAGACACAACCAGCCCCAGAACGACAAAAAATATCACGATGTATTTGCGTGTGTCGGCGCTGCGAAGTTCGACGAAGCTCATGTCGTGGACCAGCACCAGCGCGCCCGCTGTCATGCCGCCGATGACCATTTGTTTGGCGGCAACATGAACCAGACCCCGTGGCAGTTGGACCAGTGATTTGCTTTCGTCTTCGGTCGAAAGCGGATAATCGCAGCCCAACGATTTGGGATACATCGGTGACGAATACAGCAATTTGCCTTTTTGATCGCAATATCCCAGCGCGAAAAGTCGTTCGTCCTGCGTTGCGCCGGCCAAAAGGGCGTTGATCTTTTTTTTGTTGCCCTGTTCCAGAAGCTCGGCCAGCGGTTCGGAAAGCGTGTTGGCGATAAGATGCGAACGAGTTGCCAGATCGCGCACCGACCAGCGAAGATTCAGCCGGTCCACCAGCGGCACGACCAGGTAAGCCAGCAACGTCAAGGCGATCATCAGCGGCAGAACAAATCGCAGCGTCAGCCGTAGGGAGCGCAGCGATATGATTTTCTTTATCGATTGCGCCGTCATGATGTCTCCTTTCTAGAAAGCCGTGTCCCATCGGCGGCTCAGGCGGATGGCGGAATTGATCAGTCCCACCATGCTGTAGGTCTGAACAAAATTGCCCCACGGCTCGCCGGTTCGAGGATCGATGTGTTCAGCCAACAGACCGTGGCGGTTGCGTCGGGCCAGCAGGTTGTTAAACAGATCGCGTGCCTCTTCCGTGCGGTTTAAGGCTGCCAGGGCATAGATATACCAAAATGTGCAGACGACGAAGGCGTTTTTCGGAACGCCGAAATCATCGGATTCAACATAACGGTAGATATAGCTGCCTTGTTTAAGTTCCCGTTCAATGGCAGAGACGGTTAAAGCAAAGCGCGGATCATCCGCCTGCAAAAACCCGATATCGTGCAAAAGCAGAAGGCTGGCGTCGAGACTATCGCCTTCAAAGAAAGAGACAAACGATTGCTTCTTGTCACTCCATGACCTTTGACAGACAACTTCGGAAATCCGGTCCGCCTTGCTTCGCCAGTATGCGGCGCGGTCCGGAAGCCCGAGATAGAGGGCGATTCTGGCCAGGCGGTCACAGGCGGCCCAGCACATCACGCTGGAAAAAGTGTGGACGCGCAGAGTGTTTCGCGTTTCCCAGGGTCCGGAGTCCGGCGAATCGAAGACGGTGATCGCCATTTCTCCCAACGGCTCCAGCCGCGTAAAAAGCGGAAGGCCGCCTCGATGGGCCATTCGCCGGTCGAAAAAAACGTGCGCAACGGCTAAAATAGCCGATCCGTAAACATCGTGCTGAACCTGCTGGCAGGCCTGATTGCCGATCCGAACGGGCCCCATGCCCTGAAAGCCGGGCAGACCGTCAATTTCACATTCGTCCAGACGTCCCCGTCCGTCGATCCCGTAAACCGGCTGGAGACGGCCGGCCGGCGTCCCGGCCACCACGTTGATCAGGTAATTCAAATACCGTTCCATTGTGTTGGTCGTGCTCAGACGGTTTAAAGCGTTGACAACAAAATAGGAATCCCGAAGCCAGCAGTAGCGGTAATCCCAATTGCGTCCTGAATCGGCGGATTCGGGAATCGATGTGGTCATGGCTGCAATGATTGCGCCTGTGTCCTGGAATGTATTGAGTTTGAGCGTGATGGCAGCACGGATGACCTCGTCTTGCCATTCGAAAGGAATGGACAGATCCCGAACCCAGTCTCGCCAGCTGTGCAGCGTCTCCTCTAAAAAACGGTGGGAAAGCTCACCGACGGCGTCGGGGATGGTTTCGTCGGGTCCGAAAATGAGCGTGGCGGTTGTCTCCAGGAAAAACGGCAGCTCCTGGAGAATCGCCGTAACAGAAATGTCGGTGGTCAGCCTCAAAATCCAGGATGGGGCAACATAACGGATGTGGTGGCTGCCGTGCGTAACGGTGCAACTGGATTCGCCGAAGTCGCACACAGGACGGATCCGCACGCAGATGCGCGGCGATCCGTGAAGGCGGCGGATCCGCCGCACGATCATCACCGGCATGTACATCCGACCGTGCTGATGAAAACGGGGCGAAAAATCGGTAATTTCTATAACACCGCCGTGGGAGTCGGAAAGCCTTGTCACGAGCACGGCCGTATTGGGCAAATAGGATTGTTTGGCGTCAACCTGATCCAGGAGCTCCACGATACAGTACCCCGCGCCCCGGCCGTCTTCATGCTCGCGAAGCAGGGAACAGAAAACCGGATCTCCGTCGAAGCGGGGCAGGCAGCACCAAACCATTTCACCGCGTTCGTCGATTAACGTGCCGATCTGGCAATTACCGATTAAACCGAGGTCAAGGGAATTTTTCATAACAGGCCTTTCCTGAAAAGGGAGATTCAAGTTTCCAGTTCGCTCCAGATCAGCGCCGCCGCGCCTAGGATGGCCCCTGTGCCCGCAGGCAAGCTGGACGGCGCTAGTTTCACCGTGCCGCGGTAAACGCCGAATAAAAATGTCTCCAGGTAATTCCGGACGGGATTCATCAGAAGGTCACCGGCTGCGGCCAGTCCCCCGGCCAGAAAAATGGCTTCCGGGCTGACATGGGCGACGGCGTCGGCCAGTTTCATGCCCAGAATCCTGGCCGTATGATCGAAAGCTGCCAGGGCGATCGGATCGCCTGACGAGGCCAGATCAAAAATATTTCTGGATGTAATCTCCCGCATATTCATGGTTCGCAGCCGGCTGGGGTCGTTTCGCAACGCAAGCAGTTCCAGCACGGTTCGGACAAGTCCAGGCGCGGAAACATACGCCTCCAGACAGCCGCGCTTTCCGCAGTGGCACTGTCGGCCCGAGGGATCGACCGTCGTATGGCCGAGTTCTCCGGCAAAGCCGCTCGCTCCGTAAAGCAGCCGTCCGTTGACGATCAGCCCGCTTCCTAAGCCGGTGCCGAGCGTGACGACGATAAAGTCTTTCATGTTTCGGGCGTTACCGAACATCATTTCACCCACTGCTGCGGCGTTGGCATCATTGGTGATGGCGACGGGCAGATCATACTGTGCGCAGATCATGGATTTGAAATGGACGACAGGGCCCCAGTTCAGATTGACGGGGTTCTCGATGGTGCCCCGGGAATGATTAGCATTGGGCGCTCCGATACCGATGCCTTTGAGAAGGAAGCCTGCTGATAACGTTATGCCGACATCGTCGATACTACTTTTCAGCCGGGAAAGGAAATCTTCCACGGGCGCATCCGACAGTGTCGGCATGACAGCCGATGCCAGTAGGGTTCCCTGGCGGTCCACAAAGCCGATGGCGGTTTCCGTCCCGCCGATATCGATTCCCAGAACCATGACATTTTGCTGCATACGGAACTCCCGCATTTTGCAAACAACCTCGTTCCCTGGCGGTTGATAAAAATCAGACAATAGGTTTTATCCAGAAACGAAAACCTCTTTTGCCCCTGTTTGTTGAGCCGTCAAAAGGGTGGTTGTGTAAAAAACAATTTCCGTGTTTGTCGTCAGCGCGGTTGTGTCGTCATACAGTATGCGTTCGCGAGGGAATTCTAATCAGCGTGGATTGAGCGATTCCGGTTGCATCAGGAAGTTAAGCGATCCGGCCCGGCCTTGTGCCCTTGGAATATTGACTTCTCGATTTTTGAAAGTATAGGCAACACCACGCCATCTGTCAATCCTCAAAAATCCATCCTCATTCATGCATTTGTTCATTGTGAGCTCTCAGGCATCACAGGGACGGCAAGACGCATTATACGACACAACCGACAGCGACCTGATCGTCGGCGGCGGCGGAAACGATGTAATTCTGGGAGATAAGATGTATTTGTATAACCATTACGAATTGCAGTTGGCGGCATAAATAAGCACCCGGGTGCCGATAAAATGACTCTTGACAAGAAAAGATTCCGGGCGTATGGGAAAGCATCTTTAAAAAAGAACCCCAATTATAAAGCACCACCCTCCTCAATATTATTTTGAAAAAAACAAAATAGCCGGATGAAGAACCGTTCGGCACTGGAAAAAGAAAATGGAG
>CAYUDM010000016.1:41186-49674 GCA_964443625.1 uncultured Smithella sp. | reverse complement strand
CCTCTGAGCGGTCCTGCCGCCGAATACGGACAGGACTGTTTAAACGGTGTGGATATGGCCGTCAATGAAATCAACGCCGCAGGGGGTGTGACGGTCAAAGGCAAGAAATATTCATTCAGGCTTGAAAAGCGCGACGATAGCATTAAACCGGATGTCGCCGCGGCCCATGCGCAGGAATTGCGCAAGAATCACAAAGCGATCGCCATATTCAATCCCGTTTACGGCACGATGACCGCCCTGATGAAGATGAACCAGGAAAGAAGAAACGAGTTTCTCGTCATGGGCTATACCAGCGTGCCGACGGCGGCTGAAACAGGAAACAAGTTAACCATCATCCTCACCATGCCTTTTACGAGTTACATCAAATACATGTCCGAGATCGCCTGGAAAAACGGTTGGCGAAAATGCGCAATGGTCGCCACCGCCGGCCCTTACGGGGAAGCCTGGCGAAAAGTCTTCGGCGGCGTTTGGCAGCAGAAGGGCGGAACCATTACTTTTGACAAACCCGCGAACTATTATACCCGAACGGATTTTGCCGGGCCATTGGCGGAAGCACTGGCCACGAATCCGGACTTTATGCTGATCGGCGGGCCTTCGGGAACAACCGCTCTGATTATCGAACAGGCGCGCGCCAAGGGTTTTGAAGGCGGCTTTGTTTTGATCGATCAGGCCAAGCTCGACGCGATCCACAGTGTCATGGAAAAACCCCTCAATATGGAGGGATGCATCGGCGTGGCGATGTTTGAAAGCATTGAGTATCCGGTGACGCAAACGTTTCTCAACAGCTACACGTCACAATATAAAAGAGGCGTCACCTGGGAATGCGTGGTGCATTATTCAAGCACGCATGCGCTGGCCAAGGCGATTGCCGCGGCCGGCAGCGTTGACGACGTCAGGGCGATCCGCGCGGCTTTTCCCAGCGCCTTCCCCATGCTGGGAGACAAATATCCCATGGAAATCTACGGCATACAAGCTAACGGCCGTTTGGTTTCGACCCCCGTGATTCAAACCATGAAATACGCAAGATTTTCACAGACAAATCTATACGTCTGGTGGGCAAACACGCAAAAAGAATTCGATGCGGTGCAAAAAATGACCAAAGGCACCATTCCGCTGATATGGGACAGGAATTAAGCGTTTTGTTGGATTCTCAATTTGACCGAAATCCTCGGTGCCCGTTTTGCCCGCGATTCCGGGGAGAACGGGCACCCTTTCTTTCAAAATTCTTTTGACATCCACCCCTGCATCTCTTATGCTTCCGGACAAATTAAAGGACACCGGATAACACTCTGACGAATTGACGAATTTTTAAATTCAGACGATAAGGAGTAAGCCATGTTCAAGACAAAAATGACGGAGATGTTCGGCATTGAGCACCCCATCATGCTCGCCGGCATGAACTGGATCACGGAACCTAAACTGGTCTCAGCGGTTTGCAACGCGGGGGGCTTAGGCCTTTTAGCCATCGCCCGGTGCAATCCGAAAGAAACGCGGGAAAACATTCGGCAGATTCGCGACATGACCGATAAGCCCTTCGGCGTCAATCAGATTCTCGTCGGTCCGGGCGCAAAAGAAAATATCGCCGTAGCCATCGAAGAGAAAGTGCCGATCATCAACTACTCGCTGGGCAAACCCTGGTTTGTCAATGACGTGCACGCTTACGGCGGCAAAGTCGTGGGCACGATCGCGATTGCAAAGCACGCGGCAAAGGCCGTGCAGCTCGGGTGCGACGCCCTGGTGATCACCGGACACGAAGCGGCGGCGCACGGCGCGGCGGCCACGTCGATGGTTTTAATCCCGATCGTCGCCTCGATGGTCGACGTCCCGCTCATCGCCGCAGGCGGATTCTACGACGGGCGGGGACTGGCGGCGGCGCTCGCTCTGGGCGCCGACGGCATTTCCATGGGAAGCCGTTTCATGATCGTGAAAGAAAGTATGGTGCACGACAATTTCAAACGCCTGTGCATGGAAGCCACCGAACAGGACACGCTCTACGACAATGTCTTTGACGGCATGGACGGACGCGTTTTAAAAACCAAAGAAGCCCAGGCGATGATGAAACGCGGCTTCCCGGTTATTGAAGCGGTCAAAGGCGCGCTTTTGATCAAACGGCTGATGAATCTGTCTTTTGCCAAATTCATGGGAGTTTCTCTCGAAATGCTCCGCGCTGAAGAAGGTCATCCTCTCATGGTACTGGCCCGCCAGGCGGTGGGCAACATGAAACACCTCAAAGCACTGAACGACGGCGACGTCGAAGGCGGCATCCTCTTTGCCGGTCAATGCTGCGGCGGCATTTCCGATAACCCCACAACGAAAGAACTCATCGACCGCATCATGGCTGAAGCCCAAACAACGCTGGGCCGGTTAAACGCTCTAAAAGCCTGAGTCAAAAACCCCCGTGACCGCGGCACGGATCAATCGTGCCGCGGCTTGAGGCAGTTTACATGCAGCTCATATTAGTCCGTCACGGTGAAACCCTCTGGAACAAAGAAGGCCGAGTCCAAGGAACAAGCGATATCGACCTGTCGCCCGAAGGGGTTGACCAGGCCGAAAAACTGGCCTTGGCGCTCAAAGGTGTCCCGCTTCACGCGATTTCCGCAAGCCCGTTAATCCGGGCGCATCGCACCGCCTGCATCATCAATCGCTTCCATGACCTGCCGATCCAAACCCATCCGGAACTGATCGAGATGGATCAGGGAGACTTTGAAGGTCTTTCGTTCAAAGACTTGATGTCGCGCGAAAAAGATTTCATCACCCGGTGGATCAAAGACCCGGCTTCCGTCCGGATGCCCGGTGGCGAGTCGCTCATCGATCTGCAACAGCGCGCCTGGGAGCCCATCGCCCGACTTGTTGCGGGCGACCGAAACGCGCTGGTCGTCTCGCACAATTTTACCATTGCAGCCATTCTATGCCGTCTGCGCAACATCAGTCTGTCGGCGTTTCGATCCGCTTGTGTTGACACCGCTTCGCAAACCGTCATCCGTTTTGGTCAAGGCAAGCCTGTAATTGAGAAACTCAACGACCGCCGGCACCTGGAAACAGACTCAAAGCGCTCCTCCAGATGATCAATTTTTTTTATTTGACAGTTTTTTTCAATCTTGCTATAGGATCGCCTCAAATCGTTTGAGGAAAGAAATTTTTTAATGAGCTGCTTTGATTTAACCCATAATCTGAATAACTGGTGGTGGACCTGCGCAGGGAGAATTTTCCGCCGCTGATCCTATGACATAAAAAGTCGAAGCCGTGGAGAACCTCCCTCAGGTCTCCACGGCTTTTTTGTTTGTATCCCAAAGGCCGTGAAAAAACTTCACGGCCTTTTTTTATTAAAGGAGACAGCTATATGTACGAACCCAAATACGAAAACTTTGAAAACCTGGTCCAAAGGGGCAATCTGGTTCCCGTTTACCGGGAAGTTCTGGCCGATGTGGAAACGCCTGTTTCCGTGCTGCGCAAGCTTCAGCATCGCGACTGCGTCTATCTGCTGGAGAGCGTCGAGGGCGGCGAAAAATGGGGGCGATTCTCCTTTCTGGGAACCGACGCGGGCGTGGTCTTCAAGGTCCGCGGCAAACAGATCATCCTTGAAGAAAAGGGCCGCGTGAGCACGTTTGACCATCAGGGAAACCCCATGGCGGCGCTGCGCGAGCTTTTGGCACGATACAAGCCGGTTGCTGTTCCCGGACTGCCGCGCTTTTACGGCGGCGCGGTGGGATATCTGGGCTACGACATGGTCCGCTACTTTGAAAACCTACCTTTAGCCCCGCCCGATGATCTGCAACTGGACGACGCCACCTTTGTTGTAAGCGACATGCTTTTGATCTTCGACAACATCCGCCACACCATTAAAATTGTCGCCTGCGCGTATCTCGACGAAGCAGAGGCTCCCGAAGCAGCCTACCGATCGGCTTGCGCCCGAATCGATGAGATGGCTGAGCTGCTGGCCGCTTCCGCGCCCGTACGGAAACCCGCAACAAAAACGGACGACATCCGTTTTGAATCCAACATGACACCCGATGCCTACAAGGCCATCGTTGAGAAAGCCAAAGACTACATCACCGCAGGCGACATTATCCAGGTGGTGCTCTCGCAGCGTTTCTCCGCGCGTTGCGACATCGATCCGGTGGATCTCTACCGCGCCCTTCGCTACATCAATCCGTCTCCCTATCTATTCTTTCTGAAGTTTCGCGACCTCAGTCTGATCGGCTCGTCGCCGGAGGTCATGGTGCGGCTTGAAAAAAACGACATCGAACTACGACCGATCGCCGGCACCCGCAAACGCGGCAAGTCCGAACAGGAAGACCGGGCGCTGGCCGACGAGCTGCTCTCCGATGAAAAGGAACGCGCCGAGCATGTGATGCTTGTGGATCTGGGAAGAAACGATCTGGGACGCATTGCCGAAACCGGCTCCGTACAGGTCAACCAATATATGGTGGTTGAAAAATATTCACACGTCATGCATCTGGTCTCGAACGTCCGCGCTCAACTCGCCTCCGGCAAGGATGCGTTTGACGTGCTGGCCGCGACGTTTCCCGCGGGCACTCTCTCCGGCGCGCCGAAGGTTCGGGCCATGCAGATCATTGACGAGTTGGAAGTCGTCCGGCGCGGCCCCTACGGCGGTGCGGTAGGCTATTTCAGTTTCAGCGGCAACATGGATCTGTGCATCACGATCCGTACAATGATCATCCAAGACAGCATCGTCCACGTTCAGGCCGGCGCGGGCATTGTCTATGATTCGGTGGCGGAATCCGAACACCAGGAAACGCAGAACAAGGCACGCGGCATGCAGCAGGCGGTCCTTCTCGCTGCGGGCGGATTCGTTTTAGAAAACGGTTTTTGAGGAGACACGGCCATGATTTTAATGATTGACAATTACGACTCGTTCACTTTTAACATCGTTCAATATCTGCAACAGATGGGTGAAAACGTTCGGGTCTATCGCAACGATAAAATATCCGTCGCCGACATTGAAAAGGAAAAGCCCGAGGCGATCTTTCTGTCGCCCGGACCGTGCACACCGAAAGAAGCGGGCGTCACCGTGGAGGTCATCCGGCGTCTGCACGAGCGCTATCCGATGATGGGCATCTGCCTGGGGCATCAGTCCATCGGCTATGCACTAGGCGGCGACGTCGTCTGCGCCGGACGCATAATGCACGGTAAAACGTCCGAGGTGCGCCACGACGGCAATACGATCTTCGCGGGCCTGCCCAACCCGTTTGTGGCCGGACGCTACCACTCGCTTTTAGTCAAACCCGAAACCCTGCCAAACTGTCTGGAAGTTAGCGCGACCACCGAACAAGGCGAGATCATGGGCATGCGGCATAAGATCCATCCGGTGGAGGGCATCCAGTTTCATCCCGAGTCGGTGCTCACCCCGCAGGGGAAACGCATCTTGAGAAACTTTTTAAAGCACATCCGTCGAAAGGAGCAAACATCATGATCAAGGAAGCGATTGATAAAGTTGTTCAGAAAATCGACCTGTCGGAGAGCGACATGATGGCGGCCATGGAGGAAATCATGGGAGGCGAGGCCACCCCCGCGCAGATCGGCGCGTTCATCACGGCGCTGCGCATGAAGGGCGAAACCGCCCTGGAAGTCACGGGCGCGGCGCGTATCATGCGCCAGAAGGCCACACGCGTGAACGCCTGCGCGACGACCATTGTGGATACCTGCGGCACCGGCGGCGACAAACTCAACACGTTTAACATCTCCACAACCACGGCCTTCGTTGTGGCGTCAGCGGGTATCACCGTGGCCAAACACGGCAACCGCGCCGTCTCAAGCGGGTGCGGCAGCGCCGACGTCCTCGAAGCGCTCGGCGTCAACATCAGCGTCGATCAGGAAATCGTGGAAGAATGCATTCAGCAAATCGGCATCGGCTTTATGTTTGCACCCAGGCTGCACGGCGCGATGAAATATGCCATCGGCCCGCGCCGCGAAATCGGCATCCGCACCATTTTTAACATGCTGGGGCCGCTCACCAATCCGGCAGGCGCCACCGCACAGCTTCTGGGGGTGTATGATCCGAAGCTCACCGAGATGTTTGCCGATGTTTTAAAGAACATGGGCACGAAACGGGCTTTCGTTGTGCACGGCGCCGACGGCCTCGACGAAGTGACGATTACCGGTGAAACACGCGTGGCGGAGTTGAAAGACGGCATCATCCGAACCTACAATATTCATCCCAAAGACTATGTCGGGAAAACCTATCCGCTTGGAGACATCCGCGGCGGCGATCCTTCGGTCAACGCGCAGATCACACGCGATGTCCTCACAGGCAAGCCCGGCGCCTGCCGTGATGCGGTGCTGATGAACGCCGCGCTGGCCATCGTGTCCGGTGAAAAAGCGACGGATATCAAAGAAGGCGTAAGAGTTGCCGCCGACTGTATCGACAGCGGCGCAGCCGTAAAGAAACTGCAGGCACTCATTGAGATGAGCAACAGCTGATGCCCTCTCCCTGGAGGGGAGAGGGCTAGGGTGAGGGTGAATGAAATGAAAGCCCCTCCCCTCAACATGTGACCTTTAGGTTATCCCCTCCCGCGAGGAGAGGGGAAGTAAACCCGAGGATGAAATGATTTTAGATAAAATTCTTGAAACCAAAAAAGAGGAAGTGGCGGCGTTGAAGAAGGTGACCTCTGTCGCGGCGTTGGAAGAAGTCATCGCGGAGCTTGCGCCTTGCCGGGACTTTCGCGGCGCGATCAGCGCCAGGGACTGTTCCATCGTCGCCGAAGTAAAATGCGCATCGCCTTCGCGCGGGCGGCTGGTGGAACATTTTGAGCCGCTCACGATTGCAAAGACGTATGACCAAAACGGCGCGGCGGCGATTTCCGTTTTAACGGATGAAACCTATTTTATGGGTCACAAAGATTATCTGACTGAAATCAAGCGTAACGTGCGGCTGCCGGTTTTGCGCAAGGATTTTATCGTTGATCCTTTGCAGGTTTACGAAACCCGCACCATTGGTGCGGACGCGATTTTATTGATTGTCTGCGTGCTCGAAAAGAGGCTTGCGGAGTTTCTCGCTCTTTCAAAAACGCAGGGCCTGCACCCTCTGGTTGAAGTGCATACCGAAGACGAACTGGAAATCGCGCTCGATGCGGGCGCACAGATTATCGGCATCAACAACCGTAATCTCGATACGTTCGTCACAGACATCAACACCAGTTGCGACCTGAAAAAGAAAATTCCGGAGGGCATTACGGTTGTGGCGGAAAGCGCGATAAAAGACCGGGCCGACATTGAATATCTGATGAACGAAGGCATCCATGCGTTTTTGATCGGCGAGGGCCTTGTGATCGCGCCGGACATCGGCAGGGAACTTCGCCATTTTCGGGGGGACGAAGCCTGATGCAGGTGAAGATTTGCGGGATTACGAATATTTACGATGCCCTTTGTGCCGCCGAAAACGGGGCGGCGGCGCTGGGCTTTATTTTTTATCCGCCGTCGCCGCGCTATATTGATCCGCAAAAGGCCCTGGAAATCATTGACCGGTTGCCTGTGCATCTGGTAAAAGTCGGCGTTTTCGTCAATGAACAGCCAGAGACGGTGCGCCAAATAGTTGAGCGCTGCCGCCTCGACATGCTGCAACTTCACGGCGACGAGTCTCCCGAATACTGCGGGATGTTTCCTTCGCGCCGGGTCATCAAGGCGCTGGAGCTAAAGACGGATGAGGATGTCAGCCGCGTAAGTGATTTTAATGTGGCCGCCATATTGGTGGACGCACGTCATGCGGGTCTTTACGGCGGCACGGGAAAAACCGCCAACTGGGAGCTGGCCCGGCGCGTGTCGGGACCCCTGATTTTGTCCGGCGGCTTGAACGAAGACAATGTGGTGGCCGCGATACAGCAGGTCCGGCCAGCCGCGCTGGATATCAACAGCGGCGTGGAAGAGCGCCCCGGCCAAAAAGATGCGGCAAAAATTGAACGCATGATGCAAATGATTTCAACGGCAACAAGCGGCCTGACGACGCCGCAACTATTTGTGAAAAAGGAAAAGATATGAAAACACAACCGGATCAAAACGGCCATTTTGACATTTTCGGTGGACGCTACGCCGCCGAAACGCTGATGCCGGCGCTTCTGGAATTGGAAGACGCATACGGCAAGGCTAAAAAAGACAAATCGTTTGAAAAAGAATTCGACTGGTACCGGCGCGAGTATGCGGGCCGTCCGACACCGCTTTATTTCGCCCAAAGAATGACGAAAGCTCTGGGGGGCGCAAAAATTTATCTCAAACGCGAAGACCTCAATCACACCGGTTCGCACAAGATCAACAACACGCTGGGTCAGGCGCTTCTGGCCAAACGTATGGGCAAGAAAAAAGTGATTGCCGAAACCGGCGCGGGGCAGCACGGCGTGGCCACCGCCACCGTCGCGGCGCTCTTCGGGATGGAATGCAAAATTTTCATGGGCGAGGAAGATATCCGCCGTCAGGCGCCCAATGTCTTTCGCATGAAGATTCTGGGCGCGGAAGTGGTGCCGGTTTCAAGCGGCAC
>CAYUDM010000016.1:35706-41086 GCA_964443625.1 uncultured Smithella sp. | reverse complement strand
ATGTCTTTCGCATGAAGATTCTGGGCGCGGAAGTGGTGCCGGTTTCAAGCGGCACCGCCACACTTAAAGACGCGATGAACGAGGCCATGCGCTACTGGGTCGGAAGCGTCCGCGATACGTTTTACATTATCGGCACCACCGCCGGGCCGCATCCCTACCCCATGATGGTGCGCAATTTTCAGTCGGTGATCGGCCGGGAAATCAAAAGACAGATCCGTAAAATGGAAGGCCGCAATCCCGATGTGCTGGTGGCTTGCGTGGGCGGCGGTTCCAACGCGATGGGCACCTTCTATGCGTTTCGCAATGATAAGAAGGTGGCATTGCTCGGTGTGGAAGCAGCCGGCCACGGCATGAATACCACCGAGCATTCCGCCAGCATCAACGGCGGACAGGTTGGCGTTTTACACGGCAACAAAACGTATCTCTTGCAGGATAAGAACGGCCAGGTCCGCGATGCGTATTCGATTGCGGCAGGGCTGGACTATCCCGGCGTGGGGCCGGAACACGCCTATTTTGCCGCAATCGGCCGGGCGAAATATGTCACCGTGACGGATAAGGAAGCCATCGAGGCGTTTTCGTTTTTATCGAGGCAGGAAGGCATTATCCCCGCGCTAGAAAGCGCACACGCGATTGCCCAGACGATGAAAATCGCGCCGTCGATGAAAAAAAATAAAGTTCTGGTGGTTTGTCTTTCCGGACGCGGCGACAAAGACGCGCAGACCATCATTGAAACGGTATAATCCCCCTTTATGAGATGGGGAAAGGGGGATTTTAAATCCTCCCCGACCCTCCTTTAAAAAAGGAGGGCCACTAATCTTTCGGCTCACATGCTAACCCTCTTTTAGAAACGGAGGGAACGGTAAAAGGAAAAGGAAAAGAAAAAGAAAGAGGAAAAGGATGGGACGAATATCTGAAAAATTTAAAGCATTGCGCGAAAAAAATGAAAAGGCGCTGATTGTTTATTTAACAGCGGGCGATCCCTCGCTTGCCGTCACGAAAGAATTGATTTTCACGCTGGAAAAATCGGGGGTGGATATCCTGGAAATCGGCGTGCCGTTTTCCGATCCCACGGCGGACGGACCGGTGATCCAGGCGGCCTCCCAGCGCGCGCTCAAAGCGGGAGCCACCCTTGAGTCTGTCTTGAATCTGGTGGCCGATATCCGAAATACTTCGTCCATTCCCATCGTACTGTTCGGTTACTTCAATCCGATTTTCGCATACGGCGTGGAACGGTTCGCTCAAACCGCCAAAGACGCGGGGGTGGATGGCGTGCTGGTCGTGGATCTGCCCCCTGAGGAAGCCCACGAGCTGCGCGTCCACACGGACGCGGCGGAAATCGATTTCATCTCGCTTGTGGCCCCGACCACCGGCAAAGATCGGCTGAAAACGATTGCCCGAAGCGCCACCGGATTTCTCTACTACATCTCCATCACAGGCGTCACCGGTACGGCCGCGCCGAAAACGGAAGACATCGCCCGCGACATCGCCAAAATTCGCAAACATACCCGGGTGCCGATCACTGTGGGCTTCGGCATTTCGACACCACAGCAGGCCAAGGCCATCGGCGCGCACGCCGACGGCGTCGTCATCGGCAGCGCGGTGGTCAAATTGATTGATGAAAACCGGACTGCCGCACGGATGATAAAGATCGTTTCCGACTTTACAAGAAAGATTAAAACGGCTCTGCCGTAACAGCGGCATGATCAAACCGTCCTAAACATGCCGCTTGCGGTATATTTTCTGAGCCAACGGAAGAACGACCAGAATCAGACAAACGATCAAAGCCCCCAGAGCGATTGGCCTATCGATAAAGATAGAAAAGCTTCCCTGCGACATCAATAAAGACCGCCGCAGATTCACTTCCAGCATCGGCCCTAAAACAAAGCCTAAAACCAGTGGCGCAGCTTCAAATTCGAATTTTTTCATCAGGTAGCCCGCAACGCCGAAAAACAGCATGACGCCGATGTCGAAAACGCTGTTGGAAACGCTGTAGGCACCGACCAGGCAAAACAAGATGACCAGGGGATAGAGAAGTTTCTCCGGAATCCGGAGCACCTGGATCCAAAGCGGAATCAAAGGCAGATTTAAGATCACCAAAATGACATTGCCCAGGTACATGCTGGCGACCACCCCCCAGAAAATCTGCGGATGCTCAACCACCATGAGCGGCCCGGGCGTGATCCCGTGAATCAGAAACGCACCCAGCAAGACCGCCAAAACCACGTTAGGCGGAATGCCCAGAGTCAAAAGTGGAATAAAGGATGTCGAGGCGGCCGCGTTGTTGGCGGATTCCGGCGCGGCAACTCCCTCAATAGCGCCGTGGCCGAACGTCTCGGGATGCTTCGATACTCTTTTTTCAACCCCGTAGGAAATAAAAGTGGACATCACGGGCCCTCCGCCAGGCAAAATGCCCAGAAAAAAGCCGATGACCGTTCCCCGTAGAATGGCCCAGCGTGATTGCAGCCATTGGCTTTTTCCGGGAAACATATTGCGAATCCGCACATGCAGGATTTTCACCGGCTTGGTTTTTTCCAGATTCACAAAGACTTCAGCCAAACCGAAAAGACCGATTGCCAGCGGCACCACGCTGATCCCTTCGAACAAATGAATATTACCGAAAGTCATTCGCTGCTGCGCGGTGATCGGATCAAGACCGATGAGACTGAACACAACGCCGATCAGCGTCATGAGCGCCGCCTTGATCATGGACCGTTGGGCCAGATAAACGATAAACGTGAAGCCCGCCAGGATAATGGAAAAGTATTCCGGCGGACCGAATTTCAAAGCCAGAGACGAAAGTGGAACGGCCAGCAGCTGCAACCCGATCAGGCCGATGGTTCCGGCAATGAAAGACCCGAGCACGGCGATGCCCAAGGCTTGGCCGGCCTGGCCTTTTTTGGCCATCTGATGGCCGTCCAGACAGGTAACGACGGAGGCGGCCTCACCCGGCACGTTGATCAAAATCGACGTGGTCGAACCGCCGTACATCGCGCCGTTGTAAATGCCCGCCAGTAAAATGATCGCACCGGCCGGCGGCAACTGGAAGGTCAAGGGCATCAGGATCGAGATAGCCCCCACCGGCCCGATCCCCGGCAGGACGCCGACCAGGGTCCCCAGAACGCAGCCTGCCACAAGCAACAAAAGATGCTGGACCTCGAAGGCCACTGAAAGGCCGTACAATAATCCGCTTATGGCATCCAAATCCTTCTCCTGAATGCGCCTAAAAGCCCCAGATCCCTTGGGGCAGAGGAGTGTTCAAAAGGCCGTAAAAAAGTCCCCAGCTCAAAGCGGCAAGCCCCGCTGCGCCGGACAGGGCAACCCACCATCGAATTCGGTTGATCAATAAAACCAAGGTCATCAGCCCAAACGTCGCAGGAAGATATCCCAGAGACGACAGAGCCAGGACATACAGGGCAATCGATCCCGCCACCATCATGCTTTTCTTCCAGCCCGGAGTTTGCCACACATGGCGAAGGCGCACGCGCCGGCTTCTGTTGCGCAGCGCAGTCGAAACAAGAATCAGGCTGAAAACGAGGATCAGCAAGCTAACCACGGCCGGCATAAACCCGGCCTGCGGGTTGTAAAGCGTGCCGATACCCAATCCCAGCGAGTAGATTAAAATAAAGACCGACAGAAGGAGAAAAACCGTGCCGCCGATCAGATTGCGGATGTCCATAACCTGTTTCCTTTGAGGCGACAGGAGAGCTACTCCGGCTGTGTCGCCGCCTCCTTGATGACGCCTGCGGCGATTAGATTCTTGTTGATGATTTTCCAGTGTTCTTTGAGAAAGACGCTGAAGGCCTTGCCGTCGTAAAGGACGGGGACCATATGAATCCGGTCGAGGATTTTCAGATAATCCGGGTCTTTCGTCGCCGCGGTAAAAACCTGCTCGATCTTTGAGGCCACGGCCGGATCGAGATCCGCCGGCGCAACCACTGCAAAAACCGCATCGTTTGCAAAATCATAGCCCTGTTCCATGAGCGTGGGAATATCCGGATATTTGGGGGAACGTTTCTCACTGATCACAGCCAAAAGCCGACCCTGTCCGGCTTTGACCGCCGGCACTAGCTCAGAGGTCAAAGCGGCAAACTCCACATGCCCGCCAAGGAGGGCGGTGAGGGCCTCCATGCTGCCTTTATAAGGCACGTGAACCACTTGCAGGTTCTCTTTTGCGGCAATTTCTTCCACAGCCGCCTGTGTGGTGCTACCGACACCGGTTGTCGCATATTTGAATTTGCCCGGATTTTTCTTTGCTTCAGAGACAAGCTCGGCAAGTGTCTTCCAGGAGGCATCGTTCCGAACGACGATACCAAGCTGCGGCTCGGCATATCCGATAATCGGCCTGAAGGCCGCAAATGGTTTGAAGGGTAGCGGCTGGAGTTGGCTGACACGAATCAAAACGGAGCTGGGGGTCGCGCAAAGCAGGTAGCCGTCATGCTTTTGCGACAGCATCGCCGACAGAGCCACCGTCCCCGTCCCGCCCGGTTTGTTTTCCACCACCACCGGCTGTCCCAGTAATTTTTCCGCGGACGCCGCAAGCGCCCGAGCGCTTAAATCCATCGATCCGCCGGGGGCAAATCCCACCAAAACAGTGATCGGACGATCTGGCCAGGCAGCCAGAGCCGAACCTGCGCCAACCAGACTGGACAACCCGAACAAGAAAATCACGGCTAGAAATACCTCAAACGTGCACCTTGTTTTCATAAAAATCCCCCCCCATATAAAAATGATTGTTCAAAATTTCGGCCCGAAGTATAGGGACCTTGACCGCACCTGTCAATGCCTATCTGCATAAATGTCCATTATTATTCACATTATTAGATTGACAGCCCCGGACGATTCTCCTATAGTGAAATGCAAAAAATTATTCATTTTCAACACTTGGTTCTGAAGATGAAGGAACGGCGACAAGCAGAGAAACTGCGGATGGCCAGCCTGAACAGACTTAGTCAATATCGGGCAGGCTCAGTGCGGGATTTTTTGGATTTTGCCCTTGCCGAAGCCATCGCCCTGACCCGCAGCAAACTGGGACATATATGTCTCTACAATGAACAAACCCGTCATTTAATTCTAAATACCTGGTCAAAAGGGGCCTTGGAGGCCTGCCGGATTCCGGACCCTCAAACCACCTTTGAGCTTTGCAAAGCCGGCCTCTGGGGCGAGGCGGTTCGGCAGGCAAAACCCATCATCGTCAATGATTATCCTTCTCCCCATCCTTTAAAAAAAGGTTACCCGAAAGGTCATACGCCGCTTGACCGTTTTATGATTATCCCAGTAACAAACCAGGGGAACATCGTGGCCGTTTTGGGCCTGGCCAATAAAAATGAGGATTATAGTGAAGAGGATATTCATCAGGCGACGCTTCTGATGGCATCCGTCT
>CAYUDM010000016.1:0-35633 GCA_964443625.1 uncultured Smithella sp. | reverse complement strand
GGAACGGCGTGCCGCTCGTTTGGCCGCGATCGTGGAGGCATCCGAAGACGCCATTATCGGCACAACACCTGATGGCATTGTCACCGACTGGAATTCCGGCGCGGAAAACATCTATGGATTTGTCGAGCAAGACATTCTCGGCTGCCCCTTTGCAAAACTCGTTCCGCCGGAGGGACAGGACCAAATGGCGAAAATGATCGAAGCGATCCGCAATGGACGGCGTCTCGGCCACACCGAAACCACGCACCTGCGTAGAAATGGCGAGTTGTTTTATGCCTCCCTCTCGGTTTCCGCCATTGTGGACGAACAGCAGCATCTATCTGGTCTTTCGTTTATCGCCCGGGATGTTTCGGAAAGAAAGAAAAAAGATGCGGAACTGAAACGCTATCGGGACTTCATCGAGGATATCAGTGACGGTTGCTTCGAAAGTGACCTAAACGGCAACATCACTTATGCCAATGACGCAGCCAATCGTCATCTGGGGCGTTCCCGCAAAGCTCTACTCGACATGAACAACCGAGAACGCAACAGCGCCGAAGACTCCCGACACGTCTTTGCGGTTTTTCAGAAAATCTATGAAACCGGCGACCCGGCGACGATTGACGATTTCATTATTATCGACGATGCTCAAACGCCCCGCCGTCTGGAACTGTCCGCCTCCCTGATCCGTCGTCCCGACGGCAGCCCGATCGGGTTTCGGGGCACCACACGGGATAAAACACGCCAGTTCCAGATTCAGGAAACGCTCAAGCAAAGCGAAGCCCGCTATCGAAAAATATTTCAGGACAGCAAAGCCGTCATGATGCTGATCGACCCGGAAAACGGATCGATCCTGGATGCCAACGAAGCGGCCTGCCTGTTCTACGGCAGAACGCGCGACGAGATGCTGACCCGGCGAATAACGGACATCAATGTACTGAGCAAAAAAGAAGTCTTCGAAGAAATAGAAAAAGCCAGATTCCAGGGCAGAAATCATTTTTATTTTCGTCATCGCGTCGCAGACGGAGACATCCGCCCCGTGGAGGTGTTTTCCTCCGTGATCGCCCTCGAAGAAAAGCAGATGCTCTTCTCCATCATTCACGACATCTCGGCCCGGGTTGAAGCGGAAAACGCGCTGCGCAGCAGCGAAGAGAAGTATCGCAATATCCTCACCGGCATTCATGACGGATACTTCGAAATCGACCTCGAGGGTAATTTCACCTTCGCCAATGAAGCCGCCTGTGAAATTCTGGGCTACGATCTGCGGGAGATCATCGGAATGAACTACCGCCGGATTGCCTCACCGCAAACCGCTGAAAAAATGCGTGAGGTCAACAACCGCACCTTTCGAACCGGCATTTCCAGTTCGCTTCTGGATTATGAAATCATTCGGAAGGACGGGTCGATTCGACTTCAGGAAATGAACACGGGGCTGATCCGTAACGAGATGGGCGAAGCGGTGGGATTCCACGTGATGGCTCGGGATATCACGGAAAAGAGGAAAGCGGAAGAAGCGCTCAGGCAAAGCGAAGAGCGCATCCGCCTGCTGTTCAACAATATCCCCGTGCCGACATTTGTCTGGAAAACGCAGGATAACGGGTTTATCCTCGCGGAATTCAATGCGTCCGCGCTGCAGTTCATCGGACACCGCGTTCTGGATTTTATCGGAAAACCCGCAAACCATTTTTTTGACCGCATGCCTCAGATCCCTTCGGATATCCGCAAATGCCTGAGTTCGCGAAAAACCGTAGACAATCAGTTCTGGTATCTTCAAAACGGCGAGGCAAATAAACGGTTTGTCCTTGTCAAGTATGCCTTCGCGCCACCCGACAGCGTCTTGATGCATGTCAATGATATCACCGGTCAAAAACAGGCGGAAGAAAATCTTCAGTACATCAGTGTTCACGACTCACTGACCGGCCTTTTCAACCGGTTTTACGCCGATGCAGAAATTAACCGACTGGCCGCAAGCCGACTCCGGCCGATCAGCGTAATCGTCATTGATCTCAACGACCTCAAGAAGGTCAACGATGACCAGGGACATGCTGTAGGAGATATCTATATTAAAAATGCGGCAAGAATCCTCAGGCAGACATTCCGCCCGGAAGACATGGCGGCCCGCATCGGCGGCGACGAGTTTCTTATTCTGCTGCCGGCTGTGGGCGAAGTCACCTGCGCGCAGGCCATTGACCGGTTGCATGATAATCTCTCCCGATTCAACCAAAGTCATGCCGATCAACGACTGAGCCTGTCGGCGGGCTGGGCCACGACGCATTCCGAAGACAACCTGATAGAACGTATCCGGGAAGCCGACCGGAGGATGTATCGGGAAAAGGCACTTCAGAAGGCGGCCTGCGGATCGTCCGAACCCGACTGACCCGAACGATCCCAGGCGAATATCATCCCGGCGCTAGATCTTCTTTTTCTCAAACAGATAAAACATCGCGATTGCCGCTACCCAGAAAACAGGCAAAATGACCCAGTGAGATACGCCGAAGGCGTCGTCCAATCCGATCTTGCCGAAATTTTTCCACGCGCCCACGCTCGAGGAAAAAGCGGGATAGATTTCCGCATACACTGCGGCGCCCACAATCATGCCGAGCACGGCAAAAATCGCGTGAATCCGGCCTTCACCCAAAGCCGCGATGGACGTGCCGGGGCAATACCCCATGACCGACCAGCCGGCCCCGAATAGAATTCCGCCCAGCACCACCGCACCGACATTCATCGGTTTATGGCTGAGCGTCACAAGTCCCGCGTCCGCCAGAATATAAATGCCCAGACCTCCAACAATTGCGGCGGACATCATAAACTTCAGAATCGTCATATCCTGAACGAGCATTGCGCCGATTTGTTTTTCAAACCGAATGACCCTGCCTTTTTGCAGGAGAAATCCGAAAAATACTCCGGTTGCCAGACCCAAAAGCTGTTCTGCGCTCATGATTGCCTCCTGACATATATGAGATGGGCAAACACAATCCCGACTCCAAAAAAAAGAACCAACGCGACAAATGAACTGACCGACAACTGCATCATGCCGCTGAGCCCGTGCCCGCTGGGACAGCCGTCGGCCATGCGCGCGCCGATCATCGCCACGATCCCGCCCAGAAACGCACCGGCTGCGCGTCTACCCAATGATGAGCCGAAACGGGCCTCCCACATTGGCGGCACTTTTTCGATTTTAAAGCTCCGGTCGGTCAGCGAGGAAATCAAAGAGCCGAAAAAGACACCGATGATCAGCATGAATTGCCAGTCCACCTTGATCTTGGTTTTCATGAAATACTCGTTGGCGCCGACGTGCTCCTGGGCCACCGCCCCTTCGAGATATCCCGCCGCGCGGACAAACGTGGTGGACGCGCCGATGTAGTTTGTTTTCCCGAGAATTTCCGTTGTGGCATAAACGGAGATAATCGCCAGAACCCCCACCAGCGCGCCGGCAAAATAGGGATTCCATCCGCCGTCTTTGGTTTTCAACTTCATGTTGACCTCCTTTGGACTTTTTTGGAAATGTCATCCCGCCCACGATGACATGCGGGGAAAAAACCGGACTCTCAATAAAATCTTTATTGTTGTATTTTCCATAGAATGATATTTTTTTCAATCACAACATCAGAGGGGAACATCAGGAACCGCCATGTCTTTTAAAAAGTATAAACTGGCCATTGACGCCCGTCCCGCCCAGGGACGCGCTTCGGGCGTCGTCACCTACACCCGCAATTTGATCCGTTCGCTTTCAGCCATTGCCGACGCGTTTGATTTTCTCTTCATCGTGGACGACACAAAAAGCCTGGACGATCTGTCCTTTCCTCCTGGGTCGACATTTTTCAAGACGCCGGTCGGACGGCAAAATTTCCTTCGGGCCGATTTGTGGACGCAGTGGACGCTCCCCCGGCTTCTTGAGCGTCTGGACGTAAACGTTTTTCATCAGCCGGATTATCTGATTCCCTGCCGGCCTGTTCCTTTCGTCCTTCTGGCTTCCTATCTGGATGCGATCGTCTTCAGCAAAGAGGACAACCGCCGTTTTTTATCCAAAAAGCGAGTGCAGTGGCTGATGACATGCGGCGCCGCAAATGCGGATGCCATCGTAACGATATCGGCCTATTCGCGGAATCGTCTTTTGGAACATCTCCCGATGGATCCTGCGCGGCTGGTCAGCATCTGGTGCAGCGTTGCCGAGGAGTTCTTTTCGTCTCCGGACGAGAAAGAAACAAAAGCCTGCCTGGGAAAACTCGATATGAACAACCCGTTTATGCTTTATTACGGCGGCTTTTCCCGGCGCAAGAATGTGCCCTTGCTCCTTGAAGCGATGAAAAATCTGGCGCCCTTGCATCCCTGCCGGCTGGTCATTGCCGGAGAGGCGCCGCCTGAACTCCGTTTTCTGATCGAGCGGATGGGGCTGCAAAACAACGTGTCCCTGTTCGGATACGCGACCGAAACGGAGCTGCGCGTGCTCTTAAAGCAATGTCGACTTTTTGTGTTTCCCTCCGCTATGGAAGGGTTCGGTCTGCCGGTGGCCGAGGCCATGGCAAGCGGCGCGCCCGTTGTTTGCTCCGCCAATGGCTCGCTGCCTGAAATCGCAGGCGATGCGGCGCTGCTTTTCAAGCCTTCGACGCCGGAATGTCTCGCCGCGGCTCTGTATCAAGGACTCACCGACAACAGGTTATGCGCGCAGCTGGCGGAAAAAGGAAAACAGCGAGCCGGCCTTTTTGACGGATCGCGCGCGGCAAGGGACTTGGGAAATCTCTACCTGTCGCTTCTGGACCGGAAAAAAGCCGGGGCACGCAAGGCGACCCCGTTTTGATCAATCCATATGTTCCAAGGATAATTTAGCGGGCTGCTTCCCCAAAAGCACCATGCCGAAATGCTCGTACTTCTGGCCTGTTTTCGGGTTGACATCATGCCAGCGCGCCAGAAACTCCCGCTCCCTAAGCCAGGTCCGGCGAACCGTGGCCGGATCCTCAAACAAAAGCACGTCCTTATTCAATCCGATGATGATTGCGTAATGCCCGTCATCCCAGTCTCGCCGCCAGTCATCCAGCGTCATGTAGCGGTCGGCCCAAGCCTGCAAAAGCACAATCACCGGCGTCCCCGCATCGACATACTGTTTGACCGTATTGAGAGACCACTGGGTGCCGTGCTTGACCTCGAATCCATATTGTTTGGCCACGCGGATCATCGCCTCCGGCGGCGTTCCCTCGTCGGTTGACGTTCCCAACGCGGCGATCAACTCGTCGCCGCGGACATCCTCGCCGTAATAATGCATGACGGTCTGGAGCGCCTGTGCGCCGCAGTCGTAATCATAGGTCTGTTTGCCGATGTGCAGATCAATCATGGTCATGCGCTGCGACTCCTGAAGCGATTGAAGCGTCTGGGCCAGCGATTCGGCAAACGCCCGGCGCAGACGATTGATTTGCACAATATTGGGCGTTCCGTCCTCGTTTTTAAAAAGGCGCTCGTTGGTTTCCTGAAGAAACGCCGGCGCGCGTGTTCCGACGCGCTTGATCGCATTGACCGAATGGGCGGCGCACACATGCCCGTGAACCTGAAAATAGTCGGATGCATTGACGGTCACCTCCACGTCGGGCAGTCGCTTGCGCAACTCTTCCGCGTAAGTCTCCACAATGATGTCCGGGCTGTAGTAAAGGGGCTTTGGATCGCGCGGCGTGTGCTGGAAATTCATCAGATCAATCTGATGATCGCCGACTCCGCGGGCCGTCACCGTGGCGTGTCCGTCAAACAAAAGTCCGGCTCCGGCGGAAATAATCTCTTCGATGCCGTGGTGGAACGGCTTGAGATAGCGGTCGGCCCAGGCCGTCCGCATGGAGACCGACGGCTCGAATCCCTTTCGATACAAAGCCTTGCCGGAGATGTCGGCAAGCGGCACGCTCTCGTCGATATCCGCCGGATCGCGGTTGGCCTCCAGAAGCAGGCTGCAGTATGGAAATACCACCTGACGGTTTCCGAGAATATCCCGAAAATCGTAAAGCCAATTGGTGTACCAATCGATATTCTTTACAAGGGATGGAAAGTCTCCCGCCAGATCTTCGAGGGGAATCTCCGGCGGAATCGCGACTCCGCTGTGCGGGATGACGACCAGAATATCCGAACCTGTCATGGCTTTGCGTCCTTTCACAGGAAAAGTTAAAATGACCGATGACACGACTACTTTCTTAGCAACGTATTGTAACGCTTTCAC
Organism: uncultured Smithella sp.; assembly: GCA_964443625.1. Lineage (GTDB taxonomy): Bacteria > Desulfobacterota > Syntrophia > Syntrophales > Smithellaceae > UBA8904. The sequence continues at coordinate 29,458 of CAYUDM010000016.1, read as the reverse complement.
CTTTTTTTGAAAATTGGAAAATCACAAAGCCGAAAAATAAAATATTGCATGAATTCAAATACATACAACGAATCTCGCTTTTGCGCGCGCGGTTTCTTGACAAGGATCAAAAAAGTATCTTACAAACGTCAAAAACAGGAGGATCGAAATTCCATGCTCAACATCGAACAGTTTCGCTACGGCGATAATCTTGGATATCTGATTCACGGCGAAACGGAAGCTATGGCCGTCGACGGCGGCGCCTGGATGGAAATCCTGTCCTTTCTCGATGAACACACGTTGCGTTTAAAATTCGTCACCAACACGCATAGGCACTATGACCACACGCCGGGAGACGATCACCTGCTGAAGAAAACCGGCGCCGACTTTCTGGATTGTAAAACATTCGCCGACCTTGAGGAAATACCGATTGACGGACAGGCGGTGCGGGTTTACCGAACGCCGGGGCATTCGGCCGATTCCGTCTGCTTTTATACCGGCCGGGATCTGATTACCGGCGACACCCTTTTCAACGGAACCGTCGGAAATTGTTTTTCCGGCGATCTTAAGGGATTTTTCGAATCGATTAAACGCCTGTCGGCGCTTCCTGACGACACGCGCGTTTTCGCCGGACATGACTATGTCCGCGACTCTCTGGCCTATGCACGTCATCTGGAGCCGCAAAACAGGGACATTGATCTGTTTAAAACGGCCTACGATCCTGATTTCGTGTTCTCGACGCTGGCATGCGAAAAAAAGATCAATCCCTATCTTCGGCACAATGAAGCCCCCATTCTCGATCTGCTCAGGAAAAAGGGGCTGCCGCATTCCACCGATTGGGAACGCTGGCATTCGCTGATGTCGATGGATTGAACTCGGCCCGGCTTGTCTGTGCCGTGGCCAACGCCTTGACACGGACTCGCGTTTTCGCGTAGAGTCCAATCACAAGCCTTCTGTTTTTGCTGTTTTTGCGCTCATTTATAAATGTTTAATCGTTAACCCGTTGAAAAACTTTTAATTCATCGAAAGGATAACGCATGAGCATGATTGAAGTCGGCACGAAATTCGAGGATTTTTCGCTTCAAAGCCACACGGAAAAAACGTTGGACACCAAAACATTTTCGGGAAAGAAGCTTCTTTTGTCTTTCCACCCGCTGGCCTGGACGGAAGTCTGTGCGAAACAGATGCAGTCCCTGGAAGCGAACATCGACGTTTTCGAAGCCCTTAACACTGTCCCCATGGGATTGTCCGTCGATGCCGTTCCCTGCAAAAAAGCTTGGGCCAAATCTCTGGGCATCGAAAAAGTCGATCTGTTGGCCGACTTCTGGCCGCACGGCGCCGTTGCCGCGAAACTCGGTCTGTTTATCGACAAGTTCGGCTTCTCCCAGCGGGCCAACGTCATTCTGGATGAAGACCGCAAAGCCTTGTTTGTGAAGGTTTATCCGATCCGGGAGCTGCCCGACATTCGCGAGGTGCTGGATTTTCTAAAGTTAGCCTAGCTGTCTGTCTCAACTCATATAACTGTGCAGGCTCGGCAGAAAATTCACGCCCAGATAGGTAAACAAGACGCAGCCAAACCCGATGATCGACAAGACGGCCATGCGTTTGCCGCGCCAGCCGCGCACCAGCCGCGCATGCAGCATGGCGGCATAGACAAGCCAGGTAATGAGCGACCAGGTCTCTTTCGGATCCCAGCTCCAGTAAGAACCCCAGGCATAATGCGCCCAGACCGACCCGGTGACAATACCCAGCGCCAGAAACACAACACCCAAAACGACGCATTGATACATGAGTTCGTCGATCATATCCTCATCGGGCAACAGGCGCAGGAACATACCCGGATTGCCATTTTTTAACGCAAAGCGCTTCTTGATCAGAAACATTATGGCCAAGGCAAAGGCGACGGTAAACGCGGCATATCCCAGAAAACACGTCAGCACGTGCGAGGTCAGCCAGTTGCTTTGCAGCGCGGGAATCAGCGGTTCGATGCGGTTGTTAATGCCCGGCGCGATGGACGCGTAAGCCATGACCAGAAAGGCCGCGGGCATCACAAAGGCACCCAAAGAGCGGTTTTTCAGGCGCCACTCCATCAGCAGATACAAAAGCGAGATCGTCCAAGCGAAAAATATCAGCGACTCGTAGAAATTAGTCAGCGGCGCGCGTCCGATGCCCAGATCATAAGAAGCAACCCAGCGGATAATCAACGCCACCGTATGGGCCAAAAGCCCGCCCAGGGCGGCAAGGGTGGCCACCTTGCCCCAAAACTCTTTTCCCAGAATCATCCGGAACAAGTAAAAAACAAAAGCAGCGAAATAGATAAACGTGACCCAGCTCAGAATGGTGGTGTGAATCATTTATTATTCTCCAGGCGTTGCATAAGCTCGGCCGTTAGACTCTGAATTTCCCGGTTTAGACCGGCTGCATTTTTGTAGCTTTTTCCCGACAGACTAACCCGCGTGATTTCGCCTTCCGCATCCACCCGGACCCAGATCCGGCGCGGATAGGTCATCAAAAGCAGCATCAGCCCTGCCATCAGGATGACGGCGGAGACCGCAACCAACGGCACCCCCGGATCACGGTTCACCTGCAGGCCGGTGAAATACTTTTCTTCCAGACCCAGAAGCGCAAAGGTATAGGGGCGGAATAAACCGGGATTGAATACGGGAACCTGCTCAAAAATATCAGGACTGATTTTTAGAAGGGTGTCAATCTGCTCGAAAACCCAGAAGGCGACTTCTTCACCGCCTGCTTTGGGCCGCACGGCAATCTTCACGGCCGGCCCCATGTTCATCAAATTGTCCTCCACACGCAGAACGTGAAACAGGCCTTCACCGCCTGGAAGCTCAAACCAGTGATTCCGGCTTACATTCAGAACATCTTTTCCCCCCCGGGGACGCAAAAGAGAAAGCGTCGCCATTCCGTCGGGCGAACGGCCGAAACTCGACTGGTAGAGACGGAACCCTTCAAAAGTCAGCGGATGGTTAACCAGAAGCTTCCCCTGAAAAGCGATCCGATCGTCTTTAAAAAAGGTCAAATCCGACTGATAGGTTTTCGGCGCGCCGGTGTCGTAAAATTCTACGGTAAACTTGTCACAGCGGACGGCGAACGGCAAAGGCAGGGCTCCCTTTCCATCGCGAAGATTCATCACATTGACGGTTTCGCCCTCGGAAATCTGCAGATACCCTTCCACACCGAAAAGCGAGCCAACCACCACGCCGGCAATTAAAACCAGAATGCTCAGGTGCACAATATAAACACCCAGATGAGCAAACCGTCCTTTTCCGGCGCTCAGATAGGTTGCAGTGGAGTCATCAACACACGCTACGCGTCCAAGGCGTTTTTGCAAAAGCCTCTGGGCTTCGTTTATCGCGTCTATCCGGGGGCGCGACGTTTGAAATGTCTGATCGGCAGGCATTTTCGTAAAAACATCCGGATCATCCGGCAAGGGTTGGTGACGGAAACGCCGCCAGGCCGAAGGAAAGCGGTCCACGGAACAGACAATCAAATTCACGGCAAAAATCCCCATCAGCACAAAAAACCAGATGGAGCGATAGAGATCGAAAATCTGCGCTTTGGAAAGAAACGCGAAAATCCCCGGCGACAGACTGCCGGACAGTTCAAAAGCCGCTTCACGCTGGGGGACGAGCGTGCCGACAACGGCAAGCACAACGATAAGCGTCAGAAGAACAAGCGTCAGCTTGACGGATGTGAAAAACGACCAAAGACCGGATTTTGATTTGCTCAAATGAAATATCTCCCGACAAAGTATGAAGGCTTTTTAACATGAACCGACACGGGATACAAGTACAGGGAACGACCTTAGCCGTTCCCTGCGTCATGACCTAATAAAACAGCACTGCCCAGAAGATCAGCACCAGCAAAATGATGCCCAGAACCAGACTGCCCAGACCGAAGACCGAAGCGAAAAGCTGCGTCCAGAGACCGGGACCTTCGCGCTTGAGGGATTCCAGTTTTCCTTCGGCGACCATCCTTTCATATTCCAACGGCCGCTCTTCCTGCATCTGATCCAGGCGATACCGACCGGTGAAGATATTCGGCTCAAGCGGGAATTTGTTCGGCACAATATGATTGTTGAAAAAATGAACGGTAAAGATGAAGACGGCCGCAAGAAAGGCCTCTTCCGAATGCACAATGGTGGCGATGTTGATCACCCAGCCCGGCACGATATAGGAGAACGGCCCGGGAAACCACAGCATAAAACCGGACAGTCCGATCGCGGTCATGCCCCAGAAGACGGCCAGGAAATCAAACTTCTCCCAGTACGTCCAGCGATCCAGTTTCGGCATCGGCCCACGGCCGAAAAACCACTTAAACATCCCTATGATGTCCTTCAGATCCTTCAGATTGGGAAACAGCGAATCCGGTCCGAAAAGCCTGCCCAGCCAGCCCTTAAACCGCCACTTCGGAAACAGAAACCGGATGGAAAGCCACAGTGTGTACAAAAAGAGCGCGCACAAAACCAGCGCGGCGATGCGATGGAAAAGCCCGGCCATATGAGGACCACCCCACAGATTCACCAAGACTTTCGCCCAGGCCGTTTCTGAATATTTAATCGGGAACCCGGTCATCACCAGGGTGAAGAACGATAGAATCAGCAGCACATGCATGACCCGCTGAGTGACGGTAAACCGTTGGATCTGCTTTTCCTCGCGGCATTCCAACGCAAGCGAATCCTCAATGAACCCGGCTTTGCGCCTTCGGCACTTATCCAAGTAAGCTCTCCACCACCACAACAGGGTGTGAATCCAGAAAAACGCGAAAACCCCCACCAGAAGCCCGATCATGAAAATTTCCGCAATGTGCAATGCCAGATAGGTCCGTCCTTTCACCGCTCCGGGATGCGCCTCGAAGGACACAAAGCGTTGGTGCATTGTGGGATGGCAGGTTTTACAAGCGGCGTAAAGATTCTCCGGATGCATGGCCGAAGCCGGATCCTCCGACGGGAGAGTATTATGCCCCGTGTGACAGTCGGCGCATCCGGCAACCCGCTGGGCATATCCCACCTGCAGAACCTTACCGTGGTAAGTCTGATCGTAGGTATCGGCAATGGCCGTGGACAGATTATTTCTTTCCGCCACGCCGGGGTCGGCATGACAGGCTTTGCAGCGTTGCGTATAGGCTTCTCGAAGCGCAGCCTGTTCTTTTTCGGACACGCCGGCCATCCCCGCAACGGCGTGCAGCGAATGACAATCCGTGCAGGTTGCAGTATCAGGATTGCCCGCCGCCACAGCGCGGCCGTGGCCCGCCATTGCGTAATCGTCTGGCGCGTGGCAGCGCACGCATTTTTCCTGGACGGAGATTTCTTTCGGTTTGTCTGAACGGGTCAGAACATGAATTTTCTGATGACAATCCGTGCAGGCCATGTTTTGTGAAACGGCATGAACATCGGTTTTATATTTTTCAGCAATGGTCGAATGACAGCTTGCGCAGCGCACCGGATCGGATTTTTTTTCACCGGAACTGTGCAGACGAATGTCGTCGATTCCCCGATGACAGGCGCCGCAGGAAAGGTGACCGTGCACGGACATGGAAAAGCCGCTTGTAAAAGCGGGATCCGAATGACAACTCTGACAACGGCCCTGTTGAACCTGGGCTAAAACCGCACAGGGGAAAGCGGCCACCGCCGTCAAGAAAACAATCGCCAGCAGACATCGGAAAGAAGGGCTTTTCATGGTTTTCTCCGTTGATATTCGGCCATCCCGCCTTTGAGGCGCAAGACACGCGGAAACCCTTTACGGGCAAGGAAACTTGCCGCCAGAAAACTTTGCGTTCCGTCGGCGTCTGCAATCAACAGCGACGCATCGAGCGGAATCCGGCCGTAGTCGACATGCAATACGGATAAAGGAATGTTCATCGCGCCGTCAATATGCCCGGCGGCGAAGTCCGACGCTTCGCGAACATCCAGGATGAGCGGATTTGCGACCTGCTTTCGCCAACTGTCGAGATCTGCGGCCTTGACTGCCGGGGCGGGCACCCGCGGTGTTCTCTTTTCGGAAACCACCGGATAGCCTTCTTTTCGCCAGGCGGGCAGTCCCCCGTCGAGACGGTAGACATTTCCACGGCCAGTTTCAAGAATCGCCTGAATCACGGGGCATCTTCCCGGGGCCGCCGGTTGCGTCTCTTCATAAACAATGATTTTCGCTTCTTGCGGCAGGGCGTTACCGGGAAAAGCCTTTTGGGTTCCACACGGAAAACAGACCGCCTGTGGGATTTTCGCATCCAAACACGCAAGCAGGCTACGAAGATCAACCACGACAAGAGATTCCTGCGATTCGTCCATCCAGGCTTTCAGGGTTTGAACGTCGACGGGTCGAAGGTCTTGTGCCTGCACGGCCGAAAGGCTCCCGGAAAGACTAATAAAAAGACATGCCAAAAAGGTGATGCAAGCCGAACGTTTTCGATTTCTGTTGCGCATGGGTTTCACCTATTCGAACGAGGGCACGGACCGCAGACCCCACAACTCATATTGCGGCACGGCGTTGGGCTCCTTCAAAACCGGGTAGTCCTTCTGCAGAAAGCCCCTTAGATTGTCAATGTCCATTTTTGAGAAAAAGGAGGATGCGTCGTCATGACACTGCATGCAGCCGTCGGGTTTGCCCTTTCTGCCGTAAACGGTTTGTCCGGCTACAGCCCGGACGCCGTGCTCAACCGCGTAGTGCAACGCGCGCTGACCGGACAGGGCCGAAGATGAAGTCAGTTTGCCGCCTTTTAATTCATAAACCTGATCCGAAACATAGCATACATTACGAAATCCTATTTTCCCGAGAGCCGAAAGCATTTGCCGGATATCCGCATCTGATACAACGGTTCGTCTGCTGACTTTCCGGCCGTCGGGCAAAGTTACGTTCAGACGGGTCAGGTCTTTTATGGAACGGGACGCTCTGGCGACCTGATGCATCGGGATGGGACGGATCTCGCCGTTTCCCCTTTTTTCGCCGAACCACTGCAGATGCTTGGGGACCGTGGCAAGATATTTTTTGCTCCGCGTCTGCCAGGGCGCCCAGGGTTTGGACGCGGGAAGCAGATAATCGCCCGGCCAGGCCACGCCGCTGAACCGATCCGCGGTATAACCATACTCCTGCCCCGTGCTCATATCCAGCACCGTCAGGGCGCTAAGCGGCTGCTCGGTGATGTGACAGCTCGCGCACGATACGATGTAGGTATGAAATACCGCCCCGGCAAACACTTGCGCGTGCGTGTCGATCGGGTTTTTCGCTTCGCGGGGTCCACGGTGATTTCCCTGAGAGTGGCAACTTTGACAAGTGCGCATCCCGACGCCGTCGAGATCATCTCGCACCCGGTTGGTCAAAGACTTGCCTTTTGCGATTTGATGGGCAAGACGGCGGTCTTTGGTTCCGCCGGCAAGTGGATGGCAATCGACGCAATTCATGCCGGCCTTGATATGCACATCATTGGCCGAATCAAAAGCCGTGCCGGTGTTTTTCGCCTCGCCTTCGGCATGGCATTGCAAACAATTTCTGGATTGAACGTTTTTGCGAATCAGAGTTCCTTTCATACGCCCGTCCGTTGCAAAAAACCTTCGGTCGGACCAGTTGTAGGTCACGATCGGACGCTTGGAAAGATTCCAGGTTCCCGCGGCGAAATCAGGATCTTCGGGTCCGGCAGCCGGATTTCGGTAAGTGAATACGGCGCCTTTCACGGCGCCCAGGCCGGCACCCGCAGTCGCGGCCCAGCGGTAGTTGCGCCGGTAGAGCTGCTCGTTTCGGTCATCCATCCGATAGCCCGGCAGGTGGCAGATCAGACAGTCGGCTTCAACTCCGCCGCTTTGCCGAAAAGCGCTTTTCCCGTCCAGGGTAAATCGGGAACTGTAGTCGCCGTCGCGGGCGGTGGATCCGGCCGCTTCGGCCTGGATGTGCGTTTGGTTGTTATTCGCCCGGCCACGGCTGTCGCGGCCGTATTCCAGAGGTCCGCCGCCCGGATGACAGGACCCGCAGGAGGGAGATTTAACTTTGTGCTTGGGACTGTGTTTGCCCGCGCCGATCCAGTCGTACGTGGAAAGGTCCATTCGCAGCGCGCTGTTTTCGGCTTTGGGAGCAAGGCTTGCCGCGGCGGCGGTCGGCAGCCAGTTGCCGAACATCCCCGGGGAGAGAATCCAGGGCTTGCGCGCATCGTAGCCGTCTTTCATCACGTCAAACCCCTGCTGAAAATGATAGCCGGAGGTGATGACGGCATAGTTGTGGCAGACGCCGCAGGTTTTCTTGGGGCTGTACGGATCAATGCTGTTTAGCCTTGCCGTAATTCTGTCGCCCTGTTCATTGCGCAGCCAAACATCCTGGTGCGCCCAGACCGGTGTGATCCACACAACCCAAAAACCCATGATAATGGCAAAGAATTTCAGCATGTCTGTTCCCGAATTTTAAGCAGTTGCCCCTCAGGGAGGGGCAACCGTCCGGATCCGCCCTCTAAGGCTCCATCGGGGCCTTATCGTCTTTGGCCCAGTCTTCCATGGAACCGTCATAAATCTTCACATCTTTATATCCCAGAACTTCGCTTAAAATGAACCACCAGGCGCTGGCGACGCGACCGGAATCGCAATAGACAATAATTTCCTTGTCCAGATCGCTGCCGACCACGCCGGAGGCCATATTCTTCAAAGACGCCACATCTTTGTATGTCCAGCAGCAGGCTTCAAGATGATCGCCGGGCGGGTATTTTTCAAACACCTGACCGGTCGGCAAGTTGACCGCCCCTTTTATACGGCCGGCCTTGGCGACAAAAGGAAGCTTCTGTTCGCCGCTGAAAAATGCCGGTTCGCGGACATCAACAATCATGGCCTTTCCAATCTGACCGATCACATAATCTTTCTTCGCCAGCAGTCCCTTGTTGAACTTTCCTTTATATCCTCTGGACTTGGGTCTGGCCATCTCCGTCGAGACATCTCTTTTTTCACGCACGGCCCACTTTTCAAATCCACCGCTTAACACCGATACGTTTTGAACCCCGGAGTACTTTAACGCCCAGGCGACGCGTGTCACATTGACACGGTCCGCCCCTGTACCCGTCGTTCCGTAGACCACCACCTTTGCATCAGGCTGAATACCGCTGTCGGAAAGCAGATCCAAAAGTTCTTCATCCGCGGGCATTTCATTCATCAGGCCGCCTCGGCCCGGCGCCCAGTTATTGTAGAAAATGCCGACAGCCCCGGGAATGTGACCCGCACGGTAATCTTCCACTTTACGAATATCAACGATAACGAGACCGGAATCCTTCAAACTTTTTGCCAGATCGTCCGTCGAAAGAATCGGCGCCAGTCCTTGGGCCATTGCCGTTGCGGGCAACAAAAGAAACAATAATACGAACATTGCCTTCCATCGTTTTAATACCTGCATTGCATCCTCCTACCGGTTAATGGGTTTGGGAACGTAAATTAATTCTTCATTCGCTCTGGAACCTTCTTTTATAAGCATTTCCCTGTTCAGGAAATTCTTCCGGTCCACGTGGCAGACATCGCAATTTCGCGTGCGGTCGGTCCGTTTGCGGATATTGTGCGCCGGTGTGTCCCAGTAATTAGGGAGTGTATCGTAATTTTCCATCTTGATGCCGGCTGGCGCGAATGTATCGCGCACCGTCGGAATCAAACGCAGCGTCGTGAGCATCTTCTTGTTACGGGGGCTTCGTCCGAGTATCATCCCGGGCTTGGCTTCCGCGTGACCGCCGTGACAGTTGTAGCAGTTACGATAAGCCGCCCCCGAGTGGCAGCCATAGCAGCTGACTTTCCCTTCATGTTCCCGATGGGCAATTTGCGCAGTCAGTTTGGCCTCATCGCCCGGTTTGTGACAGTTTTTACAGGCCGGCCGCTGCTTGACGTCGCCTTTTGTCAGATACGCATTCCCGTCTCCATGAAATTCCTCCTTCTTATGGCAGTCCATACACAACATTCCCTTCTGGTAATGCACATCGGGTGCGCCGCCGTATTCGCCTGTGTATTCGGGGTAGACTCGACCGCCGTGGCAGAACTTGCATGTTTTCCCTTCATCTTTTTTCACAAATTTATGCTTGGCAATGAGCCCGATGCTGATCCCGGAAACCGGCGCGCCTTTTACGTGACAGTCGCCGCAGCCGGCGTGGCAGCTCCGGCAGGATTGCTGGAAAACTTTTTCATCAAAGGTTTTCAGTTCATCCTTGGAAAATCGGGGCATCACCCCCGTGCGGAGGCCGGCCGTCGTATAATGCAACGATTTGGTATAATTGTCGGTAATTTTTTTATGACAGGCCATGCATGAACGGAGATTGTCCGACGGACGTTTCACCAGGCCTTTGTGGGCCTCTTCTCGATTCATGACTTTTGCGTTGCCCTTGTGACAAAATACACACCCCATTCGGAAATGCGGGTCTTTTTTCAAAAGCTCCGGATCAACGACATATCCCAGGTACATTTCTTCCGGCCGGACCGGCGGAGGTGCCCCCGCTCACCCCTCCCCCGCATTTTCCGGCAGGACAGGCGGTTTATATAAAGATTTCATGACGGCTTCATTCGTGTGACAGGCAACGCAACTGTTGGGCGTTGCCGAATGGCCTGCCGAATGGCAAAGCACAAAGATTAAAACAAAGATTAACCAGAAGAGATACTTGCGTCGGTTCCTCACACAACCTCCTCTTTCGGGAGTTTGAAAAAATCTAACAAATCTTCATAACGGTGTCAAATCCAAATCGTCTTCGGATTGCGGCAATCATCGCCTGACGAACCTCAATGAGCCCTTCCGGGTTACAGCAAAGGATTACGAAATAGTATCGGCTGACGGAGAAATAAAGTTAAGAAGACGGAAGAAGTTTCTTCTTCCGTCTTCAGGGTCGTTTTCAAAGGGCGGCTTTCTACGGTGTTTTGAAATCGAAACTATGACACTGAGCGCAGAAGTTTTCCGATTTGGCATGCTGATGATGGCAGAGGTTGCAATCCAAATCGGTTCCGTAGTGCGGTGACGTGTGCGGGTTCGTGGGCTTTACGTCCTTCGTTTTTTCCGCCAGTTTGGCCGTCGGCCCGTGACAGGCCACACACTTTTCCATAGACACTTCTTCATATTTCTGGGTTTTGCCATGACAAGCCTCACAACTCACACCTCCCAGCAAATGCACGTGACTGGCAGGGAGCTTGCCGGTCAGGTCCAAATTGTCACGAGTATGACAGGCTCGGCAGGCTTCAAGGCTCATGTCTTTGGTGTCGGGATGAGATTTGGACAAGGCAGGCTGATCGGTATGACATGCCGCGCAATCCACCCCCTTGGCCGATGAAATCAGTTTAGGGGCGGCCCAAAGCCCCGAGCCCAAAATGATGAGTAAAACAGCACAGGACAAAATGGTTGCGGTTTTCACGATTTTTCTGCGTCGTTGTTCCATAAGTTTCTTCCTCTCGTTTTGATGAAATAATCGTTGCCGGCGGTTACAAGGCCGCCGGCAACGGACACTATTTGTTATCAGCTCCAGGCTTTCATTTTCGAGACACTCTTTCCGGCTATTCGCCCGAACACAAGGCAATCGACGACAGCGACACTGCCAAGTCTCACGGCGCCGTGAACACCGCCCGCCACTTCTCCTGCTGCAAACAATCCTTCGATCGCTTTGCCGTCAAGGCCGATCACTTGTGCGCTGGTATTGATCTGAACACCGCCCATCGTATGGTGCACTTTGGGCCACAAGCGAACTGCGTAAAAGGGCGCCTTTTCAATAGGTTTCGCATCCGGCTGAAGATAGCGGCCGAATTCCTTATCTGTGCCTGTCTTAAGATAGGAGTTATAATTATCCACACTCTCTTTCACCGCCGCATAAGGCATATCATAAGCCTTACTCAACTCTTCGAGCGTATCAAATTTTTTAACCACCCCTCGTTCAACGAGTTTGCCGACTGTCCCGGGAGGGCCTCCGCAGGACTTCTGACCTTCGTCATCTGAAATGCCGATTGCGGCATGACCGGTGCGAATAATCGCATCGGCTCGGATCTTGCGATCCGCCAGCTCGCTGATGAAGCGTTTCCCCGTCTTGGGATCGACCATGATCCCGTAAGAGAAGACCGGACCTGTTGCAAAATGCGGAGCCAGGCCGAAGCCTTTTTCATCGGGACTGGCCCAGGGACCTAACTGAATCCAGGAAACCTGCACTGGATTCCCGCCGACACGGAAGGCTTCTTTGAGAACTTCGGCCGTGGCGCCAGGCTGATTTGTGGAATTGACTTCCGCAACCAGATTGGGGGCCTGTGTCATGCGAAACGCCACATCCTGAGAAAAGCCCCCGGAGGCCAGAACCACACCTTTTTTAACTTTAATGAATTTGACTTTACCGCTGCCTTCATTGGGGAAGCGATATCCCGTGCGGATCTGTGCGCCGACCACTCGTCCGTTTGCATTTCTGATGAGTTTTTCCAGATAGGTTCTTGTGGACACATTGCCCCCAAGTTCCTTGAATTTGGCAAGCTCCTTGTTGACAATTTCAGATCCGCTGTAGATTGAGGTGGGGCAGCTCCGTGCAACCGTGTGTCCGCCCATATGCAGAAGCATTTTGGGATCCGTAAATTTGACGCCGATATGCTGCTTGCACCAGTCGTAGGCATCCTTGGATTGATAGGCGACCATCTTGGCCAATTCGGGATAATTCATATCCAAGCCGGCTTTCATCATGTCCGCCAGCATGAGATCCGGACTGTCTTTAATGCCTCTTGCTTCTTGCATGTCTGAGCCGGCAACCGCCATGACGCCACCGTTGATAATGGAGTTTCCTCCGTGGGTGGGCATTTTTTCCAAAACCATGACAGAGGACCCCGCTTCCTTGGCTTCAATCGCAGCGGCCAGTCCGGCAAAACCACTGCCGACAACAACGACATCATATGCTTCATCCCATTTCTTTGGAAGCGCATCGGGGCCGGCCTGTGCCTGCGTGGGAAATCCCAAGCCCCCCGCGGTGAGTCCGGCAACAGCTGCAGCCCCGCCCGCAGTTTTTAGGAAGCCTCGTCTGCTGAGTGTCTTTTCAGGTGCCACATCTTTCTTCATAATTTTTTCCTCCTGTCTTTCGTTTGTTCACGCATGGTTGAAAACGCTGGGCCTTGTTCTAGAAAAAACGTTTAAAAGAAACAACGGCACTTAACAATACGACAGAACTTTCGGGGCGATCAGGATTCGATAGATGCTGCATATGCAAATGACTTCAATCTTCTTTTCAGTGTTATTCATACACCGATCAGAAAATGGCTGTCAAGCGAAGAACAAAAGCTTCTTTGCACATCCATCTGCCCTGATTGCTTCCTCCGGCAATTCAACCCCGTTTATGAAAAGCAACCGATGCTTCTTCAGTATCTTTTTTTGTTTCTAACAAAAAACGTACCAACAAAAAATAATTATTATATCAAATACTTAAAAATAAACTGCCTCTTATACTATCAAATATGTAAATTCATGTTAGACATTTGTTAAAAATTTCAATAAAGTATGAAATATGACAGATCGAAAAAACATCGACAGTGATTTTTCCCGCGAAGTCAGTATTCGGATTTGCAGCAGCCTGGAAATTCAAAAAGCGCTGTGGATCTGCTTTAAGTATGTCAAAACGATCATGCCGCTCGATGAGCTCCACATGGCTTGCTATGACCCCGGCTTGGGCACTATGAAAACAATTGCTTACGCGGACGCTCTGGGCGGGAAGATCAGCTCCGACGACACGCCACTGCCGCTGCCTTCCCGCCGGGAACTGGAAGCTCCCCTCACTCACCCCCGCGTGCGAAAAGTGAGTTCTCTGGAAGACCCCATCGGCAATTCCGTCGGCCGTCAGCGGGGCTGGGAGGAATCCTCTCTTTTAATCAATCGACTGGTCATCGACGGAAAATACATCGGCGCTTTCGTCGCGCGGGCTGCCGGCAAGAACCGTTACACGGATGAACATTTACGCTTGTGGACGCTGATCAACGAACCGGCTGCGATCGCCCTGGCCAATTACCTCCAGTTCCGGGAAATATCACGACTGAAGGACCTGCTGGCCGATGAAAAAACCTATCTTAAAAATGAGCTGCGGCGAAGTTTCGGCGACAAAGTTGTCGGCGCGGATCTGGGATTGCGGCAAGTGATGGGAAAAGTGCGCCAGGTGGCGCCACTTCCCAGTCCGGTTCTCATTTCCGGCGAAACGGGAACAGGAAAAGAAATCGTAGCCAACACGATTCACGACCTTTCAAAAAGGAGCGACGGGCCGCTTATCAAGGTCAATTGCGGCGCCATTCCGGAAACGCTGATCGACAGCGCTCTGTTCGGCCATGAAAAGGGCGCTTTTACCGGAGCGATTGAGCAAAAACGCGGATTATTTGAACGCGCAGACGGCGGAACCATCTTCCTCGACGAAGTTTCCGAACTGCCTCCGGCCGTCCAGGTCCGCCTGCTTCGTGTTTTGCAGGAAAAGGAATTTGAGCGGGTCGGGGGAACCGCGCCGATTCGAATTGATGTGCGCATCATCTCCGCTACAAACCGTGACCTATCCTACCTGGTCGAGCAAAAAAAATTCCGGGAAGATCTGTATTTTCGCCTGACTGTTTTCCCGATTACACTACCACCTCTGCGCGAACGCAAAAGTGATATTCCGGCGCTGATCGACCATTTTATCCAGAAAAAATGCCGCGAAATGGGCTTGCGCACGTTGCCGACGCCCGGCGCGGGCATGATCGACCAACTGATGGCTTACGACTGGCCGGGTAACGTTCGTGAACTGGAAAACGCCGTGGAAAGAGCCATCATCGTTTCCAACGGGAAACATTTAATTTTTAGCGACTTCGTTCGTCCCTTCCCGACCGGCGGACGCCACGAGCTCAAAACCAAGGAAGATCTGATGGATTTGGGACAAATGGAGGCACAGCACATCCGTCGGGTAATGGAAAAGACAAAGGGAAAAATCAACGGACCGGGCGGCGCGGCAGAACTTTTAGGCATCAATCCCGGCACGCTTCGGCATCGGATGAAAAAATTGGGCATTCCCTTCGGACGCAAAGCGACCTCAAACTAGACAAAGGAAAAGCTGATGACCGGTAAAACTTTTGACATTTCCAACTTCATTGATGAACGCCCCTTAAGTTTTCATCAAATCCGGATCCTTGCCACCTGCTTCATGATCATGCTGCTCGATGGCTTTGACATGCAAATCATCGGTCTGGCGCTGCCGGCCCTGGCGCAGGATTGGGGCCTGTCGCCGAAAGCTTTCGGTCTGGCGCTAACAGCAGGCCCTGTCGGCATGGTCATCGGTGCGGCGGTTTTAGGCCCCCTGGCCGATCGCTACGGACGCAAGTGGTTGGTGGTTGCGGCCGTGGCTGTTTTCGGTTTTTTTACACTTCTGGCGGCATACACCCGTTCACCGGAATCGCTGGCCGCCATGCGTTTTCTCATGGGACTGGGTCTTGGCGGTGTGATTCCAAACGTCGTCGCACTGTCTGCTGAATATGTCCCCCAGCGCTACCGGGGCACATTTAGCGCACTTGCCTTCACCGGCGTCCCCCTGGGCGCCCTCGCCAGCGGCTTGGTCGGCACATGGCTGATTCCTTCGCATGGGTGGCAATCTGTTTTCTATGTCGGGGGATTGGCGCCTCTGGCGATCGCTTGCTGGGCTGCAGTTTCTCTTCCGGAATCCATCCGCTTCATCGCGGCACGCCGGAACAGACAACACGAAGCGACTAAGATCATTCGGAAAATCGCACCGGAGATCAATCTGCCTTCCGGCGTTCAATTCATCCTTAACGAACCAAAGCAATCCAAAACCGGGATAGCCGCGCTTTTCGGCCCGGGACGCACCCTTCCCACGGTGCTTTTGACACTGGTCTTTGTGTCCAATACGTTTGGTGTGTATTTTTTCATGAGTTGGCTTCCCGTTTTGATGAAACAGACCGGCCTGTCCATGACCTTCGCGCTTCTCTCAACGGTTCTGCTAAACGGCGGCGGAGCGTTGGGAACGGCAACGCTGGGACATCTGCTGGATCGCTACGGCGTTTTTAAAGTCATGGCCATCAGTTATTTCATAGGCGGAATAGCCATTGTCACTGTCGGATGGGGAACATCACCTGCTGTATTGATTCCCGCCATCTTCATTTCCGGAACCTGCATGATGGGAGCTCAGTGCGCCATGTACGCGGCAGTGGCCATGGTCTATCCGACGGCAATCCGTGCCGCGGGGGTCGGAACCACGATGGGCTGGGGTCGTTTGGGATCAATCATCGGACCGGCCGTAGGAACGGTGTTCGTCACACTGAACTGGCCGATTACAGCGATTTTCCTGGCTGCTTCGGCGCCTATTTTCGCTGCGTCTTCAATTATTTACCTAGTCGGGCGCATCCCCAAGAACTTTGGCGATTAGATTTTCGTATGATCATTGCCAAAAATAGCGCTCAAACCGCCAGACAAGCTAAAAAAGATCTGCCTTGCACCGGCTTTCGCTTTCTGTTATAAGTAAAAAAAAAATTGTAGTGTATGTTGTACCTTCGTCAACCAAATCAAAATTCTCTTCGACACCGGTATCGGTTTTCCACCTCTGGGTGCATTAAGATTCTTCGACTTTGTTTTTTTCACAAAACAGCGCACTGGATCATGTCATCCGGGTCGGGCTCAAAGAGGCGCCTTTTTTTCGAACATCCAATGGGTCATTTAGGATCATCATGGATATATGAACACGGTTTCTGGTTAACCCAACAACTCAACAGGATTTAACAAACAACAGGAGGATGAATCTATGACAAAAGAAAAAACACCTGACCGTGCATTGAGCAGGCGGAGTTTTTTAAAAACCGCAGGAGGCGCGGCGGCAGTGGCCGGTTTGGCCACCAGCGGTGTGGCGCTTGCGCCCTGGAAAGCGGAAGCGGCAACTCTTCCCAAAAAGTGGGACGAAACCTATGATGTGGTCGTCATCGGCAGCGGTTTTGCCGGACTTGCGGCAGCCTATGAAGCCAAGAAGGCAGGCGCATCCGTCGTGATTCTGGAAAAAATGCGCACCCCCGGCGGCAATTCGATTATCAACGGCGGCGTTGTTTCGGCAGCAGGATCGCCTCTCCAGGCAAAGGAAGGCATTCAAGACTCTCCGGAATTGCTTTTGAAAGACATGCTGCGGGCGGGATTGAATCTCAATCACGTTGAACTGGCCAAGATGGTCGCCTACCAGTCCAACGAAACGGTTCAGTGGACTATCAATGAGCTGGGCGTCCAATACAAGGACAAATGCACACAGGAAGGCGGTCATTCCGTCCCTCGAATGTACAGCACCTATAATCAAAGCGGCGGCGCGATTGTGCAAAAACAGCTGGCCAAACTCGCCGAACTGGGCGTCCGGCCGAAAACGCAGGCGCATCTGACCCAGATCTATCGCGACGCAGACGGGCGTGTCAAAGGAGTGCAGATTCGAGACAAATACGTTTTTCCGAAAGCAAACAGTGGTTCTTTAAAGAACATTAAGGCAAGAAAAGCCGTCGTTTTAGCAACTGGCGGTTTCGGCAATGACGTTGCTTTCCGAATGATCCAGGATCCCCGCCTGACCGCAGAATTCCCCAGCACCAATCAACCCGGTGCAACGGCGGAAGCCCTACGAGAAGCGCTCCGCATCGGGAGCACCCCCCTGCAACTCTCCTGGATTCAGTTGGGCCCCTGGGGAAGCCCGGATGAACAGGGAATGGGTCTTTCGCCCTTCTTCGCGCAGCTTTTAGGCGCGATGTACGGTCTGTGGGTGGACACACTCACGGGAAAACGCTTCGTCAACGAGCTGGCAGATCGGAAAATCCGCGCGGACGCCATTATTAAAGCGGGCAACAAATGTATCGCTTTTACCGACGCAGCCGGCTACGCTTATGGACAGAAGGCTATCGCGGAAGCTTTGCCCAAACTGATGGAAAGAGGTGTAGTGAAAAAATACGACACCCTTGAGGACATGGCGGCCGCCTACAATATCCCCGTAGAACCGCTCAAAGAAACCATTGAAAAGTGGAACAAAAGCGTTCTTGCCGGAAAAGACGAGGAATGGGGCAGATATCTTCAGAGAAATCAGAAACCCCTGGGCCCCGGACCGTGGTACGCTCTTCGCCTTACGCCGAAAATTCACCATACAATGGGCGGTCTGCATATCAATACCAAAGCCCAGGCAATGGATGTGATGACGGACCAGCCGATTTCCGGTCTCTATGCCGCAGGCGAAGTTACCGGCGGCGTTCACGGTGCTGTCCGCCTGGGAAGCTGCGCAACCCTGGATTGCCTTATTTTTGGTAGAATTGCCGGACAGAACGCGGCCGCGGAAAAGAACTGGGGCTGATTGAGTAAGCTGATCCCGTAAAACTTAAAAGAGCTCTCCCCTCGGAAGGGGTAGAGCTCTTTTTTTATTTGTATAGATTCTGACTGATCAGGTCCCGAGATAGGCTTTTTTCACCATGTCATTGGAAATCAGATCCTTGCTTAGCCCTTCTAAAACCAGATGGCCATTTTCCAAAACATAGCCGTGCCGTGTGATCATGAGCGCAATCTGGGCGTTCTGCTCAGACAGGAAAACGGTAATCCCGCTTTTGTTGAGCTTTGTGATCGCCTCGGCGATTCCTTCGACAACCAGCGGCGCCAACCCCATGGACGGTTCATCCAGAAGCAGCATTTCCGGTTTGGACATAATCGCCCGGCCGATGGCGAGCATCTGTTGTTCACCCCCGCTGAAGGTTCCCGCCATCTGTTTGTAGCGTTCCTTCAGAATCGGAAACATCTGATAGACCTGCTCCAGCGTTTCTTCGACGTCCTTTTTGTCCTTACGATGATAGGCGCCCAGCATCAGATTCTTGTAAACGGGAAGAGACGGAAAAAGCTGACGTCCTTCGGGACACAGAGCCAAACCTTTATTGACGATCTTGTGCGGCGGAATTTTCTGGATTTCCTCTCCTTTGAATTCAACCTTCCCTTTAGCCGCCGGAATCACACCGACAATGGTTTTAAACAAGGTGGTCTTCCCTGCCCCATTACCACCCAAAAGAGCAACGAAGTCTCCCTGTGCAATCTGAAGCGACACGTCATGGATGACCTGGTGCTCGCCAATCATCGTGGTTACATTTGTTAGTTTAAGCATCCTTTTTTCTTCCTAAGTAAGCTTCAATCACCTGAGGATCCGCAGCCACGTCAGCCGGTTTTCCTTCGGCGATCTTTCGACCATAATTTAAAACCACTATTCTGTCCGCCAGATCCATGATCATCCGCATCTTGTGCTCGATGAGACAGACCGTGATACCCCTTTTATTGATTTTCTTGATGAGCTGCGTGATCATCTCCGTGTCTTCCTGAATCAAGCCACCCGTCGGCTCATCAAACAGGATGAGTTTCGGTTCACTAATGAGCGCGATCCCAATTGACAAAAGCTTCTGCTCGCCCTGAGACAGCGTCGAGGCGAGGTCAAACGCTTTGGGTCCTAATCCCACAAACTCCAGCATCCCAATGACTTTTTCTTCTACCGTCTTCAGATCCCTTTTCCACTGCGGCGTATGAAATATGCCGCCCCAGAAACCGCTCTTTGTGCATTTGTAGTACCCCAAAGCAAGATTGAGGACCGTCGGCAACTTATCGAACAGGGCGGTTAACTGGAACGTCCGGGCAATCCCTTTTCGGGAAATCTGGCTCGTACTCAAACCGGCCAGTTCTTCACCGGCAAATTGAATGCTACCGGCCGTCGGTTTGTTCATCCCGCTGATCAGACTGAAGAGAACCGATTTACCAGCTCCGTTGGGGCCGATAATGGACAGAATTTCTCCTTCATTCACGCCGAAGGTCACATCGTTGACAGCGACAGTGCCGCCGAAACTTTTGACCAGATTCTCACCTTTAAGCAGCACGTTACGCCCCCATCTTCTTTTTCTTGATCTTATCCCTTATTGAGGTATACCCCCCCATGAACCCCTTGGGGAAGTAAATAATAACAACAATCAGCAAAACACCGTAGATAATCATCTGGAACTGCTTGAGCGCCTGCAGATTTTCCATCAGGATCGGCATGGCAAAAGCGCCGATAATCGGACCTGCCAGTGTCGTCACACCACCCAACAACACGTACATCAGGAAGTTGAACGTCATGGCAATCGAGGCCACGCTCGGAGAAATACTCAAGATTAAACTGGCCTAAAGGCCGCCGGCAAGACCGGCGAAAAAGTTTCCAACGACAAACGACAGCAGCTTCGTCCGGAAAGTATTGATCCCGACTGCTTCGGCCAGATCTTCATTGATGGCGGTTGCCAGAAAAGTCCTGCCCCGCAGCGAGTTGACCAGGCGATACATGACAAACAGTGTCAAAAGCAGAAAGAACAAAACCAGATAATACTGAGCGGCCTGAGACTCAAAAGTCAGCTGACCGACGCCTGGAATCGTAATAGGGCTGGGAAGCGGAATCCCGACGATCCCGTTATGGCCGCCCGTCAATTCTATCCAGTTGCCGGCTATCAAATGGATGATTTCACCCAAACACATAGTGGCAATAGCGAAATAAGAGCCGCGTGTACGAAGCGCCGGCATCCCGACGAGAAGTCCCACAAAAGCGGAAAGCAAGGCTCCAGCGGGAAGCGCAAGCCAGAAATTCCATCCGTGGGAATGTGTCAGAACGGCAACACCGTAAGCGCCGATCGCAAAGAATGCGCCATGGGCCAGGGAGGCTTGCCCCGTGTAGCCCAGAATCAAGTTCAAACTCAGCGCGCCGATGGCAAATAAGCAGCTCATGGTGATGACTTGAGAATGATACCGGTTCGTAATGAACAACGGAACGAGCAGGGCTACCGCCAGAATTAAAAGATAAAACCAATTACTCTTCAACCACGTCATCATCTGCCCTTAATCTCCTTCCCGAACAATCCGGTGGGTTTGATCGCAAGAATCAGCACTAGTGCCCCGAAGCCGAAAACATCCTTGTAGGCCGCGGATAGATAGCCGCCGCCGATTGCTTCAATGAGGCCGAGAATCAACCCGCCTGCAATCGCCCCGGGAATGCTGCCCAAACCGCCCAAAATAACGATGACGAAAGATTTCAGCCCGACCATCGCACCCATACTGGGCGAGATCATGAAGATGGGAGCGATGACGCACGCCGCTAGCGCCGCCAGACCGCTGGCGATCGCAAAGGTCATCGCCGACACGCGGTTGACGTTGATCCCCACGAGCGTGGCACCTTCTTTATTTTGAGCGACGGCTTCAATAGTGCTTCCAAGCGTCGTCTTTTTAATGAATATCTGAAGCAGGATGATGGCAACCACCGCAACCAGGATGACCAGCAGACGCTGCTGGGTCATAATGATGCCGAAAACTTCCATGATGCCCGGATGCGGATTGGGAATCCGGTGTCCTTCCGGCCCCCAAACCAATTCCACCATGTTTTCTAAAACGATCAGCGCGCCCAACGCCGCGATAAAGGGAGAAATACCAGGCGCATTACGCAACGGCCGGAAGACCAGAAGTTCAAGCAGGACGCCGCAGATTGCCAGGACAAGAACGGCAATTGCCACAGCCGGCCAGTAGGCCAACCCCAACGTCGCAACTAGGAAAAAACAGATATACGCGCCGAGCATGTACATGTTGCCGTGCGCAAAATTCGGCACATGCAGAATGCCGAACACGAGCGTAAGCCCCAGCGCGACGACTGCATAGGTACTGCCCAACATGATTCCGTTAAAGACCTGCTGAAGAAAAAGTTCCATTTAGACTCCATCTTTGCATGAACCTGCCCGTCTTCTGCGCAACGCCACCTCTGAAGAGCGTGCCGGTTCAATCTTTGGGTAAGATTTCGATATTCAATTAATCAACGTGGCAGCGTTAATGATGGAGCGGCTACCTTTTGTCAAGAAAAAAAACTCTTTTGCCAACATTTTTTCCCCTTGCGCGAGTAGCCTTAAGACCACGGCACGATTGGAATAATGCATGACCACCGGTCACCAGAAAACAGCGTCCTTCCGCACGTGGAGTAGGCACAATTTCACTGATCGAAGCAACGGTAAGTAGAACAAAGCTTTCAGTGTTACACATCCGATTCAACGGAAGTCGTGAATCTATCTGTCCTGATTACAGAAGAAGCTTTTTTTCTGGGTTGACTTGCATCCGTGAATCAAGTAAAAAATTCCACTAGAAAATTCATAGCCAAGGAACGAACTAATGATCCGTTCAGCACTTCTGGTAACGTTGGGCGTCGCGATT
Source organism: uncultured Smithella sp. (assembly GCA_964443625.1). Taxonomy (GTDB): domain Bacteria; phylum Desulfobacterota; class Syntrophia; order Syntrophales; family Smithellaceae; genus UBA8904. The sequence continues at coordinate 7,310 of CAYUDM010000016.1, read as the reverse complement.
ACCGCTTTTTTTTCTTTTTGGGCCGTTATTTTTTCCTTCTTTGCCAATGCGGAAAACAATGTCCATAGAGTCGCTAATCTCTGGAGCAGGATTCTGCTGTTCTTGTGCGCCACGAAAGTAGAAGTTATCGGACGCAAAAACATCCGGTACGGCAAGCCACAGGTTTTTATGGCCAACCATCAAAGCGATTTTGATATTTTGATCACGCTGGCGCATGTCCCGGGACAGTTCCGCTGGATTGCCAAAAAGGAACTCTTCGCGATACCAATCTTCGGCCAGGCCATGAAAGCGGCAGGATATATCGAAATCGACCGGCAAAACCATGAAAAGGCCTTGCAAAGCCTCGATCTCGCGGCGTTGCGCATTCGGGAAGGCAAGTCCGTTATGACCTTTCCGGAGGGAACCAGAAGCCGCACCGGCGAAATCAAACCTTTCAAGCAGGGAACGTTTTATCTGGCAATTCAATCCGGCGTGCCGATCGTGCCGATCACCATTATCGGAAGCGGAGAGATTATGCCGAAACGGTCATTGAAAGTTAAATCGGGAAGGATTAAGCTCATCATCGACAAGCCGATTCCAACCAGCGGCTATACGCTTGAAAACCGACAGGAGCTCATCGACAAGGTCCGGCAGGTCATCATCAGAAATTATGACACCCACCGCGACATCGGAACCGAAACCCTCAAGGACATCCAGCCGGAAGCCAGTGCGGCATCATGATGGAACAAACCCCGCCCCAAACAAGAAGGCTCAAGGAAATTAAAGGCGTGCTATGCGTTGCGATGGCGTTGTTCCTATTGCTTAGCTTTTTTTCTTACTCGCCTCATGATCCGTCCCTGACCCGGTTCGTCCCGGAAGCCCCCTCGATCCACAATCTCACCGGCAAGGTCGGCTCCTATGCGTCCGACGCGATCCTTCGACTTCTGGGTGTCGCGTCTTTCGTTCTTCCGGCGGGCTTGCTGGCGCTGGCGTTGCAGTTTTTTCTGCGCCCCGCATTTGCTGTCAATTTCGGACGGATTACAGGATTCCTGTTTTTTATTGTGTCGTGCTCGGGACTTCTGTCGGCTATCATCAGTCAGGGCATCACGATCTACGGAGAAACACTCAAAGCCGGAGGGCTCATCGGCTCCTTTGTTGTGACGGTTTTACTGATGTATTTCAACACTGCCGGGACCTATATCATTCTTTTTGCCGTTTTCGTTATTTCGCTTTTCTTCATCGTCGATTTTTCCATCGTGTCGGTCACGCAGAAAATCTCAAGCCGGTCGACGAACGCCTTTCAAGCCGTTCATCAGCGCCTGACGCTACTTTGGAGCCGGCTTTTTTCACGTTTGAAGATCGTCTCGCCCCGTCCCCTGCCCGTTGTCGACGACGAACCGCTTCCGCCCAAAAAGTCAAAACCCAGAAAAGTCGAACAAACGCATTTTGATTTTTCAAAACTTAAGTCCGACGGCACGTTCCAGCTGCCGCCTTTTTCGCTCCTCGAACAGGCTCCGCAGAAGGACACTCGCGTCAGGCGGGATCATCTTGTCACCAATTCCCGAATCCTGGAAAAAAAGCTTGCGGATTTCGGCGTGGAGGCCCGCGTATCGGAGGTTTTACCGGGTCCCGTCATCACGATGTATGAATTGGAACCTGCACCGGGCGTAAAAATCAACCGCATTACGACGCTGGCGGACGATTTGGCCCTGGCGCTCATGGCGCCGAGCATCAGGATTTTGGCGCCCATTCCCGGTAAATCCGTCATCGGGATCGAAATTCCCAACCTCAAACGCGAACCCGTTTTTCTCAAAGAAGTCTTAGACAACGATTCTTTTTCAAAATCCGCATCCCGCCTGCCGATCGCGCTGGGCGTGGATTTTGTCGGGTTGCCGGTCATCGCGGATCTGGCCAAAATGCCGCACCTGCTCATTGCGGGAACCACCGGTTCGGGAAAAAGTGTCGCGCTCAATGCCATGATCTGCAGTATTCTATTCAAAGCGCAGCCCGACGACGCCAAGTTCCTGATGGTCGATCCCAAGCGACTGGAACTGTCGTCTTACGAAGGCATTCCTCACCTGATGCATCCGGTGGTGGTGGATCCAAAAAAGGCTTCCCAGGTGCTGCGCTGGACCGTCGAAGAAATGGAGCGCCGCTACAAGATCATCAGCACGTTGGGTGTTAAAAGCATCGACGCGTACAACGAGGCGGTCCTCACCGGCGCGAAAGGAAAGTCACCGGACCCCAAAGCCACGCGTGAAAATCCATCCGACACACCCTTCGAACATGTGAAGCTCCCTTACATCGTTGTCGTCATCGACGAACTCGCGGATCTGATGATGGTCGCTCCGCGCGACGTCGAGGATTCGCTGACGCGACTCGCCCAGATGGCAAGAGCAGCCGGCATCCATCTGATCATCGCCACACAAAGGCCTTCGGTGGACGTCATCACGGGATTGATCAAGGCCAACTTTCCCACACGAATCTCGTTTAAGGTCTCATCGAAGATCGACTCTCGAACCATTATCGATCAACCCGGCGCGGAGCAGCTTCTGGGCGCGGGGGACATGCTTTTTATCCCTCCGGGCACATCCAGACTCACGCGCATTCACGGCGCGTATCTGTCAGACGCGGAAATTTCAAGGATTGTGGCCTATCTCAAAATGCAGGCACAGCCGACCTATGACGCGTCCATCGAAAAATTCGAGTTTGAATCCGGCCGCGCCGGATCGGAGGAAGAAGATCTCGACGAAAAATATGATGACGCCGTGGCGCTCGTGGGCGAGCTGGGACAAGCGTCCATATCCCTGGTCCAGCGTTACCTGAAAATCGGTTATAACCGCGCCGCGCGCATGATCGAGCAAATGGAGCGCGAAGGCATCGTTGGTCCCTCCGACGGCGCAAAACCCCGCAAAGTTCTGATCCGGAAACTACCGCAGTGAAAAAACAACGCCCCCTGAACTTGCATATCGTTTCACTGGGCTGCGCCAAGAACCTCGTCGATTCCGAAGTCATGGGGGGACTGGCGCAAAAAGCGGGCATCTCTCTGACAGATCACTTAACACGAGCCGATTTCGTTGTGGTGAACACCTGCGCCTTTATTGGCCCGGCCAAGGAAGAATCAATTGAAACCATCCTGTCGATTGCGCGGGAAAGGCAACGGCTGGGACTGACTTTCAAACTGATCGTCGCGGGCTGTCTGTCGCAGCGTTACGGTCATCAGTTGCTCACCGACCTGCCAGAGGTCGATCTGTTTGTCGGCACGGGCGAAGTCGGCCGGATCGTCGGCCATCTTCAGCACATTGAAGATGCAGCTAAAAGCGCCGCGGTGCTATCCAAACCGGATTTTCTGATGACATCGCACCATGACCGCGCACTTCCGGCAGGCGTGGCAACGGTCAATCTCAAGATATCCGACGGCTGCTCCAATTGCTGCACCTACTGTGCGATTCCATCCATTCGCGGACCGGCGCGTAGCCGCAAACCAAACGATATTCTACGCGAAGCCCAAAAGCTCGCCCACCTGGGGGTTAAGGAAATCCTTCTGATCGGACAGGACACCTCCGCCTATGGGCAAGACCTGACTTCCCGCCCGACGCTTGCGGACCTTCTTGGCAGCCTGACTTCCATCGACGGCATCCGATGGATTCGCATCCTGTATTGTCACCCCGCGCATTTATCTTTTGAGACGCTGTCCGTCATGGCCCGTCACAAAAAAATCTGCCGGTATATCGACTTGCCCATTCAGCATATCGACGACGACATCCTGAGGGCTATGAACCGGCGGGTCGACGCGGCACAGATCCGCCAGATCATTGCCCGGGCGCGCGCCGTGATGCCGGATGTCGCTTTACGCACGTCCCTCATCGTCGGCTTTCCCGGTGAAACGCTGAAACGCTTTGAACGCCTGCTTGATTTCATCCGGGAAGCTAAATTCGACCACTTGGGCGTGTTCACATACTCGCGCGAAGACGGCACCGTCGCGGCGACGCTGCCGTCCAGGATATCGGAAAAAGAGAAGCAACGGCGGCGCGATGTGATCATGAACGAACAGGCCGACCTCTCGCTTGGAATCAACCGGACCTTGATCGGTACCCGGCAGGAGGTTCTCATTGAGGGGAAAAGTGACCGCGCAGGCTATGCTTTCGTGGGCCGTTTAAGCAGACAGGCGCCCGAGATTGACGGTGTGACCTTTATCGCGTCGGGGCACCTGAAAATCGGCACATTCGTCCCTTGCGTCATCACGGACGCGGATCACTACGACCTTTACGCAAAACCTGTTTGACAATTTCCGTTTCTTTCCCGTATAGTTTGCCCTCAAATTCATATGAGGTTCCGAGTGCATGGAGATTTCCGCCGTTTTTGCCGACTATGCCGACGAGATCAAACAGATCGAGACGCATCTCGATCGTTATATCACCTCCGAAGTCAGACTCATTCCCGAGGTTGCCCATCATCTGATCGACAGCGGCGGAAAACGCTTCCGGCCTCTTCTGCATCTGATTTGCGCAAAGCTGTGCGGATATCGCGGCGATGCCCGCTTTCCGCTGGCAGCTTCCATCGAGTTTATTCACACCGCCAGTCTGTTGCATGACGACGTCATCGATGAGGCCATGATCCGCCGGGGGAAAACGTCAGCCAACAATATATGGGGCAACGCCGCATCCGTTTTAGTAGGCGATTTCCTGTATTCGAAAGCCTTCAGCCTGCTATCCGAAATCGGCGATATTCAGATTGTCCGGCTCATGTCGAAGATGACCAACGTCATGTCGGAAGGTGAAGTCTTTCAATTGATGAAGTGCGGGGATACGGACCTGACTGAAGAGGACTATCTGAGCATCGTGGAGAAAAAAACCGCCGTTTTGATTTCCGCCGCCTGCGAAAGCGGCGCTGTTTTGGGAGGTGTCCCGCGGATTCAGGTCGACGCGCTGGAACAATACGGCTACAAAATAGGCATGGCGTTTCAAATCACGGACGATACGCTTGATTACATGGCAACGGAAAAGGATTTCGGCAAAACCATCGGTAAGGATCTGCAAGAAGGCAAAATGACTCTGCCGCTTATTTACACTCTGGCGCATTGCACCCCTGCACAACGGGATCAAGTCAGAATAGCGATTGAAGAAAAAGCGCTTTCGGCCGAAAACATCCGCAACATTTTTGCCCTGATCGAAAAATCCGGCGGCATCGACTATTCACTCGCCTGCGCGCGGCAGTTCATCCAAGAGGCAAAGGAGGGACTTTCGGTTTTTGCAGAAAGCCTTGAAAAGGACCAGCTACTTGCCGTCTCGGATTTCATATTATCAAGAAATATTTAATAAGGTTTCCCACAGCGGATGAACGCAAGCGCGACGCGCCGGGACGATTGAATAAAAATAATGCCTCCGCATATTCCTGCCGTCAGGCGCCAAAAAGAGACGATTTCAGCCGAGTATCCTTATGAGTGAATTTTCAGCCGCGGTATCCAATAAAACCAAAATCCGTTTGCTGACCCTGATGATGGGGATGGAAATTTATACGCTCGGTGTTTCCACCATCGGCATTCTGACCTCCAACTCCATCGTCTTCGTCGCAAATTTTGTCATTGCCTTCACAGGCGCCCTGGCTTCCGGGCTTTCACTTTACACGGTGAGGCGGATGACCAAAGGCGCAGACCTGCTCAATACTTACGGTCTTGGCAGAATGGAAACCATCTCCAGCATCGTTGTGGGCATCACCATGCTTCTGGCCGTTGTCTTCGTCAGCTACGAAACCATCATGAAGGTCATTCACCCCACCGATCAGCATGGGGGACTTCTCGCCATGCTTCTGACCTTCGCCTCTTTTCTGGCTTCGGTGTGGTTATGGGTTCGCAACTATCGGTTGAGTAAAACGGAGCATTCTCCGATTTTCAGTTCGATTTGGCGGATGGCCAGGATGGGAGCGCTCGAAGACCTGCTGATTATATTGGCCGTGGGCATCGCGCTGATTTTTTCAGGCGCGACCTGGACGCGCTATCTCGATGTGGCGGCAACCTCAATTCTCACGATCAGCATCCTGAAATCGATTTATGATGTCTTTTCGGGGTCCATCTCCGATCTGCTTGATCGCAGCCTCGATGAATATCATCTGTTGATCATTCTGCGCGAGCTTGTCGCCAACTACGACGCCTATGATCAGATCCACGGGTTCCGCACCCGCCGATCCGGCAGCCAGACCTTTATCGAATTGTTCATGGAATTTAATCCGGAAACTAAAATGGAATCCGTCTACGCCCTGCTTGGCCGTTTGGAAGCGGAACTGAAAAATAATATCCCCAACGCCCAGGTCATGATCATCCCCAGTCGGCAGCGACCGCAAAACCCCTAACGTTTGGTTTCTGTGTCCCATCCTTTGAGAATCTCAAAACGTCTTTTAAAAGCGAGTTTTCCTTGGCGTTATTCCGCCGTCACGGCTCGACGATTTTTATTCGACCGGTTATGGTTGTTTTCAAAGTCATTCGCTTCTTCGTGCGCGTGTGCTCAAGCGTCAACGATCCGAGACCGGATGTCCCCCTGGAATGAAAAGTCACGGACGGAACACCCCCGGAAAAACTCGGCTCTTTGAAAAACACAATGGCCGGATTGCCGCCGTTGATGGATTTTTCGACGGCGACCGTCGTCCAAGTGTTCACCGAAACAGGCTTCTTTAAAATGCTATACGTCATGGTCTCGACATGAAAGGTGACTCTGTACTGCACGTTTTCGGCAACCGCTCGCTGACGGCAAAGCCCCAGGTCTCCTGAAATCCGCCGGATGGACTCCCGCAGTTGGACGTTATCCCGGTAACCGGAAAAGCCTGGAGCCGCGATCAGAAGCACAACGCCCAAAACAGCCAGCACAACAACCAACTCCATTAAACTGAATCCTTTGTTTGCCTTCATCCATTCGCCCTCCTTTGCAGTTCTCCGCACAGGGACGGTTTGCGCCGAAGAGAATCGGTTGAATATCCGTTCATCAAATACGCCTGACTGTCGCACGGTCAGACGGTCCCTGTCCGAATCCATTTCTTTGCAATAATGTCGTCAAATGTTTTGTTTAAGAAGGTGGTCGGCCTCTTTCTCGTATGATTCCCCAACGAGGATCATCTGAAAATATTAGGCACAAACCTGGCGATGTTTATAGCGCAACTTCGACAAACGTGCCAGCGGAAAATTGGCATAAATTTGGACACGAAACCGCCCTGCAGAGATCCATCAAGGCTGTAAAAACTGTGCCTGCCCCCTGGGCGCTCCGTTGATTCGTACGATCTGTTTTCATCCACGCAAAAACCCCCTTGAGTCGTTTAGCACTCAAGGGGGCTATTTACACAGA
>CAYUDM010000015.1:29432-55689 GCA_964443625.1 uncultured Smithella sp. | reverse complement strand
AACGGCCTGGATCTCCCGCGTCATTCAGCGGCGCAGTATGACGCGGGAGAATCGGTCCATCGCAGCGATCTGCGCAGGGGGGATCTGGTTTTCTTCGCACTTTCCAGTCGGGGAAAAGTGTCGCATGTCGGCATCTATATCGGGGAGAATCAATTCATCCATGCGCCGTCGAGCGGAAAAACGATTCGTGTTGATTCTCTTTCGGATGGATACTATGCAAACCGATTCATCGGCGCGAAAAATTATCTGTAAAATATTTTGTAATCTATTTCATCTTGCCTTCTGAAAAAATGAAGTTGACTTTGCCGCATCATGATGATCAAGATCGAGTAAAGTCATGAAGCGTCCGTTGAAGAAATCCTGAAAAGCCTTACCAGTATTGAGTTACATGGCCTTATGATGAGCATGTAACTCAAATGAAAAATGGATCTGCGCTCGAGATCCGTCATGACAGCGTAAGAAATTACGATGAAGCCGTTAAAAAAATCTTTCAAGCAATGAAAAAATATTTTTATTTTTTTATACTTTTTGTTGACCGATGAAAATAAATACTGTAAAATTACAGCCAATTAAAAGGATTGCTGATTTGAAGAAGGCAGTAAACCCAATTAAAGGAGGCTATACCCCATGACAGCAACAGCAAAGAAGGTTGTGAAGAAGGCTGCGAAACCCGCCGCGAAAAAGACTGCAAAGAAAGTTGCGAAAAAGGCCGCAGTGAAAAAAGTCGCGAAGAAAGCCGTAAAGAAAGTCGCGAAGGCGGTGAAGAAAGTCGCGAAGAAAGCCGCAAAGAAAGTTGCAAAGAAAGTCGCAAAAAAGCCTGCCAAGAAGTAATCCAGTGAAGAAGTTATGATTAAAGAGCAGACCGATGGGTCTGCTCTTTAATTTTTTGTCACCCGTCTTACTCCGATCCTTCCTTGTTTTAAAATATCTCTTTCAATGCTATGTAAAGATACATGTCCGATGAAATTATATTCATGTGCTTTTATTACAGACAGTCAAAGTGTTTCGATACCGCACCTGAGGTGATTGATGAATAAGGATCTGATTCTCAGCATCGACAATGGCACGCAATCCGTTCGCGCACTGGTTTTTGATTTACAGGGCCGTCTACTTTATAAAAGACGCCTTCCTCTAATGCCTTATGTCTCCAGGCAACCCGGATGGGCCGAGCAGGAGGCCGATTATTACTGGAAGTCCCTTTGTAAAGTCTGTCAGATGTTGTGGCATGAAACCGATGTTTCCAAAGAGGCGATTGCCGGTGTGACCTTAACGACGCAGCGGGCGACGATGATCAATCTGGACAAAGAAGGCAAACCGCTGCGTCCCGCGATGGTCTGGCTGGATCAGAGGCGCACCAGCAGTCTCAAGCCGATCAGCGGTCTGTGGGGACTGGCCTTTAAGCTATCCGGAATGTCGGAGACCGTCGCTTATCTGCAGGCCGAAGCGGAAAGCAACTGGATCAAAACGCATCAGCCCGACATATGGAGACGGACACACAAGTATCTCTTCTTGTCGGGGTATCTCACATACTGCCTTACAGGACATTTTGTTGATTCCATCGGATGTCAGGTGGGTTACGTTCCTTTCGACTACAAAAAGAAGACATGGGCCAATTCCTGGAGTTGGAAGTGGCAGGCGACGCAGGTCGAACCGTCCATGCTGCCGGAGCTTGTCAGGCCTTCTGGTATCCTGGGCCGGATCACAAAATCCGCAGCGGCCGACACGGGGATTCCTGAAGGATTGCCGCTGATCGCCGCCGCGGCGGATAAAGCCTGCGAGGTCATCGGCGCGGGGTGCCTTGAACCTCATATCGGTTGTCTGAGTTATGGAACAACCGCCACAATCAATACGACGCACACGAAGTACATTGAGGCGATTCCCCTGATTCCCCCGTATCCGTCGGCGGTGCCGAGTGCCTACAGCCTGGAAATCCAGATTTATCGAGGATACTGGATGGTCAGCTGGTTTGCGGAGCAGTTCGCCCAGGTCGAACAGCAAATCGCGCAGGAGCAGGGCGTGGAGGTTGAAACCCTGGTCGAAGACTTGCTTCACGAGGTGCCACCCGGATCCATGGGGCTGATTCTTCAACCCTACTGGTCTCCCGGGCTGAAAGTTCCGGGACCTGAGGCGAAAGGGGCAGTGATCGGATTCGGGGATGTTCATAACCGGGCTCATTTCTATCGAGCTATCCTCGAAGGGCTTGCCTACGCATTGAGAGAAGGAAAGGAGAGGCAGGAGAAAAGAAGCGGAATTAAGATCACGGAACTTCGCGTCTCCGGCGGTGGATCGCAAAGCGATGCGGCGATGCAGTTGACTGCCGATATTTTCGGTTTGACCACGGCCCGTCCGAAGGTCTATGAGACGTCCGGTCTGGGCGCAGCGATTGACGCCGCGGTCGGCCTTAAACTGCATCCGGATTTTACAACGGCGGTTCGGGAAATGACTCATATCGGGCAGTTTTTTGAACCGAATTTCAAGACGCACAGGATCTACAATCAACTTTACACTCGCGTTTATAAGCAGATGTACAAAAAACTCAAGCCCCTCTACGAAGAGATACGGGCGATTACGGGGTATCCGAAAAAAGCGGGGGATAAGTAGTGCGTCGGGGGATGTGAGCCGAAGAGCCTCCCCTTGACTATTGACAGAAAAAACAAACAGGCATATAGCCAAGAAGTCAAAATTCAGACAAAGGCAGAGATGGTTCATGCTGGAATTAAAAAATTTGTATTTTACGGTAAACGAGGCGCAAGGGGAAGGCGCCGCCCGCCGCAACATCATCGACGGCGTCAATTTTACCTTCGAGAAGGGGAAATTCTACGCGATTACCGGTCCCAACGGCAGCGGCAAGACGACCCTGGCCAAGTTGATCATGGGGATTAATCCGGTTTCCGGCGGGAGCATTGTCTTTGACGGAGTGGACATTTCGGACATGACCATCACTGAACGCGCCAAAACCGGCATTGCCTACAGCTTTCAGCAGCCGGCCCGCTTCAAGGGAATCACCTTTCGGGATCTGCTGACGATCGCCACCGGCCTCGAAGATGAAAGCAAACTTCTCGACGTGCTGGGTCGGGTGGGAATTTGTCCTTTGTCTTTTCTGGACAAGGAAGTAGACGCCAAGCTTTCTGGCGGCGAAATCAAAAAAATTGAATTGGCGACGACCATTGCCGCCAATCCCAAACTGGCGATTTATGACGAACCGGATACGGGCATTGATTTATGGACCATCGGCCCGATGGTGAGCCTGCTTAAAAAAGAACAATCTGAACGAATGACGACAACTATTGTGGTCAGTCATAACCGGGCATTTTTGGAAGCGGCGGACGCCATCGTGATCATCGATACAGGAAAAATCGTCTATCAGGGCAATCTGGAGGGCGCCTTGCCCCTTTTGGATGATTTAAGCGTCTGCACCTACCGCGACGCGTGTGAAGGAGAACGGGATGCTGGATGCTTTAGATAAAAAACTGCTCAAGACAGTGGCCGAACTAGAAGATTTGCCCAAAGGCGCCTACAATATCCGTAAAAACGGAAAGCTTCTGAGCCGCAGGGTTTCGGCCAATATCGATATCGAATCCAATGCGGAAGGAACGGGAATCATTGTCACCATCAAGCCGGGAACAAAAAACGAATCCGTTCATATCCCTGTGATTCTCAGTCAGGCGGGTCTGTATGATGTCGTCTATAATTCATTTATAATCGGTGAAGACGCGGATGTGACCATTGTGGCGGGCTGTGGAATCCATTGCGGCTCATCGGAAGCGGAAGGTCACGCCGGGATTCATGATTTTCAGGTCGGAAAAAGAGCTAAAGTGACATATGTCGAAAAGCACTATGCGACGGGCGAGGGCAAAGGGCGCCGAACGCTCAACCCGACCACCCGGGTGTTTCTGGATACCGGTGCCCAGGCACAGATGGAGTTGACACAGATCGGCGGTGTGGATGAAGCCGACCGCCTCAATGAAGCGACGTTGGGAGCGGACAGCGTTTTGTTGATCACTGAACGCGTCTTGACGGACAGCGACCAGACGGCCGTTTCCAAGAACAACATCGTGCTTAAAGGCGCATCCAGCAGAGCAAACCTCATCTCCCGCTCCGTGATGAAGGGAAACTCCCGCCAGATCTTTTACGCGACGCTTGATGCCCTGAATAAATGCTTCGGGCATATTGAATGTGACGCGATCATCATGGACAGCGGTTCCAACGAAACCATGCCGGCGCTCAAGGCTCAACATCCGGACGCAGAATTGACCCATGAAGCCTCGATCGGAAAGATTGCCAGTGATCAGCTGACCAAACTGATGAGCCTGGGGTTAACCTATGATCAGGCCGTCAACCGGATTATCCAGGGATTTTTAAAGTAACCACCCGGAAAAAGAATAGTTAGTTTTTCCCGTAAATGAATTCCTCCTTTATTGCAAAAACCGGAATTGCCCTGGCGTGTCTCTGTCTTCTTGCCGTGTGCGGGTGCGCGTCGCTCGTGCCTAGGATTCCGCCTCCCCCCGATGCGATCGCGACGATCGTGCTTGATGGTCCCTATGACGCGTATATCCCCGAGGTCTATGTCAAACAGCTCAAGACGGCTTCGCTTCTGGCCGACTCAGCCGTTCCCTACCTTTGGATTGGCGTTGGTGGGTATTTCGAGGTTCGCGGCGACGAAATCCGCTCGATTCATTTCTATGAGCGTGCGATAGAGCTGTCGCAGAAAAAATCCGATGTTCGGGGGGAGGCGGCGGCTGTAGCTGCAAGAGTGGCCGCACTATGCCGTTTCGGTCGGTTTCCCGAAGCCTATGAAGCGATCCTGTCCGCCCAGCGGACATTTTCCGAAGAATTCTTTAAACCTTTTTCTCTGTATCAATATGGCTTGTATTACTGGTATCAAGGAGATGCTCGGCAGGCGGGCCTTTTTTTTCAGCAGGCGCTCAATGAGGCTCTAAGCAGACCGCGGGATGATCATCTGCTCATCCTCCAACGGGATGCCCGATTTTATCTGGAAATGGTCCATCTGGGGCAGACTGTCTTTTCTTCCTGGATGAGAAAAATGCCGGTTTTACGGGATTCAGGAATTTTGTCTGCGGCCGATCTTTCCGCCCGTATAGCGGGTTTTCAGGAGGTCCGGACTTTAAGCGACGCCATCCTGGAAACGGTTGTCGGAAACTGGATTTCAGCAGAGGCGACGGACATCATTTTAATCCGCGTTCTCAATCTTCTCGGATTTTGCCATGGCCTGCGCGGCGATCATGAGGCGTCGCGCGCCGATTTGGATCTTGGACTAGCCGATGCTGTGCTTGCAGACAGTCCGGCAGCAAAGCTGGAAAGCGCTTTCCTGCGCGCTTTTCTTTCCCTTGCGGATCAGGACCGTCCGGAAGCCTTGCAGGATGCTCAGGCGTTTTACCGACTTACTGCTTCTGTTCCGCATAGTGCTTACAGAATCTGGGCGGAGGTGATCTTATCGCGTCATGCCGCTTGGCAGGGAAATGACAGGGCGGCTGTGTCCCATCTTACCTCAGCGGTTGAGCAGCTTGACCAGGCCGGATCGATTTACCGGGACGGATATTTCAAAACGACTTTTGTTGATCCCGAGGCTCTTGTCAACACGCTGGTGGAGGAAGCTTCGCGAGTCGGGGACATCCAGGCGGCCTGGGTTGCGGCCGAAAGAGCCAAAACAAGGATGATGGTCAAACAGGTCTTGACCATAAACATCGCCAAAACCCCGGCGGAAGAAGAAATCCTTACTCGGTTGCGCGTCAGCCGCCGCGAGGTCCTGATCGCGAATTATCGTTTGTCATCCGTCTGGAAGGATGACTCTTTTTGGAGCCGGGCGAACAGAGATCTGCATGAGGCGATCACTTCCGAGCGACAGATCCTTTCAGACATTCAAGAGGAAAATGAAGAGATGCATTCCCTGCTGCAGGTGGAAAATGTATCCGTCGAGGAAATACGACACCTTTTGGATTCAAACACGACGCTTTTTTTCTTCTATCTCAGCGACAGCGCGCTATATACATGGGTGTTGAACAAAGGATATTTTAAAATCCATAAGGCTGCCCGCATGCGGAAAGATATTGTGAATGTCGTTGCCTCTCTTCGACGGGCCATGGCGCGGCGCGACAAAAAGCAAACCGACCTTTTGTCGGAGCGCGTCTACGAATGGTGTCTTAAACCGGTGATCGGTTTTGTCTCAGGGGATCACATCGGCATCGTTGCCCACGATGTGCTGCATTATCTGCCTTTTGCCGCCATGACCTATAAAGGCGCATCTCTCATTGAAGGATTTTCGGTTTTTGATCTGCCTGTCGCGGGAGTCCTCAAATACACATTGAAGAAAGAGCTTCCACAGGGTATAAAGATAGGCATTGTCGCGGACCGGGAGCATCCAATGCCCCATGCGAGCGAAGAAATCCGGGCCATCGGACGCGCGGCGAAGCAAAATAAAACAACGATGTTGCCGGCGGCCGAAAAGGAAATCATTCGTTGTGAAGCACGGACGTTTGATGTCCTGCATTTTGCCTTGCCCGCGATAATCAGGCAAGGCAACCCTTTTGCCTCCGGATTTAAGGGCGGCGCGACGCAGGGGGTTGTGTTGTCCATAGAGGACATGTTTGGGCTGATCTTTCAGGGCAATGGGATTGTCGCGGGCGCCGTTTCATCCGAAGAGCCTCTCCCGGTAACAGGCAATGAGATGGCCTTGCTCGGCCGAGCGTTTCTATATGCCGGCGCTCCGGCCGCGCTGAAGTCTCTGTGGCGGGTAGACACCCGGGCACGTGTTATTTTCATGGAGGGTTTATACAGAAATATGGGCAAGGCCTCTTCAATGGCCGAAGCCCTGAGGGAAACACAAAACGAAATGAGGGAGATTGGCTATGCGCCGTATGACTGGGCCGGTTATACCCTCACGGGACCACACTGAAGCGGAGGTTTGACGAATACCCATACCATTGGACCTGCTTGGATTTGGCATATCCGGAAAGGGGAGAACATGGAGCGAACAGAAGTCCTGTTGATTCTCGATGATGTTATAGAAAAGATGATGCACGAACAAACCCTCGGGTTTTCTCCGGACGTCCTGACCATTCTCGACGATATGGACGCCAGTGTCAAAGACATCGAAGCCCTGAAATTCCGAATCGGTCAGGAAATCCTGGCGAGGGTTTTTAATTATGCAAACTGCGCCTATTACGGCAGCCTCAAAAAGGGGGAGATCCATACCTTTTACGAAGTCGTAACCCGTCTGGGGATGGCTCATACAAAGGCGATGATCATCTTGCTGGCCATGCAGCTTCTGGCTCGAGACGACAAAGATGTCGAAGTCGTTTTCGCCCGCTGCTTTTCATCGGCTGTGCTGGGTAAAATACTTTCCGAGCAGTTCGGAATGCGGGAAGATCAAGCCAAAAAAGCCGAGCTTGGCGGATTGTTTTCCGAAATCGGGCGGATGATTCTCCAAGTGTACAGGAAATTTCATGCCGAAAACGACGATCGTATCGATGAGACGTTTATCGACCGGTATCACATCTATCTGACGGAACGGATTATTGATATTTTCGCGTTGCCGGATTATTTACAGGGCTTGATCTTTCATGGAGGTGTCGTGGTCGAGGCCAACTATCTGACCTTGGGCGGCATCTTGCAGTTGGCGATCGATGCCGTGGCGGAGAGTTTCCGCAAGGAAAAGAATTGCCTTGTTCTGGAGGTGCAACCGATGCCAGCCGGTCAGGATCTGGATGCGTCGATTGAGCATATCGTCGCCTGTCAGTATGCCGCAGTTGGACTGAGCTCGTATTTGAAAATCATCAATGGGAGGGAAAGGCTATTGCCGCCTTATGAATCCGCAAAACAAAAAAACGATCATTAAAAATCTATTGGTAACCGGAGGTTCCGGCTTTATCGGCAGCAATTTCATACGATACCTGATTGGCCGAAAGGATTTTTCAGCAAGGATTATCAATGTCGACAAGCTGACCTATGCCGGAAATCCGGAAAACCTGGCCGATGTAGCCGCTGCCTATCCATCACGCTATATCTTTTGCCAGGCGGATATCTGCGACGCCCCGAGAATGGAAGAGATATTTACGCGCTACGAGATTGATGCCGTATGTCATTTCGCCGCCGAGTCGCATGTCGATCGCTCCATCGTTGATCCCGGCAGTTTTATCTTCACCAATATCGTCGGCACTTTCAATCTTTTAGAGATTGCAAAAAGTAAGATGCCTGGATTTGTGAAATTTCATCATGTCAGTACGGATGAAGTGTATGGAAGCCTCGGCGCTCATGGACTATTCACAGAGGATACGCCTTATCGTCCGAACAGTCCCTATTCCGCCTCCAAGGCATCGTCCGATCATCTGGTGCGGGCCTATTTCAAAACCTTTGGTCTGCCGGTAACGATTTCGAATTGCTCGAACAACTATGGACCCTATCAGTTTCCTGAGAAGCTGATCCCCCTGGTTGTTCTCAATGCGCTTGAGGGTAAGCCTCTGCCCGTTTACGGAGACGGAAAAAACGTTCGGGACTGGCTTTATGTCGAAGACCATTGCGACGCAATCTGGACGATTCTCAATGCGGGGTGGATCGGCGAGACCTACAATGTCGGCGGCAGCGCCGAAATCGAAAATATCGTCATCGTGGAAATGATCTGCGATCTGCTCGATGAGATGGTTCCGTCGCCGGATCACCGATCCCGGCGGAGTTTAATTACATTTGTGGCGGACCGGCCGGGTCATGACCGCCGTTACGCAATCGACTTTTCCAAACTGCGCGACGAACTGGGGTGGTCTCCTTCGGAATCCTTTGCCACCGGATTGCGAAAGACACTGGCATGGTATATTCGCGAGAAAGCCTGGATTGAAAATGTGAAATCCGGCGCGTACCGCAACTGGATCACTCAGCAGTACGGTGGTTAGAACCGGGGGAAGACATAGATGACGAAAGACGATCTGGAAACGCGACGGCAACATCAGCAGGACTATTTTATGGAGAGCGAAGATGAAAATATCCGTCTGGACGTGAAGACCGATCCGGCTGCGTTCAGGCGACAAGCCCTGTGGGGTGGTATCCAAAGAGGAATGAAGATTTTGGATGCAGGATGCGGCCCCGGTGCGACCACCGTGCTTTTGTCTGAACTGGCCGGTCCCGATGGCTTTGTGACCGGTGTGGATTACTCTGAAGACCGCATTGCATATGCCCGCAGGCGCTATGGCGACCGCAAAGGGGTGGCTTTTGATCTCCATGATCTCAGGCAGGACTGTCGCAAGCTGGGCCCATTCGATCTGATCTGGGTGCGGTTTGTGCTGGAATATCACCGGATGGGCGCCAAAGAGATTGTTGCCAATCTCCTTGAGTGTCTGCGACCCGGCGGGATGCTGTGCCTGCTCGACCTCGATTATAACTGTCTCATTCACTACGATCTGCCTGATGCCATGAGCCGGATCGTGACGAACGTCATGGCGGCGATGTCTGAACAATTCAACTTTGACCCTTTTGTGGGTCGCAAGCTGTATGCCTTTCTTTATGATGCCGGAATGGAGAAGATTGAAACCAATGTAACGGCGCACAATCTGTTTTATGGGATCCTGAAGGAAAAAGATCATTTTAACATCATGAAGAAACTGGAGATTGCGGCCAAACTCGCACCGGATCTGTTGGACGCCTATCCCGGCGGGTATGAACGCTTTCATGATGATTTTGAAGCATTTCTGCTTGAACCCCGTCGGTTCAGTTATACGCCGCTGATTATGTGCAGGGGGCAAAAGGTCTAAGCCGTCAAGTTTTGCCAAGCGCCTGACGGATCATGAATAAAAGATCTTCCGGCCGATACGGTTTTAAAAGAAATCCAGCCGCCCCGGCCGCCATCAGATCGTCGGTTTGCACCTCGTTGGCGTAGCCGCTGGTCATGAGCACTTTTACGTCGGGATTGATCGTTTTCAGGTCCAGAAGGCACTTCTTGCCTCCGCCGCCGGGCATGATCAGATCCAGAATAACCAGATCGATTTGATCTTTTTCTTCCAGGTATAGATTGAGCGCCTGTTCACCACTTTCGGCGGTCGCAACGTGGTAGCCGTGCAGGCACAGCGTATCCCGACCCGTTTCCAGGATGCTTTGTTCGTCATCGACGAGAAGAATTCTTTCGGTGCCGGACGCATTGGGTTGTAGCGTCGTTTTCATCTCTTCTGCAGATTTTTCGGGCATGACGGAGGCGGTAGATGCCGGTAGGATAATCGTAAAGGTAGTTCCCCGATCTGGCTCACTTGCGCAGGAGATGAGGCCTTCGTGATTCTTAACAATGCCGTGAACGACGGACAGACCCAGGCCGGTTCCCTTTCCGGCCTCTTTGGTCGTGAAGAAAGGTTCAAAAATACGCGCGATGACGTCTTTGTCCATGCCGCAGCCCGTATCCGAAACGGACATTCTGACGTACTGACCGGTCTGAAGCGCCGAACCGGCGATCATCGTCTTGTTTCGCAAAATCAGATTGTCTGTTTTAATCAGGATTTGTCCGCTGTCTCCCATAGCGTCGCGGGCGTTGATGACGAGGTTCATGATGATTTGCCCGATCTGTGTTGAATCCGCCTGAATAGGAAGAAGATCCGCTGCGAGATCCGTTTCGATATCGATCATTTTGGGGATGGATTTAACGAGCAGGTTCCGCATGCTTTTGATTTCATCATTGATGTTCAAGACCCGGGACACCGGTTCGACTTTTTTGCTGAAGATCAACAATTGCCTTACCAATTCCCGAGAGCGCGAGATTAATTCTCCGATACTGTTGAGGTAGGGAATATCCGTTTCATGGCCCAACCGGCCGGAAATCATCAATTGATTGTACCCCATGATGGCCTGGATGATATTGTTGAAGTCATGAGCAATGCCTCCAGTCAGAGTTCCCACGGCCTCCATTTTTGATGCTTGCAACAATTGGGCTTCCATGCTCCTGATCCTGCTTAAGTCCTTGAGCGTGCCGACAATTCCGATCACGTTTCCCTCAGAGTCATGATCCGGCGTTCCTGTGAAAGTTATATATCGGGGGAGTTTTTTCGAGTTAAGCAGAGTGTAATTTTTGTCTCGGATCCGGATCTCGCGCCAAAGAATATCTTCGCAAATTGCGCCAAACGCGGCCTGATCGTCTTCGATGAAAAAATCAGATAATTTCTTTCCAATTAAATCGTCGGAATCGTAGCCGAGAATTTCCGTCCAGGCGGGATTGGCGTATTTGATGACGCCCTCCAGATCAAGCTGATAGATCATGTCCGGAGAATTGTCGCTGAGGTTTCGAAAACGGGCTTCGCTTTCCTGAAGTTTTTTGTGGGAAACGGCCGTGTTCAGGCAGATGCCGATCTGCTGCGCCACTCCCGTCAGAAGACTCAAATCGCTCTGAGTCGTCGGTGTCTTGACTTGGGTGTTATCCACCGCAAGAATCCCTTCGGAATTTCCCTTATACAAAATGGGCACACAGATGAATGAACGCACGCCCAGATCCTTTACAACCCGGACGCTTCGATCTGAAAGATCGCCTTCGAAATCTCCGACATTATCGACAAAAAACGGTTTGTGCTCCGTGAAGGCTTGATAGAAAAAACCCCTCGAAGCGGCATTCGTGAGATTGAATTGCAGATTCGTGAGCAGGGCCTCTTCATATGGCGTGTATCCATGGCCCGCGGCATAGAAAAGCTTCGTGCGTTCGGGATTGGCCAGCATCACGATGCTGCGACTGAAACGCATTCTTTTGTGAAGCGTTTCCGTGATAAAACTCAACAACTCCTGGGGGTCGAGAATGCTGGAGGCGGCTTCGCCGATTTCCCGGATCATCTGCGATTCATTGTAGCGCAGGTTAATCTGATTGACGACCTCGTCGGAGGTCTTTCCCTGCTCACTGAGAATCAGGGAAAGCTCACGATTGTGCGCAAAAGCGCCGTAAAGTAAAGGCGCCGTGGAAACCAGAAGGGATGACAGGATCGCAATCAGCCAGGTTTCCGGTTTGAGCGCATAAAGCAGGGGAAACATAGCCAAGAGCGTGGCCGCCAGCATGTAAAAACCGATTCGTTTCCAGATGAGCGAAGACGGCGCGGCCAGAGCAATCAGATAGCGGCAGTGCGGGTCCCCCCGGTGGATGCATTCCGGATGATCAATGACCGCGAATTTGTTGTTGTATAGCTGCGAGATCGCCTCGAACATGCCCAGGCGATTTTCACATTGGAATTTTTCCTCTTTGATGTTGACCCGCGGGGTGGCGATAATTTCAATCTTATTGCTGGCCAATGCCTTGCTGCGCAACGTGATGTGGCGGCTCAAGGACGCGGATATTTTTTCGACTGCCCAGTAAGCCATTGGGAGCGTGAGGATGCCCGCAACAAGCTGGCGCAGGGTGCCGGCGACAGGGGTTTGGGGAGAAGCGGTATATCGGCCGGCTTCTCGTGCAATATGTTCGTTTCCCGTCGCCTTTTGGAGAAACTCATGAAACCGGTTGACCTGCCCCTGCGTCAGCCAGTGTCCCCGGTCGGTCAACTCATAACTGTTGATCCGGGCAAATTGCAGCGCGTCGGCCACGTTGACATCGGGATAGCAAGCCTCGAGATAGTCAATATAGGTTTTGATGATGGCGCTGTTATACAGCGGTTGCTCTTCCATCAGGAAACCTTATACTTAATGCGAAATTTATTCAACATATACTGCGTGTAAGCTTCGGCGGCCGATCCGGCCAGTATCCAGAGCCGGTACTTTTTGCCAACCTCAACATTTTTTCCGGCCGGGTAATCATCCGGGTAGACGAGCAAGGGGATTTCCCGGTCAGTATAAAAGGAGCCTAGCATGTTGACGACCGTCTCCAGAATATTCCAGGGCAAAGCATCGCTGTCAAGGACAATCGCTTTGATGCCGTTTAGCAGATCGGACAGATTAAGCCCCATATCCGATTCATCCACGATGAAGAAGGCCAGGGGGTTGTCGTTTTGGCACAGACAAAGTGTCTGACAGTTTCTCTTGAATCCTGCCTGGGCGAACTGTTCCTTGATGGATGACAGGGGCTGATCAAGCCGCAGGGCACGAAGCAGCAGCCCCCCGGAACGCTCCTCATAAAAGCTCTCAAGGCGTTTGAAGTCTTCGGGGCCGCTTTGTCGCAGCGACCAGCCTTCGGGTAATCTGGTCGGGGAGGCTGTCTTTTTGAAGTAGAGGTAAGCGAACAAGTCCAGTGAACAGCCCTTTGGATTTTTAATGAAGTTGGCAAAACCACCGAAAATGCGCTCCACGATCTTGTTTTCCGGACGATAGTAGGTCATGACCGTTTCAAAACCGTGGGATCGCATGCGGTAATAGCCGGTCAGAAAGTGAACGATCTGACGGAGAATAAGCAGACCTGGAACCCGCGCGTCCAGTGGTTTAGCGGAAAAATGATGAATGATCCAGGACGATTCATAGGCATGGATCATCGCGATATGGGCGTAGATCGTTCCATTTTTGTGGTAAGTAAAATGCCGCGCGATCCGTGGGTGGTCCTGGTAGAGTCTGCGGTAAATCTCTTTAAAGACGTCGCGATGCTCGGCCAGATGGGTGTATTTTTCTCCATAGATGAAATTGGTTTCAAAAAAGAATTTCCACAACTCATCCATATTGACCGTCGTCGAGACGTGGGCGCCGGAATCCAGATGCGATCCGACCAGATGATTCAAAACGGTGAACGCGTCGATATCCATATCCTCGACGGTCAATCCGAATTGAACCTGATGATCCTGCTCTTCCCGGCGACGGTAAACGACCTGCGCGGAACAGTTCATTTCAGCGACTCCCGCGAAAAGAATAGAGACGTTTGGAAGAATCATGCCGGGAACCAAGGTCTGACGGTTCGTGTCTTCCCGAATGGAAAATCCTGATGTCGAAATATCGGCGATGTCTCTTTCCAGTGTGATACGGGAAAAGGGGTGGCAAAATCTAACGGAAAACGAAGGCGTCGTCGTTTGCCGGGGATTTCGAAAATCGCTTTTAGGGTAGAGCTCTATCCGATCGTCCAGGGGTTCGAAGACCATCTTGCCGTCCGGGTATTTGCCGCCGTTGCGAATACAGCGGCATGATCCGCTGAAAAGTTTAACCTCGTTTTCAAAAAGATCGATTTCAAAAGGCTGATCTTCATCCCAATCGGAGGCGGGCTGACGCGAAGGAATAATCGCCATGCCCAGAGGAGAAAAATCAACCATCTCTCCGTTTATGCGGATATCTCTCTGGCGGATATCGCAGGTGATATGACGGCAGGAGAATCTTTGCGCGCGACGCGGAGGTGCTGCGCCGGCTTCTTTCGGTAATTCGAGCTCAACGGTATCGTTGAGCCGTTTCAGGCAGGTCACCGGAGACATAATCATCGAACGGCCGTCGTCAATCAGAAGCCAATCCGGATCGGCAAGTTGCCTCGACAGTTCCTGGAGCTTGGGTGAACGCATCCGGCAACTGACTCGAAGGCCCATGCAGGGGCCCGGTGTGGCTTCGATCAGAAGATGGCCGGGTTTATCCTTTTGCGGAAAAAGGACGGCCACTGGAGCGTCGATGAAATGGAGATGATTAATTTTGTTGATCAGCGCTTGCTGGTGAATTGTTGCCGATGCGTCAGCGCTCAGGAGACCTTCGTTTCGAAATACGAAGGCTGACGTCGACGACGGCGACGTTTGAGCTGTTTGGGGCGTCTGGGGAGGAGTGTTGCTTTCATGGTTCATGCCGCTACCTCCTTTATCTTAGTCCGTTAACGATAATGAAGCACCGATGGCAATTTAACTTGTGAAGCAAACTGCGCAATGTATAACCAACCCATCGTCGATTGTCAATCGTGAAATGCGCATGGAAGCGATCATTACACCACAAGGCGGGCACTTTGCTCTTGTGATTTGAAATGAATTTTGTCATGATGCCTTGCAAACATCACAACGGAAGTTCATCGCAAATCGAAAACGCGTTCCAGCAAAGAGACTTTTATGGACGCGACAGAGGATGAAACACTCAAATTCAAAAGCATGGAGTCGGGCAGGGCTGACATCGCCAAGGTCGAAAGAACTTAAATCACCCGAGCGCAACCGATCCGGGAGCTGACAGATGATTTCAAAGGGCAGAGCATGAAAGAGATCCTGATTGCCTCAAGTGGCGTGATTCTCTTCCTTGTCGGCATGATCCGGCTGTCCGCCACCGTGCGCAAACTGGTCAATGTCCGGATCAAGGAGTATGTGAAATATGCGGTTGACAAACCTTTTTACGGACTGATCACAGGGGCTGTGTCCGCCGTCCTCTTTCAGAGCTCTTCGGCGTCCACTGCGCTTACCATTAGTCTCGTGAGCGCCGGGCTGATAAGCTTTTACAGCTCGCTTGCAATTATGCTCGGCGCGGATATCGGCACGACGCTGACCGTTCAATTCGTTGTATGGCGTTTCACCGACTATTCACCGATCATCGTCTCAGTCGGCGGTCTGTTGTGGATGACGCGCCGAGGCAGGTTACATGTCGCAGGAGAACTGATTTTCTATTTTGGTCTGATTTTTTTCGGGTTGGAGTTGATCAGCCAATCCGCGTCTCTTTTGAAGACCAATCCGCAATTCGTGGCGTTTTTTACGGAAACCAAAAGTCCGCTTTTCGGCATCGGTGTGGGGATGCTCGTCACAGCCGTCGTTCAGGCTTCCGCCATTCCCATCAGTATTCTGGCGCTACTGGCTCAGCAGGACATGGTTAGCCTGGAAAATGCTCTTCCGGTGGTGATGGGAGCCAATATCTGAACAACTGTTACAGCGCTGCTGGCAGGCGCGGTGGCCAATATCAATGGAAAACGAAGCGCGGTTTCGCAACTCATCTTCAAGTGCGCGGGTGTTTTGGCGTGTCTTCTAATCTTGCCGTATCTTCTGTCGTTCATCAAAGATCTTTCGTCCAGTCCGGCCCAGCAGATCGCGCTGGGGCACCTGTTTGTTAATCTTGCAAGCGTCATCCTCTTTTTCTTCATTCTCAAACCATTTGCTTCGGTGATGATCAAAGTTCTGCCCGGTCAGGACGAGGAATTGCCATTGTGGCCGGAGTATCTTCATCAACGGGATCTGGTCAATCCGTATCGTTCCCTTGCGGGCGTACACAAGGAACTGCAAAGACAGTTTGTGCTGGCAAAAAGGATGTATGCTTCCACGCGCCGGTTGCTCGCGGATTATCAGGAAATAGAAAGAAAAAATATCGCCTATACCGGCATGGTGGTGTCCAATCTTCGCCTCCAGATCGTTTCCTTTCTTTTAAAGATATCCGCACGGCCTCTTTCCGTGGCGCATTCCCGAAAACTCTTTGTCTATACGGCAATGGCGGGTGATATCCAGAGTATCGCAAAACATGTGGAAGCCATGAGCCGCCTGACCGCGCAAAAGGCTGAACGACGCATCCCGTTTAGCTCCTGTGGTGAAGACGAACTTTATGAAATTATGGAACGCGTAGGACAAAACATCGACGACGCCCTTTGCTTGTCCGGGCAGGAAGAGACCGGGAGGATGCAGTCGGTCTTTCGCGCGGAAGAAGAAATCGACGCACTGGTCAAACAAGCGAGGGACAATCACCTTCAGCGCTTTCACAACCGGGAATGCCGGGCGGAAGCGGGACCTGTTTTTGTCGAGATGTTGATTCACCTGGAGAGGATTTCCGATCACTGCAATAATATCGCCGAATACGCCGGAGAACTCAAAACGTAAAGTATTCTCCATAAGATCCTGCGGGGCGGTCCTTCGGGCCTTTTGAAAAAATCGTGTTGCCCGAAACGACAATATCTTCTATAATGACCCTCAAATTCGATGTTCCGTCAAAAGGAGGGGATGGCTTCATGGATAAAAGAATGAGTGCGCTGACTTTTGCGCTGGAAAATGAGCAGATGGAACGGGAATTCTACCTGGAACAGGCCCGGAAAACCAAGAATATGGCGGGCAAGAACATGTTTAAGCAGATAGCCGATGAAGAAAAAGATCACTATGAGATGCTCAAAAAACTGCATGAAAAATGGAAACAGGAAAAAAAATGGCCCGCGACTGTTTCACTTAAGGTGAAGAAATCCTCAGTCGGCGCCATCTTAAAGTCCATGTCCGGCAAAAAATCGGCGCGCATTGTCGGAACCGAGGATGAACTCAAGGCGGTCCGCACGGCCATCGATTTTGAAGCCAGAGGCGTGGCCTTGTATTCCAAACTCGAAAACCAAAGTACGGATCCCAAGGAAAAAGCTTTTTTCAAGATGCTGGCCGGCGTTGAACGGGAGCATCTTCTGTCGTTGCGGGATACCGAAGAGTTTCTGACCGATCCCGCAAGTTGGTACCAGAATGTCGAAAAGAGCCACCTGGACGGTGCCTGAAGCCTTTTAGCCCGGCCAGATCCTCATCAGCAGGCGGTGCTTGACTCCTGTACGGATTCGAGTTTTTCGGCAAGCTCGGCCCATCGGTCGTAAGCTTGTTGCAGGTCTTGTTCAAGTGTTTTAAGCTCAATCTGAAGAACGACAATGGCTTCCGCGTCTCTGTGCGTTTCGGGTTTGCACAACGTTTCTTCGTGGGATTTTTGTTTCGCCTCCAAAGAAGAAATTTTAGTTTCCAGGCTCGTCAACTCCTGTTTGAGTGAATTTTTTATTTTTGAAAGGCGATTGCGCGCTTCGGCCTCGAGTCTTTTTTGTTCCTTTAAAGAGAGAACCTGTTTGTCGGGTTGGTCGGCGCCCGTTGATCCCGCATTCGCACTTTCCAACAACTGGCTGCGCTTTTCAATGAAGTAGGAGTAATTCCCCGCATATTCGGTAATGGAACCATCGCGAAGTTCATAGACTTTGTTGACCAGCTGATCCAGAAAGTATCGGTCGTGAGAGACGATCGCCACGGTTCCGGCGTAATGAATCAATGCGTTTTGGAAAATGTCGCGGGTTTTAAGGTCCAGGTGGTTGGTCGGCTCGTCAAGAATAAGAAAATTCGTGTCCAAAAGCATGACTTTTAGAAGCGCCAGACGGGATTTTTCTCCTCCGGATAAAACACCGATCGGCTTATAGATATCGTCTCCGGAAAACAAAAAAGCGCCCAGAAGATTTCTTTTGACCTGATCGTCGGCGATTGTGTTGACAGTGTTGACTTCCTGCCAGATTGAATTTTCGTAGCAGAGGTTTTGAGCGCTCTCCTGTGAAAAAAAAGCCATATTGACTCCATCGCCGTATCGGACGAGGCCTTCAACGGGGGATTCCGAAAGACTCAAAAGCCTAGACAGGGTGGACTTTCCTGACCCGTTAACGCCGACGAAAGCAACTTTGTCGCCGCGAAACAAGGAAAAGTTGAGGTCTGAAAAAACCTTCAGGTCTCCATAGGCGTGCCCCAGGCCGCTGACCCTGACAACCTCCCGGACACTTTTTTTGCCCTCAGGAAATCGCATGGTCACTTTTCTGCCTGCGCCTTCAAGGCGGACATCCTGAAATTTCTCGAGCATTTTGACGCGGCTTTGCACCTGGGCGGCCTTGGACGCTTTGTAGCGGAAGCGTTCGACGAATTCCTCGATCTTTTTAATCTGCGCCTTTTGCAGCTCCATTTCTTTTTTTAAAGCCTCGCGCCGACGCTCTTTTTCGGCCAGATAGTAGGTATAGTTACCCTTGTAAAGATGAACTTGGTGACCGGCGAGTTCCGCGATTTGCGTCGCGATTTTATCAAGAAAGAAGTGGTCGTGTGAGATGACCAGGAGGGTACCCGAATAATCCTTGAGATAGCTCTCCAGCCATTCCATGCTTTCTGTATCGAGGTGATTGGTCGGTTCATCCAGCAGCATAATATCGGGCGCGGCCAGAAGGATGGAGGTGAGCAAAATGCGCATTTTCCATCCCCCGGAAAAAAGATCGCAGGTTTTGTCAAAATCGGATTCACGAAATCCGAAGCCTTTTAAAATTTGTTTGGCGCGCGCTTCGAAAGCGTAGCCGTCTTGCGCTGAATAGTTGGCCGTGGCGTCGGCGTACTGTTTAGTGGCAAGGCTGTATTCACGGGTGTTGGGCGGGAGTTGAGAGATGCGATGCTCCAGCTCGCGGATGGATTCCTCCAGCGCGGCAATGCCGCTTTTGCGCCTCAGGTACTCAATCAGCCCGACGGCTTCCAACTCAACTAAATCCTGGGGCAGATAGCCGATTTTCTTTTGCTTGAAGTCCGGAATGTCGATCAAGCCGTCATCGGGATGCACCTGACCCAGGATGGCCCGAAAAAGCGTCGTTTTGCCGGTTCCATTGTCGCCGACCAGCCCGACGCGGCCTTTGGGATGAATCGTCCAGTTCAGCCTATCGAATAGCTGCTTGTCCAGAAACGACAGGCTGACGTTGCGGAAATAGATCACGGCGTCCTCGAAAAAGAATAGTAGGCGGCTTTATAGGCAAAATGCCTGCGTCTGTCAATAATCGAATCCTTGCTCCGAACCCGACTACCGCTTTTTCCGGAAAATGAGTTTGACGGGAACCTTGTCGAAGGGAAATGCCTCGCGGAGAGTGTTTATCAGGTAGCGCGCATACGAAAAGTGAACGCCTTTGGCGTGGGGTACAAAGAAGATAAAAGTGGGCGGCTTAATGCCCGGCTGCGTCGCGTAGGAGATGCTCATGGACCGGTTCTGATAGCGGGCCATCGGATTTTTCCTGAGGGCATGCGCGACGAGATCGTTAAGCGGGGATGTCCCGACGCGCGTCGTGTACTGCGCATAGACTTCGTTGATGAGATCGAAGATCTTCGGCGCGCGTTTGCCGGTGACGGCCGAAATGAACAGAATCGGCGCGAAATTCATGAACTTGATTTTTTCCTTGATGTCTTCGACATAGGTCCCCACGCTGGTATTGTCTTTTCCGATCTTGTCCCACTTGTTGACCACAATGATGCAGGCTTTGCCCCGCTCGTAGGCGAGCCCGGCGATTTTCGCATCCTGCTCGGTTATGCCTTCTTCCGCGTCGATGAGCACCAATGCGACGTCGCAGCGGTTGATCGATTTAAGCGCGGCCACAACACTGTATTGTTCGAGCGTCTGGCTGATTTTGTTTTTACGGCGGATGCCGGCTGTGTCAATCAACTGATAGGACTTTCCGTGGACCCGAACGAGCGTATCGACGGCGTCCCGGGTTGTGCCGGGCAGGGGATTCGCGATGCTGCGCTCCCGGCCGCAGATGAGGTTGACCAACGAGGATTTTCCGACGTTGGGCTTACCGACAATCGCCACAGCGATGGGTCTTTCACCACCTTCTTCCTCTTTATAGGCTTGTGGAAAGTCCCGGGTCAGATCGGCGAACATCTCGTCCACACCCGGTCCGTGCTGGGCGGAAATCGAGTAAATTTGATCAATGCCCAGGCGATAGAATTCGGACAGAAGTTCTTCATGACGCGCGCCATCCACCTTGTTGGCCGCATAGAAGACCGGTTTGCCGTGACCGCGCAGTTGCCGCGCGATTTCGATATCGGAAGGCGTCAGTCCGTCCCGACCATCCATGAGAAAAATAATGACGTCCGCCTCTTCGATGGCAAGGTTGGTCTGCTCACGCATCTGAATGAGGATGCGCTCCTCCGTCGTGGGCTCGAAGCCGCCTGTGTCGATGAGTGTGAAGGCTTTGTCGTGCCAGGCGCAATCCATATAGTTGCGGTCCCTGGTGGCGCCAGGCTCATCGATGACGATGGCTTTTTGGTGTCCGGCGATCCGGTTGAACAGTGTGGATTTTCCGACGTTGGGACGGCCGACAATAGCAATGACGGGTTTTTCCTGCATAGAGGCGTTCCTTATTTGAGCAATCCGAATTCTCTTAAGAGTCTGTCGGAGGCGGTCCAGTCTTTTTTCACGCGCACGAAAAGCTCCAGAAAGACTTTCGCGCCGAAGAGGTTTTCCATGTTGAGCCTTGCGCGCGTGCCGATTTTTTTGAGCATCGCGCCTTTTTTGCCGATCATGATGGCTTTTTGCGATTCTTTTTCCACATGGATCGTTGCGTTGATGCGAATCAGGTTTGCCGTTTCGTTTTCCTTGAAAGCGTCAATGGTCACGGCGCTCGCATAGGGAATCTCCTGTTCGGTCAGGTGCAGAATCTGTTCGCGGATAAATTCTCCCGCAATGAAACGCTCGGTCGAGTCGGTCAGAATGTCTTCCGGAAAGAGCTGGGGGCCTTCCGGCAGGGCATTTTTTAGATTCGCAAGCAACTCGTCGAGGCCGTCGCCTTTGAGCGCAGAGACGGGATGAATTTGGGAAAAATCGAAAAGCTGTCGATAGCGATCGATCACCGGCAGAATCAACGGTTTGTCGATGCGGTCGATTTTATTGATCGCCAGAAACACGGGAATCGTCAGCTTTGCCTGCTTGAGAATATCCAGAAGGAATAAATCCTGCTCGCCGGGTGCGGTGTTGGCCTCCACGAGAACCAGCAGGACATCCGTTTCGCCGATGGTGTCCTGGGCGGCCTGCACCATGGCGCGATTCATCGGAGATTTGGGTTTATGCATTCCCGGTGTATCGAGAAAGATCATCTGGGCGTCGGAAAAATTTTTTATTCCGGTAATGCGGTTTCTGGTGGTTTGAGGTTTGTCGGCGACGATGGAGATCTTGTCGCCCAGCACCGCGTTGAAAAAGGTCGATTTGCCCACGTTGGGCCGTCCGAGGATGCCGATAAAGCCGGATTTAAACAAGATGCGCGCTCCTTTGATTTAGTTCATGCCGGGGATGGTGACCAAACGGCTGACACCCGTTTCAGTGGTTACCGCCAGATGCCCCCGTTTGGTTGTCGGCACAATTTCGATCGTGATGGACGTGTCGGGATAGAGGGCCTTCAACGCGGAGAGATTGGCATTGCCCGGTCCGCGGAAATGCGATGCGTCGGCTTGGGCGATTTCGAATCGCAAGGCGCCTGTGAGATTCGGCAGGGTGTCCAAGAGGCGTTGCGTATAGGTCAGATAAATCCTGCCGTAAACAAGACTTCCAAATGAAGGATGCAGGGGGCCGGCGAGATAGGCGCCCGGACGGCTCATCTCGGGTGTGGGCTGCAAGCCGAAACGGATAATGGAAATACCATGAGGGATGAGCGTTTCCCAGGCCAGCACGCACAGATCCACGGCTTCGTCAAGCGCAAGCGGTGTGTAGTGACCCTGCCGGTAGCGATTGGCCAACTCAGTGTGGTCAAAAACTATCAGCGGATGGATGCGAACCATATCCGGTCCAAGTGCGAGGGTTTGCTCAAGTGAGCGGACAAACCCATTCCGGTCGTCCCCCGGTAGGCCGGCCATGAGGTGAAGACCGGTCGTGAAGCCGTGTTTCTGAAGCCGCCGGATGCACTCGGCCGTGTCGGCTGCCGTATGGCTTCTGCCTGCGTTTTTCAAAACGTTGTCGTTGAAGGACTGCGCCCCGATTTCCACGGTCATGACGCCGTGTTGCTTCAAAAAAACGGCTGTGTCCTCATCGACGAGGTCCGGTCTGGTCGAAACGCGGATGGCGGCGACCTTTCCATTGCTTAGATAACGTCCGGCCCAGTCGAGCAGATGTTTTTGATACTCAACGGCCAGTCCCGTGAAGCTCCCCCCGTAAAATGCGATCTCCACATGCCGGAGTTTGTCGCGGTTCCAGCGGAGATAGGACTCAATTTCAGCGTTGAAAAGATCACGCGTTAGAATGGACGGAAAATCTCCCGCTGAAATTTTCTGGTTGCAATAGATGCAAGCCTCCGGGCAGCCGCTGTTCATGATGAACACGGGAATGATCAAGGGCTTTACCGTCTGAACGCCGTCAGGGATTTTTGTTTTCATATCGGAGTAACTCCAAAGCCTTGGATGCCGCGTTTTTCTGGGCGTCTTTCTTGCTTTTTCCTGTGCCGGTTTGGTGAAAAACACCGTCGATGGCTACCTCGATGATGAAAGTGCGGTCATGATCCGGCCCGCTTTCACCAAGCAATGTATAGGTCGGCGCGGTTTTAAATATCTTTTGGCAATATTCTTGCAACTCTGTTTTATAGTCGAAGCACTCCGACTTGAGTGTGTCGTCCACAAGCAGCGGCTTCAGATGCGCCACAACAAATTTTCTGGCCTGATCGAATCCGGCGTCCAGATAGACGGCCGCAATCACAGCTTCGAGCGCATTGGCCAGAAGCGATTCCTTGGCCCGGCCTCCGGAGCTTTCCTCTCCGCGTCCTAAAAGCAGCGCCTCCCCCAGTCCCAGTCTGAGCGCCCAGGCCGCCAGCGGCTTTTCGTTGACGAGCCGGGCCCGCATTTTCGACAGGGTTCCTTCATCAAAATCTGGAAAGTGTTCGATGAGCAGATCGCTGGCGCATAAATCCAGCACCGCGTCGCCCAAAAATTCGAGCCGTTCGTTGTCTTCCTGGTCGGGCCGCGGATGCTCGTTTACCCAGGAGCGGTGCGTCAGCGCGGTTGACAGAAGATCCATCCGGTGAAATATGTAGGTCAGTTTCCGCTGCAAGTCCTCTAAAAGAGCGATGCGGGCGCTATCCATTGCCTCTGCTGCCGAAAAGCTTTCCTGCTTCATAATGCTGTATCCGAACATCGACAATCCGGTTGCCCCTGAACGCCTGGAAACAATCCAGGACCACCGGCAGGTAGTTGTGCGAAAATCCTCTGGACAGGCCCGTTTTCTTGTCTTTGGTTTGTTCCATCAAAACCGGGAGGATCCCGCCGATAAACCGGCGCGAAAAAGCTTCACGCTTTTGGTCGCTCAGTTTTCGCAAAACGGCGGCCCGCTCCTTTTTGATTTTGTCCGACACTTTGGGTTTAAGGGATACCGCTTCCGTTCCAAGTCTTTCTGAATACGGGAAAACGTGAAGATATGCAACAGGTAATTCCTCCAGAAGAGACAGGGTGTTGTAAAACGCTCGCTCGTCCTCACCCGGAAAGCCGACCATGACGTCCACACCGACAGCGACATCCGGCACGGCGGCTGTTACTTTTTCCACCACCAAACGATAATCCGAGGGCGAATACGTTCGCTTCATCCGGCCCAGAATGTTTCCATCGCCGCTTTGCAAGGGAATATGCAAATGCGGACAGAGATTCGCATAGTGGGAGAACAGACCGATCAGGTCGTCTGAAATCTCATTGGGTTCGATGGAACTGAGTCGAAACCGAACATTCGGGTGCTGAGGCAGCAGAGCCTTCAGAAGATCCGGCAGGTCCCTGCGGGGGAAAAAATCGTGACCGTAGCGTCCAAGATGGATGCCGGTTAAGACAATTTCTTGAAATCCTGCCTGTTCAAACTCGCATGCGCCTTTGAGTACGGCGTCCGGCTCAAGGCTGCGACTTCTTCCGCGGGCGAAAGGGACGATGCAGTAACTGCAAAACGAGTCGCATCCGTCTTGAATTTTGAAAAAAGCTCGTGTTCGGCCACTGATCCGGCAGGCCGGCGCGGCGAGAAAGCGATTTTGGCTTAATCTGTCCCCTGCGACTATCCGGGCAGACGATGGGTCGGAATGGTTCAGGATATTGAAAAGATTGTGTTTCTGATCATTTCCGATCACCAGGGAAACAGCGTCGAGCAGGGCTATGTCGTCCGGGCGGGTCTGGGCCAGGCAGCCGGTTACGACAATTCGAGCGGCGGGATTGGCGCGGTTGGCGCGTCGGATCAATTGTCTGGCCTGCGCATCCGCATAGGCGGTCACTGTGCAGGTATTAATGATGTAAATGTCCGCCGGCGCATTAAACGGAACAATTTCGCATCCCTGCTCTTCGAAGTCTTTCGCGATTGCAGCCGTGTCGCACTGATTGACCTTGCAGCCCAATGTGGAAATTCCGATACGAAATACTTTTTGAGGGGTGGCCATATTGAGATCAAACATCCTGTGTGCGACGAAATTGTGATCTATCTATGCGTCGGCGCGGTCTTTGTCAAGATGAAACAAAACGTAGATTTTAAGGTTAAAATAAGTTAAATAACGCGAACAAATTTGAGGGGGGAGAGAATATGGAAGTTGTATCGGAATACTTAACGGCCAATCCAACCGTGGTCACGCTGCTCGCTTTGTTTATCGTCTTGTTCCTCTTATATTGCATTTTGAAAAAATTCCTGAAGTTCGCCATTGTGGTTATATTTATTCTTTTGCTGGTCGGAGGTGTCTACCTGTTTAAGGATCCGTCCTCCGCGCCCGACAAGATCAAAATCGCCACGGAGACGATCAAGACCGGTGGAGAGCAGATCGTCGAAAAGTTTGCCAATTTCTGGGAAGATACCAAAGAGCTGGCCGGCAAGGCCAAAAAAGTGCCTGGCGATATCAACAAGATGCTGGATACGGCCAAGGAAGATGTCGGTAAGTAAAGCCTTTTTCAGGTGATAAACAAATCGTTGGTGGAGAAATATGGATCGCTTGTTAGATTGACGCCCATGCGTCGAAGCCCCGCTTCATCACCGGGCGTCGGAATGTGCGTCATGTGTACTTCACAGTTGTGGAGTTCTTTTAATTTGTCCAACGCCAATTCCGCAGCGGGATTCGTTGTCGCGCTGATCGACAGGGCGATGAGCGCCTCATCCAAATCGAGACTGACATTCTTTTCCTCCAGCATTTCCGTCTTGAGTCTTCGAATTGAATCCGTGATGTTAGGCGGCAGAAGCTTGATTTTATCAGGAATGTCCGCCAGATATTTGAGCGCGTGGATCACAACACTGGAAGCGGCGTGCATCATGGGGGAATTATTTCCCGTAATAATATTGCCGTCTCGCAGTTCAATGGCCGCGCCGCAAAAAATCCCTTCATTGCCCCGGTTTCTTTCCATGGCCTCGTAAGCGGCCTTTCGGGCAGGCAACACGACGCGCCGATCCTCTGGCTTCAAATTGAAATCATTGGTGAACAGCTCCACGCGCTGAACCGTTTCCTTGTCGGTAAATCCCATCGCGTATTCGCATCGGTAACGGAAAAAGCGCCGCAGGATTTCCTGTTTAGCCGCTTCACGGGTCACTTCGTCGTTGGTGATGGCAAAGCCCGCGCGATTAACGCCCATATCCGTGGGTGATTTGTAGAAGGATGTTTCTTGAGTGATTTTTTCCAAAATTCGTTTTAGGACCGGAAAGACTTCCACGTCCCGGTTGTAGTTGACCCAGGCCTCTCCGTAGGCTTCCAGGTGAAAGGGGTCGATCTGGTTAAAATCCCGGATGTCCGCCGTGGCTGCCTCGTAGGCAACATTGACCGGATGCTTAAGCGGTAGATTCCAGATAGGAAAAGTTTCGAATTTCGCGTAACCGGATTTTGTGCCTCTTTTATAGTCATGATAGAGTTGCGACAGGCAGGTGGCCAGTTTGCCGCTTCCGGGCCCCGGCCCCGTGACAATGA
>CAYUDM010000015.1:0-29422 GCA_964443625.1 uncultured Smithella sp. | reverse complement strand
ATGCGTTGAGGAACGAGTGATGGGCACCACCGGACGGAGGATCCTGATCGGCACTGCCGTGCTGGTGCCACTCGCCGCCATCGGGGTCGGAGCAATGACCAGAGGTTTGTCCGTGGGGATGTACTCATTGGCGCCATAGCCTTCATCGCTGACGATGACATCCACGTTGGTCGGATAACCTTTGGTAAACCGGTGCGTGAAAACGCGGATGCCGCGCCGTTCGAGTTTGTTTTTAAAAACAACCGCCGAGGGCTGATTTTCAAAACGGGTGATGACGACGCCCATCACGGAAATATTCCAGCCCCGCAGGTCGTCGATGAGTTTCATGGCATCCGAATCATAGGTGATGCCGAAATCGGCCCGGATTTTTTTGCGTTCGATGTCGCCTGCGTAAATGCAAAGCAGCATATCCGCCCGGTCTTTGAGTTCCTTGATCAGACGCATCTTCACATTGGGGTCATATCCGGGCAGAACTCTCGCGGCGTGGTAATCGTATAGAAGTTTGCCTCCGAATTCGAGGTAGAGTTTGTTGTTGAATCGTTCAACCCGCTTCAGGATCGCTTCGGATTGTTGCGCGATGTACTTTTCATTGTCAAAACCGCTTTTTTTGATGCTCATGGAACAATAGAGTACCTTCCTGCAGGAGTGGTTCGGATAAAAGGAGTTACATTAAGTTGATTTCCATGGCGCGGACCGGGCAGGCTGAAACGCACAGTTCGCACCCGTTGCATTTTTCCGGGTCGAAAATCACTTTCTGCGTCGATTTTTCAAAAGACAGGGCTCCGGTCGGGCAAAATCCCGTGCAAGAACCGCAATCGACGCACACATCGGGGTTTTGGCTGACGCTTTTAGACAGAGATTCAACTTTCAGCCCCATCTCCTTGAGAAATAAAACGCCGCGGTCGAAATCTTCTTTTTGTCCGGACAATTCCAGAACAATGACACCTTCCCGACGGGGGAAGATTCTGGCCTTGAGAATATTAAAGACAAGATTATGTTTCTGCGACAGAAGATAAATGACCGGCTGCTGAACCACTTCCGGCGTGTAGCGTATGACGATTTTCTTTGAAAACATGGATAAAGCGCCCATCAATCAAAATTTGCGGCATGTTAGAAGATGCCCGACGCAATGTCAAGCCAAAGTTCAGTTCCGGCAAAGTTCTGTGTGCGAAAAACCGATAAAAATTCTTATCAACGCACTCAACAATTAACAAGCGTCTGGCGAAAGGCGCTCAATCATTGTATGATCAAAATGAATTCGAACCACGCGTTGACGGGAATTTCATGATGATAACCTTCTTTTATCTGATTGGTGGAATCGGGCTTTTCCTGCTCGGGATGACCCTGATGTCCGACGGATTGAAATCGTTCGCAGGCGACGCGTTGCGCAATGCGCTGGTGCGGTTTACGGGAACGCCATTCAAGGCTTTTATCTCCGGCACCCTGGTTACCGTGATGGTTCAATCGTCCAGTGCGACCACCGTTGCGGTCATCGGTTTTGTCAGTGCGGGACTCCTTACGTTTCCGCAGGCCGTCGGAGTCGTTATTGGGGCGAGTCTGGGCACCACGGCGACCGGATGGATCGTCTCGGTTTTGGGGCTCAAGGTCAGTTTGGGATACTACGCGCTGCCTTTAGTCGGGGCCGGCGCTTTGATGAAACTTCTGGCCATCGGACGATGGCGATCTTTGGGTTTGGCTCTGGCCGGCTTCGGTCTGATCTTCGTCGGTATTTCACATCTACAGATGGGAATGGAGGGACTGGCGGGGCTTTTTGATCTGGCGGCGTTGCCTTCTGCTGGGTTTTGGGCGCATTTGGTTATTATGGGCATCGGCCTGGCAATGACGATTATTATGCAGTCCTCGAGTGCGGCCGTGGCGACCACATTGACCGCTTTATATGCAGGATCCATTAATTTTGAGCAGGCTGCGTCCCTAGTCATCGGGGCCGCCGTCGGAACAACCATAACCGGGGCGATTGCGGCAATCGGCGCGAGTGTTCCCACAAAACGCACGGCGCTGGCGCATATTATTTTTAATCTAACAAATGGCCTGATCGCCATTTTGCTGTTGCCCGTTTTTCTATGGCTGATCGGTTTGGGGCAGTTGTATTTGGGGTTGGAACCGGGGGCGATGAGCCTGGCCGCATTTCACACAATCTTTATCGGACTTGGCGCGGCTTTTTTTCTCCCTTTTGCGGAGTCCTTTTCTCAGTGGATTGAGCGTCTCCTGCCGGAGCAGGGTCCTATGCTGACAAGGCATCTGGATGCCGCGCTGCTTGGGGTGCCTTCCGTTGCGCTCGAAGCGTCGCGTCGCGCGCTTTGTGAAACGGCGGCCAATATGATCCGGGTCATTCGTCTGGAATTACAGGCGTCGGGAAGGGAAAGGATTGATTTTTCAGAAGCGGAGTTGCGGCGGGCGCTCGACGACATCGGCATGTTTTTTTCGCGTATTCCAACGGCGGCCGATGTCGGCATGCTTTCCAAAGGGCGGGTCAGTCAGGTCCACGCCATCGAGCACATGGACCGATTAAGTGATTATCTGCGGCCACCGGCTGTTCTGGGACGGGTAGAAAAAACGGATTCCCTGCTGCATGAGCCGCTTGAAACCGCGCGGCGTATTCTGGAGTTGTCGGAAGCCGGCCTGGAGGTCAGTGCGACGACTGAATTCCAGCCGGAAGTTGCATTCTGGCCGGTCCAGGTGGAAACCATGTCGCTTGAGCTATCTGAAATACATCGCCGGGCGCGGCCCGTCATTTTGAAGAAAACGGCCGGAGAAGGTGCGCCGATGCTTGCCCTTCAAACGCTTGATGCGATTCGTTGGCTGGATCGCGTGGGCTACCATACATGGCGAATTTCGAATTATCTGGGGGGTGACGGGGCAGCCGAACCGACCGCATCATCAAGCACGGCGCCTTCCCGAAAGTGATCATACGGAGGCAAAACGCTACTTTTCCGAATCATCGGCTTTGTTGCGCTGCGTCAAGCCGGGTGTGAACAGATCGAACATAGGTTTAAAGGGCGACATATTCGAGAGTTCCTGGGGGTTCATCGTCGGATATTTTTCTCCCAATTCGAGCCACTTTTTAAATTGGTCGTCTGCCATGTTGCGAAAAAGAAGATAGTTGCGAATGGTCTGTTCGAGATATCTTTCAAAAAAATCCGTCAGTACATTCTCGCCGTATTGTATAATGAGATACAAAAGAGGCGGGGGCAGGAGGTATTTCTTCTTTCGAGCCTCTTCGAGCACGATTTGGGTCAGAATCGAAGAGGTCACATCTTCGCCGGTTTTTGCATCCGCAACAGAAATCGGCCGGCCGTGGCGGATGGTTTCTGTGACGTCGTCTAGTGTCACATACGTGCTTTTTTCCGTGTCATAAAGCCTTCGATTAGAATATTTTTTTAAAATCAAGGGGTTATTTTCCATTCGCGCCTCCAGAGGTCTATTACAAAATGTTTTGATTTAATGCAACAAAAATAATATCCGGGCCGATTTGATAGGAATGGAATGGTTGTATGTATAAGATAATAATATGAAAAAAATTTATCGGAGAGTACTGGCCCTGATTCGAAAATGTTGCAATGCAACAATTTTTTCTTGACAAAAGCATTTTGCTGGATATAATTAGACCCAACAACAAAAATGAAAGGAGTATTTGTTATGGAAAATAAAGAAATTACAAAGCAGATGCTTGACTATTCCAAGGCGGCCTTTGAGGCTGGATTTAATTCAATGGTTATGTTGCAGGAGCAAACGACTCAGGCGGTCGATCAGTTTTTAAAACAGTCACCTTGGATTCCGGTCCAGACGAAGACCTTTATTAATGAATGGTCAAACATTTATAAGAAAAGCACACTGGATTTGAAAGAAGCGGCCGAAAAGAATTATTCAAAGATGGAGGAGTTCTTTGTATCCGCCTCCCCGTCGCCAAAGTCAAAAAGCAAAAACTAATCAACTATTAACGGAATGTGTAACACGTTATACAAAATACCGCAAACAGGAGGAAATAATTATGGATCCGAAGCAGGTAGCAAAACAAATGGTCGATTTTAATAAAACAGCGTTCGATAATTCTTTTGAGGCAATGTCCGTGATTCAGGATCAGACGGAAAAATTGATTGCGTCGATGATGCAGCAGAGCGCGATGTTTCCGGAAGAGGGGAAAAAACTGGTTAACGATTGGATCAAGACCTATAAAAAGGGGCGCGACGAATTCAAAGCGGCAGCTGATGAAAACTTTAAAAAAGTAGAAGCTTTTTTTGCGGCCAAATAAATAAATGGACGATACAAAAAAGAAAGCAACTGTGGATTGTCCGCGGTTGCTTTCTTTTTATCATTTTCTGATTTTTTTAGGGTTTCAGCCTCTGGCCTGTCTGGGCGGGCTGACCAGGCCTTCGCCGGAGAGGATCTCCGCACCATCTTGATTGAAGCAGGTCGTTTTAAGTGTCGCCCTGTTTTTTTCGCTATTAAGATCGACGACTTCGACGCGAGCTGTGATCGTGTCTCCGATGCGCACCGGCGCGAGAAAACTCAAATCCTGCTTCAGGTAGATAGTGCCCGGTCCCGGCAACTGGTTGGCGATCACGGCGGAAATAAAGCCGGCGGTCAGCATGCCGTGGGCGATCCGGGTCTTAAAAAAAGTATTTTTGGCATAGTTTTCATTGACGTGTGCCGGGTTGAAGTCTCCCGTGATGCCGGCATACAAATAGATATCCGTCTCCGTAACGGTTTTGGCAAATTCCGCCGTCTGCCCCACAGAAAGCTCGTTTATCGTTTTTCCGGTGACCATCGCAGTTTTTCCTCCTTGCGCCGGGTTTTAAAACCAGCACTTATGACTCCAAATGTTTTCTTTGAGATCCTTCACGTCGTCCTGAATCGTCATATACAGGCAGGCGTTGTTGATGGCCAGGCCGCCCTGATAAGCCACCGCCGTGACCAGTAAAATTTCATCTTCCGTAAACTCTTTGGGTCTGCTGCTATAGACATTTAGGACGCCGATGATGTCCTCTTTGGATTTGATCGGCACGTAAAGCATGGAAGCAATGCCTTCCGCCTGCTTCTCCTTGCGATACTGGATGCCTTGATCTTTATGAACGTTCTTGATGGCTATCGTTTTGCCCTTAAGGGCTTCGGCGATGTTTTTGTCGGCCATGATGGGACCTTTGTTGAGATACGCCTCGCTCAGACCGAAACTTGCCACAAGCTTTACCGTCCGCTTGTCATCGTCGAGGAGCCGCACGGAGGCTGCTTTGATCTGCATGGCGTTGACGAGATCTTCTGTCAGCGCCTGAAAAATCGCTTTGACATCCAGACTTTCCGAAATACTTGCGGCCAGCTTTAAAAATATTTGCGAATGACTGCGAAGTTTACGAATGAGATACGCGTTTTCAATGGCGGATCCGCCTTGTTCGGCCAGGATTGAGAGAAAATCAATTTCGTCTTTCGTGAAGGTTCGGATCTGCTTGGTGTAGAGACTCAGGATGCCCAGCATTCTGCCTTTGTCCACAACCGGTACAGATAGAATTGATCCGATGCCTTCCGCTTTTTTCGCGGCACGGTTCATCAGGCGTTTGTCCGTCGTGGCGTCACGAAAATACATATATCCATCTTTCATCAACTGCGGGCTTATTTTGACGGCATGGCCGGGACCCGCGTGGATATATTTTTCCGAAAGACCGACCTGTGCCACAGCGACATTTTGGATGGAATCTTCCTCACCTTTATCCACGAGAAAGATAACCGCCGCTTTGGCCTTGAGTGTATTGAACGCGGCGGAGACGATCAGATGCAGCAGCCGGTCTTGATCATTGGTTGCGCCCATCTCACGGCTTAGCTTACTCAGCGCTCGAAAAAAAACTTCTTTTGTCGACATATTCCCCTCTCCCTTGGTTTAAATGGCTTCAGCTATTTTTTGGATGAGTAACAATTTGCCTTTACGGGCGGGCGCCCGCTTAACGGTCTTTTTGTTTGACGGGGTCTTGCGTCCGGTCGCCGCTTTCTTCGATACGTCGGGTCTCGTCCTTTTGGGCGTGGGTTTTGGCCTCGGTGCGGCGCGAGGGGCTCGCTTTGCTTTTTCCCCCGACGTTACGACGTCTTGCGTGTCATCTCTCTCCTTTAGCCAGCGCACAATCTTAGGCGCGAACAGCCTCTGAAACCTGGAGCTCACATAGATTCCGATGTGTCCTGTTTCCAAGCAGACATCCTCTGTATCTTGGCTGCCGACCGCCGCCGTTAAACGATTGCAGGCCTCCGGCGGCACGAGGTGGTCGTACTGGCCGAAAAAATTTAGAAGCGGCATGGTCAGTTTTTTTAGATCCACGCGTCGATTGCCCAAAAACATTTTACTTTGGATCAGGAGATTTTTCTGGTAGCCATCTTCGACGAACTGTCGGAATGTTTCTCCAGGAACATCCGGGCTGTCAAAAATCCAGCGCTCCATACGTACAAAGTTTTCAACAAAATCCTTGTTGTCCATATTCTCGACAAATCCGACATACTTATCAATCATCAGGCGCGCCGGATTGAGCAGCAGAAAGCCAAAATTCATCAGATCGCCGGGGATGTTGCCGTAAGTCCGCACCATGCGGTCGACATCGATATCTTTCATCCAGACATGCAAAAGGCCTTTGTCTGTGTCGAAATTCGTCGGCGTGACCGTGGTGACGAGATTCTTTATTTTATCCGGATGAAGCGCGGCATACATGACGCTAAAGGTACCCCCCATGCAGATGCCCATCAGATTGATTTTTTGGACATTATGTTTTTTACGGATGAAGTTGACAATGTTGTTCATATAGCCGTTGACATGGTCGTCAATGGTTTGAAAGCGGTCTTTGCGCTTGGGGTAGCCCCAATCGACCATGTATAGATTAATCCCGCCTTCAAGGAACGTCTTGACGACGCTACGATCGGGCTGCAGATCCAGCATGGTTTCCCGGTTGATGAGCGCGTAGACGACTAAAAGAGGGGTCTTTAAGGGATCTTGCGCCTTTTCATTGCGGAAATAATGCTTCACCCGCACCCGGTCTTCTTCATAGACAATTTCATAAGGCGTGGAGGCCAGCTCGCAATTGAGGTCGCCGAGCAAAACATCGGAAGCTTTAGAGACGCGTTTTTGGGCTTTTTCAGCGTCTTCCGCCAGCTTCTCCAAAATCAGATCGAGGGGAATCTTTGTGGAATTCATGAAAAGTGTTCTCCTCCGGAGTATTTCGGGTTGTTAAAGTCGTCCTCAAATCGGCGCTCATTTTACCACTTTGAGAGTGTTGGGAGAGATATCCAGCTCTCTTTCCAAAGCCTTGACCCGTTTTTTCAGGTCATGAAATTCCCGGTACAGATCATCTAGATCCTTATGCGTGACAACGGGCAGAAACTGAAGAATATCATTGAGAGCCTGGTCGCGGGCGATGATGAAATCGCCAAGATTGTTGAGTGTCCGGTGCAGAGCGTCGTTGTATTCCCTGGATTTAAAAAGGGTCATGTAATGCCCTTCGAGAATTTTCAGCCAGACGGCGTAGCTTTCCCGGGCATCTTTGGGGAGGTTGCCCTCATCGGCCATCTGTTGGAGCTTTTCTTGAAGGACCTTGAATGATTTTTCCACCGGAAGATACAAGATGGAGAGGAATTCGGCCAGCGTGGTTTCAAAGATATTGTGTTTATCGAGCAGTTCGTTGAATCGCTCCTGATAAAAGCGCGTCAGACCCAGTGGCGGAATCTTGAAATATTGTCGCAACTCCTTTTCATAGACATCGGTCAGCGCCCGAAAGACCTCTT
The DNA here is from genome assembly GCA_964443625.1 of uncultured Smithella sp. Classification (GTDB taxonomy): domain Bacteria; phylum Desulfobacterota; class Syntrophia; order Syntrophales; family Smithellaceae; genus UBA8904. The sequence continues at coordinate 21,655 of CAYUDM010000015.1, read as the reverse complement.
GGTCCAGATTGTCGAAATTGTAAGCCTCAGTGTGTTTTCCGATCCGGCTTGTTTTTTCTAAGAGGTGGTTCTGAATCTGGACGGCCGCGTCAAAACCGGACTTTGCCATCTTGATAAGAATTTCAGGAAGGGCGTTTACTGAATTGGCCGCGGCGGATGCGGATTCCGGTTCACTCATCATGACCGAGAAGGACTTTAAAAGATTCAGATTGGTCTGTAACTGCTCGGTGAAACGATTTTGTAAAACCGTTTGGGTTTTCAGCGCGGACTCTGAATTTGACGGAACGGTTTTGGCGATATTGAGCCACATCTCGCCCAGTGCCTTCATCCAGGACGTGACGTTTGTGTCGTTAAAGGGAAAGGATTTCCCGTCTTGAGCCATATACCACCTCTTGATTCAAAAAAGAACCATGCGGAATTATTCAGTCAGGTTGAATAAATTATCTGGGAATGTGTCATGTTAACGAGAAGCCCGGAAATACACCGGGGCCTGCCGCAAGATCCTGTTCATAAGGTCCTAAAAGCCCGTCGAACTTGATTTATTTTGTATTATAGAAGAAAATATTTGTCAACGGGTTTGATTTTTTCAGTCGTGGATGTGTCCACTGTCCTGGGTGATGAGTGATGTGAAAAACTCCGGTCTACCCGAAGAGGAGATGAAAAATGTCGGAACACCGATTAAATAACGTCCGGAAAATAACGCCTGAAGATCTGATCTCTATCATTGGCAACAGTTCAGCCGACAACGATCAGAGACTCTCCACATCGCTGCCCTGGCTGAGCAAGTGGGTCGGCACAGGTGTGCGGGCGACTCATCGTTATCAGAAGATGCTCGATGCGGTGGGGAAGAATCCCGCCGTGTTCGGATGGTGGTCGCCTGTCGCGGCCTGGCAAAGCGCATGGGTGGATACGTTCCTGCGTCCCGTCCGGGCGAGCGCCAGAATCGCCGTCGGTGCAGGGCGCAATCCTGACGCGCTGGCCGACATGAACGGATGGATCTATAAAAACTATTCCCGTCTGTTGTACACCCTGACGGGCTTTTTTATGACCGATTTGCGATTCGACCGGAAAAAGGCCGCGCAGATCTGCACATCGGAAAAAGGTAAGAGCTATCTTCGCAACTATCTCGACGAATTCGCGCAGCTGGAATATGCATACAGCAACAGTGGGCTGACCCGCCTGGCTGCCATGAAGGAGCTGCTCAAAGTTCTGCTGGTCGTGATCACGGAAACGCCGCTTTCGGCCGGCCCTATGCCTTTTGCCGAAACCCCTGAGGAAACAGGACCTGTGTCCTTTGAAAAATATCTGGATGTCAATCGTCGTCGACTGGAAAACCTTTATCTGGAAAATGCCTTTGATATTAAAGAATATTCCGAGCGCGAAACAGGCGGCCGGATCGGTTGCACGCCTTATGAATATGTGGAGGGGTCTGAGCTACATCGGGTCCGACTGCGTTACTATCACCTGCCGCGTGGCGTTCGGGCAAACGGCAAGATTGTTTATATGGTTACACCGCTCATCAACAAGCCCGAGCTTTTTGATCTGGCGCCCGGCAAATCGGTGGTGGAGGCCATGGGGAAAAAAGGATACCGGATCTACCTGGCGGACCATGGTGATCCGGGTTGGGAAGAGACTAAACTGGATCTGGATTTCTACGGGAAGACCATTCCGGACCGGTTTTTGGAGATTATCGCCAGGCGGCATCCCGGGGAAACGATTTATCTGATGGCCTATTGTATGGGTGGAACGCTGATGCTTCCGTATCTGGCGCGTCGAGCGGAAGAAAGACTGGCAGCCGGCAAGAAAATGGATGTTCGGAAACTCGCACTGATGGCGTCGCCCGTGAAATTTGACGACGCCGAAAGCGGTCATGGGCCGATCCGTTCACTGATTCGCCGGGATTATGATCCGGATTTGATGCAGGAGCTTTTTGGTTCCGTCAATATTCCTTCACAGATTATCGAGGCGGGAATGAACGAGATCCAGCCCGGGGTCCAGTTCAATGTGGTGAAGGGATTTTATGCCCGCGCAGCAAGCCGTGAGGCCATCCGGGATTCGGCGCCTTTTTTGTACTGGCTGACCCACGGAACGAAATTTCCCGTCCGGGCCCACATTCGCTGGATTTCGGACGTGTTTATCGGGAATAAAATATTTGAAGGCAACTTCTCTATGCCGTCTATACGTTCGGAATTGGACGGCAAACCGGTGAAGATGGAGATACTCAGGCAAGCCGGAGTGGCTATTTTTGAATACAAGGGGACACGCGATCTGATTGCACCGGCAGGATCTTGTGTAGCGGCGTTGACCTGGGGGCTCGTGCCGAATCCAGACGCGAAAAGAAAACGCAAAGTCGAGAACCGAAGTATCGAAAAGAACATCGGACATATTTTCGTTGTCAGCCGGAGGCTTTTAGCCGACTACATCGAAGCGGTCGATGATTTCTATCGCGCCTGAGAGTCTATCGGACGGCCTTTCAGCCATTTCCGAGAAGCGCCGGCCAGTTCAGCGTCGGGAAGACCTCATTGAGCGGATGATCGTCATCGACAAAGGAATGTTCAAGGTTGGCGAAGCATTGCAAGGCGATGCGTTTGGTTTCATGAGGATCGACTATGTCATCGCGTGTGCCGTGGTAGAGGACGACCGGCATGCCGAGTTTTTTAAAGCAAGCCTGTTCGAAACCTTCCAAAATCAGTGCCGGCGCGATCAGGATCAGCTTTTTTACCCGCGCTTCATGATCCAGAGCAAATTTCGCCGCCATCAGACCGCCGTAGCTTGAGCCCACCAGAATCAGGCGGTCGCGATCTGCCAATATCTTTTCCAGTTTGAGCATTCGTTGGGCAAAAGGCCCCGTGTAATCTTCGATGATCATGGACGGAAAGTGTTTGCGGAAATACTGTGATTTGTTGCCCTGGGCGCTGCTTTCGAGGCCGTGTATAAATACTCTAGTACCATTCATGGGTTGAACATCTCCTGTTCGATGATCGGTGGTCGGAATTTGACGTTGCCGGGATTATGCCATTGTGTTATCAGCTGTGCAACAGAATTTGTGAAGGAGATTCCATTATGGCAACAGTTTTACCTTTCAAAGCGGTTCGACCGCAGGCGAAATACGCGGCGGATGTCGCAGCGCTGCCCTACGACGTGATGACGCGTGAAGAAGGACAAAAAACGGTGGCGGGAAAGCCTTTGAGTTTTTTGCATGTGGAGAAATCCGAAATCGATGTGCCCGATGGCACGCGGCCCGATGACATGCTCATTTATCAAACGGCGAAAGCCAACTTTGAGAAACTCAAAAAAGAGGGCGTCCTTCTTTCCGATCCGACGCCCTTTTATTATGTTTATCGTCAGCAGATGGACCGGCAGATCCAGACGGGAATTGTCGGCGTTATGAGCGCGGCGGAATATGATGCCGGTAAAATCAAGAAGCATGAGTTGACGCGTCAGGACAAAGAAGATGACCGCATTCGCCACGTCGATACCATCGGCGCTCAGACCGGTCCGGTATTCATCAGCTACCCCTCGCGTCCGCGGATCGACACCCTTGTCAAGCGGCTGACCGCCAGCGTTCCTGAATATGATTTTACGGCAGAAGACGGAATTCGGCATACAGCCTGGCTTATGTCGGAGGCAGCCGATATTGAGGCGATCAGAAACGAGTTTGCGCAAATCGACTCGCTGTACATCGCGGACGGCCATCACCGGGCGGCGGCGGGGGCCACCGTGGCCCACAGGCGACGAAAAGCGGGGCATATCCAGGAATCCGACTATGTGCTGGCGGTTTTCTTTCCCGACAACCAATTAAAGGTCATGGACTACAATAGGGCTGTGAAGGATTTGTACGGGTTGACCAAAGAGCAGTTTCTGAAGACAGTGGGCATTCGGTTTAATGTGGACGAAAGCTTCACGGCCAAAGCGCCCAGGCGTCTGCATGAGTTCGGCATGTACCTGGACGGCCGCTGGTACGGTCTGACGGTGAAAGACGGTGTCTATGACGCGGCCGATCCGGTCGCCAGTCTCGACGCGGCGATCTTGCAGGAGCATCTGCTAGCGCCGGTTTTAGGGATTGCCGATCCGCGAACGGATGACCGCATCAAGTTTATCGGCGGCATCCGGGGCATGGCGGAACTGGAAAAACTGGTGGATCAAGACGGTTTTGCCGTAGCGTTTTCCGTTTTTCCCACGACGATGGAACAGATTATGGCTGTCGCGGACGCCGGCAAGATCATGCCGCCCAAATCCACCTGGTTTGAACCGAAGCTAAGAAGCGGATTGTTCGTTCACGAGCTCTGAGCGCCGGAAAGCTGGCCGCAGGCGGCGAGAATGTCGCTGCCGCGGCTCGCCCGCAGAACCGCCGTGTAGTTTGAATCGAGAAGCACCTGCTGAAAGTTGCGCACAGTCTGTTCAGACGGCGCTTGATAAGGCGATCCGGGATATTCGTTAAAGACGATTAGATTGAGCTTGCAGCGCAGCGGCTTTAACAGGCGAGCGAGCTTTTGGGCGTCGGCGACGGAGGCATTGACGCCGTCGATCAGAATGTATTCGAAGGTCAGTAACCGGCGGCCGGGCATCGTGTATTTTTCGCAGGCCGAAAGAAGTTCAGCAATCGGATATTTTTTATTGACCGGCATCAGCCGGCTGCGCCGCTCGTCATCAGGCGCGTTGAGCGAGACGGCCAGATTGATGCAAATATCCCGGCCCAGTTTTTCGATTTGCGGGGCCAAACCGCAGGTGGAGACGGTGATCTTCCGATTGGAGAATCCCACGGCGAAATCGCAGGTGAGAATCCTGATGGCTGAAAGAGTATTGTCGTAGTTGGCCAGCGGCTCGCCCATGCCCATCATGACGATGTTTTTGATGCTCGGCCCCTCCGACGTTTCATGGATAAAGGCCAGAATCTGTCCCACGATTTCACCCGGCGTCAGATTTCTTTTGAAACCCTGTTTGGCCGTCAGGCAAAAGTCACAACCCATCTGGCATCCGGCCTGCGTTGAGATGCAAAGCGTCCAGTGGTTTTTTCCGGGGATGAGCACGCTTTCGATATACAGGCCATCTTCGAGTTCGAAAAGCGCCTTTTGTGTGGTGTCGGAAGATTTCTGAATTTTAACAATCCGCGGCCGGTAGATGCGCGCAAGTTCCGGAAGTTTTTCCCGAAAGTCGCGCGCCAGCGTCGTCATCGCGTCAAACGACAACACACCCTGCTGATGCAGGCACTTCATGATCTGACGTGCGCGGAACTTTTCCTTGCCCAGATCGGCGATGAACGCCTCCATTTCTTCCAGTGTAAAATCCAGAAGATTGGGAAGCTTTTTATCCGGACCTTCAAGCATTTAGTTTCTTCTTGAGCGTTTCCGCGATGGCATCGATAAATCCTTCCGTGTTGACCTTGCGGTTGGTCGGCCGCTTTTCCGCCAAAAGCAGAAGGTCTCCGGTCATAACGCCCGCCTCCACTGTTTTGAGCGCGGCCGCCTCCAACGCGTCGGCAAAGCTCACCACGTCTGGCGTGGTGTCAAGTTCCCCACGTTTGCGCAGGCCGCCGGTCCACGCGAAGATGAGCGCCATCGAATTCGACGATGTTTCCTCGCCTTTGAGGTGTTTGTAGTAGTGCTTCTGAACAGTTCCGTGCGCTGCTTCGTATTCGTACCAGCCGTGCGGGGAAACCAGAACCGACGTCATCATCGCGAGCGATCCGCAAGCGGAGGCGACCATGTCCGACAGGACGTCACCGTCGTAGTTTTTAAGCGCCCACAAAAGTCCGCCCTCTGTTTTCATGATGCGCGCCACCGCATCGTCAATAAGCGTAAAGAAATATTCGATGCCTGCCTTAGCGAATTTGTCCTTCCAATTGACTTCAAATTCGCGGTCGAAAATGTCGCGGAATCCCGCGTCGTATTTTTTGGAGATCGTATCCTTCGTGGAAAACCAGACATCCACTTTTTCGGATAGACCGTAACTGAAGCAGGCTTTCGCGAAATTTAAGATAGAGATTTCCAGATTATGATTCACCTGAACGATACCGGCTGAGGGAAATTCCTTGACCAGGGTTTTCTGCGGCGCGCCGCCTTCGGGCGTGAAAACCACTTCGAGTCTGCCCGGCCCCGGAATCTGCATTTCAAAATTGTCATAAACATCGCCGTAGGCATGGCGGCCGATGGTGATGGGTTTTTTCCAGGAAGTGACGCCGGGCGTGATATTATTCACCAGAATCGGTTTGCGGAATACCGTGCCGTCCAGCATTGCGCGAATCGTGCCGTTGGGGCTTTTCCAGGCTTTCTTCAGATCGTATTCCTTCACACGGTCTTCATTGGGCGTGATGGTCGCGCATTTAACCGCGACGCCGTATTTCATGGTCGCACGCGCCGCGTCCACCGTGACCTGGTCGTCTGTGTCGTCGCGGTGTTTGACGTGCAGATCATAATAGTCGATCTTCATGTCGAGGTAGGGGAACAGCAGCTTATCTTTTACCATCTGCCACATGATGCGGGTCATTTCATCTCCGTCCATCTCGACGAGAGGCGTTTTTACAGCAATTTTCTTAGTCATGAACAATACTCCATTTCGGTTTGTTAAACATTGCCGCGGACGTTGAGCGCCCCGCCGGCCAGAAGCATTTTCCGTTGCCGCCCCGAAGCGGCGCAGGAAACTTCAAACGATGTTGACTTGGTTTTATTGATTACCCGCAGGGCATTTCCCGATTCGATCGCCATTCGGGCGTTTTCAATTTCCAGCGCGTCGCCCGGATCAATCGTGACGTAATCCTTTTCGTCCACAAAGGTCAAAGGAACGATGCCGAAGTTGATCAGATTGGCGGCATGGATGCGTTCCAGCGATTTGGCGATGACCGCTCGCACACCCAGATACATCGGGCAAATGGCCGCGTGTTCGCGCGAAGAGCCCTGTCCGTAGGAAAGCCCCGCCACAATGATGTTGGCAAGCCCCTGCTTTTTTGCCGCGAGCGCGCGGGACGCGAAGGAGGCGTCCACATTTTCAAAAACGAATTCCGAATATTTCGGAATATTGGACCGGTACTTCATCCGCGCACCTGCCGGGATGATGTGGTCGGTTGTGATCTTGTCGCCGACTTTGATGGTTGCCTGGCCTGAAATATGCGCCGGCAGTGGCGTATTGACGGGGGGCGCGCCGATATTGGGGCCGCGAACGATTGCCGCCCGGGTCGCTTCCGGCGCAGGCCATAGAAACATTGAATCGTCAATCGCCAGCAAGTCCGGCATATCCACCTGAGGGTAGGGGATATTTAATTTTCTCGGGTCTGTGACCTTTCCGTTGATGACCGCGGCGGCAGCGGTTTCGGGGCCGACGAGATACACATCCGCATCCATCGTTCCCGAGCGTCCGAGAAAATTGCGGTTCGATGTGCGAAGGGAAACCCCTTTCGAGGCCGGGCTTTGCGAGTTGCCGATGCAAAAGCCGCAGGCGTTTTCCATGAGTCTTGCGCCCGAGGCGATCAGATCCGACAGATAGCCGTCGCGAGCCAGATTGTCGAGCACCTGACGCGAGCCGGGCGCCAAAATAAAACTGACCTCGGAGTGGGCCACCTTGCCTTTGAGAATTCTGGCGACAGTCACCAGATCTTTATAAGAAGAGTTTGTGCAGCTGCCCAGACAGACCTGACCCACGGGCAGGCCTTCAATGGACGTCACGGTGGCGATGTTGTCGGGGCTGTGCGGTTTGGCCGCCAGCGGTTCAATGGTGGACAGATCGATGTCCACAACCTGGGCGTAGGTTGCGTCGGGATCCGCACACAGTTCGACAAAATCCGCTTCGCGGCGCTCGGCGCGCAGGAACCTCAGCGTCTGCTCGTCGCTGGGAAAGATGGAGGTGGTCACACCGCATTCGGCGCCCATATTCGTAATCGTCGCTCTCTCCGGCACGCTCAGCGTTTTGACTCCGGGGCCGCCATACTCGAAGACTTTGCCGACATTTCCCTTCGATGTGAATTTTTCAAGCACCTTGAGAATGACGTCTTTAGCGGATACCCAGGGGCTGAGTTTGCCTTTGAGATTGATTTTCACAACAGAAGGGCAGGTCAGGTAAAACGGTTCGCCGGCCATGGCGAGCGCCACATCAAGGCCGCCCGCGCCGATGGCGATCATGCCCAGACCGCCGCAAGTGGGGGTGTGGCTATCAGATCCGATGAGTGTTTTGCCCGGTTTTCCGAAGCGTTCCAGGTGCACCTGATGGCAGATGCCGTTTCCGGCCCGCGAAAGGACCACGCCGAATTGACGCGCGGCGCTTTGCAGATAGAGATGGTCATCCGCGTTTTCAAAGCCGATCTGAATCGTGTTGTGATCGATATAGCTCACCGACAGCTCTGTCTTGACACGCGGAATGTTCATGGCCTCAAACTGAAGATAGGCCATCGTGCCCGTGGCGTCCTGAGTGAGCGTCTGATCGATGCGAATGCCAATCTCGCTTCCAGCTTTCAGATCACCGGAAACCAGATGGACGGCCAGAATTTTCTCAACAATGTTTTGTCCCATGAAAATGATTCGAACCTCTTAATCCCTGGGGGTCAGGATGATCGCGATGCGACGGTTTTTCGCGCGTCCTTCAGGCGTGTCGTTATCCGCGACCGGTTGATACTCACCATAGGCGGTAGCGGAGAGAATCGTCGGATCGACCCCTTGTTCCTGAAGGTACCGCGTGACGTTGATGGCGCGCGCCGCGGCCAGTTCCCAGTTGGTCGGATAGAATTTCGCCAGACGGCTGGTGATGGGAACATTGTCCGTATGTCCCTCAATACGAATATTTTTGTCTTCGACGGTTTTCAGAATATCAACAACTCTTTTGAGCACCGCGAGACCCTCTTTTTTTACTTTCGCCTGGCCGGAAGCGAAAAGGATTTTGTCGACCACATCCACCGTCAATTTGCCTTTGAGCTCCGTGATGGTAATTTCACCTTGGGCGATTTCCGCCTTCATCTCCTGCAGGAGGTCTTTATACGTGTTGCTTTCCGCTTCGACCTGTTGGGATTTTTCTTTCAGCTCGTTTAGCTGTTCTTTCAGTCGGGTGTTTTCGGCTTCCAGGTCCGCCACTTTTTTACGCGTCACCGTGATGGTTTTGGACAGGTCATCGGATTTGGCTTCCAGAAGCTTTTCCAGTTCGTCTTTCTGACCGGTCAAAGCATCGATTTGGCTTTTTAGATGAGAATTTTCGGCCTGCAGGTCTTTATGTTTTGTCTCCAGCGAGGCCAATTCCTGATCCAGCTGATCAGCTTCAGAGACCTTCATTAAATATTTACTTTCGGCAACGAGGCAACCGCTGCACAAAATCGCTGCCGTAAACAGACACGCCCAGAATGATAAGTGTTTTTTCATATCTCCTCCCCGGTGAATGTTGGATAAGTCAAACTTCGGAAATGGTTGAAAACCACACGCCGACTGACAGGAAGTAAGTCATATAATAAAGTTTAGGGATTATCAACCGTGAAAATATGGGGCCCGGCGGGGCGGAAGTCCTCCTGATCCTTTACGCGCCATCGGATTCATTGATCTGCTTGATTCGCACGGCGCGCAGATAGCGCTGCTGAAAGTACGGGTGATCCAGACGATCGATACGAACGGATTTCGCTTTATAGGAAGCGTGGACAAACTCGTTGTTGCCGATATAAATGCCGACATGGCCGATGGGTTTTCGTGTGCGGAAAAAGACCAGGTCGCCTTCCGCCAGGTTTTCACGCTTGATGCGGACGCCCACGGATGCCTGCTCGCGGGCAGTTCTGGGCAGCGTAATGTCAAATATTGAATACATCTTGCGGACAAATGCTGAACAATCGATGCCATTGACGGACGATCCGCCTAACTTGTAGGGAGCGCCCAGAAAACCGGTGGCTACCTTGACCAGAAGTTTTCTTTCCTCAACATCGCGCCAGATGCCAAGATAGTTTTCCTGCACGGATGGGGGAAAAACGTCTTTCGACAGCGCAGCGTCTTGCGATAGCTGATCGTCTTCCCCGTCGAGACTGTCATCTTCTGAGTCATTCGGTTCGGACGGTCCGGCCAGAAGAAGTTTCTGTCCGATCCGCAGCGCTTTCGGATTCACTTCATTAAGCGTGGAAAGTTCTCTGACACTGGTCTTGGTTTTACGGGCAATGGACGCCAGGGTGTCGCCTTCTTTAATAGTGTAGTATAAATCAGATGCCTGTCCGGTGGCGGCGGAGCGGTTCTTCCCGGAGGTGGAAAGGCTCAGGATCTGACCGGGGCGGATGTGATTGGTTTGGAGCTGGTTGGCTTTTTTGAGAGCCTCAATATTTATGCCGTGCTGTTTTGAGATGTCGTAGAGGGTATCGCCGGATTTCACGCGATAGGTCTCGGCAGTGAAAACGTTTAAGGGTAAGAAAAGGAATGTCAGCAGACACGATAAAATGAGTACCGGCCGTTGCGTCATGAAAGAACTCCTTCGTTGTTTCGGGAAAGATCCCCTTCGTTTGCGGTGCGCAGAATGTCTGAAAATCTGTCGGCCAAACGGCTGGCACACAAAAACCAAAATGAATCTGTCGGCTTGCAACACCGGCAAAGCTGATTGTCCATACTAAAACATGAAATGGCTGTCAAATTTATTTTGCAATCCGCTTCAATCGGATATAGGGAGTGTCGGCTTGGTGTGAGAGTGTTATGATTCGAAAAATAATAAAAATTCTTTTGATTGCCCTTGCGGCCATACTGCTGTTTTTAGCAGTCGATATCGGCCGTTATTTCTTTTATCCTGATGTCGTGTCGCTCAAAAAAAACCGACCCGGGAAAACCGCTTTTATGGAGTATCGTGAAAAAGCCTGGCGGGAAAAGGGCCTTAAGAAAAAAATCACGAGGTCCTGGACACCGATATCGCAGATTTCCCCTTATGTGCTCAAGGCCGTTCTCATCGCAGAGGATGACAAGTTTTGGAATCATGAGGGATTCGACTTCGAAGCGATTCAACAAGCCTTGGAAAAGGACTTGAAAAAGAAAACGTTCCACGCGGGCGGGAGCACCATCTCTCAGCAATTGGCAAAAAATCTCTATCTGTCGCCGGCCAAGAATCCCGTCCGCAAGATTAAGGAAGCCATTATCACTTGGCGTGTCGAGCGGAATCTGAGCAAGCGTAGAATCCTCGAATTATATCTGAATGTTGCTGAATGGGGGGACGGTTTGTTCGGGATCGGAGCGGCCGCGACGCGATATTACGGGAAGCGTCCGGTTGGGCTCACGGCGCGGGAAGCCGCGGAGCTTGCGGCAGCTCTGCCCAACCCGAAACGGTATCGACCCACCGGTCCGTCCAGGTATGCCGCCAGGCGCGCGGATTGGATTTATGCCGTAATGGTCCGACGCGGCATCGTGATTGAAGACTACGACCGGGTGATGTCGGAGCGGGAGGAAAATCCACAAACGGATTTATTGCAGGATCTCCGGCTGCCGTAAGTTCTTCACGATGTGAGGGCGGCAGGCCTTGCCTTGTTTATTCCCGCGCCGCATAGATGACGGTGACGTCATTACCTACTGCCGCGGAAGTAGCGTTCATACTGTTTGGGTAAAAGCCCCGTATGTTTTTTAAAAATATCCCGGAAGTGTCCGCTGTTTTCATAGCCCAAGCGGTAACTGATTTCGTCAAATGTGGCGTTTTGGATTTCGATCATTTTCTTTGCTGCCTCCACCCGGACCTTCTGAAGATAGAAGAGCGGCGTATCACCCGTGGCGTTTTTAAACCGCCGCTCGAAAGTCCGCCGGCTCATGCCGTGATTCTGAGCGACGGTGTTCATGTCAAGATGTTCCCGATAATGTTTTTCCAGCCACAGTTGAGCGTTCAGAACCGCTTCGTCGGCATGCTTTTTCTGAAATTGCAAGACACTGTAAGGCGCCTGGGTCTTACGTCCCATATCATGCATCAGGGCCTTGGAGCACTGAATCGCCACCTCATGACCGCAGTATTTTTCCACCAGATAAACGGAAAGATCAATGCCGGCGGAAAGCGCGCCAGCGCAGTAAAGTGTGCCTTCGTCGGTAATGATCTTTTCAGGCTGAAGATTCACTTTAGGATACCTTTCCCGAAACAGATCCATAAACCCCCAATGGGTGGTTGCGGTTTTACCGTTTAGAAGCCCCGTTTCCGCAAGCAAAAAAGCTCCAGTACAGACGCTGGCGATACTTGATCCTTGGCGGTGCTGGGTTTTAAGCCACCGGAGAGTTTCCGGACGGTGTTTGGGGATTCGGTCACGGCTGGTGATGCTGGAGATGATGATCAGATCCGTTTTTTTAACATGTTTGACGATACGATGGGGTTGAATGAAAACATTGTTGAGGCATTTGACGGGTTCCTCTTTTTCACCAACAATCTCTACATCGAAAAAAGGCGTCATCGGCGTATCGTAAATTGTGTTCCACAGACGCCCCGCCAGAAAAAAAACATCCATCGGTCCCAGAACCGTTGTAGCAATCGTTCCATTGGTTGCAAGAATAGAAACCCTTTTCATGCTTTCCGCTCTGATCCGTGGATTTGACGCAATCGCAGTGTTGAATGCCGTTTATGCCACTTTCTTTTTCAAGAGTCAAATACTAACGTCACAAGCGGAAGGCGTGAGGGTGAGGAGTAATGGCAAGCTTTTAGGTTGTCGGCTATCAGCCAGCCATTTCTTTTGAGCTTCGGTGCACCGGCTTTTAGCTTCCCTTCACGAAATACGGGCCGCAAGCAAATATCTAAGGAGGCGCTTATGATCAGCAAAAGTTATATCGACGCTTTTATTCCTGATGGGAAAAATCATGATGCTTGTGTTACCTGCGGCATCTGTCTTCAGAAATGTCCCGTGATGCAGATGGGAAAAGAAGAATCCAGGCAGGAGTTCGGCAGGCTGCTTGCCGGAGAGGAAACCGAACGAGTTTTAAAAGAATGCACATTTTGTTACAGCTGTAACAGCTACTGTCCGCAAGGGCTTCGACCATATAATCTGATCATGGAGCGTATCGTTCATAAAAACAGAAAAAACGGCAAAGGAATTCCACCGGCACTGGATTATATGATGACCGGAAAAAATGAATCCGGTTATTTTTTCGATATCTACAAATCCGCGTCCGCCGGGGATAAAGCCGTATTGGAAAAATGGTCGCAAGTTCCGCCCAAATCCAAAGACGTCTTGTTTATCGGCTGTGTCGGGCGCACGTTTCCCGGCCGTCTGGAGCACTCCAACGCTCTGGCGGGTTTGCCGAAATTCGGCCCCCAAGATGCGTGCTGCGGAGAGATTCCACACCGTTTCGGCGATTACGCCTACTTTTCAGATTTGGTCGACCGGACACGTAAAACCCTTGAACAGCTTCAAACCGAACGTCTGGTCTGCTACTGCGGATCGTGTAGCAACTACCTGGGCAATATCTGGCCCAAAGACCACGGCGTGAAACTGCCCTTCGAGGTTATTTCCCTGTATGAATGGCTCTGGGAAAAATACTCGGCCGACGAACTGTCCATTGTCCGGAAATTCTCCAAGGAAATCGCCATTTCGGATTCCTGCTACACCAGCGAGCTGGGAGACAATTTTTACAAGGCCGTCCGCGGTCTGCACGAAGCGGCGGGTATGAAGACGGTGGAGCTGGCCAACAGCCGTGAAAATTCCCTGTGCTGCGGTTTTGCGGCTGGGATCCGTAACAACTACGACCAGGCACAGGTAGGTGTTGAGGCAAAAAAGAAGCTCGACCAGATTGAGGCTACAAAAGCTAAAGAAGTCAGCGTGAACTGTCCTGGATGCTGGGCGGGTATCGGCGGCGCAGCCAAAGCCGCCGGTTTGGATTTGGGCGTGAAGTTCGCCATCAGTGAAATTCTCTGGGCGTTTGGCGATGATGCGTCTTCAACGAAAAAGTAGGCAAGAAGTCCATGTTTTACAAGGATCTCTGCAAACGCTGCGGCGCATGCCTGATCGCTTGTCCGGCTTTGCAAATGACGAAAGATCAGGCCAGACGTGAAATTCTGCGACTCGTTGATCAGGGTGTGAACGATTTTATGCTCGACGTCTGTGCCGGATGCGGCTATTGCGATTCCATCTGTCCGACGAAATCCAACCCTTCGGATCTGCGAAAAGAAATTCTTCACGCACAAAACGCCAGGACCGGTGTGAGCGGATTGCGGATCATGTCCGATACCATTCCCTTCTGTATCATGACAGCCGGGCTGCAAACGGACAAGGCAAAGAAACTTGCGCGTTTGTCTGAGCTTACGAGTTCCCCTGCTGCTGAAGAGGTTTTTTATCTGGGATGCAGTTTGTCTTATATCTATACGGATCTGGCCGAAAGCTCGCTTTTTCATCGGATGCCCTCAATAGGCGGAATGAAATATTGCTGTGGCGCTTACGTTTATCACTCTTTTGGCTTGCGTGAGGCGGAAATTCATGGCCGCGCGCTTTTGGATAAATTGAGGCGACTCGGCGTCAAAAAAATGGTCGCTTTCTGCCCGGAGTGCCAATACATGCTGGGCTGTGTATATCCCTCGATTATCGATGGATTCGATATTTCCATCCGAAGCATTCATGATTATCTTTTGGAGGAATATGAAAAAGGCCGCCTTGTGTTTGATCATCCGATTCCCCCAAAAGTGACCTTTCATGACGCCTGTGCCTGGCGCAAACTTGACGCGGAGGTTTATGAGACGCCACGCAAATTGCTTCGCGCGATGGGCGCGGAATATGTGGAGATGAAGCACAACCGGCGAAAGTCAATTTGCTGTGGAACGCCGCTTATCGGCAAAAACTCTCCGCTGGCGGCGCGAATTGCCGGGAAAAGGGCTCAGGAGGCCCTCGATACCGGTGCGCAGGTTCTCGTGGTCGGCTGTACGGGTTGTTTTTCGCTTTCAACTCCGGCAGCAATGCAGGGAATGGAAACCTATGCCATAACGGAACTCGTTCAGATGGCCATAGGCGAAAAGCCTTTTCATCGCATTGATGAAATTAAAGCACAGCTGATAACAAACGTTATGAGTCGTATGAGTTCTGACCCCGCCTTGTATTCACAAAAGTACGTCGTAAAGGATGGCGTTGTCGTTTCTGTTTCATGACAGACTCTTTGATTCGCCGGAGTTGATCCGGTGAACTTCCACAATATCGGGGAAGGAACGCCGTGGTCTATTTCTTGACAGGTTGGGCTGAAGCGGCCTTTGGTTTGATGTAGGTTCCCGATAGGATACACGTATGGCCGCCGCAGCCATGGTTTTTATCAAGATCGCTGACATAGCAGGAATTGCCGTCTACGCCGTCAACTGCGAGTTTCACATTATCCTGATCGAAGAAAAAAATAATCCGGCATTGATTCTGCTTGTATTCATAGGTATTGCTTCCGGCAATCCGAGCCGCTGCTCCCTCAATCAAACATTCATCATTTTCATTAGAAATCACGGAAAGGATGAAGGTCATTTCCTTGTCGTTTCGGCTTCGGACCATCAGATGGTCATTGGCGACGATTTCTCCGTCGTAGGCATTGGAAATTTTGTGTTTGTGAAAATAACGAACAGTCTTAGCTGTGTCGGATGATGCCGGCTTGTCCTGGGCGTAAATGTTCCCGTACAGGCACACGACTGAAAGCAGGATGATCAAAAATCGTAACATGCTTTTCTCCTTCAAAGACGGAATGACCGATCCGGTCGGATCAAGTGTAAAAACCATTCTATGATGTCGCCGTCAAGGAAAAAATGACTTAAACTCTAAATAAGCTTTTTTCTTGCATTAAAGCGAGGAACCGGTAGAATTCAGCCATGATTGTCGTTCACAGGGCAAACCACCGACCTTTTTTTCACACACTAAAGGAACGATGATGGATGAGTTGATTGCAAAAGCCGCCACGCATCTGGTCCAAAGCAAATATGTCGTGGCGCTCACCGGGGCGGGCATGTCCACCGAATCGGGTATTCCCGATTTCCGGGGGCCAAACGGGATCTGGACCAAAAATCCCGACGCGGAAAGACAGGCCTATCAGAGTTACCGCAAATTCCAGCAGGACCCGAAAGCCTATTGGATTGAGCGGATGACCGGCCTGTCGTGGCTTAGGGATTTTTCAAACGCCCGACCGAACTCCGGACATCTTGCCCTGGTGGAGCTTGAAAAGATGGGCATGCTCAGATGCATCGTGACCCAGAACATCGACAATCTTCACCAGAAGGCGGGAAGCCAAAGAGTACTTGATTATCACGGCAATCTTTCCTTGCTTCGTTGCTATCATTGCGATACCCGTTTTGATCCATCTGAATACGACCTTCCGGGGCTGCTTGCCAGCGATCAACTCCCGCCGTATTGCAAAAAATGCAACGGGGTACTCAAATCGGATGTTGTCCATTTCAATGAGGCCATTCCCGACGACGTTGCTCAGGAAAGTATCGAAGAAGCAAGGCGATGCGATCTGATGTTCATTTGTGGCACGTCGGCAACCGTCTATCCGTTTGCCATGCTGCCGCGCATGGCGTTGCAGGATCGGCATAAACAAAAGCCCCTCGTCATAGAAATCAATGCCGAACCCACGCCGCTCACCCGCGAGGGCGTATCGGATTCCTTCATTCAGGGGAAAACGGGCGTCATTTTACCGAAGATTGTCCAGGAACTCAAGAGACTGAAGCGCGGATAGCGCATGAAAAGAAAAGGAAGTTGCATGGCGGCAAAAGATCAAGAAAAAGCAAGGCGGTTCTGCCTTAGCCTCCTGTCACGCTGCATTTCGTCATGTGCATGATGGGATACCGGGTCGGGATTAAGATCAGCGATTAACTTAAAAATTTTGATAGACATCAAGGATTTTCCCTGCGGTCCGGACACAAATATAGAAAGGATGATCTCATGATTGATTTTACATTGAGCAGCGAACAGAAAGCCTTACAGGAACTGGCCAGAGATTTTACACGGAAGGAAATCGTTCCCATTGCCCTTCAATACGACAAGGACCCGTTTAATCCCGAAACGATTTTGAAAAAAGCGCACGCGGCGGGCGTGATGAATATGATCATCCCCAAAGCCTATGGCGGTCATGGCCTGCATCTTTTAGATGCATCGCTCATGACGGAAGAACTCAATGCGGGATGTTCCGGAATCGCCGGAATGATCAGCATCAACTCGCTGGCCTGCGGTCCCATTTTAGTGGGGGGATCGGACGAACAGAAAAAACGTTTCTTGATCCCGCTTTGCGAATCGGGGAAGACCGCCTCTTTTGCTCTCACCGAAAGAGAGGCGGGTTCCGATGCGGCGGGCGTTAAGACGAAGGCTGTGCGCAAAGGTGATGAGTATGTGATCAACGGCCAGAAGTGTTTCATTACCAACGGCGCTTACGCGGCGCTGTATACTGTTTTTGCTTCAACCGATCCCGCCAGGGGAACGAAAGGCATCACGGCTTTTGTCGTACCGTGCGAAACACCGGGCGTATCCATCGGCAAAATAGAAGATAAAATGGGGCAGCGGGCGCTCAACGTGGCGGAGGTTAACTTCGATGACGTGGTCGTTCCGGCGACAAATGTTCTGGGCGCTGAAGGCCAGGGGTTCAAGATTGCCATGGAGACGCTCAACGAAGGCCGTGTCAACATCGCGACCACGGCGTTGGGCATTGCCCGGTCGGCCTTTGAGGAATCGCTTCACTATGCCAAGCAAAGGGTTCAGTTCGGTAAAGCCATCGGCACTTACCAGTCCATAAATTTTTTGCTGGCCGATATGGCGGCGGCGATTGATGCCTCCCGTTTGCTGACGTGGTATGCCGCCTCGCGTTGCGACCAAGGGTTGTCCTTTGTCAGAGAGGCCGCTCAGGCGAAGTTGTTTGCCTCCGACACAGCCATGTGGATCACAACGGATGCCGTCCAGATTCATGGCGGATACGGCTACATTAAGGAATACCTCGTGGAAAAACTGATGCGTGACGCGAAGCTCACCCAAATCTATGAAGGGACCAATCAGGTCAACCGCATTGTTGCCGGCGGAGCTCTCATGCGCTAACGTTCATCCGGTCATCCCCTTTACGCAAGAGCGAAAGGGGATGACCGCCGTAGATTTCCTTGCTTTAAACCGCTTGACAAATCATGATCCCGCAACTGGATAATCCGTATAGCCTTTCGGACCCGGTGTGTAGAAGGTGTCTCGATCCCATCGGTTCCATTTTGCGCCCGAAGCGATGCGCCCGACCAGATCGGGGTTGGCAATAAAAGGTTTTCCGAAGGCTACGGCGTCTGCGCGTCCTTCCTCGATGATCCGGCGGGCTGAATCGGCGCGGAAACCGCAATTGATGATCATTTTCCCCTTGTAGCGGGGGCGGAAATGCGTGGCGATATCCTTTACCGCATAAGGAACATTGTCTACCGGCGCCAGCGGTTCGGTAAAATGCACATAGGCCAGATCTTTGTAATCGTTGAGACGCTCCACGATATATTCGAAGGTCGGGATCGTGTCGCGATCAAGGGTGATGCCGAAAAAGCCGTGCGCAGAGGGGTTCAGGCGCACACCGGCACGGTCAAAACCGATGGCCTTACCCACAGCATCGAGTGTCTCAAAAAAGAATCTCGCCTTGTTTTCCCGCGAGCCGCCGTACTCGTCATTGCGTGTGTTGGCGCAGTTGACAAAAAATTGGTGAAACAAATAACCGTTGGCCGAATGGATTTCCACGCCGTCAAAATCCGCGGTGACGGCGTTATTCGCGGCGTGGCGGAAATCCTGCGTGATACCGTGAATTTCATCGATGGTCAGTGCGCGGGGTGTGGATGTCTTTTTGAATCCAAGGGCTGTGAAGACCTGGTCGTGGGCGTTAATGGCCGAAGGGGCAACCGGTGGTTTGCCTTTATGAAAGTCGGAGTGCGAAATCCGACCGACATGCCAGAGTTGACAGAAGATATGACCCTTTTTCTGATGAACTGCCGTCGCGACGAGTCTCCACCCTTCGACCTGTTCGGGGCTGTAAATGCCGGGGGTATGAATATAGCCCACGGCCTGGGTTGAAACCTGCGAGCCTTCCGTGATGAGCAGTCCCGCGGAAGAACGCTGAGTGTAATACTCGGCAATCAGCGGCGTTGCCTTGTGTTCGGGATTGTCCGCTCGGCTGCGCGTCATGGGCGCCATAAAAATCCGGTTGGGGAGTTCGTAGCGGCCGATCCGGATGGGACTCAAAAGAACGTCGGTCATCATTGCCTCCTTATTTTGTGATCAAAAAGGTTTGGACTGTTGACGAAGATACGCTTGATCGCTCTTGGCATAAGACAGCCGGATTATAAGTGGGGGAAGATAGGAAAGTCAAGGTGGATAGATTTTGCGACGGATGACGTTTCGTTGCCCCAATGTTGCTTTTCGCGCATGTTCGGATCAAAGCCTTGGCTGTGTTTTTTATTGCCGCCGCTTCCCAACGCCATTATATCTTGCAGAGGCCTTCGTGATGTGCTACCCATCCGGCACTTTTTTGAGGATTGAACGACCATGATTCATTTCAGCGGTATTTCCAAACAGCATGGCCCGCAAATTCTGTTTCGCGACGCGAGCTTTCAAATTCTGCCCGGCTCGCGAAACGGTCTGGTGGGCCCCAACGGCTCGGGTAAGACCAGCATCTTCCGCCTGATCATGGGCGAAGAAGAATTCGATGCCGGAGACATCACAAAGGCCCGCAATATCGTGTGCGGATATTTCTCGCAGGATGTCGGCGCTATGTCCGGCCGTTCGGCGCTGGCCGAGGTCATGTCCGCCTCGGAAAACGTCATGC
The DNA here is from genome assembly GCA_964443625.1 of uncultured Smithella sp. Lineage (GTDB taxonomy): Bacteria > Desulfobacterota > Syntrophia > Syntrophales > Smithellaceae > UBA8904. The sequence continues at coordinate 1,985 of CAYUDM010000015.1, read as the reverse complement.
GCCTGGGCGAACAAATCCGGGAAATGGAAGCCGCCATGAGCGAACCGATGGACGACGACGCGCTGGCCGATCTGCTGACCCGTTACGGCGACATTCAGTCTGAATTTGAACACCGCGGCGGCTATGATCTGGAAAGCCGCGCGCAGACCATATTGACGGGGTTGGGTATCGGGCCGGATGACTACCTGCATCCGGTCGAGTCCTTCAGCGGCGGATGGAAAATGCGCATCGCGCTGGCTAAAATCCTCTCGATCAATCCCGACGTGCTGCTTTTGGACGAACCCACCAATCACCTGGATGTGGAATCGATTATCTGGCTGGAAGAGTGGCTGACCAACTCGTTTAAAGGCGCGCTTTTGATGACAAGCCACGACCGCGAATTCATGAATCGCGTCGTCACCCGCATTATCGAAGTGTCCAACCGCACCATCACGACCTACAGCGGCAACTACGATTTTTATTTGCGTGAACGCGACATCCGGCGCGAGCAGCTTTTGGCCTCGCACCGCCGCCAGCAGGAAATGCTGGCCAAGGAGGAGGACTTCATCGCGCGCTTTGCGGCGCGGGCCTCGCACGCCTCGCAGGTGCAGTCGCGCGTTAAGAAAATTGAAAAGATCGACCGCATTGAAATTCCGCCCGTCGAGCGTTCCATCCGGTTTGAATTTGCCGAACCTCCGCGAAGCGGCGATGATGTGGCGAAACTCGAGGCCGTAGGCAAAGTATGGCCGCGTCCCGATGGCGGCGTCAAATCCGTTTTTGGAGGCGTTTCAGGCATTATTAGGCGCCAGGACAAGATTGCCGTGGTCGGTGTCAACGGCGCGGGAAAGTCCACCTTCTTAAAGGTGCTGGCCGGTTCGACCCGACCCTCGGAAGGCAGCATTACTTTAGGCGCAAACGTCCGTCCGGGTTATTTCAGCCAGCACGCTATGGATATTCTCGTGCCGCACCAAACCGTGCTGGACACGCTTCAAGGCGTCATGCCGCTGGCGCATCTGGGCACACTTCGCAATCTTCTGGCCGCCTTCCTGTTTCAGGGCGATGATATTTACAAGCGCATCGACAAACTCTCCGGTGGCGAAAAAAGCCGGGTGGTGCTGGCCACGCTCCTGGTGCAGCCGATCAACCTGCTGATTCTCGACGAGCCGACGAACCATCTGGATATTCAGTCCCGGGAAGTATTGCTTGCCGCGCTTCAGAATTTCACCGGCACGGTGGCGCTCGTAAGCCACGACCGGCATTTTCTGCGCTCGCTCGTCAACCGCGTCTTTGAAATCGATCACGGCGAGATGCGCATCTATAATGGTTCCTACGACTACTACCTGGAAAAAACCGGCCGCGAACACCGCGCGGCATGATCGTCGCGGGAAAGCCGCAAAATGGTTTGAGATTGCATCTGTGAAAATTCAAAATAAACTAATCTTCATGTTGACACGGTTTTAGACTTCGGGATAACAGGAAATCTGTAAAAATAACTCAACGTCGCAAAGGAGGCTGGTATGTCTTCAGTGGTCAAGATGCTGGGATGTCGCTATCCGATTATTCAGGGGCCGATCGGTTCGTTAAACACGCCCGAGATGGTTGCCGCCGTCAGCAACGCCGGCGCTTTCGGCATGCTGGCTTTGGGATTTATTCGTGAACTCGATGACGCCAGGCGCCTGATTGCTGCTGTGAGAGAGCGAACCGATAAACCGTTCGGTGCGAATGTTGTGCTTATGAACCCGCAATGCGGAGAAATTCTGAAAATACTCGCGGAAAACGGCATTAAAACCGTGACCACATCCGTGGGGCAGCCGGGAGACATCTATCCGTTGATTCACGATCTGGGGATGAAAGGTTTTCATGTGGTTTTGTCTTTGACGCACGCGGTGAAGGCCGAGAAATCAGGCGTTGATGGACTGGTCGTGGTTGGAGCGGAAGCCGGCGGGTTGCGATCTCGAAAGCCGGAGTCTTCGACAATGGTGCTTGTTCCCCTGGTGACGGATGCT
>CAYUDM010000014.1:0-62233 GCA_964443625.1 uncultured Smithella sp. | reverse complement strand
TGAGGAGGCGACGTCATGAACCATAACGGGCATCACGAGCATCACCACCATCAGGCCGCGCCGCACGCAGGCGGTCAGCGGCATGACGAGCACCCAAAGAAAGCGGAGGACCATACAGGCCACGACCAGCATGCAGGCCACAGTCCGGAGATGTTTCGTGACAAGTTCTTGATCTCGCTGATCCTCACGCTCCCAGTCGTTTTCTGGGCGACGCATATCCAGATGATCTTTCGCTACGAGGCGCCCGAGTTCCCCGGGTCGATGTGGATATCGCCTGTTCTCGGCACAGTCGTCTTTCTCTACGGCGGCCTGATCTTTCTGAAAGGCGCCTGGCACGAGCTGAAAGCGCGACTGCCGGGTATGATGACCCTGATCTCTCTCGCCATTTCGGTAGCCTTTATTTTTTCGTGGGTGGTCCAACTCGGTTTCATTCAGGCGGATGCCATCTGGTGGGAGCTGGCCACGTTGGTGACCATCATGCTGCTGGGCCACTGGATCGAGATGCGCTCGATCTCACAGGCGCAGGGCGCGCTCCAGGAACTCGCCAAGCTCCTCCCCGATACCGCGACCCGGGTCACGGATCAGGGCGAGGAGGAGGTCCCGCTCAGTGAACTTAGCGAGGGCGACATCGTGCTGGTCCGACCCGGCGAGAGTGTGCCGGCGGACGGCCTGATTCAGAAGGGCACGAGCGATCTTAACGAAGCTGTGATTACCGGCGAGTCCAGGCCGGTCAGAAAAAAGGAAGGCGATGAGGTCATCGCAGCAACCATCAACGGCGAGGGCTCGCTACGCATTGAGGTTACCGGCGCCGGTGAAAAGACTAAGCTCTCTGGAATCATGCGGCTGGTGGCCGACGCGCAAACATCCAAATCCAGGGCGCAGCATCTGGCCGACCGTGCGGCCCGGATTTTAACCCAAGTCGCCATTGTGGCCGGTGTGCTCACGCTGGTCATCTGGCAGTTCATTGGCGCATCCATCGACTTCTCCATTATTCGTGTGGTGACGGTTCTGGTGATCGCCTGTCCACACGCCCTCGGCTTGGCCGTGCCGCTGGTCGTGGCGATTTCCACAACCCTTGGCGCTCAAAACGGTCTTCTCGTCCGGGATCGGCGTGGACTGGAAGAAGCCAAAAATTTGGATATCGTGATCTTCGACAAGACCGGAACGCTCACGTTGGGGGAATTCCGGGTGGTAGAGATGACCGTGGCCGAAGGGGAACCCGAAGAGAACATGCTACGGATCGCGGCCGGAGTGGAGTCGGAGTCCGAGCATCCGATCGCGCGCGGCATTGTGAAGACGGCGCTGGAGCGGAGTCTTGTTGTGCCGCCAGCGGATGGTTTCCGAGCTGTGGCGGGAAAGGGTGTCGCTGCATCGGTTGAGGGCGTCGAATATCACATGGGTGGTCCGGCGCTTCTCAAGGCGGAGAACGCGCAGATGTCGGATGCGATTCGCAAGGCCGCAGAGGCGGCCGCTGGTCGCGGGCAGGCCGCCATTTATCTGCTCCGAGACAGCAAGGCTCTGGCGGTCTTCGCCGTGGCCGACGCCATCCGGAAGGAGTCTCGCGAGGCAATCCGCGCGTTGCATGCCCGGGGAATCAAAGTGGCCATGCTCACCGGTGATGCACAGGCAGTCGCAGATGCCGTCGCCGCTGAACTCGGCATCGACACGGTGTTCGCGCAGGTGCTGCCCGAAGACAAGGCCGCCAAAGTACGCGAGCTGCAGGATCAGCGAAAGAAAGTCGCGATGGTGGGTGACGGCGTAAACGATGCCCCAGCCCTGGCCACCGCCGATATAGGAATCGCGATCGGCGCAGGTACCGATGTGGCCGTGGAGGCCGGGCACATCGTGCTGGTGCGGTCCGACCCCCGCGACATTCCGAAGATCGTCGAGTTGTCGCGCGCGACCTATCGGAAGATGCTCCAGAACCTCTGGTGGGCGGCGGGATACAACATCTTTGCCATTCCCCTGGCCGCCGGCGCGCTGGCCGCGTGGGGTATCCTCCTCACACCGGCCGTAGGGGCGGTATTGATGTCTGCAAGCACGGTGGTCGTGGCGGTAAACGCTCAGCTTCTCAGGCGGACGCAACTGTAATAATATCCGGAACCGCTCAACAACCGGTGGCAAAAGACCAAGATAGACCGAGAGGGACAGCCTTTGAATTGTTCGTTTAACAGCTTTTCGGACGATTCGAATATACCAAAAGCCGTTTTGAGGAATGAATGTTCAGGGTCTTAAGATACCCCAAAGACGGTTAAAGAGATTCCCCGAAATCAGCACTGCCGCTTCTGCTTAGCTTTTCGTTATTATATAGAAAAAAGAAAAATCTATGGCTTATACAGCCACAAAAAAGGCAGCGCTATTTCTGGCGCTGCCTTGTGTTTTCATGGTTAGAACCATGGCTTGCAAAACCCGTTGATGGAAGCCGGGTTTATTTCTGAATCTTCCGCCGAACACCGGCAAGTCCAGCCAGACCGAGGCCAAGAAGGATCATGGTAACCGGTTCGGGGATCGTCTCCGGTGTGCCGTCATTAATGATCAGATTCCTGAAATCCACAAAATCATCTCCATTACCAGTCCAGTCCGTTCCGTAAAATCTAACCCGACTGATATTTGTAATATCGAATTCACCGCCTTCGCTGAAGGGGCTGCTGTTTACATCTAACATTATGTTCGTCCATGTGGGATAGGGTTCGTCGTTCCAGGGCGCCTGCGCCGCATAAACAATGCTATAGTCTCTGTATCCGAGGTAGGTGTTTCCGTCCGTATCATACGTGTAGATGCGCAGGAAAACCGGTGCGTCAGCGTATGGAGCTGTATTCGTTTGAGGATCGTTATAGAAGCGGGTGTCAAATGAGATTGTCGTTCCGCTTCCGCTTAAATCAAGGCCGTCGCCCGGGGTAGTAATCCCGGCAAGATTTAAGTCCACGTACTGGTACCACCAACCACCATAATCAATCAGGTTGTGGCGGGTAAATCCCGGATCGCCGCTGATAAAGGTAATCGTGTCACTATTAAAAGCGGGGTAGATTGCGTTGCCGCCTGGCGACTGGGAATTATACGTGAAGCCCAAGTTGATCTGTTGATCCATGGGAATCTGGACAGCCTCCGCTGTTAATGGAATATATGACAGCATTAGCGTAAGAACCACGAGACCTGCAAACACGCCTGTTCTGAAACGAATCTTTTCCATAGAATAAAATCCTCCTTTTTTTATGATGCGAAAATTCAGAGGGTGAACTGGGGGCACGGTAAACAAGGCAGAACGTATCGTATTATAGTGCAGCTGCGCATTTTCTATACCAAATTTTGCTGTCTCCGGAATAATTCTAAATAATGGATATTATTTTAATACTTTACGGATTTAAGCCAAATAGATGCGAAATCTCGATAATCTTGAAAGTGTAAAGATTCTCGACAATGGTTTTATGTATGTTGTCTTAAGTGTTCAATGATATCGGGAAAGTATGCAATTTTTAAAGTTGTATATTTTCCTTACAATTTATTGCCTATTGCGATGTAAGTTGACGTCTAAATATGCTGCACGTCGACATCTGATTTCGTGCCGATCCCATCAGGTCAGGCCAAAGTAGCACGCCCGTGAATTGTTAAGTTAAGAGCTATTCGTCCGCCATGAATAAACCCGACAAGATCGCATTCAAAGGTTGGGTGCTCAACGTGATCGATGCTAACAATGAACTGATCCGGTTGAAGGTTCTCATCGAGCCTTCGCGCACGACATAAAAATCTCTTATTCCCTGATGGAATTCAGGCCGGACATTATTTAAAACATATATTACTTGCATTTTTGTAAATAAACAGTATTTATAGTATCTTACTAAATACTAAGGTCGGACATTCTAATGGACAATTACGAAGAAAAAATGTGGACCGGAAACTTTGAAACGCAAGTGGAAACCTCGCGGTTTGGTCCGTTCATCTTTTCAATCGGCGTGGATGCATCCGCCCCGGTCATGCTCCTGCAGCGTCTCGCCGACGCGCAGGCCAGGTTTTCAAGTTCTCCCCTTTCTCAAGTGGCAAGCCGTCTGGAACAGGAAGTTCTGGCCAGCAGCATTTTCAGCACCAACAGCATCGAAGGGGGAACGCTTTCGGAAGAAGAAACGCAAGACGCGCTCGATGCCGATCCCAAAGATGTGGAAGCCCAGGAACAGCGGCGTGTCGTCAATATCAAGAAGGCCTATGATCTGGCGCAAAATTTGGCGCAGGATGTCGCTTGGCGACTGTCCGTCGATTTTATAACACAAATCCATGCGGCAGTATCGGACGGCATTTCCCACCCTTACAACCGGCCAGGCCAAATAAGGAACAATCCCAAAAACATCGTCACACGCGTTGGCGACAAGGCGCACGGCGGGACTTACAAGCCGCCGCAGTTCGAAGGCGATATCGGGCTTTTGCTGAATCGATTGACGGCCTGGCACAATGAACTGGCGGACACCGGAGTGCCGGCGCTGATTCGCGCGCCGCTGATGCATTACTATTTTGAACGGATTCATCCCTTCTGGGACGGCAACGGCCGGGTTGGCCGCGTGCTGGAAGCCACGGTGCTGCATCACGCCGGTTTCCGGTATGCGCCTTTCGCCATGGCCCGCTATTATCTGGAGCATATCGACCGGTACTTCACCCTTTTCAACCTTTGCCGCAAGCAGGCGGAGAAAAAAGAACCCCATCCTAATACGCCTTTTGTTTTGTTTCATCTGGAAGGCATGCTGAGCGCCATCAACCGCCTCCATGACCGGGTCAACGCCATGGTGGGCGAGCTACTCTTCGAAACGCGCCTCAGGCGCCTGCGGGGTGCAAAAGAAATCAATTTACGCCAGTATGCCATTGTGGCGCAATTGATGGAACGGCACAAACCCATCAGGATAGACGAACTGCGCTGCGCGCCCTGGTTTGAAGCCCTTTATGCCAAACTGGGCGACAAAACCAAACAGCGGGATTTAAGTCAACTGCGCAAGCTGAAACTCTTGATCGTGGATGAAAAAGGCTTCGTCCGTCCGGGGGCAGTGTAAGTCAATCAATAGAATGGCCGCGGAAGGAAAAGAGAAGGAAAGAGGCGCGTCGCGATTATATAAAATCTATCTGCTGGCCGGCGCATAAATCTGCGGGCAAATAGTGATCCGTAATGAACTGTCTTTTTTTCGGCGAGCGCCGCCTGATTTTAATGGTGGCCGGCACCCCGGAAGCAACGGCGGCATGAAAAACGAACGTGTCAAATGTAAAGACCCGGGCAACATGTCCGGAAGCCAGCATATGGGTGAACTGATAGGGATTGAATCGTCCGCGCCAATCTTCGAACTCGGATCCGATGCAGCCGGGAATTTCACAAGCGGCGTCGCAGGCTCCCCCAACCAGGCAAAGAGACAAACCCGATTTTTTGGCAAATATTTTTGCCTGGTGGGATAATTGCTCCACGTCATAACGCCTGACCCGAAACCATCCGGAATCCACATAAGGCGCCAAAAGCACTTTATCGGCAACTGCTTTTCGGATGGGAACAAGAGGAATCCAGGGCGTGAAACGGAAATGATCAGGAATGGATATTTGAAAGACATGAGCAAGGCCGTGTGTGATGGCCTTGCAAATCCTGTGTTGCATGTTATCTGAATACGTATTGATCGATACAATATCGGCTTTGCCTTTCGCTTTGGGAATGACGTCGGTCAGCAATTCATCGCGGGTGATGATCACGTCGCAATTAAATATTTCATCATCTTTCACAACGTGCGCGCCGCAGTTGGTAAAATACTCCGTCATTGCCGGCGTGGGCCTGATGCAGGTCTTGAATGTCCCGGCAAGCAGCCTGACAGCCGGCTCAAAAAAAAGTTGATCCCCTAAATGGATAAAAGTCGGATTATCCAGATAAAACCCCACTTTTTCCGGACAGGAAGGCTGAGACTTCAATGACAGGCAATGGATGAACTGACCGGATTCTTTCAACAAGGCACGCTGGGCGATGTACTGTATTTTTTTGGCCACGTAAGTTAGACGACTCATCTTACGTCTCTCGCTCTTCTCAATGTTCTCAATGCCGGGGGGAATGTGTGTCATGGCGATCAACCGGGGTTTACAGCTCCATTAATAAAATTCACTTTGCCGCTTTCGGCCTCGTAAGGAACAGCCACATAGTTTTTTATCTGCCTTTTCAGGGCTTCGGAAAAACCCGGTCTGATCATAATATAGCTGGCTTTATTATACAGATTAAATAGGTGAAGCCAGAAGGTATCAAAGCCGACATACTTCACGACGTTATCCAGCGACGCTAGAACAAAGCACTCCTCGATGCTTGTAAGCCCCCGTAAATCCAGATCGACAAAATCATAGTGACGGGTATCTTTTGCCTGATCGGCTTTTGTCGCTGCGTGAAGAAGTTTGACACCCGGGTCATTTTTAAAATTCGCGGCAAACCTCAACAAAGCGGATTCAGTTTTAAGCCAGTCGCGATGAGACATTCCCAGTTTGTGAGAATGAATATAATTATTAAAAATGGCATAATGGGACCCCGGATCAATGTTAAATTTCTCCGCGACGCGACGGCGCTCTTCCGGGCTAAATTCTATGGCCCGGGGCTTCGCCTCCCCTGCGGGGACGCCGAAGAAAGCGGACACATCGTTTAACACCTTATTAATAACAGGCCGTGTTATCCTGCTGAAGTTAAAGTTCATCCAAATCACATCTTTACCCCTTAGGGGATGGGCTAACTCCGTACGGGCAACAAGCAAGTCCCCGGTGCGGACCGATGATTTGTCGATTACTGTGTAGCCCAGTCGTCGAAAATAAAATCCCATCTGCGGATTGCAGCAAACGGACAGATCCGCATGGGCGGCAAGCATCCCGGCAATCGGCTCGAACCACAACGTATCGCCTAAATGGATAAATTTGGGATAATCAAGATACAGCACGATGCGTTTCGTTTGATCTGTGGTTTTATGTTTGTAAAAACAGCCTTCGATTCTTTTGATCTTCGCAAAGGCTTTGTAGTAAATAATTTCCGGAATGGTTATAAGTTTATGCATCACGAATGAAGCCTCATATATTTTTGCCGGTTTTCATCCAGTCAATCACTTTCTGTATGCCCTCTCGCAAATCGGTGGACGGCTCCCAACCCAGTCGTCTTTTCGCCTCGGCGATATCCAGGCGGATTTCTTCGACATCGAATGGACGGCAAGGCAGGTGTCGGCACTCGATTTTCCCGCCTGTCAACGACTCAATCGTCTCGATAACTTCATTCAAGCTGGCGCCTTTGCCTGATCCGATATTGATTTCCGTACCGGATTCATCCGAAAGAACGGCTCTGGTGATGGCATCTACGGCATCCTTCACATAAAGATAATCGCGAATCACAGCGCCGCTTCCCCATATCTCTATCGGCTCTCCTTTTAAGGCTTTATGGCAAAAGATCGCTATTGCCCCCTGGCCTGTATCAGCGCGCTGATGCTCACCGTAAAGATTGGAAAGACGAAGAACGCAACTTTCCAACCCGTAGATGTCGTAGTACATGCGCAAATATTTTTCTATCGCCAATTTAACGATTCCATAGGAAAAAAGCGGATTCGTCGGGTGGGATTCCAAAACGGGATTGGCAGCCGGTCTGCCGTACACGGCGCAGGAAGAAATGAAAATCAGACGCTTAACGCGGCTTTGAACAGCAAGATTCAGAAGGCCTATCGTGCCTGCCAGATTGGACATCACATCAAATTGTGGATCATCATGGGATGTCTTGGGCAAGGTCGTGGAAACCAGGTGAATCAGAATATCGACGCCCTTAAGCGCAGAGGCCAAACTCTGCGATGCGGTAAAATCCCCTTCAATAAATTCAATACCGGCTTGAAGCCACGGCGGTTTCACCCGGTCGAAGCAACGGACACGAAAGCCCATATCCAATAAATGGAAAAGCAAATGACTGCCGATAAACCCCGATCCCCCGGTAACCAGGACGGATTGATTTTCTGTGATGCCTCTGCAGAGTTCAGCCGTCATCTGTTTACAACTCGCCATACGCTTTTTCCAAATGATCAACGAATTTGTCGATATCATACCGCCGCGACGACTCAACAGCATTTGCCGCCAACCTGCCGTAAAGATCCCGATTGTCGTCATGCAGGATTTTGACGAGGGCATCGGCGATCTGCTTTGAATCATCGGCCTCAACCAGAAAACCATTATAGCCGTTCTGGATCAGTTCAGGATTTCCTCCTCTATTGGTCGCAATCACCGGCTTTCCGAAAGACAAAGCTTCATAAGCCACGATCGGCGAATTCTCCATGCCGATAGACGGCACCACGACAACGGACGTTTCCAAATAGTACTTCTTGATTTCCCGATGCGGCACATTGCCGACGAAGCGAACTTTCCCGTCTACATTCAAAGAGCGGGTTAAGTATTTCAATTTGGTTTCCTCGGATCCTGAACCGACAATGGTCAGCGTGGCATCGGGAATATCGCCAACGGCGATGCAAAATGCCCGGATCAGCGATTCGCATCCCTTATGCTTTTCCAAAAGGCCGAGAAAAAGAATTTTTTTTGCTGGAACGGAACTTGTTAAAACCGTGATCCGTTCAGGGGGAAAATACGGGAAAACGGATATATTTTTGAAACCCTGCTGCTGCATATACTTTTTCAATAATTCTGTTGCCGTCGCATATCCATGCACGCGCCTCTTTTGAATATGATGTTTCATCTGAAACAAATATCGGTAAAGAGGGTATAAAAGAGGGTGAATACAACCATGCTTTATGCACTTCAGGCCGATGCCCTGCCGGCATACCTTCAGGTCATCTTTATGAACGCCCCAGCCGCAGGGGCAAACGATGCCAAAATCATAGATGGTGCGAAACGTTTTATGATGCGAAATGGGTAAAAGAAAGGTCAGGCAGTGCTTATCAATGTTATGAAGGTGGACAATGTCGGGATTGAAAGTTTTTATGACTTCCTTGAGTTTCGCATACCCCCGCGGATGAATAAAAAATTGATGAAAATATCTAAGAAATCTGGATTGCGGTTCTTGAATAACGGTAAGGTTTTTCTCATCAATGCCCTTCTCGCCGAAAGCGAAATAAAAGACTTCATGGCCTCTTTCCCGAAGTTTGGCGATTTGATGATTCACCATCACTTCCGCCCCTCCGATGTCCGAATAATGGCTATGCAGCATGAGTATTTTCATTTCACTTTTGCGCTTCCGGGCATCCGGCTTTCCTTGCGGCCCGGCATGCATCGCCCAAGGAAGCCTTGGAGACTCTTCTTTATGTATGCCGCCGTCCTTTCAAGGCCCCGCCGCACGGTGTTCAGCGCGGTCGCGGACAGGAACAAAAAAAAGTGTATGGTATTTTTGGGCTGGAAACAGGTGCCCAGGAACTCCGGATGATCGTTTCTGACCGCAGAGATGAAACGCAGCATCTCCGGCCAGCTGTGTTTGCGCAATACACCCCGCCATACTTCATTAAATTGGCCCTTCATAATCGCGTTGATCATGGTTTTTTCCCACGCTTCAAGCAGTCCTTTATTCCGGCCTCTGCCCGCCGCATACTCTGAAGGCCTCGCGATCAAAGCAAAATTGGCCGCAAACTGAGAATAATCCATTGCCCGCGACAGGTTTTCATCGTGCTTGCGCCATACGCCGGCGATCCGGTCGCTTAAGATGACATTCCCCTGCCAAACCAGACGCAATAAAGATTCCCAGTCGGCGCTTGATATATCGACGTCGTAAAATCCGATACGGCAAGCCGTTGGTCGATGATACAAACTTGTCAAATGCGGAATTTTATATTGATGCCAGTTAAAAAATAATTTTTCTCCGTCCATCAATAGCTGTCTGCGGACGAGACGCTGGTTTTTGGAGAAACCATCTCCTCGGTGCTTTACGCCGGCGGTAAAGAGAACGACTCGATCATGACGGCTGATCTCTTTCATCGCAAAGGAAAGATAATGATCGTCCGTCAGATAATCATCACCATCCAAATTCAAAACCCAGTCCCCCCGGGCAATGTCGTACAGAGCGTGCCTGTAATTGGCTGTCTTGCCCAGATTTGTCGCATTTTTGTAATATCTCAGGCGCCCGTCGGATAAAAACTTTTTTACCGTGTCGGAGGTCTCATCCGTTGAACAGTCGTCGACAACGACGATTTCCAGATTGGAATAATCCTGGTTCAGCGCACTTTGGATGGCATCAGGCAGATAGGGCGCCTGGTTATACGTGGGGATCATCAACGTCACAAGGGGATTCATAAAAACCTTCAGCTCTCGCTTCCAACCGCATTTTTAACGGCGGACTTCACTGCCTTGGGCAAAATCCGCGAAAGACATACCCGCGCAAAAGTCTTCACCTTGAATAAACGAATAGAAAAATTGCCGATGTCCCTGCAATGTTTATGTCTGATAATGGAGTACACGTCATAATTCCCCATGTTCTTCTCGACAAAATGGATCGGTTTGCGAGCCTTGAGAAACACGCCGGGCGCCGCAGGATCTTTGACATTGCTTTCGATCGCCAGATCGCCGAAGATGACCGTCATATCGTCCACGCCATAACGCCAGAAGTCAAACGGATAGCCATGGTAGGCAAATTCTTTCGACCGGGTTGTTAAAAGCAGCACCCCGTGCGGTGTTAGAATATTTTTTAAGTTCGAGACGGCTTTTCGCCAATCGCGCACATGTTCGAGGGTTTCCGTGCAAATCACAAGGTCAAAGCTTTCTTTTCCATAGCGATTCAATAAATGGTTGATATCGCAGATCTCGTCGACCCCCGGGCCCGGTACGATATCCACACCCAGATAGTTCAAAGGCTTAAGATGGGTGATGTGCTCCCGCAGCGAGCCATTGACATTCAGTGCGCCGACTTCCAGGACCCGCTTGCCTGTGACCTCGTCGCGCGACAGTTGAGACTCACCAAAACGGAGACAAGATAGGGTACACATGCCGACGCTCCCGCTGAACAACTTTCAATCAGTCAACAAAGGGTCGTTAACCGCCAATCTGCATGAATTCGAAAAGCTTCTTCCTCTGCGCCTTGAATCAGGTCATATTCTGTTGAAGCTTTCTAAGAAGTTTACGGAAAAAAGCCTGCTCCGAATCACAATCGCCTGTCAAACGAATCATCAGGGGAACTTCCAGCACTTTCTCGTGATGCATCCCGTGCCCCCAAAGATGATCTTCACCCCAGCAATCGCCGTGATCCGCGCAAACGATTGTGTTGCCCCCGGCGAACGCCTCCAATAGGGCCGCCAAATTCGCATCTACATATTCCAGGCACGCTTTTTGACGACGCCGGGATTCCGACGCGTCGTTGGCCTTCCCTGCCATCGGCTGGCAGGGATTTATTTTTCTGTCCCAGGGGGCGCCCTTGAAATAGTAAGGGAAGTGGGTCTCGCCGATATTCAGGAAAAGAAATACCGGGCGATCATTATGTTTAAGCGCCTGACTAAGCCAGTCCAACTGCTTATCTAAATGATAGGTATCTCCGGGAAAAAAGAAATCGGAGAAATCGCGGGTCAGTACGCGGCCCGTCTTACGGGCCGGATCGAACCAGAACAGGGCTCCCGTCCCCAGGCAATAGTGGCCTCTTTTTTTGAAACCGTCGACGATGTTCTCGCCGTCCAGAATAAAGCGGTGTTTCCCCGGACCGGAAAATCCTCCGCCCAGCATCTTGAATATCTTTCCGACCATGGGATTGACAAAGGATGCTTCGGCTTCAGCTATTCCAGGCGTAAACCCCATAAACATTGCCGCATGAGAGGAAAAAGTAAAATTGCCGGGAGCCATCGCGCGGTAAATCGGACCGATCTTACGCAGATTCGGGATATCCGCATCGATGAACGTATCATAACGGCAGGAATCCAGCGTAATAAAAAGGACGGATTCGGGACGCGCTTTGGGGAACATGATATGCTCCATCAGAGTTTGAGAAAGCATAGGGAGAATGACTCTGCAAGTCAAGAAAATCCTGGTCAGTGGGTCCGGCTCATCTTTGGAGAACAAAACATGAAATTGCTATTGAGCATCATTTCCGGTAAAAACGACCTGCTAGGGGAATGGATCGGATATCTTGTATAGTCCCCCCGACCACGTCGGGAGTTACTGGCTAATTTATAATCTGTTTGTATTAGTGTACTTGCAAATGTCCGTTTTGGATTTATTCTTACGAATCATTATTGATGTTGTATTCGTAACAGCCGGTATATGGACCGTTGAAGCCCTAGAACACAGAGCATTATTAAACAGAAAAACATCCTGAAAAAATCCACCCGATCGCAGCGCCGGCGGACGTTTTTTCGTTAGGGATGAAAACAGAATTGGAGGGTTTTGTATGCGAGAGATACCAAAAACGAAGAATACTGTTTTTCTTTCATCAACCATTTCAACGACGACAGATGTTCAAGATTGTTTTCGTTTTATCATAGGAGAATTACCAAAGTATTACAAAGAACTGTCATATGGCCACGACTATTTTCGCACTGCTTCCGGTAATCCTCTGTCTATTGGAGAGAAGATCGAATGCTCCGAAAAAGCAGGAAACCAATCAATAGTTCATGAATACATCGTTGATGAAATTATTCCAAATACCCGTATTCATTATTCATCAAAGCCTTCACTGGTAAGAATAAAATTGCCTTGGACCACGATTGATAGTAAAAGCAATACATATGTCTATTATGATTTTGATACAGATAATTATGGTAATAGCTTAATAAGACTAACTATTGGTATTCAGTTTCAGCACTGGTTCGAGAAACTGAATGCTCAGATATTTATGGGAATTGCGCCTTGGAAAAAGCACTGTATTGAGGAAATGAAAGGACTGAAACAAATTTTAGAAAGAACTGATAACGAGAAATCCAATCCCTAATAAAGGTTCCGTCACCGGATCGAAGCGCCAGCGGCGCGCGAAAAATCGGTCAAAGCTATTGACCCTGGTATTAAAATGAAGCAAGAAAGAAGCAGCAAATCCATTACGCGCAGAGTCAGCAGGGTCATAAGATGAAGGCGAATGCCGATTAACTGTTCACTTTGAGAAAGGTTGTTTCAGGCCC
This sequence comes from uncultured Smithella sp., assembly GCA_964443625.1. Taxonomy (GTDB): domain Bacteria; phylum Desulfobacterota; class Syntrophia; order Syntrophales; family Smithellaceae; genus UBA8904. The sequence goes on along the minus strand of CAYUDM010000014.1, from coordinate 49,190 downwards.
AAAATGAAAACAGTTATTTCAAAACCTTTCAAACCCGAATGGATTTTTACGGAACTGAGGGATAAAATTCCTCCGAATCATTTCTTCGGCGGTATTCACCAGACACGTTGGGCAACGGCCGAAACGATTTACACCTGAAAGGAGTTTTCTGCATTGGATATTCCACGGATCTTCAACATCACCGAAAGCGCTCACCGCATCCACAACCCGATCACACCCGGAAAGCTCGCCGCGCTCGGCTCGGCGCTGCGTTTGAAAAGGGGAGCCCGAGCGCTTGACTTAGGCAGCGGTTCGGGCGAGATGCTGTGCACCTGGGCGCGCGACTACGGGATCACCGGCACCGGCATCGACATGAGCCGGTTGTTCACCGAGCAGGCGAAATGCCGCGCCGAAGAGCTCGGTGTGGCGGATCAAGTCACGTTCATTCATGGCGATGCCGCAGGCTTCGTCTCGGACGAGAAGGTCGATGTGGCAGCCTGCATCGGCGCCACGTGGATCGGCGGCGGAGTCGCAGGCACGATCGAACTGCTGGCGCAAAGCCTCAAACCCCGAGGGATCATCCTCATCGGCGAGCCCTACTGGCGTCAGATGCCGCCGACGGAGGATGTGGCCAAGAGCTGTCTTGCCCACGCAAGCTCCGACTTTCTTGTGCTTCCGGACCTTCTTGCGTCTTTCGGCCCCCTGGGCTACGACGTCGTGGAAATGGTTTTGGCGGACCAAGACGGCTGGGACAGATACGAGGCGGCCAAATGGCTCACCATGCGCCTTTGGCTTGAAGCCAATCCCGCCGACGAGCTGGCGAAAGAGGTTCGCGCCCAACTGACTTCGGAACCCGTGCGCTATGCCGCCTACACGCGTGAATACCTGGGCTGGGGCGTGTTTGCGCTGATGCGGCGGTGACGCGCGTTGACCGGGCAAGGGTTCGCAACGAGCAAGTTTATTCAAGACCCGGCCGGTTTTGTTGAGTTTGCTGTAAACAGGCATGTGCGATTCATGCAGCCGATTGCCGCATCCGGCGCCGCTTAGTGGGGCGTTAATTTAAACCATGAGACCGAGCAGACATGACCGATAGCAAGGATGAATTCACGCTCTATAGAGAAAAGGCTCAAGCCGAGTCCTTAAAAGAGGCGCTGCAGGGTTTTCTCGATCTGGTGAAACAGGAAACACATTTGAGAAGCGAGGATGTGCGGCCGGAGCAAAGTTTCTGGTATCACCGCCCGACAAAAGATTTTCCGCCAAAGTCAATACGATATCCGTCCGACTACGACGGGGGCGACCGAATCAACATCGTTTGCACACAGACCGACCTTAAGCCGGATGAGCAAAAGAAATTGGTCAAGTTATGGTGCGACGTCTTACCGCGTCTTGATAAAGTTGAATATGTATGGTTTTCGTCGCGCGCGACCCAAGAGTTATTCGATGCCGTATGCGAAATGAAAACAATAAAAGGGCTCTATATAAAATGGAGCGGCATGAAATCCATAGATCATATTGCTAAGGCTAAAACCCTTAGGTACCTTCATATAGGCAGTTCCCCCTCTTTAGCCCCTCTTGAACCGCTCCATCAGTTGCCCAACCTGGACTGGCTGGAGCTGGAAAATATCAGGGCTTGTTCTGATCTGACTTTTACTCAAAAATTAACCACCCTGAAGGGCTTGTCGATTTCAGGCGATGCAAACAGCATCAAATACTTGAAACTCAAAACGCTTCAGCCGCTGATTGCCTTGCAGCAACTTTACTGGTTATCTCTTCAAACAGTGGTGGTGGATCAAGACGGTCTTTTGCCTCTTGCCCGGCTTAGAAAGCTCAAATATCTGTTTCTGAGCAATAAATACGAGATGGAAGATGTCGCCGCGCTTGCAGGAGCAAGGCCCGATGTCGAGTGCGACCTGTTTGAACCGGTCTCAGATGTTTATGATTTTCTCGCCTGTAAGAAATGTGGTCGGCGCAAAATGGTTCTACCCACGGGCAAAGGCAAACCCTGGATGTGCCAATTGTGCGACTCTAAGAAAATTGAAAAGCATGTAAAGCAATTTCATGACAAAGCCAACGAGTATTTAAAATGGACATCAAAAAGTTAACAGCTCAAAACGCGCGGCGCCGCAACGCTACGCCGGTTTATTATGCGTTTAGGTAAACAGACAATGAACATCATCTATTCGACATTGGACGATTTTGAGGCGTGGATCGCGCTGGCCCGGCAGGTCGAGCCGCTGTTCGGCCCGATGGCGGATGAAGCGCCGTTTCGCGACGCTTTAAAAAGCGCGATTTCAAATCGAGAGGCTTTTTGCATACGCCCGTTGCCCGGTGAAAAACAGACTATCTTAAAAGGCGGCATCGTTGTTTCCAAAGCATCCAACGAAATCCTGTGGTTTGCCGTTTCGGAAAAAGACCGCCGGAAAGGCTATGGCCGGCAATTGCTCTTATTTGCCATTGACCACCTTCACCGCCGGGAAAAAATCCTCGTTGAAACCTTCGCGGCGACAGTCGCCGCGGGTCAATCCGCAAGAAAGCTATACCTCGATTGCGGCTTTGTCGATGAGACAGCCGGCGGAATCAATCCGGCGGGGGTGCCGACCGTGATCATGCAGTTATCCGGTTTGCCTTGAGGCGGAAGGGTTTTATTGTTTTCGTGTGTTAGACCATCGTGGACACGACAAAAAAGGACATGCCGGGGCGCGAAGCAGCTTGCTCCGGCTTCGGGCATACGCCCGGCCGACTTGAAAGAGAGGCATTGATGACAACTGAATTGGAGCGGTATCAACATTACGGCAGGCGGATCGACGCCCTGATCCGCCCGGCGACTTTTCCTCTGGCGGTGAAACTGATTTCATCGGAAGCGGAAATCAAGCCCGAATATAAACGCCCTTTAAAGGATATGGGGGTTCAGAATTTTGTCTGCCAGAATTTCAAGATGGCTCGTTCATACGGCTGGACCCTTGCCGTCACGCCGGCGGATATCAACTGCAAGCCGGCGCGCGAGGTGTACGGATGGGACATCCCTTCTGAAGAAGACAAACGGTGGGCCGACGAATTTTGTGTCGGATTATATGCCAAAGACGCTGAAACCAACCAGGCCTTCCGGAAGCATCTTCACGGTCCGGATTTCAGCTTCGCCGGGCTGATTATCAGCCCTTTGAGCCGGACCAAAGTCGTGCCGGACACGGTCTTGATATATTGTTTGCCGGCGCAGGCGATGCGGTTTATTCAGGGCTACCTGTATATGGAAGGCGGCGTCCTGGAATTCGGCGCGGCAGGCAGAGTCGGGTCCTGTCATGAGGGCGTAACCAAAACTCTTCAAACCGGAAAGCCGCAGTATGTGACGCTGGGCAACGGCGACCGGATCTGGGGCGGCGCCCAGGATCACGAAGTTCTGTTTTCCTGCCCCAAAGACAAGCTCGACCTTCTGATGGAAGGGCTGGAAAAGACGCATGCCGCGGGCCTGCGGTATCCGATTCCGCAGTATATGAATTTTTCGCCGGGTTTCCAGTCATCATTTGAAAAAGCCGCCATGGATCGGGCGGGCGGCACGATCCGGAAAGAGCCTTAATGGCTTGCGCGCGGCATTTTGCAATCCGGCCGGATCGCGCGTACTTTGTCTTGATCAAATCGTTTTTTCGCTTTAGAATACGAACCGTTCAATAAATTACAAAGAAACGGAACGGGCATCGCATCGATCAGCTTGAGCCGGTTTTGATGAAAAGCGCGCTCGGGATGAACATGCCCCCAACAGGACCAAGAAACGCCTGCCGCAAGGCGCATGCGTTTTTCGCTCCTGCAAAACCAGGCGGCTTTCGACGCCGCCATTTCGGCAAAGGATGACTATGGATGCAACCATTTCGACAAAGCGCCGCAGGCCGGGATGGAATCCGGCATGGACCCTTTTTTTACTGATGCTGGTCATGGCTTTGGCCGCCGAGCCCGCCTGGGCCCAGAAAATGAAGAACTACGCCAGGAGCCTGGCAAAACAATGCTACCGCGACGAGAGAATTCTCGACAGCACGGAGAGTGCGCTGCTGGGTAAAGACAAGGTCACAACGGGCGCCAAAGTGTTTCTGACCAACCGCATCGAAATGCATTTCATCATGCACTCGGAAAAGGTATCGGAAACAGTGTATGAGTTGGTTATCGACGACGCTCAGTGCATCGAGAAGGGCGTCAAGGGGCCCTGCTCATGCCCCGCGATCATCCTCGGCAAAACGGCGCAACCCGACAACGCATCATCCTCCAACGCCGGTTTTACTCGCGACGATGAAACGCCGAAAAAGAAAGCCGTCAAAAAGATCGGCAACAAGCAATTGAAAAACTACATCGGCAAAACGGTTTGCATAGAGATGAAAGACGGCGCCGTTCATGAAAACGCCGTCATCACGGATATTCGGGGAAATCAGGTTTTCATTACGGAATTCAAATACGGGGGGCGCATCAGCTACGAAGCTTCGCTTAACGACGTTGAGCAGGTCACGGCTGAATGATGAAGACAGGCATGCGGCGGCATTGTCGTCGGCAAGCGACTATTGCAAAGGAGGAATCCGGGCATGACATTTTTAAGGCGGTATAAGGTTTTAAGCGTGATCGCGGTTTTCATGATCGTTGCCTGCGCGGCGGTTTTACGAAACCTGTCCAATGAAGACATGATACGCAAATTGCAGAAAACCGGCATGGACGTGCAGCCGGTTCTGGGAGAAGATCTGACCACTAAACGGGAATACTTCGCCAGCCACAGTTCGTTTATCTTCCTGATTCTGACAAAAGTCATCGCGTCGAAGACGATTCAAAAAGAGACCTATCAGGTCGCCTTCGGCGGACCCTCGGCGGCTAAAGAGGCTGTCGATAAAATGCCCCCTGAAGAGGTGGGTTTTATCCTGAACGTTGACGGCGTGCCGATCGAGCTGACGCGCTATCCTTCTGAAGGGATGCCCGTGGCGGTCGCTTTAATGATGGATGAGTTGCTGAAAAAAGATTTCATTCACGCGCAATGCGACGACCCCCGATACGAATACCGGATGACCTGCTCCAGGGTTGTCTATCTGCCCAAAAAAAATTATTTGATCGCCGTAAGCAATATCGATCATCTGACGGAGATCTATGATGACACCGGCCGACGCGTGGCGCGCGATTACGAGCCGATCCCGGAGGAAAGATTTCAAAAGGTCCTAACCAGGCTCAAGTCGTTATGATCCGGCTTGCGTCCTCCGAGTTCGACGCGCCTTTTGCGCTGCCGCTTTTGCGCTCGTCCGATTTACGGAGAGTTTTCGTCCTATCCGAACCCCTAAAAAAGCCATCCGGCCATTTATTTCCCGCCGGTTAATCAATATTCATGCTACGTCGGTAAAAAGAAATTCATCGTCAAATTTCAGGCTGGCATCAGCGATCTCCGAGATGTTTCAAGCCTGGAAGCTGCTTAATGCTTCCGCTATCAACCAAAGCTGGACTCTTGTCTGATTTGGGCGTATGTAAAAACGAACCAGAACGGGCATCCGATCGTTTCTCTTCGGGTGGTTATTTTCCATTAACTTTTAACCACAAGAATAAGGAGGTTTGGCATGGCGGGAACATTTGAGATTTACAAAGACAAGGCGGGAGAGTTTCGTTTTCGGTTAAAGGCGTCAAACGGGCAGACCATTCTTGCCAGCGAAGGGTACAAAGACAAATCCGGATGCAATAACGGTATCGAGTCCGTCAAGAAAAATGCGCCTGAGGATAAGCGTTACGAAAGAAAAGCAACGGCAGGAGGAAAGTTTGCGTTTAATTTGAAGGCCGGCAATAATCAGGTGATTGGCACAAGCCAGTCTTATGAGTCTGAAGCTTCGCGCGACAACGGCATTGAGTCCGTCAAGAAAAACGCGCCTTCAGCGGCAGTCGTCGATAAATCCGAATAATATTTGATGTTCAGCAATAAGTGAAATCCGAAAACAGGAGCGGATCATGATCCATGTCCCTCGAACGGATTTTGAACTCTTGACGAATTACGGCTAAATTAAAAAGCCGCCTTAAGGGGCGGCTTTTTACGCTTTGGGTTGGTTTGAACTCAGCAGGCGTGCTTCTTTTTCATGTCCAGAAGCATCGCGTAGTGTTTTCTTTCTTCGTTGATGATCTTTTCGATCGTTTCGTGCTGGGCCTGCGGCACCAGGTTTTTTACTTCGTGATAATACAAAATGGAATCCAGTTCGCGCTGCATGGCGAATTCCAGGGCGCCGACCGTGTCGGTGACCTTCGCCAGCTGCTTGTCCATGACCTCTTTGGTGAAAATCAGGTTGTTATCCACATAGTTGCGAAGATAGTCGCTGTATTCGCCGGTGTATCTCTCCGGCGGGGCATAGGTTTCAATGTCGGCCAGAAGCTTTTCAAAGGTCCGTTTGTGAGCGGCTTCCGCGGCGGCCAACATGATAAAGAGCTTTTTGGCATCTTCCGTTTTGGCGAGTTTTTCGGCGAAATTGTAAAAGGTGATTCCGTTTTCTTCAATGCGAACGGCGACTTCGACTATATCGTTTGCTGTGAATACCTGCATGTTTTTTAAGCCTCCTGAAAGAGTTGAATTGTTGGTCTACCTTGAGCACATTTTCAAATCGTTTGCAACCGTTTGTTGGCTTGTAACGTAGTCATGGCATGGTATCACGTCAAGATCATATTTCGAGAAAATATTCGATCGGTTTTCCCAAAGCCTTCGAAACCCGGGGAAGACGGTTATAATTCCGGCGGACCGGCCGGGATCAGGCAGATAAAAACCAGCGGTTCAGCGCCCGTGTTGCGGATCTGGTGTTCCATCCCGCCCGGTGCGAAAAAAACGCTTCCGGGCTGCACCGGATGCCACGTTTTGTCGCCCAGAGCCTCGCCTTTTCCTGAATGGAAAAAAATTTCATGCTCCCAGTCGTGCGCATGGCGGGGCGTAAATCCTTCCGGTGCGAGTTCAAACACGCGCAGGACGAAGTTTTTGGCTCCGTCTTCCGAGCCGATGGCCAAACGGGCGGCCACGCCCCGGGCGGAGTCGTTGTCGATGTGTTTTGCCGGAATATCCTTGTAATGAATCACTTTCATGGGAGTCTCCTGTTTGCGGTTCGGGCGATGAAACGTTAATCTTGAGTGAACGGCGCCAGCACTTCGCCCAGCGTCGGGTGGGCGATAACCCACCCGCGAAGCTGCTTTTTGGTAAGCCCGCAGGATATGGCAAGCGCCAGAGGGGAGATCAGTTCGGCGGCCTGCTCGCCTGCGATGGTCGCTCCGATGATCCGCTCATGGTGGAAAAGGGCTTTGGCAAACCCCTGTCCGGCCAGTTCGGCCCGGGCCATGATATTGGCGCCAAAGGGCGACCGGACAACTTGAATGTCGAGATTTTCCGCCGCCGCCCGCGCCTGCGTGTAGCCGACCCGGGCGATCTGTGGATGACAGTAGACCACGGAGGGAACGTCTTTTTCATTGTAGGAAGCATCGCTGACGCCGATCATGCTTTCCACGGCCGCGCGGGCCTGGGCGTCTGCCCGGTGCGCAAGCATCATCCCGCCGGTGACATCGCCTGCTGCGTAAATGCCTGGCACGTTGGTCATCATCCGCTCGTCCACCGAAATGCCCGCGCCGGTGTAACGAACGCCTGCCGCTTCGAGCTGGGCATGGTGCAAAAGCGGTTTGCGGCCGGTGCACAGAAGGACTCGGTCGGCCGACACCGCCAAGGGCTCACCGCATTTTTCAGCCCTCAGCGTGACGCCTTTTTCCGTTTCGCCGAGTTTTAGGAGTTTCGTTGAGGTGTGGATGGTAACGCCCAGTCGAACGAGTTCCTGATGAATGAGCGCCGCCGCTTCATCATCTTCCAGGGTTAATATCCGGTCGAGCAGTTCGACGAGCGTGACCTTCGCGCCGAGTTCGGCAAAAAGCGTCGCGAATTCGACACCGATAAAGCTTGCTCCGACAATAAGAATGCTTTCGGGAACAGCATCGATTCCAAGAATGCCGTCTGAAGTCATCACGCAATCGGACAGCGTAATGCCGGCAAGCATCTGGGGAACCGAACCCCAGGCGATGAGAATATGACTTGTTTTCAGCGTTTGTGCCGCGCCGCCTGCATCCGTATAGCGAACCTCGGAAGCGGAAAGGATTTCGCCTTCGCCTTGCAGGATTTCGACGCCCGTGTCGGCAAGTGTTTTTTCCGCCCCGAGCGCCGCGACGCGCACAATCTGCTGCTGGTGTTTTTTAACGGCGCTAAAGTCGAGGGTCGCCTCTCCTGTCCGGATGCCCAGCCTTTTGAGTTTTTTCAAGTCGGCATAATGCTTGCTGCACGCCAGCATCGCCTTGGTGGGAATGCAGCCCCGGTGCGTGCAGGTTCCGCCCCAGCCTTCTTTTTCGATGATGAGTGTTCTCTTTCCTTTGGTTGCGGCCAGTCTTGCCGCCGAAAGTCCCGCAGGTCCTCCGCCGATAACGATCAAATCGTAAGCGTGTGTCATTTAATTCCTCTTGAGTCTATGGATGTTCATCTGGTTCATTACATTGCGGCCGCGTGGTAGGAGCTGCGAACCAATGGCCCGGATTCCACATGCTGAAAGCCCCGGGCCAGGGCGATTTCCTTGAGCGCGGCAAATTCGTCCGGCGGATAGTATTTCATCACCGGCCAGTGACGGCGCGAAGGCTGCTGATACTGACCGATGGTGAGGCGCGCGCAGGACACGGATGCAAGGTCATCCATCAGGCGCAGAATATCGTCGTGTGTTTCCCCGAAGCCCAGCATGAAACCGCTTTTGGACACAATGGAAAAATCGGACACACGTCGCAAAAGATCCAGGGACCGGCGGTAGTTTCCCTCCGGTCGCAGTTGCGGATAAAGAGCTTCGACGACTTCCATGTTGTGATTGACGACGTCCGGCTCTGCTTGCGTCACCGTCTTAAGGGCCTCGGCGTTTCCTCCGAAATCAGGGATCAGGACTTCCACTTTGCAGTCCGGCTGTTTTGCGCGCAGAAGCCGGATGCATTCGCCAAAGAGGCGCGCCCCGCCATCGGGCAGGTCATCGCGCGTGACGGAGGTGATGACGACGTAGTGAAGTTGCATCTTTGATACGGCCTCGACCAAACGGGCCGCTTCGCTTTCGTCCGGAGGAAGGGGCAGGCCGTGTCCGATGTTGCAGTAACGGCAATCGCGCGTGCAGCGTGTGCCGAGGATTAAGAAGGTGGCGGTGCCGCTTTCAAAGCATTCGGCGATGTTGGGGCAGGCGGCTTCCCGACAGACCGTGTGAAGGCCGAGCCCGGCGAGTGTCGAGCGAACGCCGTGGCCGGACCGGGCATAAGGCGGCGGAACTTTCAGCCACGACGGCTTGCGCAGGTAGACGGATTTGCTCGTTTGGTCCATTCTAGCTTTTCTTCCAGGCTACATCCGGTTTCCGCGCGGCTCCAACTTCGTCGAGTCTGGCTACAGGGGTGGTTCGCGGGGCGTCGCGCAACTTTTGCGGCTCTTCCTTCGCTTCACGCGCGATCGCGATCATGACGTTGCAGAACCTGTCGAGCGTTTCTTTGTTTTCCGTTTCGGTCGGTTCGATCATGATGGCTTCCGGGACGATTAAGGGAAAATAAATCGTCGGCGGATGGTAGCCGAAATCGATCAGACGCTTGGCGATGTCGGTGGTATGCACACCGCTTTCGGCAACCTGCCTTTTTCCGGAAAAAACGCATTCGTGCATGCAGACTCGGTCGTAGGGGAGATCATAGTGGGATGTAAGCCGGGTCTTGATATAGTTAGCGTTTAGCACCGCCATTTCCGACGCCTTGGTCAGGCCTTCGGCGCCCAGAGACCGGATATAGGCGTAGGCTTTGACGATGACGTTGAAATTTCCGTAGAAGGCGCGGACACGCCCGATGGAATGAGGGAAGTTTTCCGACCAGTGAAATTCCTGTCCCTTGCGGAGAATCCGGGGCAAGGGCAAAAAATCAACTAGTTTGGCGCTCACGCCTACCGGTCCGCTGCCTGGGCCGCCGCCTCCGTGGGGTGTGGAAAAGGTTTTGTGCAAATTAAGCTGGATGACGTCAAACCCCATATCTCCGGGGCGGGTTTTTCCTAAAAAGGCGTTGGCGTTGGCTCCGTCGCCATACAGCAGGCCGCCCTTGTCATGCACGAGGGTTGCCACCTTTTCGATGTTGCGTTCGAAAAGGCCCAGTGTGTTGGGGTTGGTCAGCATCAGCGCCGCGACATCTTCGGTCATCAATTCTTCAAGATGATCCAGATCGACGCCCCCTTCCGCATTGGAGCGAAGAGTGACTGTCTCAAAACCGCACAACGCGCCGGAGGCGGGGTTCGTTCCGTGCGCTGTGTCCGGGATCAGAATTTTGTGCCGCGTTTCGCCTTTGAGCTGAAAATACTTTTTAATCATCATCACGCCGGTGAGTTCCCCGTGGGCGCCGGCGGCCGGCTGCAATGTAAAATCCGCCATGCCGAAAATGTTGCTCAAAAGACGCTGCAGGGTGTGCAAAAGCTGCAGGTTGCCCTGAGCGAAGGCGTCCGGCGCGTAGGGATGCAGTGAAGTAAACTCCGGCAAAGCCGCGATGGATTCGTTGACTTTGGGGTTGTATTTCATGGTGCAGGAGCCCAGAGGATAGAAACCCAGGTCCACACCGAAATTGCGCCGCGACAGTTTTGTATAGTGGCGGACGAGATCGATTTCGGACACCTCGGGCAGATCAATATCGTCTCGCACATATTTCCGATCGAAAAGAGAGTCGAGGGCGATTTCCGGTACGTCGCTGCGGCCGACATCAACCGCCGTCCGGCCGGGTCTGCTGATTTCAAAAATGAGTTCCATGCTGCCTCCCTATTTCAGAATCCGGATGATGTGATCCATGTCCTCTTTCAGAACCATTTCCGTTGCGCATATAAGCAATGAACTCTCCAGTTCGGGATAATCCGTCGCGGGTTCATAGCCGCCGATAATGCCTTCGTTGAGAAGTTTTTCGTTGACCGACTGGGCGTCGGGGCATGTGACCACAAACTCATTATATTCCGGCGCTTCAAACACCGGCTTCCAGCCCGGAAGTTGTAAAAGCTTTGCTTTGAGGTACTGAGCCTTGTAAATGTTGATCAGCGCCAGTTGGCGAAGATTCTTTCCCAGCGCGGCCAGATAGATGCCCGCAGCCAGCGCGCAAAGCGCCTCGTTGGAGCAGATGTTGGAGGTGGCTTTCTCACGCCGAATGTGCTGTTCGCGGGTTTGCAGCGTCAGCACAAAACCGCGCCGGCCTTTTTTGTCAACGGTCGCCCCTGCCAGCCGTCCGGGGATTCGCCGTAAGTACTTTTCCCGCGCGGCGAAAATGCCGAGATAGGGTCCTCCGTAATTTGGCGGATTGCCGAAGCTCTGGCCTTCCCCGACGACAAAGTCCGCCCCGCAGGCGCCGGCGGGTTTAATAATGCCCAGCGAGGTCCCGTCGGTAAATCCGGCAATCAGCAGGGCGCCCCGGTCGTGCGCAGCCGCGGCGATCGGCTCGACATCTTCCAGGCAGCCGAAAAAATTCGGGGTCTGGATCATCACCGCCGCGACCGTGTCGTCGAGGTGTTCGGCAAGCGCATCCAGGTCGATCTGTCCACTGGCAGCGAAGGGAATTTCCTCCACAGTACAGGCATTGGCCCACGCGTAGGTTTGAACCACCTGGCGGTACTCAGGATGCACCGATCGGGCGATCAGAATTCTGGATCGGTTCGTCATCTTGACGCATAAAACAGCCGCTTCGGCCATAGCGGAGGCGCCGTCATACATGGACGCGTTGGCGACCTCCATGCCGGTCAGACGCGCGATCATCGTCTGGTATTCGTAGATGGCCTGTAAAATGCCCTGGCTCATCTCCGCTTGATAGGGCGTGTAGGCCGTGTAGAATTCGGATCGGCCGACCAGGTGGCCGACCACGGCCGGAATATAGTGGGCGTAAGCTCCTGCGCCGGTGAGCGTCAGGCGTGGCAGACGATTTCGATTGCCGATGGATTTCAAAAGCGCGACGGTTTCGAGTTCGGAAAGCGCGGGCGGCATGTCGGGAATTTTCTTCAGACGGAATTTTTCCGGAATATCGGCAAACAGTTCCTCAATTCGACCGACGCCGATCTGAACGAGCATCCGGGCTATGTCATCGGGTGTGTGCGGGCAATAGTCCATGGAATATTCCTTAAACAGTTAATGTTTTGATTCGTTTAAAAACGCATTGTAGTCGGCGGCGCTTAAGAGCGATTTCCATTCTTCCGGATCGGCCGGCCGGATTTTTGCGATCCAGCCTGCCTCGAAGGCGTCGGTATTGATCAGTTCCGGCGTTTCTTCAAGAGCCTGGTTGACCTCAAGGATTTCACCGCTGATCGGCGCGTAGACGTCGGAGACGGATTTCACCGATTCGACGACCGCCATCGCTTCGCCTTTTGCAACGGTCCGGCCGATTGCCGGCAATTCCACAAAGACGATGTCGGTGAGCATTTCCTGCGCGTAATCGGTGATGCCGACACGGGCCGTATTGTCGCCTGTGTCTTTGACCCATTCGTGATCTTTGGAATAAAACCGGTCGGTAGGGTTGGGTTTAGACATATGAAATCTCCTTTTTTTCGGATAAATTTATTTTTTTCGTTTGTAGAAAGGAAGCGGAACAACCCGGGCCGGGACGTTTGTTTCCCGGACGCGGACGGTGATAAGGGTGTCCGTCTCGGCGCAAGCGGTGTTTAAAAATGCCAACCCGATCGCCTTTTGCAGGGTCGGCGAAAACGTGCCGGATGTGACGACGCCTGCATCCTGCCCGTTGCAAGATACGCTATAGCCATGCCGCGCGATGCCGCGACCGGTCATTTCGAATCCGACGAGTTTCCTATCAATGCCCATGCTTTTGCGATCCAGCAGCGCCTGCTTTCCGATAAAATCTTTGTCCCAGGCGACAAGCCAGGCATAGGGAACTTCCAGGGGGGTGACGCCTGGCGTGATGTCCTGACCGTTTAGCAGCATGCCCGCCTCCAGGCGCAGGGTGTCGCGCGCGCCCAGGCCCGCCGGCTTGAGACCGTAAGCGGCGCCCCGATCGATCAAAATGTCCCAAATCCGTCCGATCCGGTCGGCGTCCGCGTAGATCTCAAAACCGTCCTCACCGGTGTAACCGCTGCGTGAGACGATTGCCGGAATCTCCGCAACTTTTGTTTCACAAAAGGCGTAAAAGCGGATGGTTTCCAGATCCGCCTCCGTGAGCGGTTGCAGAATCGCGCAGGCCGCCGGTCCCTGCAAATCGAGCTTGCCGGTCCGGCTGCTGAGATCTTCGATGTGGCAGTCAAAGCCTGTATCCTGATGAATTTCCATGATGCGTTTTAAATCCGCCGTGAGCGGTGTTGCGTTGGTGACCAGCATAAACGTGTCGTCATCCATTTTATAAACGGTCAGATCGTCAATAATGCCGCCCTCATCGGTGAGCATTGCCGAGAGTTTCACCTGCCCGACTTTCTGACCGGCCAGGTCGCGTGTCAGCGCGTATTGCAGCAGATCGAACGCCTGCGGCCCTGAAACCCGAATTTCTCCCATGTGGCAAATGTCGAAAAGTGTTGCGGCGTTTCGGGTGGTTTGATGTTCATCCACGAGGCTGGTGTATTGAACCGGCATGGCCCAACCGCCGAAATCGATGATTCGGGCGCCCAGAGCTGTGTGTTTTTCATAAAGAGGTGTTTTTTTCATGGCCTTCTTCCTGCCTCGACTCGGTTTACGCAATGTTCGGGCAATATCAGGGCCTGCCCATGGAAATGGAAAATGAACAAACCTTATTAAAAATCGAAAATGATGCGACGACTGTCCCTGCCGCGCCGGACAGGGGATGAAACGGTGCAACGCCCAGAGGCTAGCTTTCTTTAAATATTTTGTCGATCAGGGCCTGTTTGTTCTTTGGATAATACAGATTCCCTTCGTAGTCGACGATTAGGGTTCCGTCGAGGTGATCGATTTCATGCTGCACGACACGAGCCGTGTAATCAAGATAGCGTTTGGAGATTTTTTCTCCTTTTTCATTGACGGCGCGGACCTTGATTTCCGGAAACCGGTTGACTTCGATCTGCACGTCGGGACACGACAGGCAACCTTCGGCCGCCGCAACTTTTTCTCCGCGTGTCTGAGTAATGCGGGGGTTGATCAGGACGTCACAGTCGGCCATCGTTAGAGGCTTGTCCGAATCAGTTGTTTTGTTCCGGAAAATGATAACCCGTCGATTGATACCGATCTGTGGGGCAGCCAACCCGGATGCATCGTCACGGCACAAAAAAGAATCGATCAGGGATTGAATCTGCTCTCGGGCGTCTTTGTCGAACGGGACGGCCACTTCAGTCGATTTTTTCCGCAGAACAGGAATGTCCTGATCGTTGAGTCCTTCGTCATTCCAAAGGGTTAATACTCTTTTGGGCGCCATATCGTTATTTACCGGATTCCTTCTTTTATCCATTTTTGAGGCATATAACACCGATTGTCTTGCATTTCAAGCAATCACAACTTGCCAAGCAGGCCGATTGTTTGCTAAAGCTTTTCTCCAATACATAAATTTATCCAGGTGAAGATAAAACCGTGATAAGTCAAATTGTTACCAAAACCGCCCGTCGTGAGTTCGCCCGTGCGCTTGCCTTTGAAGACGGCATCGTGCCGGATCTGACCCCCTGCAAGCCGGATGTCGCCCGCCTTTTATACATCCACATTCCATTTTGCGAAGAACTTTGCCCCTACTGTTCTTTCCACCGCATCCGCTTCGATGCGCCGCTGGCAAAGCGCTACTTTGCCGCCCTGCGACGCGAATTATCGCTCTATCGGGACAGAGGTTACACGTTTTCCGGCATTTACGCGGGTGGCGGGACGCCGACAATTATGATGGAAGAGCTTGCGCAACTTCTGGATCTGGCCTCGTCGATGTTCAACATCCAGTCGATCTCGGTGGAAACGAATCCCAATCACCTCACGCCGCAAAACGTTTCGACCCTCCGCAAGGCCCGGGTCAATCGCCTGTCCGTCGGCGTTCAGACCTTTAATGACGACCTGCTCAAAGTCATCGCGCGCTACGACAAATACGGCTCAGGCGTTGAAATTGCCGAAAGGCTTGCCGAAACAAGAGGCGCCTTTGACACGCTCAACGCGGATATGATTTTCAATTTCCCCGGCCAGACGAATCAGATGCTCGAAGACGATCTGGCCCTGTTGCTTAAGCTCGACATCGATCAGGTCACCTTTTATCCTTTAATGGTTTCGACGCTGACTCAGCAGCTGATGAAAGAGACGATGGGAAGCGTTGATTTCGGCCGTGAAAAGGCCCTCTTCAAGCTGATCCTCCGACGGCTGGAGAAATCTTACGACGCCTCATCCGCCTGGTGTTTTTCCCGCAAAAAAAGAGCCTCGGCGATGATCGACGAATATGTGGTCGATTACGAGGAATACGCGGGTTTGGGCAGCGGCGCCATCGGTTTTTTAAACGGCGTATGCTATGCCAACACGTTTGACATCGAACAGTATATTTCCAATCTCGAACAGGGCAATCTGCCGCTGGCCGCCGCGCGCAAGTTCGATCTGCCGGATCGCATGCGTTACGATTTTTTAATGAAATTTTTCAGTATGAAACTCAACGTGGACGAATTGGAAAAAAAATACGACGGGAAATTTCTGAAAACCCTCTGGAAGGAAATGATCGCCTTTACGATGGCCGGCTCATTCCGCTACTTTTCGCCCGAGCTCCGTCTGACCGAAAGCGGCCGGTATCTTTGGGTGATCATGATGCGGGAGTTTTTCGTCGCGGTGAACAACTTTCGCGACTACTGCCGCAAACAGGCGGGGCTGGTCTGATTTCAGGAGAAAACGGAGTTTAAAAATGGATGACCGAAAAAAAACGATGCTTCAGCATCTGCCGAAGATCGATGAACTCATCGGGTTTCTGGAAAAAAAGAACATCCGCGCAAAAGCGTCGCACGATATTGTTCGTGATGTCTGCCGGGACGCCGTCCAGAAGATGCGGGAGACTATTCTTGCCGCAAACGACAAAGAACTTTCCCGCATTTCTGTTGAGCATGCAGCCGTCGTCGGATCCGTCGAGGCGGCCATTGAGGATTTACACCGATACCGTTTGAGGCGGATCGTTAACGCGACAGGCGTGATTCTGCATACCAACCTTGGCCGGGCTCCTTTATGTTCCGAGGCGGTGGAGCGGATCGCGGATGTCGGACGCGGCTACTCCAATCTCGAGTTCAATCTCGAAAAAGGAGAGCGCGGTTTGCGCTACGATCATGTCAGCGGCCTGCTGTGCAGGCTGACAGGCGCGGAAGATGCCCTGATTGTGAACAACAACGCGGCAGCGGTTTTGCTCGTTCTCAACACCCTGGCCGACCGGAAAGAAGCGATCGTCTCCCGCGGCGAGCTTATCGAAATCGGTGGAGAATTTCGCATTCCGGAGGTCATGTCCAAAAGCAACACGGTTTTGCGGGAAGTGGGCACAACCAATCGCACGCGGCTTTCCGATTATGAAAAGGCCATGGGTCCTGAAACCGGCGTGATCCTTAAAGTGCACACCAGCAATTACCGGATTGTGGGGTTTACCGAAGAGGTGGATCTCCTGTCGCTGGTTGCGTTGGGCAAACACGCGGGCGTTCCTGTTTTCGACGATCTGGGCAGCGGCTGTCTGGTCGATTTGTCACCTTACGGCCTGCAGCATGAACCGACGGTGCGCGAGGTGCTGGAAACGGGCGTGGATGTCGTCACGTTCAGCGGAGATAAGCTTTTAGGCGGTCCCCAGGCGGGCCTGATCGTCGGGCGAAAAGACGTCATAGCCCGGATCAAGAAAAACCCGCTCAACCGCGCGCTGCGCATCGACAAGTTTACGCTGGCGGCGCTTGAGGCGACGTTGATGAATTACCTGACGGACGAGGGCGCTTTGCAAAACCTCCGGGCTCTGAGGGCCCTGACCGAGCCTCCGGCCGATGTCAAAAAAAGAGCGAGAAAACTTTTAGGCAAACTCAAACGCGCGGACATTCCGACTCTCCACTACGAGCTTCGGGACGATCACTCGGCGGCCGGCGGCGGCTCACTGCCCACGCAGGAGATTCCCTCTGTCGTGCTGGCGGTCAAGTCCGCAACGAAAACACCATCTCGACTGGAGGCAAAACTTCGCGGCGCTCCGGTTCCCGTCATTGCCCGCGTCAATGAACATGAGATTCTGATCGACTTGCGAACCGTCGCCGAAGAAGAATTCAAATTCATTGCTGACGGCCTCGCGTTTGCCGCAGGCTCATGAAAAAAAGGATAGTTCCGTGAACGATGATGCCCGGCAAGCCCAGGACCTGGTTTTCACGGTCGATGAAACGCTCGCAGGTGCGCGTCTGGATGTTTATCTGACCGCCTGCGTTTCCGCCCTGTCCCGCTCGCAAATCAAATACGCCATTGAAGAAGGCCATGTCACCGTCAACGGCAAACGCGCCAAAGCCGGCCATCCTCTCAAAACGGGCGACGTCGTGACACTGCATTTGGAGCCTGCCGCGGAGGCCGTGGCCGTCCCTCAGAATATTCCTCTCGTTGTTGTTTACGAAGATGCCGCCATCATTGTCGTCGACAAACCGGCCGGCATAGTGGTGCATCCTGCGCCCGGAAATCCCGACCGGACGCTGGTCAACGCCCTTTTATTCCATTGTAGGGATCTCTCCGGAATCGGTGGTGTTCTTCGCCCCGGCATTGTTCACCGCCTGGACAAGGAAACCTCCGGACTTCTCGTCGCAGCGAAGACAGACGAAGCCCACCGCCATCTTTCCCGACAGTTTGAACATCACGAGGTGCATAAAAACTACATGGCGCTGGTCTGGGGCGACGTCAAAGGAAACGACGGCGAAATTGCTTTGCCGGTGGGCCGTCATCCGGTGGACCGCAAGAAGATGTCCACGAAAAGTCGCCACGGCAAGGAATCGCTTACATTGTGGAAAGTGCGCGAGCGCTTCGGCCCGGCAACGCTTCTGGATGTTGAAATTCATACCGGACGGACGCACCAGATCCGCGTGCATCTGTCCGAGCGCGGCTATCCGGTCGTCGGCGATAGTGTGTACGGTCGGCCGCCGGGGTTGCAGGCTCTTAAGAATCCAGAGCTTCGAAACGCGCTTAAGACATTTGAGCGCCACGCTCTGCATGCCGCGAAATTATCGTTTGTCCATCCGCAAACCGCAAACCGCCTGGTTTTTTCGTCTTCTTTGCCGTCGGATATGGAGCATCTGTGCGCGCTTTTCCGCGGCAAGGCAAATCCCGGTTTACAAAATTGGAAGGATCAATTAAAGTAGCCGCCATGTTTCCATGTCTGACCCAAAACGGTATTGACTATGTTCAATCGCCGCTGCTTGCCGGGTGCGATTTTCTGGCGCATGCGTTTTGCACGCGCATCGGGGGAACCTCGCGCGACGAATACAAAAGCCTCAATATGAGTTTTCGTGAGGGCGATGAAGAATTCCGGGTTCTGGCGAACTGGGATAAGTTGTCTGTGGCTTTTGAGATTCCCCTGGAGAATTTTCTGGTCGTAAACCAGGTGCATGGAGACGATATTTTTATGATTCACCCGCATGGTGAATTTTACGACTCGTGCGATCCTCTGAATTATGACGCGATGGTCACCAGCCGCGCAAACCTGGCCATCTGCATCAAAACGGCCGATTGCGTGCCGGTGTTCATCGTGGATCGGGTCAATCAAATCATTGCGGCGATTCACGCGGGCTGGCGCGGAACGGCCTCCGGAATAACCGCCAAGGTCGCCCGGAGGATGATGGAGCGGTTTGGCTCGCAACCGGCCGACCTTCTGGCCGCCATCGGCCCGTCGATCGGGCCTTGCTGTTACGAGGTGGATGCCCAAACGGCGAGGGCTTTCCAGTATGTTCGAAACGCCCGCGATTTTTTTTCCAAAGCGAAACGTAAAGACCGCCTCATGCTTGATCTGGCAGAGGCCAATTATTTACAGCTTCTGGATGCCGGGGTGCCGCAAGCCAATATTGAGACCTCCGGCTGGTGTACAAAGTGCCATCCCGACATTTTTTTCTCGCACCGGGGATCGGGCGGCATCACCGGCCGGCAGATTAATTTTCTCATGATTAAAGGCGCACCGCCTTGCCGCGCGAGGTTCGTGACGGACGATCACAGGTCAGTGCATTAATTCCAACCCATCCATAAGAGGTTTCCATGAATTTAAAACCTTTGTTCGAACCCAAGACACTGGCGGTAATCGGCCTTTCGTCCACCAATGAGCGCCATCCTGCCAATGTGATTTTCGACAAGAACAATCACCGTTATCCTTTGAAAGTCTTCGGCGTCAACCCCAAAGGCGGAAAGCTTCATGACGAGCCCCTGTATGAACGCGTCGGCGATATTCCAACGAAAATCGATCTGGCCGTGATCGCAGCGCGGGCGGAATTTGTACCGGATATTATTGCGCAATGCATTAAGGCGGGGGTCAAGTCCGCGGCGGTGATCTCCGGCGGATTCACGGAAGGCGGCCGGTCGGATCTGCAAGACCGCATGGTCGCCATGGCCCGCGAGGCGCGCTTTCCTTTTATCGGTCCCAATTGTCTTGGCCTGTTTGTGCCCTTTCGCGTCGATACTTTTTTTCTGCCCATCGAGCGGATGATCAAACCCGCGCCCGGCAGCGTTGCTTTTATCAGCCAAAGCGGCGGCATTTTAGTCGATCAGATGATCAAGTTCACGCAGCAGGGCGTGGGCATGTCCAAGGCGGTCAGCATCGGCAACAAGGCGCTGATCCGGGAAATCGATCTGCTTAAATATCTTTTGACCGACCCGGCAACCAAGGTCATCGCGTTTTACGTCGAAGGGTTTGCCGAAGGCGAAGGGCGCGAATTTGTTCTGACGGCCGACTGTTCGCCCAAGCCGGTGATCCTCATGAAATCCGGCAAAAGCGAAGCGGGGCGCCGGGCGGTTTCCAGCCACACCGCGTCGTTGGCCGGCGATTACGCGAGTTTCTCCGCGGCCGTTGCCCAGCACAATATCGTCGAGGCGGCCAATGAGCAGGAACTGGTCTCTTTTTGCGAGGTTCTGAGTTCCTATACCACACCCATCGACGGGAAAATCGGCATCATCACCGGCAGCGGTGGTCACGGGGCGATGGCAGTCGATGCCTGCTTTGCGGCGGGCCTTTCCGTGCCGGAATTTTCGGACGATTTAAAAGGGTTGTTGCAGGGAGGGTTGACCCAGAGTATCCGTTCGATTGCCTCGGTTGGCAATCCCGTGGATCTCACCGGCAGCGCGGTGGATGATGATTTCGTCTCTTGTGCCAGAACGCTTGCCGCCTCCGACGCCGTCGATTGCATCATCGTACTGCTTCTGCCGTATCTGCCGGGTATGACGCTCGACATCGGCGTCCGGTTAAGCCAGGTGCAAAGGCAGTTTAAAAAACCGGTTATCGCCTATGTGCCGCATGTGGAAAAATACAACATGATGATCGACGGCTTCGAGCTCAACGGCACGCCCGTGTCCCCCTCCATTGAGGGAGCGGTACTGATGGCCAAAGGCCTGATGAGGAGAAAACCATGCTGAAAAAAGACGCAATGGACATTTTGAATAAATCCAAAAAATGGGGCTGGGTGCTGGAGCCGGACGCGCAAAAGATATTTTCTCTGTATGGATTCAAAACGCCGAAATACGACGTGGCGGTAAACAACGAAGAGGCCCTGGCTATAGCCCGGAAAATCGGGTATCCGGTGGTCGCTAAAATCGTATCTCCCGCTGTTGTGCATAAATCCGACGTCAAGGGCGTCGTTGTGGGTATTCGGGATGACGAAACTCTTCTTGCCACGCTGGCGCGATTGCAGAAAATCGGCGGTTTCGTCGGCATGCTGATTGCGGAAATGGTGAAAGGATTAGAGCTGATCATCGGCGCGAAAAACGACCATCAGTTCGGTCCCATGATTTTAGTCGGAATGGGTGGCGTCGGCGTCGAAATTTATAAAGACGTCTCCCTGCGCATGGCGCCGATCAAGCCTCGTGACGCGGATAATATGCTGGGGGAGCTCACCGCGAAAAAGCTTTTAACCGGCTATCGCGGTTCTGAACCGATCAACCTGGCCGCCCTTAAAAAAACTCTCGTGAATTTTTCGAAACTGATGATGGATTTGGAGGGTCTTGTGGAATCCGTCGATTTGAATCCCGTCATGTGCAATGCGAAATCCTGCCTGGTCGTCGACGCCCGGATTATGCTGAAGTAATCCATCGGGGAAATCATAAGGAATGATCGAATGAAGAAGGGCGGATCTGTGTTGATCCGCCCTTGTTTTAAGGTTTGCCAGAAAGGTTTACACTCTATCGCGCTTTTCCGGTTTTCATCAGATAGAACAATCAACGGTTGTGAAGATTGCCGTATTCGCCGGTCGCGACGGGTTTTGCCCGGCCAATCTCCCAGCCTACAAAACCCCCGTCTTTCTTTGAAAGTAAAATACTACTACATATAGATTCTGTCAAGTCCCTAAATACCACAGATTGTGTTTTGAAAATCGATAGACGATCCAGGCGGATTTGCGTTATCCGGCAATGCCGGTAAGCCCCGGCCGAAGGTTTTTTCCGAAACCGTTTCAGAACAATGCAAGCGCGCAGCCGTTTATAAGGTCGCCTTTCATGTTCTGTTTAACCCCTTTTGAACATTCTGTTTAAATAAGAGGGCAAAAGATCATGAGGGCCTCGTAACGGCCGGAGTCCTTCTAATTATTTCCTTATAATTTTGATGAGTTATGCACATTGATTGGAAATATTCAAATTTGGCACGTAAATTTCATTATCTAAAGGCAAAAGAAACACAAAACCTTAAAGGAGGTAACAGATCATGAAAAAGACATTAGGAACTCTCATTACAGCGGCGGCGGTGGTCTTCGTGACCGCAACATTCGGATTCGCGGAATACGCGGCGGCGGGCGCGGCGGAATTCCCCTACTTCCAGCTGGGCATGCTGATTGTCGGCGGTCTGATGCTGGTTCAGCTGAAACGCAAGTATAACAAAATGTACGCGACCGAAGCAGTCGGCGCTTTCGCCCTCTACGCGGTGCTGATGGCGCTCTTTACGAACCCGGTCATCGAGCTGGTGAAAACAATCGTCACCTGATTGAGACATTCATCACCAGCGTCGTCATGATCTGAAAGACATATCCCCTCAGGACCCGCGTCCTGAGGGGATTTTTATTGCCCTATGCTCCCGACTGGGCGCATTTGTTTGCGCCGGCGGTTTTATTATGTTAGTGATCCGGTCAGAAAACGCCCTCAGTTTTGAGGAGCCAAAAGGGCGAGTATGACAACCGATAAAAACTTTTCCCCGTCCGGCTTTGCCCCATACAACCAGACGATTCCGAGTCGATTTTTGTTGCAGGCATCACGTTGCCCTGAATCTTCAGCGGTTGCCGACGACCTCAGAAACCTGACCTACGGCGAGCTGGTCAGCGTGTCGGGCGCGTGCGCTTGCGCAATTCTTGATCGGGTCGGTTCGGAAGAGATCCGTGTGTGTATCCTGGCGCCGCAAAATGTTGATGCGGTTGTTGGAATGCTGGGGGTTTTACAAGCCGGCCAATGTTTTGTTCCTCTGCTGCCGCAGGAAGAAGACGCGTATCTGAGCTATCTTTGGGAGAATTCCGAGGCATCGCTTATTCTGTGTGATCCGGCCCTTGCCGATCGTGCCGCACAGATTTGCGGGGACGCAGGCCGGGTCATTGAAATAGGGAGCCCTGTGCCGGGGGAGAATCATTTTGAATATTTCGATCAGCGCAATCCCGAGAGCCTTTCCGCGATCATGTACACGTCCGGTTCAACGGGTCGCCCCAAGGGGGTGATGACAACCGGCCGGGCTATTTTCGGGCGGTCCATGCAGCATGTCGAAATGGCGGCGATGACACCCTCCGATCGTCAGGCATCGGTCGTTCCCTGGCAATTTGCCGCCTCGTTTCCGGATATTTTCGGGCCGCTTATGGTCGGCGCGAGTGTTTATCTCTATGACAACTCCGCCTTCGGGATCGACCGTCTGAACCCCTGGATTGAGGAGCATGGCATTACGCTTTTGAAGTTGCCGGCAGCCGTCCTTGGCCGCTTTATCGAAAAGAGCGCAAAAAAATCGTTGGAGACCGTCCGCTATGTCTACGCCAGCGGCGGAGCCGTCAATGCGGGCAATGCCCGGCGTCTTCTGGACATATTATCGGACGGGGCGGTCTTGATGCATGGCTTCGGTTCGACGGAGACAAACTTTCTTGCCGGACAGGAATGGCGTCGCGGCGCATCAGCTTTGGAGGCTCTTTCCCCTGAAGAGATTCTGCCCGCAGGCTTTCCCGTTGCGGATAAAACTCTTCAGATTCTCGATGATCGGGGCCATCCCGTCCCGGACGGTGAGGAAGGCGAACTCGTTGCCATCGGCGAAGCTCTGTTTACCGGTTACTGGCGCGAGCCGGATATGACGGGGCAATGTCTTAAAATCCTGCCCGACGGACGCAAGGTCTACCATACCGGTGACCTGGCAAAGCTAAGGGCCGACGGTTGCCTGGAGATTGTCGGCCGCAAAGGGCATCGTGTAAAAATCAGGGGTTTGCGGATCGATCTGGAGGCGGTGGAATCGATTCTCCAGAGACTGCCGTATGTCCATGGCGCGGCAGCCGTCGCGTTCAGCGCGCCGGGGAAAGACGCTTATCTGGTCGCGTACCTGGAAATGACGGAGGGCGAGCCCGCAACCACAACGCAGATTCGGAATGATTTGAAGCAAACAGCGCCGCAGTATATGATTCCGTCACGGTTTGTTATTCTCGAAACCCTGCCCCGAACGGCCAGCGGCAAGATTAACAGAACGGCTTTGCCCGCCCCGGGACGGGCCCGTCCGGCTTTATTAAATGTCTACGAGCCTCCGCGCAGCGATTTAGAGAAGCGGCTGGCGGAGATCTGGGCGGACGTGCTCGATCTGGACGAAGTGGGAATCCATGACCCGTTTCTGGAACTGGGCGGCGATTCGCTTCTGGCTTTGGAACTGGAAGCACGGCTTTCGCATGAATTAAATATTACCGAACCGATCAGCCGGCTCCTTCTGGCTTCGACGATTGCTAAAATGGCTCAGGTTATTGAAAATCGGGAAACACGCTCGCCTTTACCGGCTCACGTGTCGCTTCCGTTGCTGCTGAGACTTACCAATTTGCTTCGCCGTTTCAAGGCAAAGGGAATATCGCTGTCCCCGTCTCTGGAAGCGGTTTCTCCATCTTATGAAATGTTTATGCGTTTTCAGAAATTCTGGATTTCTCTTCCGACCTCCGCTTTGCTCTACCGGCGGAAGATCCGGATTTTTCGACAATGGCTTGAGCTCACCAATCAGTTGGATCAAGCCGAAGCGCTCAGTGAACTGAACATGCTGGCCAATGTCTGGTTTGTGGGGCGCGAATTTCTGATGGCGCAAAAGAGCGTCTTTGACAGATGGGTCAAAATTGCCGGAAAAGAACATCTGGAGAAAACGGCGTCTGATGGGAAAGGCGCGGTGATCGTTTTTCCGCACACACGGGTCTTTCATGCTTGTATTCGGGAACGCATCTGTTCGGGAATATTTCCAGAAAGCTACTTTTTGAATGTCAACGACTTGCCTCGCGTGCAGGAGCTCAAAACGATTCTCGTTGTCGATCGGATCAAGGAGGCCCGTTCGGTCCTTGCCCGCGGAGGGGCGGTCTGGCTTGCCGGAGACGGCATGACGGGGGCCGTCAAGGCCATTGTCACAAAATACGGGCGTTCATTTCCCTTCCGTTCGGGGGCTGCCGATCTTGCCGCACAATCAGGCGCGCCGCTGATTCTCGCTTTTCCGGGTCTCGGTGCGGATGGCACAGTTACCGTGGAATTTCTCGACCCCCTGAAGTCTAAGGGAAAAGGGCCCACCGCCCGTGCCGACGTTCTGCTTAGTCAATATGCCGAAATCTATGTGGACCGCTGGCCGAAAATGCTCCCCTTTATGACCGCTTTATGGCAGAGACTGAGGCTTGAGGGAAACAAAACTACAGAAAACACAAAGAGGACCTTATGAAAACAGATTGTCATGTATCGGATGCGATTCCAGGATGGTCCATAGCCCCTCCGGCAGATCCCTTTGTGGTGGGATACTTTCCCGGAGAAGGCATCGGTGCTGAAATCGTTCCGCCTGCCCTGGATTTGCTTGATGCGGTAGGTAAAAAATTCGGACGAAAGATCGAATTTCGCCAGGGGGGATTGATCGGAAAACCGGCTATCGAAAAAACGGGCAAAGCGCTGACGGAAGAAGCGATCAAGTTCTGTTCGGAGGTTTTTTCCGACCGGGGGGCGATTCTATGCGGTCCCGGTAGCAGCCGTTTTGTCTACGAACTACGAGCGCGATTCGATCTGTACTGCAAATTCACGCCGCTTGTCCCCTGCCCGGCGTTGCAGGATACAGGCTGCA
Organism: uncultured Smithella sp.; assembly: GCA_964443625.1. Taxonomy (GTDB): domain Bacteria; phylum Desulfobacterota; class Syntrophia; order Syntrophales; family Smithellaceae; genus UBA8904. The sequence goes on along the minus strand of CAYUDM010000014.1, from coordinate 23,819 downwards.
TTCGTCCAAAGATGCTCCAGGGTGTCGATATTCTGGCTGTGCGCGAAAATACCGGAGGACTTTATTTCGGGGAATCCGATGAGGCCATCGATGAAAAAGGCGACAAGGTGGTCCATCATCGGTTCGGCTATCGCGCCTCCCAGGTTGAAAGAATTCTGGCCGGCGCCTGTGTTGCCGCCGGCAAGCGTCGCGGAAAGCTGTGCGTGACGACCAAGCCGGGGGGAATTCCCACCATCAGCCAATTGTGGCAGGACTATGCTTTTGAACTCAGCAAGGAAGCCGGCATTGACCTGACGGTCCTGGAAATCGACAACGCGGTTTATCAGCTCATCGCCAATCCGCTGGCCTTTGATGTGGTCGTGTCTCCCAACATGTTCGGGGATGTCCTGGCGGATGCGGGCGCGCTCCTTTTGGGGTCGCGTGGCATGTCCTATTCCGGAAATTTCGGCCAGGGCGGCAAAGCGGTTTATCAGACTGCGCATGGCGCCGCCTATGATATGGCCGGTTCCGACCGGGCCAATCCGCTGGGGCAGGTCCTGTCCGTCGCGATGCTGCTGCGGGAAAGCCTGGGTCTGCCCGAGGCATCGGATCTTGTCCTCCGGACGGTGAATTCCGTCCTGGGGCGTGGTTTCCGAACGGCGGATATCGCATCGGATAAAAGCGTGATTGTCGGAACAAAAGAAATGTCGGACCTGATTCTTAAAGAAGTCATCGCCGGAGAAAACCCATGAACCGTCGTACAGCCCTTTTGCTGGTCGATGTGCAACGGGACTTTCTGGAGGCCCCGGGTCTTTTTCCGCCCCGCCTTCTGCTTCTGGAGCGATGGAATGCTCTGATCGCCGGCTGCCGCGGGCAGGGCATTTCAGTGTTCCATGCGCGAACAGTTGTCCGCGCAGATGGATCGAACCGAATGCCGCATTGGCAGCGGAACAACGACAATCGATGCGTCGAAGGGACCGCGGGCGCCTTGCCTCCGGAAGGGCTTGAGACTTCGGCTGATGAGGCCGTCTACGAAAAGACTTTTTACAGCGCCTTTAGCAATTCCAGGCTCGACGACGATTTCAGGAAATCGGGCATTGAGACCCTGCTGATCGCCGGGGTGCACACCCAATCGTGCGTTCAGGCGACGGTTCTGGATGCCTATGAACGGGGCTATCAAGTGACACTGGTGACGGACGCCGTCGGGTCCTATGCACCTCACCATGCCGACTTGACGATGCGTCACCTGGCGGGTCGTGCCTGCCGGTGCGCGACGGTTTCAGAATTGTTTCCGGAGATCAGTTCCGGAGCCGGGCAAAGTCATCGATCTCAACAAATCTCCACATGGCCGTCTGCTTTTCTAAACGGAGAATGGACCGGCGCAAAAAATTCTAAACTGTGGGAAATGCATGATCCCTGCGACTGGGGCCGAACGACAGGCTTCGTTCCCGTCGCTAACAAGCAAGACGCAACAACGGCGGCCCGTCGATGCAGCGAAGCCCTCGGACGCTGGTCCTCCGCAAACCAAGGCGATCGATTGCGAATCCTGGATGCCTGGCGGGCGAATCTTGAACGCCTTCGGCAAAATTATGTCGGGCTGATTGTCCGGGAGGTTGCCAAACCCAAAACAGAGGCCGAAGCGGAGATCGACTTTGCGCTGGCGCTGCTTAGGGAAACATTGAAAAGCGCTCAAGTCGGCGTGGTTGAAGAAATTACATCGGGGGTGAGGGTGGCCTACCGGCCGCGGGGCGTGATTGCCATCATCACCCCCTGGAACAATCCGCTCGCCATACCGGTCGGCAAGCTCGCTCCGGCGCTGTCTTACGGCAATACAGTCGTCTGGAAGCCGGCGTTGCAGTCGCCGGCCCTGGTTCGTTTAATGATGGACTCCCTGACAGAGGCCGGGCTTCCCGCGAACTGTGTGAACGTGATTTTCGGCGACGCCCAGACAGCCCGGGACCTGCTCGACAGCCCTGATCTGGCCGCGGTGTCCTTTACCGGTTCGGAAGAAGCAGGCCGGGAAATCGCCGTCCGGTGCAGCCTGAAAGGTCTTTCGCTGCAGGCGGAACTGGGCGGAAACAACGCGGCACTGGTTGCGGAGGATGCGGATATCCGAAAGGCCGCGGCGGATCTTGCGCGCGCGGTCTTCAGTTTTTCGGGGCAGCGGTGCACGGCGCCCCGGCGGATTATCGTTTTGGAAAAGGTTTTCGAGGTATTTTGTGAAGAGTTCACCGCGGCAGTGAAGGCCCTTAAGATCGGTGATCCGTCTGATTGCGACACACATTTGGGGCCTCTGATTTCAAAAGAGCGGCAGGCCCGGATGGCTCAGTGGTTGCGGGCGGCTCTGAAAGATGGCGCGCGTTTGCTCGCGGGCGGGGGTGTCCCGGAAGGACTGGACAAAGGCTGCTGGTTTGAGCCGACTGTTTTGGCTGATGTGCCCGCCGATTCATTTCTGATGCAGGAAGAAACTTTCGGGCCGCTGGCGGTGCTGACCAAAGCCCGCGATTTCGAGCATGGCCTTGAGCTTTGCAATGGGGTTCGCCAGGGGCTTCGTGCGATTTGTTATACCGGATTGCAAAGCAGAATCAACCGGTTTGCCGATGCCGCGCAGGCGGGTATCATTCATCTGAACCAAGCCGTAACGTGCATTCATGCCGAAGCGCCTTTTCTGGGCTGGAAGGCTTCCGGGATCGGCCTGCCGGAACACGGACGATGGGACAAAGATTTCTACACGCGCACGCAGACCGTTTACGAAGATCGCTGGTTATGATCAGCGCCAACGGGAAGCGCAATGTTTCCTGTTGACAGAAACGGCGACCCCGTATTACTAGCAAAACCATTACTGATCAGGGAGACATAACATGATTATCGTCACAGGCGGCGCGGGCTTTATCGGCAGCGCCCTGGTCTGGAAGCTCAATACCGAAGGTATCCGGGATATCGTTATTGTCGATCGTCTGGGCACATCGACGAAGTGGAAGAATCTGGTTAACCTGCGCTACGAAGACTATCTGCACAAAGATGAGTTTTTAAATATGGTTCATCGCAATGCCGTGCCTTTTGAGGTGGATGCCGTCATCCACATGGGCGCGTGTTCCTCCACGACGGAGCGCGACGCGGACTATCTTTGGATGAACAACTTTGCCTATACGAAAATTCTGGCCAAGTGGGCGCTTCTGAACAAGACGCGTTTTATTTATGCCAGTTCCGCCGCCACGTATGGTGACGGCACCCTGGGGTTTTCCGACGACCACGACAAGATCGACGACTTGAAACCGATCAATATGTACGGCTATTCCAAGCAGCTTTTTGATTTGTGGGTGCTGCGCGAAAAGCTTGAAGACACCGTGGCCGGCATCAAGTTTTTCAACGTGTTCGGCCCCGGCGAATATCACAAGGGCGACATGGCCAGCGTCATTTTCAAAGCCTATCACCAGATTCTGGAAACGGGGAAAGTCCGGTTGTTTAAATCTCACCTGTCCGAGTATCCTGACGGCGGACAGATGCGCGATTTCGTCTATGTCAAGGATTGCGTCGATGTTCTGTGGTGGCTGCTTTCGAATCGGTCGGTCAACGGCATTTTTAATCTGGGAACCGGAAAAGCCCGAACCTGGAATGATCTGATTGCCGCGGTTTTTGCCGCCATGGGCCGCGAAAAAAATATCGAGTATATCGACATGCCGGAATCCCTGCGCGGTCAGTACCAGTACTTTACGCAGGCCGAGATGAACAAGCTTCGGTCGGTCGGTTGCCCCGTCTTGTTCTCACCGCTGGAGGAGTCGGTTCGGGATTATGTTGTAAATTATCTGCAAAAGACCGATCCGCATTTGGGCTGCTGATTATGAAAAGAGATATTGTCTGCATTATCCCCTCCCGGTATGAATCCAGCCGCTTTCCGGGGAAACCTTTGGCTGATCTTTGCGGCAAACCGATGATCCAGCATGTCTATGAACGGGTCGCGCGCGCGAAAGCCGTGCCTTATGTGGCGGTGGCGACCGACGATTCGAGGATTTTCGATGCGGTGACGCGATTCGGAGGCAACGCGATCATGACCGCCGTCACGCACCGCTCCGGAACCGACCGGATCAGCGAAGCCGTGAAATCGATGAACTTGCCGCCGGACGCGATCGTCGTCAATATTCAGGGCGATCAGCCGATTTTTGAACCCGTCCAGGTGGACGAAGTCATCGCCCCGCTTTTGGAGGACCCGATGCTTTGCATGTCCACTCTGATCTACAAGATTGTTTTGGAAGAAGAGATTTCGCATCCGCACGCGGTGAAAGTGGCGTTGGACGTTCAAAACTATGCTTTATATTTTTCCCGTGCGACGATTCCTTATGTGCGGGACAAGAAGCTCAAAGCGGACTATTACAAGCATCACGGCATCTATGCGTACCGCCGGGATTTTCTGGATATTTTCACGACGCTTCCTGAAGGCAAACTCGAAAAACTCGAAGCGCTCGAACAACTGCGCGCGCTGGAGCACGGCTATAAAATCAAGTGCGTTGTCACGCCGCATGATTCGGTAGAAGTGGACAATGAACAGGAGCTCGAACGGGTCCGCCGCATTCTGGCATCGGCCTAGCGCCCAAGCCCCCTCGTCTTAGGAAGACCGACGTGCCGCGGAAGATCCCGCCGCGGATTCCCCCGCCACATACCCTGTCGAAAAAGCCGCCTGCAGATTATAGCCCCCTGTGTCCGCGTCGAGATCCAAAACCTCCCCGCAGAAAAAAAGCCCCGGCATTTTTTTGGATTCCATGGTCCTGGGATCAATTTCATCGAGCGCCACGCCGCCGGCTGTAACGATGGCGCGGGACAAAGGCAGCGTCCCCTGGATGTTGAACCGAAGGGCTTTGAGGGTCTCGAGAAGCTTTTCTCTTTGGACGGCGCTGATCTGGTGACCGGGGCAATGCGCATCGATGCCGGCAAGGTCCATAAACGGTTCAATCATTTTGGCGGGCAAATACGCTTTCAATAAAGTTGATATTTGTCTTTTGCCCGATGCGTTGAGATCACTTAACAGGCGTTTGCGCAGTTCGTCGCGGGCGACGGCGGGTTTGAGATCGATCAGGAGGCAGACGGGGCCGGCCTCGAGCGCCTGCGCTACCGCAAGACTCATAAGCAAAATAATCGGTCCGCCGAGACCGAAATGGGTGAACAGCATTTCGCCGAAGCGGCTTTCCAAGACCGGCGGCCGGGGTTTCTTCTTCTCGCCGCGGCCGTAATCAGCCGTCGGCACGACCCTCGCATCGATTGTATCAGCCGAACCGGAAAAGGCCGTAGCGCGAACGTTGCGCAGAGAAACCCCCTGCATGGATTTGGCAAGACCGGCTTCCTTTACAACAAGCGGCACCAGGGCGGGCCGCAGCGGAACCAGGCGGTGACCCAACGACCGCGCAAGCACATAGCCATCGCCCGTGGAGCCGGTCTTCGGCCAGGAAGCGCCGCCGGTCGCGATGACAACCGTTCGGCCGGAAAAATCGCCGCGCGCTGTTTTAATTTTATAACCGGCATCGTCCGCCTGGATCGACTCGACTTTTGCGTTGAAAACCGTCCGAACGCCGCCCCGGGACAGGTATCTTTGAAATGTCCCGACCACGTCTTTCGCGTCGTCCGACACGGGAAAGATTCTGCCTCCCCGTTCAAGCTTGGTTTTCAAACCATGCCGTTCAAAAAAGGCCAGAAGCTCCGGACGGAAAAAACGGGAAAACGCGCCGTGAAGAAAGCGGCCGTTGGGCCCATACATCGCGAGAAATGCATTGCGATCCGCGCTGTTGGTCAGATTGCACCGGGATTTGCCGCTCACCAGAATTTTTTTGCCCGGACCATCCGTTTTTTCCAGTACGACAACCGAAGCGCCACATTCGGCGGCGCGCCCCGCGGCCATGAGACCCGCCGCACCCGCGCCGATGACAATCACATCCGTTTTTTTCGAAAAGCCGCCCATCTCAAGCCGCCCATTTTGTTTTGCGTGGTGCTAACATGATTGAAGGACCTGGGTCAATCCGCTTTTGCGAGTGTTCTTGTGATTCGGGGATGTCTGTGTTACAGACTCCCGCAAACTTGAAGGGGGAAACAAGGGTGGGTGTGCCGACACATCTCATAACGCTGACGACCGGCATGATTCTGAGGTTTCAACCGGTCACGCACGCCAATCTTCGATTCTGGAAAAAAAGGGCCGGAACCATTTCCGATCCGGAGCTTCGACGCCAGGCGCTGGCAAGTATCGAGAGCAAAACATTTCACTGCGAGGGTGGCGCTCTTTACGGCATGTTGGCCGGAAAGCACTATAAAGAGGCCGTCCGTTTCATTGTGGCGTATCAGACCATCAGTGATTATCTCGATAATCTGTGCGACCGCAGCACCTCGCAGGATCCGGACGATTTTCGGGCGCTCCACGATGCGATTTTGCATGCCCTGTCCCCCGATATCGTTCCCGCCAACTACTACCGGTTCCGCCGGGAGCAGGATGACGGAGGCTATCTGGCTGATTTGGTGCGCACCTGCCAGGATGCCCTTAGAGCTTTGCCGGCTTACGCTGCGGCAGCGCAAAGCCTTCATAAACTTGCTTCCGTTTATTGCGATCTTCAGGTTTATAAGCATATCAAAATGTCCGAGCGGGTCGGACGGCTTACAGCATGGTATGAGGAATACAGAGACAGCCTGCCGGAGGAGATGACCTGGTATGAATTTGCCGCTTGCTCAGGCTCCACGTTGGGCGTTTTTTGCATTGTTGCGCATCTTTACCAAAACGATGTGACACAAGACCTGATCACGGAGATTCAAAAAGCCTATTTTCCCTGGGTGCAGGGTCTGCATATTCTTCTGGACTATTTGATCGATCAGGAGGAAGACCGCGCAGGCAGCGATTTGAATTTTTGCTTCTACTATCCGGATGTTGAACAGATGTCCAAAAGGATCGGTCACTTTTATGAGCAGGCGCAAAAAAGTGTGGCAAGTTTGCCGCATGCGAAGTTCCATCACCTGATTAATCGTGGTTTGCTCAGCATCTATCTGGCAGATCGAAAAGTGGCGCGTCAAAAGGATGTAAAAGGTATTGCGGCGGATCTGCTTCGTTTGGGGGGGGCTGCCACCTGGTTCTTCTACTTGCACTGCGTGGTCTATCGGCGCCTGTCGTGAGGGCCTGCGCGTTGTCAGGCCAGCGCGGCAATAAAAAAACCGGACAATTTTTTGCTGCCTGTTCCATCCTGGGCGACAAGGTCGCAACGGATTCTTTTTTCTCCCTGCTCTTCGTATTTGTCGACCACTTTTCCGGTGATGGTGATCGTCGCCCTGGCTTTCGTGTTGTCATAGTCGTCCAGGTTGACCGGCTCTGTCATGGTCAGAAAGCGCACATTGAATTTTCGTATCTGCCGGTTGTCGATCCAGGCGGTAATCGCTTCGCCGGCGATGCCCATGATGAACATGCCCTGGGCAATGACATTATCCAACCCGACGGCACGGGCAAAGGTTTCGTCGTGATGAATCGGATTGAAGTCGCCCGAGGCTCCGGCGTATCGGATCAAATGTGTTCTTGTAATCGGTTGGGTGATGTAGGCCGGCATCTCATCTCCGACCGAAATCGTTTCATAAAGCAGCGCCATGGTTTTTGATCCTATCTTTCGATAAATGTGGTTTTCGCGTTGAGGACCACTTCGTTTCGCTGATTGATGAGTTGCGTTTCTAAAACCGTCACCATGAAATAACGGCCGGCGCGTTCCTTCTTCCCGCGTTCATACATGTCCGCCACCTTCATTTTGCGGGTGATGGTATCGCCTGCGCAGATGGGGGCAAAATAATCGTACTCTTCTTCCGAGTGCAAAAGCTTGGCCACATCGACTCCCAGATCACGAATGATGCCCATCAGGCCGCCGCCGGTCCAGAATACGAAACTAATGGCAAAAGTCGGCGGCATGGGGATGCCGGGATAGCCTGCATCCAACGCTGTCGATTCATGCTGATACAAGGGCTTGATATCGCGGATATCTTCTTTCTGGGCGAGCGCCGCGGCAAATTCGGCAATTTTATTTTTTTCAACTTTGATCGTATAAGGCGGAAACTCCATACCGAGCTTTGATATATCGGCCATGCATACCCCCGAGTGTCAGTTAGGCGTTTCCCATACCATATCGAAGGCGGAATTTCACGCCTTAATGATGCAAAAGCGCTTGACATCGGCCGGAGGGCGCCTGTATGGCACAAGACATGAAGATCTGTCACGCCTGCGGAAAAGAAGCAGAGGCTTCCGGTCGGGTCGGAAGACGCGAACAATGCGCGTTTTGCGGTGCCGATCTGCACTGCTGCCGAAATTGCGCGTTTTATGAACCGGGGGCGTACAACGATTGCCGGGAAACACAGGCCGAACGGGTCGTGGATAAAATCCGATCCAACTTCTGCGATTATTTCCGGTTTGGGGATTCGGTATCAGCTACGCAAAGCCGCTGTGCCGACATCAAAAGCCGGCTTGACGATTTGTTCAAGAAATGATTTTTGAGTTGTAAGTCACGGCGCGTTTGTCTGCGTCAGCTTGCGCGCCAGATCCGTCATCCGGTTTAACAGCTCATCTTCCCGGCCTGTTTCGCAGCGAAGCGACCCCATGGACACGGTTCCCAACGTTTCGATATTTACCCGCTTGACCTGCAGGATGGACGTGTTGCCCAGAACCGCCAAATTTCCCAGAATCGCATCATCCGCCGTCAGCCATTTACCCAGCTTAACCGCCTGAGCCTCATCCACGAGACCGGATGACCGCAGTTTGTACTCATCCAGAATTTTCAGGATATTTTCCCGATTCACCAAAACGAGTCCTCCCCTGTCCAGAAGCGCTTCGCGAAGCGATTCCGTTAAGATCAGACCGACGACTTTAAGGTTTTCGGCCGCGTCGAAATCGAAGACCACCAAACGGGGCAAGGCCCCTGGCTGATCGTTTCCGGATAACACCCTGTCCAAGGCGTTTTCAAATGACGTCTGCCGATCGGCGGGTTTTACACTCGGTGGTTGTGATGGCTGAGAAGACGACGGAATCGGCGCCGGTCGGTTTTCCTTTTGGGAAAAATTCTCTTCAGGTGGCTTAGTCTCGGCCGGTCGGATCGGCGGAGGTAATGGCGTTTCCTTGATGCCCGGTGGCGGATCAATCGATTGGTCGGGACCGGCTGATTTCTCTGCGTCTTCATTTAAATGAGCAGCCGGCTTTTCTGCGATCTTTCCCTTGCCGATGGCGGTCTGAAGCAGATCGCCTTTCGCGTCTGAAAACAATTGCCGGTAAGTGATTTTAATAGCTTCAATGCCGGCCTGCTTTTTTTGTTCGTTCGGCAGTCTCCGCAAGGTATCGGTTGGAATATAGTTGGCGACGGCAAAGGCCTGTCCCGTAGTTAGATTGATCAGACGCATGTCGAATTCCAGATGCGTCCGGAAGGCGCGCTCAAAATACAACGCATAGTCGGCGTTGAGCCTCCGGCCGAGATCCTTGAGGCGGGCCAGATCATTGGCTTTCCACTGCCATGCGGACAGCGTCCGTCCGCCCAGAAGAGTCTCAAGCTCTCCTTCGGTGATCAGATCATAGATTCCCTGGTCGCGAAGAAGGGAAGAAATCAATTGCGTTGTAAAGGTTTGAAGTTTTTCTTGCGGCACAATCCAGGTCACCGTACGGTCGGATGTTTTCGCTTCCGTTGTGACGACGATGGAAAAAATGCGCAGCCGGTTTGTCGCTTTGGCGTCGGATGTCCATGCATCGATGCACAGAAACGAGGAGATCAGTATCACCGCGAGGAGCCATCGGATGTGTCGTTTCATCGTCTGTATTTTCCCTTCCTTCCGGTTGCTAGGAGGCGCGGCCGATCTTTTTGCCGCCTCCGGCGTTCCGCGTGGCTCGAACCCTGGCCAGGCAATAAAGTCCTTTCCCGGCCTGAACGGGACGATAGCAGAGATTGTCGGAGGTGCAGGTGGAAGGCGTGGTGTCGCCTGCCTGCCAGCGCGCGATCAGGTCGGGTTCGCGGATCAGCGGACGCGCCATTGCGACGAAGTCGCAAAGCCCTTGTTTCACAAAATTCTCCGCTGTTTCAAGCGACCGGATGCCTCCGACCAAAATCACCGGAAGATCGGTGTTTTGTTTCAGGCGGTGGGCCTCTTGTCGATAGTAGCCCTCTTCTTCCTTCGGTACGACGCCGGGCCGAGCCGGAACAAACTGTTGGGATTCCTTGGTTCCACCGCTCAATTCGATTGCGCAGATTCCCGTATCGGAAAGAAACTTAGCCGTTTCGATCATGTGTTCGGGTGAAAGGCCGTCGGGCAGGTAATCGGCTGCGTTGATTTTGACCAAAACCGGGAAATTATGGCCGACCTCTCCGATAATGGCTGCGATGACCTCCCGCAGAAATCGTGCGCGGTTGATCACCGTTCCTCCGTACTCGTCGCGACGACGGTTGTATGCAGGAGACAAAAAAGCGCTAAGCAGGTAACCGTGCGCGGCGTGAATCTGCACACCGTCAAATCCGGCTGTTTTGGCCCGGGTTGCCGCCTGGGCGAATGCCTGGACAGTGTGCCGGATATCGGTGCGGGTCATCGCGCGGCAGAGGGTTCCATCATCATTGCGCCGAAGCATCGGACCGACTGCCGCCTCCTTCGTGACCGAACTATCCGCCCTCAGGCCGGCATGGGAAAGCTGCATGACAATCTTTCCGCCCGCGTCATGGACCTGGCCCGTCATATCGACAAGCGCCGGAATAAAATCGTCGTGCCACAGACAGAGCTGCCGATCGGCTGCTTTGCCTTCGCGACTCACAGCGGTGTGTCCGGTGATGAGCAGTCCCGTGCCGCCTTTTGCCAGGCGAACCAGAAATTTGGATAAAACCGGTGAACAGAATCCCCGGGTTGTGGCCAACCCTTCAGCCGTTGCCGACCGGACAAACCGATTGGCCAGAGTCAGGCCGCCCAGGGAAGCGCTTTCAAAAAGAGTCATGACGATCATCCTTCATGGCGTGTTTCGCTTCAGAGATCATACAGCGTTTCATCCGTCGTCGGCGCGGCCTTTTTCGCCTTCGGTGCCCGCTTTTTGCCAAACAGATCGTCATCGGATAGCAGGTCGCCCATCTCCTCATCGATTTTGTCCGGGTCTTCCCCCCGGGCGAGGCGGTCGAGCGCTTCCTGAATGCCGTTGCCGAGGGGCATGCCGGTCGTGTCCGCGAGTTTTCGCATCAGGCCGGCCGCCGCGCGCGGATCGTCATCGCCGATTCTTTCTGCTTCAGCAGCCAGCTGCATCATGGCTTTTTCCATTTTGGCCTCGTCCATGCCGGCAAAAAGATCGTCACTCTCCTCCTTTTTCCCGCCTCCTGTGATGGCGGAAAAAAGGGACATCCGGCGGATCAACTTGACGGTTTTGCACCGGGGACACTTCGGAATCCTATCCGTGTTCACGGTTTTCGAAAAGAAATTAAAAATCGTATTGCACTTTTTGCAGTAAAACTCGTAAATCGGCATAGCTTGCGTTACTCCTGATGTTTCCCGTTTTTATAATCCATTGCCTGCAAATATTCAATCCGTTCGACAAGCGGCGGATGGGAGTAAAAGAATGTCACATACAGGGGATGCGGATGAAGATTGCTCAAATTGTCTTTCGCCAGTCGTTTGAGGGCGCCGATCATGGGAGCCGCCGTGCCGGTCAGATCGAAGGCCGTTTGGTCCGCTTCGCGCTCGAAACGGCGGGTAACAGCCACGCCGAGAGGTTTGAGGAAAAAGGCCGCCGTGCCCAAATACAAAGAAATAATGAACAGGCCGGCATAGATGGAGGTTGGGTCGATGCCGAAAGCGTTGTATAGAGGAGGCCAGCCGGCGATCCGGTAAATCAGATAAAACAGCGCAAGCGATGCCGTGACCATAAACGCGAGTTGTTTGAGAATGTGCTTCTTTTTCCAGTGGCCGATTTCATGGGCCAAAACAGCGACGATTTCGTCGGGGGTGTGCGACAAAAGCAGGGTATCATACAAGACGATGCGTTTGGTTTTGCCGATTCCGGTGAAATAGGCGTTGGTGTGACGCGATCGTTTACCTGCGTCCACCTGATAGATGCCATTCGTCTGGAGACCGGCTTTTTCGATCATGTGAAGAATCTGATCTCTCAGGTTTTCATCCTTGATCGGCTCAAATTGATTAAATAGGGGCGCAATCAGCACCGGGTAGAGCCATAATAGAATCAACTGGAAAAGCGTGAAAAACGCCCATCCCCAAAACCACCAGCTTGTCGGCAGATAAAAAATGAATGCCATCAGCGCGCTCGTGAGAATGCCCAGCAAAATTGCTGAAACGACCAGAGATTTCAACAGATCGGCAAACCATAATTTCCAGGTAATCGTGGAGAATCCGTACTTTTTCTCCAGCACGAAAGTGTGGTAGATCTCAAAAGGCAAGCTGGCCAACCCGCTGAGGGCGGCCAGAATCATAAAGAAAATCAGCGCCTGTACAATAGTGTGGAGCTCGCTGCCAACCAGCCGGCCCGCAAGAATCGGAATCACGACAAACAGCACGGCCAGTTCAATGATGTCGCTTGCCAGGTGCTCTTTGGCTTCCAGGCGGAATTGATCCTTTGTGTAATCTACCGTTTTATCGAGGGTCGCACTGTCGATCTCGCCTGCGAAAACCGCGGGAATTTCCTTCCCGCGCAATTTTAAATTTTTAATGTTGAGCTGTTGCAGGACATAACGGGCAACCAGCCGGCCGAGAAACAGGCTCAGAAAGATTGCAATCAGCGCGTTTTCCATGAGGATCAAATTCCATTTATTGAGATGGCGATTGATGACACAAATAGCAAAGCCGGTCAAGCGATGGATAGAAAAGAACGTTGGGAAAAACGCAATGCCTGTCAGTTGCAGGGATGTGATGGAGAATCTTTGATGGCAATCCTCGATCGGCGGCTATTTTCTGCTGCAAGTAATTCTGAGATTCTTACCATTGTCACATTCAATTTTTTTCCCGCCGGCATCAACCTGGCATTGAATTCCTCCAGTATCTCGATTATAGATATCTTTGATCGTGATGCTTTTTTTTGAGACGAGGCCTCGCATAATAACAGTTCCTTTATTGAACCAGTAACTTACGCTCGTCGCAATTAAGTCAAAATCATTGTTTTTCTGAACGATTTTTGCTTCCGCCGGAAAGAGCAAACCGGAAGATCCCATCTGCCCGGGACCATATTGAACAAGATACACATCCCAATCACCGGTTAAGTCTACTATGTCTGCTGACTTGGGAAAGATATCGGTTCCTTGTTTGGACAATTTTGCCAGAACAGCCGGAACTTGTTTCGACCGACTTTCTTCGGAAGGCTGCGTGACGGATTCTTGCTCCTCCGCTGTTTGGAGGTCTGTTCCATGGTTACGAGGAGACCGTCTGTTTACAAACGTCGCAATTTCCGGAGAGGATTTGATCGCTTCAATCGACTTTTTGAAAAGATCATCCAGCAGACCCCGATAAGCTATATCTTCGTTTTGGCGCCAGGTTACAGGTGCTTCTTCCGCTTTGATCGTGTCCACCCAGATCAAATTTTGATCCCGATCCTCCAGCTTCCATTCAAAAAACACATTCGCCACAATGCCCTTATCATGGCCGGCAAATACTTGAGCCGTCCTCACTAGGCGCGGCGTGAGATAAGCCTCAAAATCATCCGTCTTTCTTGGAACATCAACAATGGTAACATCCTTGAATAAAAGCGCGGCCAGTTCATTTGTGTTTTTTGCCAGGCGTCCCTCTTCATATTCATAACCGATAATATTCATTTTCGCGTTTTTCAGAGCTTCATCCTGAACAAACCCAACCCGCATATCAATCTTCTTTTCCACGGCAGATTCGCCGGATCTGTTGAGGAGGGAATAATCCGGAACTTTGTAGGGTTGGCCGCAACCGATCAGTATGAAAAACGCGGCTAGGAGACTTATCCTCATGACGTTATTCTTTCTCATCATGTTTCGTTCTCCTCTCTGTTTATAATGCAAATTCAAAATTGTGAGTTGCCGATGCGCCCAACTCTATGGCTTGAACAGACAGCAGAAACTCATTGGGATTTATTTTTTTATCCGGAATTTTGAAAAACACAAAACCATCAACCGATTTGCCAGGAGACACCGTCCGGGTAAAGAGTTCGCTGGAGGCAACACCGTATTGCACCATTGCGGCGTTCACAGCCATCTGACTGCCGACGCCCGCCGCCACCGCAGCCAGTGGAACCAGAATCAAAGCCGAAAACCATATAGCAATAACCGACACCTGGGCTAACGTGCGGCCAACCGCCGGATCCGCGGCATCTTCCTTATTTGCTTTTTCAAGAGATTCCTTATTGGATAGATTCACAAGAGCTATTTTATCGCCGGAAAGAACAAAACTGTTCATTGGATTATGGTTTTCGGCGCGAACATAAACGGCAAGTACACCTTTGTCAGTCAAGTGTGTGCCGAAATATTTATCCTGCTCGTCTTTATCTGTAATCGGATGAACAACGACCTGCAAACCGTTATTTGATTTTAAATGATTGTAGGTACCCAGGTCGCGAGCTTGGTACTGCGCCAACTGCATTGGTGTGCATCCCGCCACCTGAAAACAGACTAAGCTAACAAGAACGACATCCGTGCAGCAGAGTCGAAAAATCCGCATTGGACCTTTGGAAGCAACCCTTAGTAAACTGACCTTGCGTCGCATACACCACCCCCTTGATGTATATTTAAACGTAAAAAGCTGTAAAAAACGTTTTTAATCGTTTGAACAGTCTCGGCGGCAGTGCGTGAGCTTTTGGAATCGGTATGGAAGTGAATAAGACATTCAAAAGTCGATGTCAAGAATAATATCGCTAGGATGCATCTTTTGAATGTTCCAAAGGATGGTTGTCGTCATCGCTATTTAGCCAGATGGAATACTCGTTGAAGGTTAATCACGATAGGCTTGAATAAATGCGTGGGCCTGTGCGATGCCGGTTTCATAAGCGGCGCGAAGCGAAGATTCTTTAGTGGTCATTCGACCGAGTTCCAGGTTGGCCGGCGGCGCAATTTCGGTGACTCGAACGCCGGGAGACGGATGGCGGATAAATGCGACGGAGGCATTGTAATTTGCCGCGCGATTTCTGAAGGTTTGAATCAACTTCGGATAACGGCGAAAATATAGGGA
This sequence comes from uncultured Smithella sp., assembly GCA_964443625.1. Lineage (GTDB taxonomy): Bacteria > Desulfobacterota > Syntrophia > Syntrophales > Smithellaceae > UBA8904. The sequence continues at coordinate 8,696 of CAYUDM010000014.1, read as the reverse complement.
AAAAATTGCCAGAGACAGAGAACTGCTCTTTTTAATGTAACCGGCCGGTCGGGATCGGATAACGGTGATATCCGTCGATCCGCGCCTGGCTGCTTCGCGCACGGGGAGAGAATCCGCCATCCCGCCGTCCGTGGCTTTTTCGCCATCGACTTGCAGAATATTCCGGTAGAGGATCGGAAGCGAACTCGACACTTTGAGATAATGCTCCAATGTCTTTTCATCCGGTCGAAGATACATGGCCAGGCCGGTTTCCATCGATGTGACCACGACGAGATAGTCTTTGTTTTTCGCGCGCAGGATTTCATCAATGTGCCGGAGATTGAGCCGGTAATGGGTGATGGTTTGATGCCACATCCAGTCAAGATCCATCAGGTGCCCGCCCAGGAGAAACCGGCGCGGATTGATGAATTCCGGAGCCAGGGAATAGCGCAGCGTAATGTGGAAATTACGGTCGTTCTGGCCTGCCAGATGTGAAGCCAGATGGCAGGCGCCGGCGGAAACGCCGATATACAGGTCAAACGGGTCAAAACCCGCCCGGCCGAAGGCGTGCAGAACACCCGCGGCAAAAATGCCTCGCATGCCGCCGCCCTCAACAACGAGGGCTCTTTGGGGTTTATCGTTCATAGGCAAGTGCAAGAACGCCCCGTCGTCTGGACTTCGGGGCGTTCTGATGAAAATCGCCTTTGAGGCCTAAAGGAAGCCTCCGCAGGCGCGCTTATAAAAACTATTTCTTGTAGCTGTACCAGCCTTCGCCGGTCTTCTGGCCGTATTTGCCTTCCGTGTATCTCTTGACGACGCTGGGGCTGGGCAGATCAGCCGGATCGCCCGATTCGTAGAAGTGGCTCATGCCGATGTCATAGGCCAGGTCGATACCGGTCAGATCCATCAGTCGGAACGGCCCCATCGGATGGCCGGCGCCGTAGACGCAGGCTTTGTCGATGTCTTCATAAGAGGCCACGCCCATCTCCAGCATCCATACGGCTTCCTTGTTGATGGCGGAGAAAATGCGATTGAGCACGAAGCCGTCTACTTCCTTTTTGATGTGAATTGGAATTTTGTCGATCTTGAGGCAGAAGTCCATCATGCATTTGGCCGTTTCGTCGGACACATGGGGACCCTGAACGACTTCAACGAGCTTCATGACCAGCGCGGGGTTGAAGAAGTGGAGATTGCAAACCTGCGAGGGGCGTTTGGTTGCGTCGGCGATACGGGAGCTTACGATGAAGGAGCTGTTTGAGCACAAAATGGCGTTGGGGGGGGCAATCTTGTCCAGATCGGCGAAAATCTTCTTTTTCAGGTCGATTCTTTCCAAAACGGCTTCAATAACCACGTCCGCGTCCTTGGCGGCCTGGCTCAAATCGCCTGTAAAAGAAATTCGCGCGCGCGCCGCTTTGGCTGCGTCTTCGGTCATTTTGCCTTTTTGTACGCGACCCGCCAGATAGGTGTCTACGAATTTTTCAGCTTTTTCCAAAACGGCCGGAATCACATCCGTGCTGACGGTTTTATAGCCGGACAGGGCGCACTGCAACGCAATCTGGTGACCCATATTGCCCGCGCCGACAACGCAAACATTTTTTACATCTTCAATCTTCATGCTATTTTCCCTCTCTTTCGATTATTATGTTGTCTCTACCCGTCTATGACCTTCCTGACGGTTTTGTTTACAAGGTCTTATCTTTCGCTTTCCGCCAGTTGGTCAAGTGGACGGATAGTAAAGGAATATCAATATGCAGAGCCTGTTGGTTATACTCATGGTCATAAAATTGTCAACAAAAAAGTTAAATAGTCGACACGCGTGCGGGTTTGGCGGAAGGATAAAGAATACCGCCGTCCAAGATGACGGCGACCGGCCAGTCGATTCCCCGAATGAACGCCAACTCGCCTGCATGAACGCCGCAGGACGGCTCCCATTCCTGGGGTTGGGCAAAGTCCATCTGCCACATAGGGCGGTTGTCCATAAAAACGCGTCCCGTAAACGATTCAAAGTTATGCGCGTCAACTGTCCATTTTTTCTTTGTAATTTCGACAACGCCGTTTTGCCGGATGCCTTCTGAAACGCCCCTGGCCGCATTGAGACGGTGAGGAATGGTGAGGTGAAAAGCAAGCGCCGCCAATCCGGTTATTGCGGCTGCAAAGTAAAAAATCATTTGTCCGGTCCAGGCGCCGGCTGTGATCAGCCCCGCCGCCGCGATAAGAAGCGCGGGGCGAACCCCGTGCAGAAGACTTGCGGATTTCAGGCGCTTGAGATTTTCAATTTGCTCATCCCGACTCAAAGCCATGTCAGCGTTTTACCTCTAAAACGATTTTGCCTACGTGTTCGGATGCCTCCATCAATTCATGCGCCCTGCCGGCTTCGGCAAGCGGGAAAACGGCTGACAGGATAACGCGCAGTTTCTGCCCGGAGAATAGAGGCCAGACCTGGTCGATCAAATCCCGGGCTATGGCGGCTTTTTCCGAGACGGATCTGGGGCGGAGCATCGATCCGGTGAAGGTCAGATTTTTCGTTAGAATCGGCAGGCAATCGAGCTCGACTTTCGCGCCTTGCATAAAGGCGATTTGGACCAGTCGCCCGTTGCGGGCCAGAAGGTTCAGATTCTTCTGGAGGTAGGGGCCGCCGACAAAGTCCAAAATGCAGTCAATGCCTCGCGTTCCGATGGCGTCGGTGATTTCCCGCGCCCAGTCCTGTGTCTGATAGTCAAAAATAACATCTGCGCCGAGTTCAGTGACGGCATGGATGTGTTTTGAACCGGTGACCGTGGTGAATACCGTTGCGCCGAATGCCTTGGCCAGTTGAATGGCCGTGTACCCGATGCCGCCCGCGCCGCCGTGGACCAGAAAGTTTTCTCCGGCCTGAAGTCGGCCGGCTCCAAAAACATTCGACCAGACGGTGAAATAGTTTTCCGGCAAAGCCGCCGCCTCGGCGAGCGAGAGATTCGCCGGTATCGGAAGGCAGTGAGATGCCGGAGTGACGCTGTACTGCGCATATCCCCCGCCCGGAACCAGAGCGCAAACGCAATCACCGGTTTTCCACGCGGTAACATCATCGGCTTTGGCGGCGATCCTGCCTGAGACTTCCAGACCCAAAACGGGTGACGCGTCCGCAGGCGGCGGATAAAGACCTTTGCGCTGAAAGACATCGGGCCGGTTCACGCCTGCGTAAGCCACTTCAATGAGGACATCGCCCGCTCCGATCGTTGGAAGCGGACCCTCCGCCACGCGAAGGCAGCTGGCAGGGCCTCCTTTGCCGTGGTCGATGTAGGTCATGGTCTGATCCGGGATGATGGTCATTTTATTCATTTGAGAATTGCTTCAATCAGATAGGGTCCCGGATGCGCAAGACCTTTTCGAAACTCAGCGATCAATGTCTCGACCGTTTCAACGGAAGCGGCAGGCACACCCATGCCGCGACCTAAAGCGACAAAATCCAGCGACGGTTGATCCAATCTCATCAGAGACGCGGGACTCACGGTCGGATTTCCATATCCGGCCCGGAGATATTCCAGCTCGATGGTGAAATATTTACGGTTAGAGCAAATGACGGTAATCACCTTGGTCTGCTCTCTGGCCTGGGACCACAGGGCTTGCGGCGTATACATCGCTGCCCCGTCCGCCTGGATCGTGATGACCTGGCGATCCGGCGAGGCCAAAGCCGCGCCCAAAGCCAGTGGCATGCCCATGCCGATCGAGCCGCCGGTAAGCGTCAGATGTGTGTAGGGTCTCAAATAGGGCGAGTAGGTGTAATAGGACACGGCCGAAGAAATGCCCTCTTCCACCAGAATGCAACCTTCCGGCTGAAGGGCGGCAATGGTCGCGCACATTTTTTCGGCAGTAAGCGCACCTGTGGGCAGATTTGGAATCGCCAAAAAACCCAGGCCTGTTTGAAGAGCGCTATGGGTGGCATCCGGTCCCAGGAAAGAAGAAAGCGTTTCCAAAACGGCGGACGAATCCTGCTTGAGCGTGTCGATCCGAACGCGGGGGGCTTCGTCGGGTAGAAGCAGGGTTGTTCCATCGGCGTACCCAAAGAATGCCGACGGCTGATTGGCGCCTACCAAAACAAAAGCGTCATATTTGGCCAGAAACTTTTTGGCTGAATCTGGAAAATACGGAATGCGCTTCAGGACGGGCAGTCCTGCTCCCGCCTCGAAGCAGGCGGGAAAGGTAACCATCAGAAGGTCGCAGTCCGATTTGGCGCGAATTTGAGCGGCCGCGGCAAGACCTATGGCACTAAGCGCCTTGTCTGCGAGAATCAATGCGGGTTTTTTTGCGTCCGTCAAGAGCTCGACGGCGTGCGCGATCATGTCTTCATCAACGGGGTTGAAAGAAAAAGGCTCCCTGGTGATGGCATCTTCCGTGCAGGGCTCCGACTGATGATCGGCGCAAACGATCAAGGTTGAAATCTGACCATAACGGCAGGCGGCCAGCGCCGTCGCCGTATCCGTGGACAGCGCATCCACCGAATCGGATGTCTTCTGCCAGCCGGACACCGTTTGGGCCAGCGCGGCAATGTCCATATTCAAGGGCGGATCGTACGGACGTATCCAGGACGCATGTTCGCCCACGAGGTTGACAAGTGGTGTGCGGGCTCGCCTGGCATTATGGAGGTTGGCAATTCCGTTGGCAAGCCCCGGACCCAGATGTAGAAGCGTCATGGCCGGTTTTTGTCTGATCCGTCCGTAGCCGTCTGCCGCGCCCGTGCAGACGCCTTCGAAAAGACCCAGAACCGGCCGGATGGTCTTCACGCGATCCAGCGCAGCCACCAGCGCCAGTTCCGTCGTTCCGGGATTGGCAAAACAGATTTCCACGCCTGCGTCGGCGGCTGTTTTAAATATCGCGTCTGCTCCGGTCATGAAAAAATCCTTAAAGATACAGAGGGTCCGATTTCGGCCTGTTGGAGGTCGTTCAAGCCCCTCCGTTTTTTATATGACCGCTTCTGTCATATTTGGGCCTTGCTTCTATTTTTCCACCCATTCCCAGACGGCTGCTGCGCCCTGTCCGTGGCCGATGCACATGCTCTCCACGGCGTATTTCACGCCGTAAAACGGCATTTCGTGCATGATGGTCGTCGCGATGCGCGCTCCGGTGCAGCCCAGCGGATGCCCCAGCGAGATGCCGCTGCCTTTCGGATTCAAAAGCTTGTGATTGCGGATGCCCAGTTCTTTGGTGCAATACACCGCCTGCGCAGCAAAGGCTTCGTTGACTTCCCAAAGGCCGATGTCTTCCTTCTTCAGTCCCGCTTCCGCAAGGGCTTTGGGAATCGCCACCGCCGGACCGATTCCCATATAAGCCGGATCGACGCCGACGACGCTATAGGCGACCAGTCGCATTTTAGGTTTCAGGCCGAGTTTTTCGCAGGCCGATTTGCTCGCCACCACAACGCATGCGGCCGCGTCGTTGGTTTGGCTGGAATTCCCCGCCGTTACGGTTCCCTGTTCATCCTTGATGAAAACCGGCTCGAGCTTGGCGAGGGTTTCCATCGTTGTGGTCGGACGAATGCCCTGATCGCGATCGACGATCATCTTTTTTGTCGAGCCGTCCTCTTGGGGCACATCAGCTTCAATCGGTAGAATTTCATCCTTGAAGAGGCCCGTTTGCGTGGCTTCATGGGCCTTGGCATGGCTTTCCACCGCCATCTCGTCCTGTTCCTTGCGGGAAATGCCGTATTTGCGCGCAACCATTTCCGCCGTGTAGCCCATCGAGACCATTTTCGGATCGCAAAACTCCGAAAGCCGCGGATTCGGGTCGGACATCGTCCCCATCGGAATATGCGTCATGTGCTGTGCGCCGCCGGCCAGAATCAGATCCGCCCAGCCCATATTGATCGATGAGATGGCAAACGCGATGGATTGCAGGCCCGAAGCGCAGAAACGGTCCACCGTGCAGCCCGGCACGCTGTGTGGAAGCCCCGCCATAATGCCCGCATATCGGCCGATGTTGGAGCCCATGTCTTTCATCAGCGCCGTGCCGCCCCAGATGACGTCATCTATCCTTTCTTTTTTATCAACAAGTCCCGCCCGCCGGATTGCTTCATTCATGACCAGCGCTGAGAGGTCGTCGGCCCGCAGATTTGAAAACCAGGAACTTTTTCCCGCTTTGGCAATGCCGGTGCGCACGCTTTCCACAATGTAAATATCCTTCATATCTGTATGCTCCTGAAATTTAATGATTCATCAACCTCTTAAAAATTTTCGGCATCGCAAAAAATGCTCCAGAGACAAGGCGCGCGGAGCCCGAGGAATGAGACGTACTTTGGTGTACGTCGCAATGACGAGGGCTGACGCGCAACGCAGAATATGGGCATTTCCCGATGTCGATACTACCCCACTCCCAGCGCTTCTGCCGGGCAGGTCAGCACACTGTCTTCCTCGCTTTTGATGAGCGAGGCCAGCATCGATACGTTCGGCAGAATGTTGTTGGCGTAGTAGCGCGCGGAGGCGATTTTGCCCGCGTAGAAGGTGTAATCGCCTTCACCCGGCTTCAAGCCAGCGGATTTTCCAGCGGCGACCAGGGCCTGATCCAGAAGGCACATTGCCACATACACCTCGGCGAACACAAACAACGCCCGCTGGGCGAAAAGCGGGATGAGCTCGCGCTTGGTGTCCATGTTGGCGTACCAGCTGTTGTAAATGTCTTTCACCTCTTCAGCCGCCGCATAGGCGCGGGCCAGATTCTCCATTTCCTTTTCAAAGCCTGCCGCTTTACGGTTTGTGTCAATAAAAGCCTTAATCTCCGCCATCCAGGCGGCAAAGGTCGCTCCGTCTTTCATGCGCATCTTGCGGCCGATAAGGTCATTGGCGTGAATAAACGACGTGCCCTCCCAGATCGTGAGAATTTTGGAATCTCTCAGATACTGCTCGACCGGGTAATCCAATGTATAGCCCACGCCGCCTAACACCTGAATGGCCTGGGCAATGACGCCCAGAGACGCTTCCGAGCCATAGCATTTGACGATGGGTGTCAGAATTTCGGCAAATGAAGCGCATTTCCTGGCTTTGTCCTTGTCGGGAGAGTTGCCCTCAATATCGAGATAATAAAACCCCCGAAAGATCATGGCGCGGATGCCTTCGACATGCGCTTTCATATCCAGGAGCATCCGGCGGATATCTTCATGTTGAATGATGGGAACACGCTCGGCGCCTTTGATGCCGAAAGGACGGCCCTGGATGCGTTCGGTGGCATATTGCGATGCAAAATAATACGCGGCCGCGCCCTGAGTGTTGGCGTTGTGTCCCGTGCCGATGCGCGATTCGTTCATCATGTGGAACATCATGGCGAGCCCTTGCGAATAACCTTTTTCATTCGGCGGCGGCCCCAGTAAAATTCCCCGGCAGTTGTCCTCGTCGCCGAAATTCAAAAGCGCGGTGGCCTGGGCGTGCAGACCCATTTTATGCTCGACGCCGGCGGTGGTGACGTCATTGGGCTCGCCCATTGAGCCGTCTTCATTCACCCAGTATTTGGGAACGACATACAGCCCGATGCCGGGGGAGCCTGCCGCGCCGCCTTCGGGACGGGCCAGAAGCAGGTGGATGGTGTTTTCGCAGGTGCCCTGATCGCCCGCTGTAATAAACATCTTCGTGCCTTTGATCTTCCAGACGCGAGGGTCGTTCGTGGGGTAGGAGCGCGTAATGATGTCACCCGTGTCCGAGCCGAAGTTCGGTTCGGTCAGGCACATGGTTCCCTGCCAGTCGCCGGAGAGCATTTTGGGGATGAAGCGGCTGCGGTCGTCCTGTGTGCCGAAGCGCAAAATCAGATTGGCCGCGCCGGAGGTGAGCTTGATGCAGGAGGTGAGCGCCGGGCAGGCCGCCGTGTTCATCTCGGCGCAGGCTTTGTAAAGAATGAGCGGCATGCCGGTTTCCACCTGAATGCATTCACTCGACGACCCCCAGCCGTTTTCCTGCAAAAACCGGTAGGCCTCCTGAAAGCCGGGAACGGCCGTGACGACGCCCTTTTCAAACTTCACGCCGATTTTGTCGCCCGGCGCGTTGATGGGGTTGACGACGGTTTTGGCGACTTTGTAGCCTTCGTTAAGCAGCATGTCGATGTCGTCCATCGAAAAGTTGTCCTTATAGCGCTCGCAGGCAAGCACTTCGCCGGTCGGCAGCCACTCTTTTAAAATAAACTTCAAATCCCGAACGTCGTACTTGAATTCCATCATGACCCTCCAACTATATTTATTTTAATAATTCTAATTTTAAAGCCGTCATGGGGGATTTGAATTACTCGTACATGGCGGTCAGAATCTCCAGGATTTTGGCCTGGCCGGGTGAGGTCGGGTCGGTCGCCATGTTCACCGCGTCGCGCGAGGTGTAGAAAGCGATTTCTCTCAGATCCTCTTTTTTCAAACCGTAATTTTTGAGCTTGAGGTCAATGTTCAACTCGCTGTAAAGCCATCGCAGTGAGGATTCCAGTTCGTCGGAGCGGTTGATGAGATAGGCCATATCCATAAACGCGCCCTTGCAGGTTTCCTTGTTGGCAATAACAAACCCCAGCAAACCAAAGATCGCAGCACGCCCGTGCGGCAGATGGTAATGCGCGCCGATCGCGTGCGTGATCGCATGGCCGAGGCCCAGACCTTTGAGGAAGGCCAGGCCGCCGCAGACCGCCGCCATGCACATGTCCGTGCGCGCGCGCATATTGTCCGGCTCCCGATAAGCGGCAACCAGGCTTGTCCCGATCAGCTTCACGCCGTTTAGAGCCAT
>CAYUDM010000013.1:0-62600 GCA_964443625.1 uncultured Smithella sp. | reverse complement strand
TAAAGAAGTTTTGAAATATAGACGATGGGGCGTCGTCAAGCGGTAAGACACAGGATTTTGGTTCCTGCATTCGGAGGTTCGAATCCTCCCGCCCCAGCCAGTTCGGAATAATGAGGTTTTTTACATGCTGGAGAGAATTCGGGTATTTTCCGGGAACGCCAATATCGGTCTAGCCGAAAAGATCTGTGTAAAGCTCGGTGTTCCACTGGGCAAGGCCAATGTCACAACGTTCAGTGACGGAGAAACGCGCGTCGAAATTGATGAAAATGTTAGGGGAATGGATGTTTTTATCATTCAGTCCACCTGCACGCCGGTGAATGTCACGTTGATGGAACTGCTCATCATGATCGACGCGATGAAGCGGGCTTCGGCGGACCGGATTACCGCAGTGGTTCCTTATTATGGTTACGCAAGGCAGGACAGGAAAGTGGCCCCTCGCGCGCCGATTTCCGCCAAACTGATTGCGGATTTGATCACGACGGCGGGTGCCAACCGCGTTTTATCCATGGATCTTCACGCAGGCCAGATTCAGGGTTTCTTCAACATCCCCGTGGACAATCTCTTTGCCACCCCGGTTTTAATCGATTACATGAAAAAAAATTATCAGGACAAGACGGTCGTTGTGTCACCGGATACCGGCGGGGTTGAAAGGGCCAGGGCGTTTGGCAAGCGTCTGGGCGCGTCGCTGGCGATCATCGACAAACGCCGGGAGGGTCCCAACGAAGCCCAGGTCATGAATATCATCGGTAACATCGAAGGGAAGCGGGTGATTATTCTCGACGACATGATCGACACAGCCGGAACCGTGGTTCAGGCGGCCAATGCGCTGACCAAGGCCGGCGCGCTGGAGGTGTCCGTCTGCTGTACGCATCCGGTTTTGTCCGGGCCGGCCATTGACCGGCTTGAAGCTTCCAATCTCAAAGAAATCATTGTCACCGATACCATACCGCTTTCCGAACGGGCGAGCGGATGTTCGAGAATAAAAGTATTATCGGTATCCGGTCTTCTTTCTGAGGCCGTGCGCCGAATTTATTACAACGATTCAGTCAGTTCATTATTTATTTAGGAGGGTAAGGAGTAAATGGAAATCACCGACTTAACGGCGCAGGTCCGGAAAGAACAGAAGAAAGGCCCGGCCCGCAGGCTCAGGCAGGAGGGGTTTGTGCCGGCAATATTTTACGGTCGAACCTCGGACAATATAATGCTGGCGGTCAAAAGCACGGAACTTATGAAGCTGCATAAGGATAAAAAAGACCATGGCTTCATCAAACTGATCATCGACGACGGTGGAAAAAAGACGGAAAAACTTTCTTTGATCAAGGAACTGCAGAGACAGCCGCTGACCGGGAAATTTTATCACGCCGATTTTTATGAAATCGATATGGAAAAAAAGCTGACTTTCGATGTTCCCTTGAACTTCATCGGCAAGTCGGTGGGCGTGGAAAACGGCGGAGAATTACAGCACATCAAACGCGAAGTAAAAATTTCCTGTTTACCCGTGAATATGCCGGAGCATATTGATGTTGATATTACCGCTCTGGAAATCGGCGACTCCATCAAAGTGCGGGATATTCGGGTGTCGGACGGAATTACGCTGGTGGATGTGCCGGATGCGGCGGTTGTGGCCGTTGCCGCGGTTAAAGTATCCAAAGCCCAGGCGCTGGCCGCTGCAGCGGATGCGACCGGAGCGGCAGCAGATTCCGGAGCAGCCAAAGAAGAAAAGAAAGACTAACTCCCGAATGAGTGCGGTGGGGTTTGGCCGGCAATAATGCTTTCCTTTAGTCTGACAAATTTATTATTTCGATTTCGGGGACAGAGGAAGCAGGTTATGTTTATCATCGCGGGGTTGGGCAATCCGGGGAAAAAATACGAAGCAACCCGGCACAATATCGGTTTCATGGCGGTCCAAAAATTGGCCCGGGACTATGAGATCGACCTGAAAAGTAACAGTTTCAAAGCTGTGTGGGGCAGAGGACAGATTGCCGGAAAGCCGGTTTTGCTGGCGATGCCTCAAACATTCATGAATTTGAGTGGTACTGCGGTAAGGCAGTTGCAATCGTTCTTTAAAACGGCAATCGGCAACCTGATCGTGATTCACGATGATCTAGACCTGCCTTTTGGCGCGATCCGGCTTAAGGCCGGAGGCGGGAACGCCGGTCATAAAGGTCTTGAATCTATCGAATCTCACTTAGGTTCTTCCGGATTTATACGGGTAAGACTGGGTATTGGCAAACCGGTTGACAAATCCCGCATTGAGGGTTATGTGTTGGAAAATTTTACAGGGGATGAACGGCGGTCATTGCCGGACATTCTCAAGCAGGGAGCCGACGCAAGCGCCGAGATCGTTTTAAATGGACTGCAGACAGCCATTAGCAGGTACCAGACAAAAAATATAAATTTTAGAAAAAAGGAGGACTAGTTAATGTTTAAAGACAAAAGAAGCATCTGGACATTTTTACTAAGCGGTTTCATGTTCATGTTGCTCACCGGAACCGCTTTTGCGGGAGAGGCGAACATCCAGTTGCCTGATTTAACTCAGGTTACGTTTTTTGGTGGCTCTCTTGGTGGGACAACTATTCTTAACTTCGGGTTGCTTATCTGCCTGATTGGTTTAGGATTTGGTTTCTTGCAGTATGCGCAGACAAAAAATCTGCCCGCGCACAAGGCGATGCTGGATGTTTCCCAAACCATTTGGGAAACTTGCAAAACCTATCTTTTTCAGCAAGGTAAATTCCTGCTCGCTTTATGGATCCTGATTGCTATTTGTATTGTTTACTATTTCGGTGCTCTGGCGGAAATGGGTGCATCAAACGTGATCATCATCCTGATCGCTTCAGTTGTGGGTATTCTGGGTTCCTACGCGGTGGCTTGGTTCGGCATCCGGATCAACACGGTCGCTAACTCCCGCGCCGCATTTTCTTCACTTTCCGGCAACCCCCTCAACATCGTCAACATCTGCCTGCGCTCCGGTATGAGCGTGGGACTTGTCCTGGTCAGCATTGAATTGCTGGTCATGCTCATCATCCTGGTTTACATTCCTCAGGAAGTGGCCGGATCATGCTTCATCGGCTTCGCCATTGGTGAATCCCTGGGTGCTTCCGTGCTGCGTATTTGCGGCGGTATCTTCACGAAGATTGCCGACATCGGTTCCGACCTCATGAAAATCGTTTTCCACCTCCCGGAAGACGATCCGAAAAACCCCGGTGTTATCGCCGACTGTACGGGCGACAACGCGGGTGACAGCGTGGGCCCCTCGGCGGACGGTTTTGAAACTTACGGCGTAACCGGCGTTGCCCTGATCACCTTTCTGGCTCTGGCGCTGGCTTCCACTCCGGAAATGGGTGGTCGTTTGATCGTCTGGATTTTCGCCATGAGAATTCTCATGATTCTGACGTCGCTTGCCTCTTACTTCATCAATAACGGTATCAGTCAGGCCGCTTTTGGTGGTAAAAAAGAATTCAATTTTGAACATCCGTTAACCAATCTGGTATGGATTACTTCGATCGTTTCCATCGCCGTCACGTTTATTGCCAGCTATTTTCTGCTGGGCGACCTGCCCGAACAGTATGCCGGTCTGTGGTGGGCGTTGGCGATTATCATCAGCTGCGGAACCATCGCTGGTGCGTTGATTCCGGAATTCACCAAAATCTTTACCAGTACGTCTTCACGTCACTGCGAAGAAGTTGTTAATGCTTCCAAACAGGGCGGCGCTTCATTGAACATTCTTTCCGGTCTAGTGGCCGGTAACTTCTCCGGTTTCTGGCTGGGCATGGTGATCATGTTCTTGATGTTCATCGCTTATATGGTCTCCCGACATGATGCTGTTATGGCGATTATGCCGGCGGCTTTCAGTTTTGCCGCGCCCGTGTTTGCTTTCGGTTTGGTGGCTTTCGGTTTCCTGGGCATGGGCCCGGTGACCATCGCGGTGGACAGTTTTGGACCGGTTTCCGATAATGCACAGTCCATTTATGAACTGTCTCTGATCGAATCCCGTCCCGATACGAAAGATGCTGTGAAAAAAGAATACGGCATTGCTCCCGATTTTGAACTGGCCAAGCACTTCCTGGAATCTGCAGATGGTGCGGGCAATACCTTTAAAGCGACAGCCAAGCCCGTGCTGATCGGTACCGCTGTTGTCGGTGCCACCACCATGGTGTTCGGCATCATCATTATGCTTGAAGGTCTCTTTGGTGATGTCATTGCTAAGCTCTCGCTGGTTCAGCCGGAAATCATTCTGGGCTTGATTGCCGGTGGTAGCGTTATTTACTGGTTTACAGGCGCTTCCATTCAGGCGGTTGTCACCGGCTCTTATGAGGCCGTTGTGTACATTAAGAAGAATATCAAACTGGACAAACAGGAAGCCTCAATCGAAGATTCCAAAGAAGTGGTTAAGATTTGTACCCAGTATGCTCAGAAGGGTATGATCAACATCTTCATCGTGATCTTCTTCATGTGTCTGGCGTTTTCCTTCTTTAACCCCTACTTCTTCATCGGTTACCTGATTGGTATCGCCTTCTTCGGTCTGTTCCAGGCGATCTTCATGGCCAATGCCGGCGGTTGCTGGGACAACGGCAAGAAGATTGTTGAAGTGGATCTGAAGATGAAAAACACCCCGCTGCACGAAGCCAGTGTTGTCGGCGACACCGTCGGCGACCCCTTCAAGGATACCTCTTCGGTTTCTTTGAACCCGATCATCAAATTCACGACTTTGTTTGGTCTGTTGGCAACTGAAATTGCCGTTACCATGACAAACGCGAATTTGAAAATGGGTCTGGCTATCGTCTTTTTGCTGATTGCGCTGGTTTTCGCGTATCGTTCTTTCTACAGCATGAGAATTTCCGCTGAAAAACTGGGAGCTTAATTTCCTAAGTTTCACCTGTTTAACCCCGGGGGCTCCTTGAAAAAGGAGCCCCTTTTTTAGTCCTTACCTACCTGATGCTATGGAATTATTCCGCGCAGGACAGGATGCTCCGGACATAAAAGAAAGGGCAAAGCCGAACCGGAAACACTGAAGAAATCAGATTATCATCGCGGACAGAAAATCAATAAAGCGGAAAAGCCCGACAGGGAAGTATGCCTTGCCGCCGGGCCGGTAAATTTTTAGTTTGGTGTTTCAGACGACATCTGCTGGTCTTCAGACTTTATGGTCTTTGTCAGTGTGTTGCGGAACAAATGCGATACCACTTTAATCGACCGGGCGCTTCATTGCTCAGGAAAATCGCATCTTAAAAGTTCAAGCAAACGCTCAGCAGAAAGTTATGCGCCCCGTAATCGATTTCCGTTTGTACCGGCCGGCCGGCGCGGGTGTTGTCAAATGAAAGATTTGGAATGTAGACGAACTTATAGCCCAGTCCGATGACCACATTTTTCCATACGTCAAAATCGACGCCCGCAGTCAGCTGGTAGGCCGCCGCGCCTTGCGTTCCTCCAGTGATACGGATCATGGATGTTTCACTGTAGGCGGTCATATCGGATAACTTGAAAATCGCATATCCGGCGCCCGCGCCGATATAAGGGTGTACGATACCGCCCGGATATCTGGCGAGCAGATTGGTCATAAACAGCTGGATGCCCACTTTTCCGTCGACGGGAATGCCGGGATCCTGGTCGACCCCGTTTAGCTTCGTCCATTTTTCCATGCGGCTGTTGAGATGGTTGTATTCCAATTCGACGGCCAGAATCTTTTTGGTGAAGAAAGTCTGCCAGCCCGCCTTGACGCCCAGGATGTAACCCGGCTTCATAATGGTGTCTGTGTTCGCATTCAAGGAAAGATCCGCGATGTCTTCGGTTCGGGTTCGCATGTCGTCGGGAAGCGAACTGCCGCCGATCAGTCCGATATACAGACCGAGGGGTTCGGCCTTTTTACTCTGCGCCAGGCCGTTTGTCGCCGGTATAAGCAGAACGAAAGCCAATATAACGGGAATCATTATCTTTTTCATAGGTATCTCCTTTATCAACGAGATGTTTGCGATATCAGGATTCATTGTTTGCCGCCGGCGCCGGTCAATGAAACGGCAGGAGATCCGGCATGCGCTGACCGGCCACACACGATCAGGTTTTCATTTTAACTAATGTGGTCCGGCCGTGTGTGTTGTGTCGAGATTTTCGAAACGAGTAAACTTGTCGAGAAAGGCAAGTTTGACCGTATCGGTGGGACCGTTTCGCTGCTTGGCTACAATGATTTCCGCAGTTCCCTTGTCCGGATTATCTTCGGATTTGTTGTAGACCTCGTCCCGATAAATAAACGCGATGACGTCGGCGTCTTGCTCAATGGCGCCGGATTCGCGCAAATCGGCCATTTGAGGACGGCGATTGGTTCGTGATTCCACTTGTCGGTTAAGCTGGGAGAGCGCGATCACCGGCACGCTTAATTCTTTGGCCAGCGCCTTTAAAGAGCGGCTGATTTCCGAGATTTCCTGCTCCCTTGAGTCACGTGATCCGCCTGTTCCCCGCATGAGCTGAATATAGTCCACGACGATCAGTCCCAGATTCTTCTCCGCTTTCAGGCGGCGCGATTTGGCCTTCATCTCCAAAACGGTGATAGCCGCTGTATCGTCGATGTAGAGCTTCGCGTCGGAGAGTCGTCCGGCGGCGGCGGTGAGCTTTGGCCAGTCGGTTTCTCCCAGAAACCCTTTCCGCAGTCGCTGTGAATCCACTCTGGCTTCGGAGGCCAGCAGACGGAAGGCCAGTTGTTCCTTCGACATTTCCAGCGAAAAGACAGCGACTGTGATCTGTCCTTCAAGTGCCGCGAACTGGGCGATATTGAGCGCAAAGGCGGTTTTGCCCATGCTCGGGCGTCCCGCGACAATGATCAGGTCGGAATTTTGAAGTCCCGAGGTCAGGTCGTCGAGTTTGTCGAAGCCTGTCGGCACACCGGTGATTAATTCCTTCCGGGAATACAGGGATTCGATGGATTTGAAACTGGATTTAACGATGTCGCGCAATTCCGAAAACGACGGGCGAACTTTGTTTTCAGAGATCTCAAAGATACTGTGTTCCGCCTGATCCAGCACTTCGTCAACGTCGGTGCCCGTTTCATAGCAACTGTTGATAATCTGGGTCGCCGATCCGATCAGGCCTCGCAGAATCGCCTTTTCTTTTACAATCTTGGCATAATTGGCGACATTCGCGGCCGAAGGGACATTGTCCACAAGTGAGGCCAGATAAGCCGTGCCGCCGACCGCATCAAGCATTTTCCTGTTTTTGAGCGCGTCACTGAGCGTAATGATGTCCACCGGTTCGTTTTTTTCCGTCATCTCAATCACAGACGAGAAAATCTTGCGGTGCGCCTCATTGTAAAAATCATCGCGCCCGATGACCTCCAGCGCCGCATTGATGACGCTGTTGTCAAGCAGAATGCCTCCCAAAATCGACTGTTCAGCCTCGATATTCTGAGGGGGCAACTTGTAGAGGGAAGGGTCTATATCTTTCATTGTTCTTCGCCGATGACATGTAATTGCACTTCAGTGTCTACGCCCGGCATCAGTTTCACTTTGACTTTGAACTCTCCCAACGATTTGATCTGCTCGTCATGGACGATCATTTTCCGATTGATGTCGAAGCCTTTTTCCTTAAGCGCCAGTTCTATGTCCTTTGAGGTGACGGAGCCGAAGATTTTATGCTGATCACCGACTTTCCGTCTTATGATGAGTGTCACGCCGGCCAGTTCGGTTGCCAAATCGTGTGCGGAAGCTTTCTTTTTTTGCACTTTCTTGAGAAAAGCATCTTTGTCGTGTTGAAACGATTTGATGTTTTTGTCATTGGCTTCAACGGCCAAGCCTTTGGGGATTAAAAGATTGCGAGCGTAACCATCATTGACCTTGACCAAATCGCCCGCTTTGCCCAGAGACGGCACATTTTGTTTTAAAATAACCTGCATGGATGACCTCCTGTTGAAGGAAAAAATTAAATATTTGAATCGCTGTGACGCAGATACTTTCTGAAATCGATCCAGATGTCCAAAAATCCGATCAGGGCTATTGCTAGCATAAGAATTTGCTGAATCGCAATTAAAAAATAGGCGATGAAACGAAAGAAGACGGTTATGTTTTTGGATTGGAAAAAAAATCCGACAATGGCCAGGCCGTGGAGAAAATAAATAAAGGAGGCGGCCAGAAAAAGATTGATTCCTGGAAAACTCAATCGCTCAAAGGGCAGAAAACTTGCGATACCGCCAGCAATAAAGACCCAGACCATCCAATAAGGCGCCTTCCATTCCGACCAGGATTCAAGGCTTTTGACTAAGAGACTGGATGATTTCAGCAGATAACGACCTATCAAAATATTGAGCCACATTGTTGCCGTCACGGCGATAAAGCACAAGCCGGGGAAAATTTTCGTAAAAAGACTGATGATGCCGTCCTTGCCCGATTGGATCGCAGCAAGGTCTTCCGGACTGAGCGGCAGACGGCTGTAAAGACGGATATTCAATTCAACCGATTCGCGGATGTATTGAGTGGTCAGTTCCCATGGGCTGACCGACGCGCGGATTCCTCCGTACACCAGAAAAAAAACGATCATTCCCAAAACAAAGAGACAGGGAAGGGCGATGACGACGTCAATGGCGTAATGGTTTCTTGCCAGACTAGCGGCGATGACACCGGCTGCAGCCATAACAACCAGGGCAAAAACCGGCCAGGCTGAAGCAAACATCGTAAGCCCGATCAAGATCGTTCCCGCGGAGAAAATCAAAGCCGTCATGACCTTTCCCGGCTCGTTGACCATGGACAGGACAAACAGGACCAGGGGCAAAATGGCCAGAAAAAAGACACCGATGACGGGAAGCAGGCAGCCCAGAAAAAACAGCGTGATCGTCAGAGTCAGACGCAATAATGAACGGGCCGGGGTTGTCAGGACATTCGGCATTTTCAAAAAATTACCTCAACCGCGGTCAATTTTTACCGGATGGATGAACCTTGAAAAAAATCAACGCCGGCCGGGCAGCCCGGATTGCTGGCGGCCGGCCGGCGTCGCGAAGAAAAATTACCGACCCTCCGCCGAGACAAAAGGCATGATCGCGATCGTGCGTGCGCGTTTGATTGCGACGGTGAGCTCGCGTTGATGTTTGGCGCAGTTTCCTGTAATGCGGCGTGGCATGATTTTCCCGCGTTCTGTGACGAAGTTGCTCAGAATCATGGGATTTTTATAGTCGATCTGAATATTCGAGTCCGTGCAGAACCGGCAGAATTTTTTGCGATGAAAAAACTTTTTCTGAGGTGGGCGCGACGGTCGTTCTGAATGTGTAACAGCCATGGTTTATTCCCCTTTCACTGTGCTTTCTTCTTTGGCTGCGGGCTTCTTTGGCGTAATCCGCTGGACCCGTGGGGCCTCTTCGGATGATTTTCCATCTTTCCCGGCTGATGTGATTTCCTGGGTGCCTGAGGCGGCCTGTGTCTTTTTAGCTTCGGCGGCGGCGACTTCAGCATCAATGCCTTCCTTCGTTACCGCACCTTCCTTCTTGACCGTCATAAATTTCAGAATCCGGTCATCGATTTTGAAATTTCTTTCAACCTCGTTAACGATCGGACCGTTGCCGGCGAAATCGATAAACAGGTAAAAACCGTCTTTCTGTTTTTTGATTTCATAGGCCAGGCGGCGCTTGCCCCATTTTTCGGCCTTGGCGATGACGCCCTGACGTTCCGTGATAATGCCCTGATAACGTTCAAGAATGGCGGTGATGTCCTCGTCCGGTAGATCGGACTTGACGATAGCGAGTACTTCGTATCTGTTCAAAATTTCCTCCTTTCGGCTCTTAAGCCCGCAGTCTGTGCCGCGAGCAAGGGGAGTCCTCTATTCAATTGGTGCCGCGAGATCTATACCAAGAACGGATAAAAATCAAGGATTAAGTTTTCCGGGTCCGTCCGCGCCGTTATCTCCGACGGATAAATACGAGGGACTAAAGATTCAAGGCGGGAAACGGATTTTCAAAAGACGAGATTTCGTGTAACGTCATGTGCGTGAACTGCCTGCATCCGCATGCCGGATTTTCGCCTTCATTTTTCCTAAACAGGCGGAGGGGGAAACGCCTTGCGGGGGATTGCGGAAGAAAAATAGCGATTTGAAGGATTTAAAAAAATGTTGAAAGCCTATCTCCATGACGATGCAGGGTTGTCTTCGGCCTGGGCGCCCTGGTATTCACATGAGTATATCGCCTATTGCTCCATTCATGCGCTGGATCAACTGATCGCTTTGCCGTCCGTGCCTGTTTTGGCCAATCCCCGTTTGGGGCAAAAGCGCTGGCCGACAGGACCCCGGCATATTGATATGTATAAGGAGAGTTATCGGGAGTGTCGGAAACTGGATCCGCTGTGGTCTTTCGATCATAAAAAAAGAAATGGTGATTTTGCTTCCGACGTGCCCGCGCAAAAGTCCATCGAGCCTTGGAAAATTTTCGTCATCTATAGCACGGAGCCGGATTATTACGCGGATGAAGGCTTGTTTTTGCACAAAAACCAGCATATGACCGACGGATCGCGCGGTTGGCGCCACATGCATTTCAAGCTTATGGGAACCTCTTACGGCATTGCGCCGCAATCGTTCAGGGTGCATAGAGACCTTGCCCGGATGGTGTTTGAAAGGGGCAATGTTTACTGGGGATGGCGCTATCTCGCCCGCACGGGTCATTATCTGGCTGATCTGGGCAATCCCTTTCATGTTAAAACCATGCCCGGTATTTATCTGTTTCGAAATCTCTTTGCCGCAGAAAAGCTGCACGAAGTTGTTTCCGCCTTGCACCAAAGCTATGAGATCTATGTCGAAAGGAGATTTCGCGAAGGCTTTTCGCCGTTTTTTGAATCGCTTTTTTCCGGGGCGAGGCAGGGACGCGACGCGTCGAAAACCGTCGATGTCGGCTTAAACGCCTACATCAGGCGGGCTGAAAAAAGACACAATGAGATATTCTATTGCCTGCTTTCCGGATTCGGAGGGGAACTGGTGGATATTTTTCTCACGACAAACCGGGAAAGCGGGCGAATCTTTGTCTCACAGGCTAATCGTTGCGCGGCGGAAGCAGCCAGGCTGCTTTTCAGTCAAGGGGATTCTTCGTCTCTGTCCCGTCTCGATTCCGTGACCTGTGACTGCCTCAGGGATGTGGGATGGATGCAGGGGGCGCTGCTGAGAGACTTCATATCGTAACAGTTGAAAGGCCGGGCAACGAGCCGCGCACGTCGAAACTCCCGCGTCGATCTGCGCTGTCCTATACCGAACGAATATCGGAAACCCTCCGGGATATGAGAGCTCAAGGGGCTGGAAGCGGTGTGACGGGCCTTCCTGTGGCCAGGGCCATCCAATAGATGTGTGAAACCTTTTCCACGAGTTCAGCATGTAAAATCGCCGCGCCAAGGGTTGCCCCCAAAGCGAGAATTCCGTGATTCTGGATGATGTAGGCGCGGGCGTTGTCCGAGAGCTTTGAACCCGTGGCGGCTGCCAATTCGGGGCTGCCCGACGGCGCGTAGGGAATGATGTCGATTTGAGGGCCGAGTGTCCAGGCGATTTCATCAAAAAGGGCAGGCACCGGCGAATTGAGCGCCGCAAAAACACTTGCGTAAGGCTGGTGGGTATGGACGACCGCGTGGATGTCGGGTCTGTTTGAGTAGATGACGGCGTGCATGGCGAACTCGATAGACGGCTTGCGGCCGGGTTTTACATCAAGGAGTTCTCCGTCGAGTCCAACCACGCAAATGTCGTCCGGGCAAAGCTCCTGATACCGCACCGAAGACGGTGTGATGGCCATGGCCTTGTTTTCCAGTCGAACGGAGACGTTTCCGCCGGAGCCCCTGCGGGAACCGAAAAAACCCTGTTCGGACAGTTCCAGGCAGGCCTCGAGGATTTCTTTTCTTTCTTTGTTCAATGAAGGCATTTCGGATGCTCCATTCCGCTTTCCCGAAAAGAAAGCCGGGACAGAAGAGAAATGGTAGGCGATGTGGGATTCGAACCCACGACCCCTGGCTTCGGAGGCCAGTACTCTATCCAGCTGAGCTAATCGCCCACGTTGCGAGCTTCTACACCATCCGGTCGGAATCTTCAATCAATAAAATCATTCCCGCTTCTTACTGAAGTGATCTTTGCCCAGATAGTAGTTGATCCAGGAGGAGCGTTGGAATAGCTCCCAGTTGCAGGGCGGCACTTTTGATTTTTCGAGGGTTCCTTCTTCTTTATATTTTTTGAGTCTGGCGTAGGCCCGGACATAGACGCATTTTTTTTTGCGGGGATAGACCTCGCACCAGCCCTCAAAACTCCCGCCGCAGGGGCCGTTGCGCTGGTTTTTCGGACATTGCGACATCGGGCAAAGATAGGCGACGTCGAAAAGCGCGCAATCCCCGCAGTTTCTGCAGTCATACAAAACGGTTTTAATCAGATGTTCCGCCTTGGAAAAAACCGGTTCCATGCGGGATCCGTCAATCTCTTCGGCCAGATGCTTCATCGCGGAATAGAATTTCTTGTCCGGTTCAAACATCAGGCGGTGGAAAAAACGTGAAAAACGATACGTCCACTCGATTTCAGATTCATCCGGCCGGTCGGTATCCTGGGCCGGCGAATCAAGATTCAAACCCGTTTCGGGGTGTTTTTCATAAACATAAAAACCGCCGGGAATCGGGTAATCGAAGAAGCGCAGGAGATCCTTCCACTGGGGGGACAACGCCTCACCCTGGCGAATGATTTGATCAACCTGTGCGTATTGGATGTTGTGCCCGCCGATGTGAACGCCGCTGTAGCCCATACCCTTGAGAATGGCGTAAAGTCTGGCGGCGCGCAACATCTTGGCGGCCTGGCCCTTGTCGGGATCGTCTTGCTCCCGCTCAATATCGGCCAGAAGCTGATCCGTGACAACCGAGCCCGGCAGATCATTGCGATTCATCATTTTGGCCGCGCCGAAAGGAAGGATGTAAATATTGCCCACCAGCGGAACCTGGAGATTGTTGTGTTTCATGAAAAGGACGAGCTCGTGAAACTTTCTTGCGTCATAACCCAATTGCGTGACGACGAATTGCGCGCCCGCCGCAATTTTCTTCTTCAGCTTGAAATACTGACCCACCTGCTCGGCCCGGGTTGCCTTGAACGGCGAAACGACGGCGCCTGCGAAAAAATCGGCCGGTTGATGCGTGATGGTTCCCTTGATGCCGGGGTAGCAATAGCCGCGATTCATCTTTGTGATCATCTCCAGGACGTGAATCGGGTCCAGGTCAAAGACAGGGGCCGGCCCGCCGCAAAAACCCGAAACCGGATAGTCGCCGCTCATCACCAGTAGATTTCGAATCCCGGCGCGATCCATCGCATAGAGCTGACTTTCAATCGCATTACGGTTTTTATCCTTGCAGGTCAGATGGACCAGCGGTTCGATGCCGAGTTTGACGATGTCCGCCCCCATCCAGTCAGCCGACATCGCAGGCGTTCCGCCGGGATTGTCTGTGAGCGTCAGGCCGGAAAGGATTTTCCCGGCGGACGCTTGCGCGGCCTGAGTCATCGCACGATCCTGCGCGATTTCACGGGCGCCCCGTCCGGGAACCAGCTCCCAGGTGACCGCGAATGTTTTCGGATCAAGCAATGCCGTCTTAAAAAGGTTTCCCCGCACCCCATGCCTCATGATGAAATTGAAATTCAGCGCGCCGAAAATCGCATTATCGAAAGACAATGTCAATTGTTTTTGCGCGGGCAGGCGCTTCTTGCCGCCGTATTTTAAAACGGGTCAGTGATTCCTCATGTCCTATGCCGCGCCGGAAGATGTCGTTTGAGGTTGCACTTGGCGGATAAATTTGTTATTTCAAGGCCATGAATTACAGAGGGGAAAAAATATTTCGCCATTGTCTTTTGTTGTCGTTGTTGATCGTCTTGTTCTTTTCTTCCGCCTGTTTTGCCGCATCCGAAATCCTCAATGTGCGTCACTGGGCAGCGCCCGATCACACGCGGGTTGTCTTTGATCTCGATGCTGAACCGCAGCACACTTACCGGCTCCATGAGAATCTTTTGACCATAGAGTTCGCGGGCGCGATGCGCCATTCGTCCGTGCCCGCGGAAATCCTCGTGGGCAAATCCGGTCTTCGTGCGGTGAGATTCGCCGCTTCGGGAGACAAGGTGAAAGTGAACATTGACCTTGCCGAGCATGCCGGCGTGCAGGTTTTCAAACTTAAGAAATTTCTTGATAAGCCGGATCGCCTTGTCGTCGACATTCATCTTAAACCGATTCAGGAGCAAAAAGAATCCGTAGCCAGGCCGACGGCGCCCACGGCAAATAAAGTGATCGTGATCGATCCGGGGCATGGTGGAGAAGATCCGGGAGCGGTTGGTCGTCGCGGAACGTATGAAAAGGATATTGTCTTGTCAATCAGCCGCGAGCTCAAAAAAAAGATTGACGCCATGCCGGGTTATGAGGCTGTTCTGACACGTGACGGAGACTACTATGTGTCCTTCAGCAGGCGCCTGCAGATCGCCAGGGATGCCAATGCCTGTCTGTTTATCAGCGTACATGCCGACGCGGCCAGAAACCGTCAGGCGAAAGGCAGCTCCGTCTATTGCCTGTCCACAAGCGGGGCCAGTTCCGAAGCGGCAAGACTTTTGGCCAACAATGAAAATCTCTCGGATATCATCGGGGGCGTGGCAAACGGGGACACCAACAATGAATCGGACCCGATTCTTTTAAATATGTTTCAGACCAACACCATTAATCTGTCGAAAACATTTGCCTCATCGCTGATTGATTCTATCGGGAATATCCACTATCTCAAATACGACAGCCTCCAGGAAGCGCCGTTTCGTGTTTTGAAGCTGCTCGACATTCCAGCCGTTTTACTGGAGACGGCTTTTATTTCCAATGGACGAGAAGAAAAACTTCTGAAAACAGCCGCTTTCCAGAAGAAAATGGCGTCCGCCGTCGCCGCTGCTGTGGACCGCTATTTTGGCGGTAACGGATGGGCTGTTCCCGCAGCGTCCACCGCTTCGGCCCGCCCCGGCTCCGGAGACATCAATGCATCGAATCGTCCGGCTCCCGTATCGACAGCCTTCCCGGTGCGAACGGCGTCCTACCGCGTTAAACGCGGTGACACGCTCTATTCGATTGCGAGGCGGCATGAAACGACCATTGCGGTCTTACTCAAGCTCAACAGGTTGAAGCTATCCGACACCCTTTATGTCGGCCGTAGGATTCAGGTGCCGGTAAGTCCCTCCGATCGTTTTTCGAAACCCTATGTCGTGCAAAAAGGAGATACGCTTTATTCGCTGGCCAGAAGCCATGCCTGCAGTGTTGAGGATTTGAGGCGTTTGAATAATATGAATTCCAGCGACGCCTTGTTGTCCGGCCAAAGAATCAGGCTTCCCCACTAGAGGTTCCGATGAATCGTTCCATCAGTTACAGCGCGTGCATTTTTTTTGTGTTGATCTGCGCGTCTTTTCCGGTCGCATGGTCGTTTGCAGAAGGGTATTTCATTGATCTAAAAGCATTCAGAGAACAAACCGGTTTGCGTTTGGCGCAACAGCCTTCAGGCGTTGTCACACCTCTTTTTCCGTCGGAGGGGGATTTTGCCACAGGCGGATACGGCTACGCAGACGCGATGTCGGATGATCCCTATCAGATCAGCCGATTTGCCGCGCAGCTCGAAAAGCAATCTCCTTCTTCCAGAATGGGAATACGTCTGTCGCGATCCCGGGGCTTTATCGATACGCGAGGCCTGCCTGCCGCTTCTTCAGGGGATCGAATGGTTTCGGATATTCTTGAGACAATGCCGGATTTGTGGAACAAACAATCTCAGGCCCAGTCGCTGGACAGGCTGGGACGGATTGTAGAGCCTAGGGTTATGTTCTATTTTGAGTTCTAAAAGGACGCAAACCCCCGCTTTGTATGTTTTAGACGACTCTTTAAGGCGTTAATTTCAGCGCCCGGTTGTAGACCGTTTCGGAAAATCCATAGACTTGCACACGATTGATGACGGCAAACGGAACATCATCGGAATCATCCAGTTCTTTTCTTTTTACTCCCGCGTCCGGGTCGGTATCCATGTTGTGCTCCGTGAAGGGCAGATTGCGGGACCGGAGGAAGTCCTTCGCCTTGTCGCAATCCGGACAATCGTTTTTCGTGTAAAGGACAATTTCCGGTTTCTTTTCTTCGACGACGTCATTTTCCTCCAGATCTTCAGGAACATCTTTTTTATAAACTTTAACGCCCGGCGCTGTTTTAAATTGAGGGGGCGGATAGTCGGTCATGTGCACGGTTCCGTCTTCATCCTCCCAAGTATAATAGTCGGCAAAGGCGGCCGTTGACATAAGAAAAAGAAGTGAAAGGACGACCGCAAGATATATTTTCATAATGCCTCCCATAAGGAATGAATTATTTTAGACGCATTTCCGGCAGTTCAAGATCGAATTCCTGCCAGGTTTCCCGCCACCCCGTCTGGTAGTAAATAAATGGATGGAGGTGGATCTTAATCTTTTTTGCCTGTCTAGGCAAGTGTTTAAAGACGAGCTCAACGGTGACGGATGTCTGCGGTTGAATCTCGATGCCTCTGCCGCGTCGGTCGATATCGATCATTAATGTTTTTCGTGAACCCTGCCAGGCATAGGCTTCGTTGGCCGGGTAGGATTTCCCTTTTTCATCCTGGATTCTGGATCGTGTCCAGGTTCCGAACTTATCGTCATAAAACGCAACCTTGCGAGGGGTCTCGTCATTATTAACGACTTCAACTAAAACACGCAGGCCGTCACGGGTTATGGTGACAGCGCGAAGTTCGAACAGGCAGCCCAGAGCCCCTTTGACGGCCAGAGTTTTGTAGGTCCTTTTAAATCGAGGGACGACGGGTTTGGATTTGTCCGGTCGAGCGGTTGTCGTCGGCGCGGTGGATTTCACGGCAGGCTGCAAAACAGGCGGTTCGGGGGGCGCCGTTGAGTGGTCCGTTACGAGTGCCGGGGCGGATGCCTGATCCACCATGACAGGCTGTTCTTCCAGAACCGTCCGGACCCGAAAAGCCATTTTTACTCGGACACTTTCGCCTTCATTGACGAATGCAATCAGTCGGATAGCCGTGATTCTGGCTTCCGTGATTGATTGCGAAGCGGATTCTCCGGTGACCTGAAAATTGGTGACTTCCGTCGCGGTTGTGGAGTGCTGGGTTTTGGCGTCGTTTCTGACTTCCTCAAGCTTGTCGAGAATGACTTCCGCAGAGGCTTCAGCCGGACTTTGTGATCCTTTGGTGGTCGCCAGAGCTGTTTTAATGATGATGGCTTCATGGACCCGTTTTCTTTCCTGAAGCGCCGCCTGGGCCTGAACGAAGGCCCGTTCCGCGGCTTCTTTCCGTTCCCGGATAGCTGCTACGTCCACACTGAGCCTGTAGTAGTTTTCTTCACGCCGTTTGAGCAGGTTTTTTTGTGTTTCCCGTTCCGCATCAGCGGCGGCAATTCGCTTTTGGAGAATGATCATCCGGTCCTGAAAAGATTTGACCTGTTCATTGAGGCCTTCTTCCGCAATCGCGTTACTGTGCAAGGTGCTTTGCACGATTCGCTCCGCCCGGGTCAGATCGTAGTTTGCGGGGTTGTAGCGATGACGTTTCAAAAACGCGTCGAGTTCTTTTTTCGACGTGATCAATCCCGCCTTGAATTCTGACTCCGGGGGTGCGGGGCTGATTTTGCCGGTTTTGTTTTCCTGAAACGGATAGAGTTCGTATCGCTTCAGGCGAAGGTATGTTGTGCCTTTTGCCGTTTTGTCCAGTTCCAATCGAAGCGGTTCTTCATTGTTCCATTTGGCGGTTCCCTCCTCCGTGGCCCGGATGAAATCCACGGAAGAGACGCTGTTGATGACTTTGGTGAAAGACTGAATATAAGTTCCCATATGGGAGGCGATCAGCGGCGCTGATGAGATATCCGCCTTTCCTTCCATTTGATGCGCGCTGTCACGGAATCCGCGGGTGTAGATCACCGCAACGATAATTTCGCCTTGCTTTTCTGTTTGAAGCCATCGGGACAGGGATTCCTGCTGGGAGCGGACATCCTGTTCGTATCGGCTGATTTGTCCATCGAGGTTTTCGAGAGTTGCCCGGATCGTTTTGATGCCTTTGGCGGATTCGTCCAGATCGGTTGAAACGCTATGAAACTGCGTAGTGAGGTCGTCGCGCCGCTGCTTGGCCCGGATGAATTCTTTGGTTGCCGTCGAAATGGTGTTTTTATAGTCTGTGTCCTCGCGTTCTTTTTCGTCTTCAACCGCCTTGAGATTGGTTTTTTCTTCCTGCCGGGTCGAGAAAGAGTCTCTGCTGTGAACTTCCGAGCGGATGATTTCACGCACCGTATTGGGAGAATCGGTGGTGAGCGCCACCCAGCGCGGCAGGGAAGGTTCCGGGGGAGCTACGGGCGCGCCCGGCTTCGCAGCGGATTTCGCAGGAGGTTGATTCTGGGCCGCAGCCGATACCGGAAACGACATTACGATTGCAAATAAAACACCAAGGATAAGAAGATCGTATCTGTGCTCAGACATGGAAAATACTCCGCAGCCGAATTCGGAAATCTTTCATCGGTATGTATTTAAAGAGAAAATAGCTCAAAGCTAATACCTTGTCAAACTCTTTCATGGGCCGGATCAACTATTTTAATCCTATGTTGGCTTTTACGGGGAAAGAATTGAGGTTGATTTTCATGAGGGAACCATTAACTTAAAACCGCCTTGGCTCAAATCAGCCGATGGGTGCAATCTTGATGCGAGTTGAAACCGCAGGCACGGGAGGAATCATGTTCGGGCGATCAATCAATCTGTTTAAAATATTGGGTTTTGAAATCCGTGTGGATTTAAGCTGGCTGATTCTGGCGGCGCTCATTACCTGGTCTCTGGCCAGCGGCCTGTTTCCGGAGTTCTATAAGGATTTGCCGAAATCCTCCTACTGGTGGATGGGGCTTGCCGGGGCGGCGGGGTTATTCGCCTCCATTGTTTTACATGAACTATCCCACTCCCTGGTTGCGCGTCGTTACGGAATCTCCATGAAAGGGATTACCCTTTTCATTTTCGGCGGCGTGGCCCAGATGGAAGACGATCCCCCGAATCCCAAAGCGGAGTTCTGGATGGCGATTGTCGGTCCTGTGTCCAGTTTGCTCATTAGTTTTGTTTTATTTATGATGCTGTGGGCGGGTCAATCCACGGCCTGGCCTGTTGAGATTTCCGGCGTCGTGGCTTACCTCGCCTGGCTGAATCTGGTTCTTGCCGTCTTTAATCTTCTTCCGGCTTTCCCTCTCGACGGCGGTCGTGTTTTGCGATCGATTCTATGGAAGTGGAAACAGGATTTGCGCTGGGCAACGTCGATTGCGTCCCGGGTCGGATCCGGGCTCGGATTGATTCTGATCGTTTTGGGGGTCATTTCCTTTTTTACCGGAAATTTTGTGGGCGGGCTGTGGTGGCTGATGATCGGTTTTTTTGTCCGGATGGCCGCGTCGCAGGCGTATCAACAGGTCCTGGCACGCAGTGTTTTTCATGATGTCAGCGTTTCGGACATTATGATGACAAATCCCGTCAGCGTTCCCAGATCCATTACCCTGGAGGAATTCATACACGATTACGTTTACCGGCATCAGCATCAGATTTATCCCGTCGTGTCCTTCGGCAGGCTCGACGGTTGCGTCACCGTTCAAGCGGCCGCGTCAGTGCCGCGCGATGAATGGACGAGGCAGACGGTCGGCTCTGTGACGTCACCCTGTACGGCCGACATTACGATTGCGCCGGAAGAAAGCGCCGAGCAGGCGCTGGCTGTTATGAGCCGAACCGGAAATACTCAGCTTCTGGTCGTGGACGGAGATCGACTGGCCGGGATGCTTTCTCTTCAGGATATGCTCCGCCTTCTGGCGCTGAAAACGGAATTAAGAGATTTTGAAAAGAAAAAGTGAGAAAACAAAACCTCAAAAGCGATGAGCGGAAGCATCGCCAAAAATCTTTCATTTTCATCCGACAGGATTATGGTGGTTGATTTTATTCGGCAAATGCAATAAAGAATTCTTTTGTGTCAAATGGCTTACCAATCTGATTCTTCCTCCAAGGGGGTTTCATGGAAAAAAGATATATTCTGGCGCTCGATCAGGGAACAACCAGCTCACGCGCGATTCTTTATGATGTTGACGGACGGATCGTCAAGATCGCGCAAAAGGAATTCCCCCAGATTTATCCGCAAGCCGGCTGGGTGGAGCATGATCCCATGGAGATCTGGGGATCACAAAGCGGCGTGGTGAGCGAATTATTGGCCACGACCGGTATCGCGGCTGAGGAAATTGCCGCCCTCGGGATCACCAATCAGCGGGAAACCACCATCATATGGGATAAAAAGACCGGGAAACCCGTTTATAATGCCATTGTCTGGCAATGCCGACGAACATCGGGCATCTGTGACGAACTTAAAGCGGACGGGCTGGAAGACTACATCCGCAACAGTACCGGTCTGGTCATCGATGCCTACTTTTCAGCCACAAAGATCAAATGGATTCTCGATCATGTTGAAGGGGCTCGCGACAGGGCTCAAAGAGGTGAGCTTTTGTTCGGCAACGTGGATACCTGGTTGATCTGGAATCTGACCCGCGGCAGAGCGCACGTTACGGACTATTCCAACGCATCGCGCACGATGCTATACAACATTCATGATCTGAAGTGGGACGATCGAATTCTCAAGGCACTCGATATTCCGCCGTCGATGTTACCCGAGGTGAAGCCCTCCAGCAGCATTTACGGTGCGACGGACGCGCGTCTGTTCGGCGCGGAAATACCCATTGCCGGGGATGCAGGCGATCAGCAGGCGGCCCTTTTCGGCCAGGCCTGCTATGCACCCGGCATGGTGAAAAACACTTACGGCACCGGTTGTTTCATGCTGATGCAGACCGGGGAGACTCCTGCCCGATCGGAACATGGGCTTTTAACCACGATCGCCTGGGGTATCGATGACAAAGTGTATTATGCCTTAGAAGGCAGTATTTTTATCGCCGGCGCCGCGATTCAGTGGCTGCGAGATAACCTTCGGGTCATTTACGATTCTTACGACAGTGAGTATTTCGCCACGAAAGTTCCCGATTCGCAGGGTGTGTATGTAGTTCCCGCGTTCACGGGGCTCGGCGCCCCCTATTGGGACATGTACGCCCGCGGCGCGATTCTCGGCATCACGCGCGGGACGACACGCAACCACATCATCCGCGCCACATTGGAATCGATTGCCTATCAGACCCGTGACGTTCTGGAGCTTATGCGGCGTGAGTGCGGAATTGATCTGTGCGAATTGCGCGTGGACGGCGGAGCGTGCGTTAACAATTTTCTAATGCAGTTTCAGTCGGATATTCTGGGCGTGCCGGTCGAGCGTCCATCCATTGTTGAAACCACCGCTCTCGGGGCTGCCTATCTGGCGGGACTGGCTGTGGGATTCTGGAAAAGCCGGGAGGAAATCGCCGACAAGCGGAAGGTGGACCAGCGCTTTGAACCGGCGATGGATGACGAGACCAGAAGCCGGCTTTACGCCAAATGGAAAAAAGCGGTTGAACGGGCAAGAAGTTGGGAAGAAGAATAGGAGCCGGCGAATCATGACGGCAAAATCAGGCAGGATCAAGATGAAAAAACATTTTTGGGGTTGGATCGTCATTGTGGTTTTATTGTCATCTTATGCCGCCGCGGCGGAGTATGACTCGGGCGTGCAAGGCAGGGTCATCATCGCGACCGACAAGACCAGCGGCGGACAACCGATCCGGTATCCCAAAAGCGACCAGGGAAAAATCACGGTGATGGAAGTCACTCTCGCGCCGGGCGCGGAAACAGGTTGGCATCAGCATCCCATCCCCGTTTATGCCTATGTGCTCTCCGGAGTTTTGACGGTGTTTCTGGAAGATGGAAAAAAGACGCAGTTCAAGGAAGGCGACGCGATTGTCGAAGTGGTGGGCATAAACCACAACGGGGCCAATCGGGGAGATGAGCCCGTCCGGCTGATTGTTTTCTACACGGGTGTCAAGGAAGTTCCGAATGTAATCCGGAAAGAGCGTAAGGACTGAGGCGCGGCCGCAGAATCGCTTTGCGCCTCGAATGGTCGACATCCGGCGGCTTTGTCCCTGGAGTGCAGCTAGTCTCCGATGATTTTCACGAGAACTCTCTTTTTTCTTCCGCCGTCGAACTCTCCGTAAAAAATCTGTTCCCACGGGCCGAAATCCAGTTTGCCGTCTGTCACAGCGACAACGACGTCCCGTCCCATGATCTGTCTTTTAAGGTGCGCGTCTCCGTTGTCTTCGCCGGTGCGGTTATGCCGGTAGAAGGACGTGGGCGCATGAGGCGCCAGTCTCTCCAGCCAGTCTTCATAGTCCTGATGCAAACCGGTTTCGTCGTCATTGATAAAGACGGAGGCCGTAATGTGCATGGCGTTGACAAGCGCCAGCCCCTCCCGGATTCCGCTTTTCTTCAGGCAGGCATTGACCTGGGCCGTGATGTTGATGAAGGCGCGTCGGTCGGGTATGTTGAACCAGAGTTCCTCGCGGTAAGATTTCATAATGGTCTCCTTTTTTTGAGTTTGGACGATCCGCTTAACACATACTAAAGCCGCAAGCCAATTGTCAAAAGGAAATCCCTCCCGCCGCAAAGGTCGTGTCGGACGACCATCCAATTAACTTTACAAGCTTATTGCCTTGTGCTATGACGCGGAAAATTGCACTTTGACTAAATGATTATTTTCAGGAGAACGATATGTCCGGCCATTCTAAATGGAGCACGATTAAAAGAAAGAAAGGCGCCATTGACGCCAAGCGCGGAAAAATATTTACCAAGATCATCAAGGAAATCACGCTTGCGGCCCGGCTGGGCGGCGGCGATGTTGAAGGAAACGCGAGACTCCGTCAGGCGGTAATGGCCGCAAAAGACGAGAATATGCCCAAGGACAATATTGAACGCGCGATTAAAAAAGGAGTCGGCGCATCAGAAGGCGGCGCCAGCTTCGAAGAACTCACCTATGAAGGATACGGACCGGGCGGCGCGGCGGTGATTGTCGAGATCATGACGGACAATAAAAACCGCACGGTCGCGGAGATCCGGCATATCTTTTCCAAACATGGCGGGAACCTGGGTGAGAACGGTTGCGTGGCATGGATGTTCGCCAAAAAAGGCAGTCTCGTGATCGACAAAAAGGCCATTGGTGAGGACGAACTGATGGAGCTGGCGCTCGACGCCGGCGCAGAGGATGTCAAGACCGAAGATAATGAATACGAGATCACCACCGAACCGGCTGCTTTCGAAACGGTTCGAAAGGCGATTGAAGCCAAAGGCATCAAGACGCTTGATGCGCGCATCGGGATGATCCCCTCCAATACCGTCAAGCTCGAAGCAGGCAAGGCCGAACAGATGCTTAAGATGATGGAAAAACTCGAAGACAATGATGATGTGCAGAATGTCTATGCCAACTTCGATATTGATGATGATGTCATGGAAAAGCTCAGTTAGTTTCATCCGGGCGGACAGCCTAAAAGGTTTTGACTTTGCGAATTTTGGGAATTGATCCGGGAAGCCATGTGACGGGTTGGGGGATCATTGACAAGACCGGCAACTACATCCAGCACGTCGCCTTCGGAGAAATTAAGCCGATCAGAACCTCTTCGCTGTCGGAAACCTTGATTTTTATTTTCCGTGAGCTTTCAGAGGTGTTCCGGCAGTTCGAACCCGGCGCGGCGGCTGTTGAGAATATCTTCTACGGAAAAAATGTTCGTTCGCTCATCCGGCAAGCTCAAGTCCGAGGCGTCTTGATCCTGGCCTGTTCGGAAAAGCATGTTCCCGTGGTTGAATACTCGCCCCTCGAAATCAAAAAAGCGGTTGTCGGTTATGGCCGCGCGGAAAAAAAACAGGTGCAAACCATGGTGAAG
The DNA here is from genome assembly GCA_964443625.1 of uncultured Smithella sp. Taxonomy (GTDB): domain Bacteria; phylum Desulfobacterota; class Syntrophia; order Syntrophales; family Smithellaceae; genus UBA8904. The sequence continues at coordinate 38,780 of CAYUDM010000013.1, read as the reverse complement.
GCGATCCTTAAACTACCGGCACTGCCACCCGCGGACGCGGCCGATGCGCTGGCCGCCGCGATCTGTCATGCCAGCGTGCAAAAGGAGCGGTGTGGCTGGTGATCGCGCTTTTGACGGGGAAAATCGCTTTCAAGGGGGGGTCGCATGTCGTGGTGGACGCCAGTGGCGTGGGCTACCGGGTCTTCATTCCGCTGACAACCTTCTATGAACTGCCGGAAGCGGGCCAAGCGGTAACTCTGCATATTTTTACCTCGGTCAAGGAAGACGCCATTCATCTGTTCGGGTTTATTTCACAACTGGAGCGGGAGCTTTTTGAGATGATGATTTCGGTCAGTGGCATCGGACCCAAGCTTGCTCTTGGGATGCTCTCCGGTATCTCCCCTCGGGATATGATGGAAGCCATATCCTGCGGAAACCTGGCCAAACTCGTTACCGTTCCCGGCGTCGGCAAGAAGATGGCTGAACGCCTGGTTCTGGAGCTGCGCGATAAGATGGTCAAGAAGATGGCATCGGAAAATTTCGCCACGCCGGAAGTCGGGCAACACACCACCGAAGACATTCTGGATGATGCGCTTTCGGCGCTGGTCAATCTCGGGTATAAGCAGGGATCGGCAAAAAGCGCGATCGAGAAAGCGGCGGGCGAGTGCGGGCCGACGCCGTCCATGGATCAACTGCTTAAGACGGCGCTCAAATTGCTGGCCGGATAAGATCGCAGCGATAAGGAATAATATATGGATGCGCATTTGAAAAATCCTCTGATCGACTGTGAGCAGTCTGCCGAAGAGGCCGGACTCGAAGCGAGTCTGCGGCCCGCGAAGCTGACCGATTACATCGGGCAGGAAAAAGTCAAAAGCAATCTGGCCATCTTCATCGAAGCGGCCAGAAAGCGCCGGGAGTCGCTGGATCATGTTTTGCTCTACGGGCCGCCCGGGCTGGGGAAAACCACGCTTGCCTACATCGTGGCGCGCGAGATGGGAGTTGATATCAAAGTCACCTCGGGGCCGGTCATTGAACGTCCGGGCGATTTGGCCGCGATTCTGACCAACCTGTCGGAACACGAAATTCTCTTCATCGACGAGATCCATCGGCTGTCGCACGTCGTCGAGGAAATTCTGTATCCCGCGATGGAGGATTTCTATATTGACATTCTGATCGGCCAGGGGCCGTCCGCTCGCTCCATGAAACTCGACATCCCCAAGTTTACACTGGTGGGCGCGACTACGCGCGCAGGTTCTTTGACCTCTCCTTTGCGGGACCGTTTCGGAATGCACTTCCGTCTGGAATTTTATTCGCCTGAAGAACTGGCTGTCATCCTGAAGCGTTCATCCGCTATTTTAGGTGTGAAGCTGACGTCCGACGGCGCGGCGGAACTGGCAAGGCGGGCGCGTGGGACGCCGCGCATCGCCAATCGTCTGCTCAAACGGGTACGCGATTTTGCGGAAGTCAAAGGAGACGGAACCGTCGATGGCGTAATCGCCCGCAAAGCGCTGGACGCTTTTGAAGTTGATTCGCGCGGATTTGATTTGATGGACCGCAAGCTTCTATTGGCGCTGATTGAAAAATTCAACGGAGGACCGGTCGGCGTTGAAAGTCTGGCGGCGGCCATCGGTGAGGAAAGAGTGACCATTGAGGATGTGTATGAACCTTATCTGATTCAGGAAGGGTACATGCAACGGACGGCTCGGGGTCGGGTCGCCTGCGCCAGGGCGTATGAGCATTTCGGATTGAAGTCGTCCGGGCCTCAAAAAGAATTGTTTTGATATTATGAAAATGCTTCTGCACATATGCTGCGGTCCCTGCACCATCTATCCTCTCAAAGAGCTCAGGACCAAGGGCTTTGATGTTACGGGTCTGTACTACAATCCCAATATCCATCCCTACATGGAGTTTCTCAGGCGCAGACAGGCCCTTGAGGATTATTCCGCCAAAACTTTTTTAAGCATGATTTGGCCGCCCGGTTACCCCATGGAGGAGTTTCTCCATCATGTGGCATTGCTGGAGAGCGACCGTTGCGAATATTGTCTGCAAAGCCGGCTGGCTTACACAGCCCAAACCGCGATTATTGGAAAATATGACGCTTTTACCACCACCTTGTTATACAGCAAATATCAAAAACATGACCTGATCCGACAAATCGGTGAAGACGTGGGGCGAAAGCTGGGTGTGGATTTTTATTACGAGGACTTCCGCGTCGGCTGGTCGGAGGGCGTTAAGATATCTCGTGATCTCCAGATGTATCGGCAACCATACTGCGGCTGCATTTACAGCGAAAAAGACCGCTATTATAAGTAAATTCTCCTTGCAGGCACTCCATCTTTACTTAGTAGTGTGTGATTTATGCAACACCTGCCGCGGTGTGGGAAGCCAGACTGATTTGTTATTTTGTATGTACTTGTAATTATAGTAAAAAATATATATATCTTATTTGGGTTAGTGGTATGCAACTTGCTAACAAAAAATCCATTATGTAAAGAGATGAGGTAGGCAATTGCAACGCACACTAAGGAAAGAAATCGTCTGTTCCAGTATCGGACTGCATACAGGTCGCAAAGTCAATATGAGAATTTTGCCGGCTCCGGTTGACACCGGGGTCGTTTTTGTGCGGACCGATCTACCGGGAATGCCTTCGATTGTAGCCGATTTCAATAAAGTCTGCGATACGACGTTGGCGACCTCACTGGGCGAAAACGGTGTGACGGTTTCCACCGTTGAGCATATTCTGTCCGCTTTCGGCGGGATGGGGCTTGACAATGCCATCATTGAGCTCGATTCGTTTGAAGTTCCGATCATGGACGGCAGTTCGCAGCCTTTCGTGGACATGCTTAAAACCGTTGGGACGCGTGCTCAGGGAAAGTGTAGGAAAATGCTCGTCATCAAAAAACCCGTCTCCGTGAAGGAGGGGGATTCCAGCGCCATGTTCCTGCCGGCCAATGAGTTCAAAATCAGTTATGAAATCGATTTTCCTCACAGAGCCATCGGACGTCAGACCTATAGTGTTTCTTTTTGCGATGCTAATTATGAAAAGGACATCTGTCAGGCCAGAACGTTCGGCTTTCTCAAAGAAGTCGAATATCTTCAGGCCAAGGGACTGGGTTTGGGCGGTTCACTCGACAATGTCATCATTCTGGATGACTCGCGCGTGGTGAATAAAGAAGGTTTGCGTGTGCCGGATGAATTTGTGAAGCACAAGATTCTCGATGCCATCGGCGACCTTTTTTTACTGGGCATGCCGATTATCGGTCATTTTGTCGCTTACAAATCGGGCCACCGCCTGAACAATCTGTTGCTTCGGGAACTGATGGGCAGACCGCAGTCCTGGGAACTTCTTGTTGACGATCATCAAAGACGCGATCATCGTTTCGAAGAACTGAAAATTCCTTCCTTCAGCATTCTTGATGCGGCGCAGGCCTGAATCAAAATAACCCTTCCTTTTTCAAAGCGTTTTTCGATACTTTCACCTTGATTTTTGCGGGCGGGTTTCCTACTATAGCCTGCCTTGGAAAAAATCAGTCGATCTGCGAACAGGGGTTTGGCAGGCCGGCGCGCAGGACTGTAAATTAAGCGGCGTCAGAATGATTAAAAGATTGAGGGAAAGCTCTCATGGATGCAAAAAGGGGTGTTTTAATTTTTATCGCCGTCGCGCTGGTGACGTTGTTCCCGGGTGGTTTTGCGCACACGTCGTCGAACAAGACGCAGGATCCCATCCTGGCGGAAATATTTATAACCAACGATGAAAAAAATGTTCTGCTTTTCGCAAGGCTGGTCAATCCGTTTCAAAAGGATATGGAATCGGCCATTCTGGCCGGCGTTCCGGTCACCTTTACCTTGCATCTTGATATCTATCGGGAACGGTCGGGGGTCTGGGATGAGCATATCACTGAACGGGAAATCCGCCGCACCATCAAGTACGATAATTTAAAGAAGACTTTTTTAATTACCACCAATGGGAATCCGAATCCCGTCATCTTACAGGATTTTGAAAGCGCCAGAAAGGCCATGGGCGATTTCAGCGGTATTGTCGTGATTGGGATTTCCTCTCTCATTAAGAACAATACCTACTACGTGCGGGTCAAAGTGAAGATCGACAAGGTCCGTCTTCCCTTATACATGGAATACGTGTTTTTCTTTGTTTCGCTTTGGGATACGGAAACGCCGACCTATCGGCAAAGATTTTCCTACTGAATGTTCGGTGACGAATCCGGAAAATGAGGAGTAAAAACCGTTATTGCGGTCTCATGAGAACACATTCGACCAAGACATATCTCGACGAGAAGGAAATTAGAAAGCGGCGACGCGAACGGATCGCGATGCTCATCGCCGTGAGCTTCGCCGTCGTTTTCACACTCGTTGCCTCCCGACTGTCTTCAAGTAATGAGCTGCCGTTTGCTACCGGCATTCTCGTTTACGGACTTTTGAGCATCAACGTTATTTTAATCCTCCTCCTGCTGTTTCTGATTGTCCGCAATGTTTTTAAACTTTTCTCGGAGCGCCGTAAGGGGCTCATCGGTTCGAGACTGCGGACAAAGTTGGTGGCGGCTTTTGTCGGGCTTTCGCTGATTCCAACCATCTTGCTGTTTTTGTTTGCGATCAATTTTTTATCCTACAGTATCGAGTTGTGGTTCAATATTAAAATCGGCGACGCTTTGAACCGATCGTTGGAAGTCGCCCAAATATACTACGCGGAGACGGAGGACTTTGCGAAATTTAACGCCCGACAGATCAGCGCGGATATTACCAAAAACCGACTTTATGACGCTGACCGCATCGAGTACCTGAAGAGTTTCATCAACCAGAGACAAAAAAATTACAGGATCGGCATGGTCGAGGTTTATTTTGATTTTCAGAAGGAAAATTATGTTTTTCCTGATGAGAACCACCCGGAGCTGATTTCCGTTGATCTGACGCCGAAAATGATGGAAGATCTCTATTTAGGCAGGGAGGTGTCGATGGCGGCGCCGACGGTTGCAGGCGACGCCATCGTGGGTGTGGCGCCGGTCTTTTCATATGCAGTGCCGACCGAAGTGGTCGGGCGGGTCTCAGTCAGTTACAGTGTTCCGGCCGCGTTTGTCGACAAGCTACGCGACATTGCGGATGCATCCGAACAGTACGGCCAGGTCACCCTTTTAAAAAAACCGATCAAGACCAACTATATTGTGACTCTGTCCATTGTGACGCTGGTGATAATTTTTCTGGCGACCTGGTTCGGACTGTCGCTGGCCAAAACCATCACCAATCCCATCCAGGATCTGGTTACGGCAACCAACCGGATTACCCAGGGAGATCTTGACAGCCGCATCGATATTGAGGCCGACGATGAGATCGGGCTTTTGGTCAAATCCTTCAACCACATGACCGAAGATCTCAAAAAGAGCCAGACCAGCCTGGAACAAGCGAACCTGTCTTTGGAAGAGCGGCGCCAATACATGGAGACCGTCTTGAAGAACGTCTCGGCCGGTGTGGTATCAGTCGACAACAACGGCATGATTACAACGGTGAACCGCGCAGCCGAAAATATGTTCGCCATTAACGCCGACGAGGTAAAAAACAGAAATTATCGCGAGCTCTTAAGCGATGAACATGTCTCGCTGGTCGAGGAGTTTCTGGCGGAAATGAAAGACCGGGGCGAACAGATTCTGCAAAAGCAACTGGAACTGGTGATTCAGGACAAGGCGCTCACAGTGCTTCTGACGTTGACGGTGATCGAAGATGACGAAGGACACTATTCGGGTATCGTGGTGGTGTTTGAAGATTTGACGCAGCTGCAAATGGCCGAGCGCGCGGCGGCCTGGCGTGAAGTCGCCCGCCGGATGGCCCACGAAATCAAAAACCCGCTCACCCCCGTGCAGCTTTCCGCGCAAAGACTTCAGCGAAAATATGGCGATGTGCTGGGCGAAGAAGGATCCGTGTTCAGGGAATGCACACAAACGATTATCGCGCAGGTGGAAGTTCTCAAAAATCTCGTCAACGAATTTTCACGCTATGCCCGGATGCCCGTTACCACGCCGGCCCTCAATGATCTCAACGAAGTGGTGGCCGATGCGGTAACACTCTTTCAAGACGCGCACAAGGAGATTGCCTTCGAGTTCAGTCCCGCCTCGGGGTTGCCGAACTTTCTTCTCGATGCTGAACAAATCAACCGTGTGATGATTAACCTTCTGGACAATGCGGTGGCCTCAATCAACAAACAAGCAGGGCACATCGGCGTGCTGATCCGCTATGACGAAACGCACAAGAAGGCGACGGTCGCGGTGGCCGATGACGGCGCCGGTGTTCCGGCCAGTTATAAACGCAAGGTTTTTGAACCCTACTTTTCGACAAAGAAATCGGGAACAGGATTGGGGTTGGCCATCGTCAGCTCCATTATTGCGGATCATAAAGGCCAGGTCAGCGTGAATGACAATCTTCCTCAAGGCACGATCGTATCTTTTCAATTGCCGGTTGTGGAAGTTTAATTTATAAAAGACACAATGGATAGGAAAATGAATGAAACCATTTTAATCGTTGATGATGAAATCAGTATCTGTCAATCTCTGCGAGCCATTCTGGTCGATGAAGGTTTTCAGGTTCTGGTGGCGGGCAGCGGCGAGGAGGCATTGAAAGTCATTGCCGAGGAGATGCCGCAGTTGGTCTTGCTCGATATCTGGCTGCCGGGCATCGACGGTCTGGAAACGCTCCAGGAAATTAAGGCGTTACATCCCAATGTGATGGTGATCATGATGTCCGGGCACGGCACCATTGAAACCGCTGTGAAGTCTACCAAGCTCGGCGCGTTTGATTTTATCGAAAAGCCTTTGTCGCTGGATAAAGTCATTATTTTAGTCAACAACGCACTCAATCAGGTGAGACTTGAAGAAGAGAACGTCCTGCTCAAGCAGAAGGTGAGCCATCAGTATGAGCTAACCGGCCAAAGTCAGCAGATCATGGAACTCAAAGAAATGATCGCTCTGGTCGCGCCCACCAATGCCTGGATCCTGATTATGGGTGAAAACGGCACCGGCAAGGAGCTGGTTGCCCGTTCCATTCATCATTTAAGCCGTCGATCGCACAAACCCATTGTCGAAGTCAATTGCGCGGCAATTCCGGAGGAGCTCATCGAAAGTGAATTGTTCGGACATGAAAAAGGAGCCTTTACCGGCGCGACGGAGAAGAAGAGAGGGAAGTTCGATCTGGCGCATGAAGGTACGATTTTCCTTGATGAAGTGGCGGATATGAGCCTCAAGGCTCAAGCCAAAATCCTGAGAATTTTGCAGGAGAAGAAATTTGAAAGGGTTGGCGGCAATAAGGTTATCGATATGGACGTTCGGGTATTGGCGGCAACCAATAAAGATTTGGAACAGGAAATGGAGGAGGGGCGATTCCGTCAGGATTTGTATTACCGTCTCCATGTCATTCCGTTGCGCGTGCCGCCCCTGCGAGACCGCAAAGAGGACATCCGTCCACTGACCGAAAGGTTTCTGGCCGATTTTGCGGCCAAGGAAGGTCAGCCGATTAAAACCCTGACCCATGAAGCGCAAAATGTGCTTATGGCCCACGACTGGCCGGGCAATGTGCGTGAGCTGAAGAATATCATCGAGCGTTTAATCATTTTGACGCCATCCAATGTCATTGAGGCGGCCGACATTCCGTCTCTGGGTTTGAAAATGGATTCGTCCGAAGTTTTTCCGGCTTCCATTCCTTCCGCGGATTCTCTGAAAGACGCAAGGATGGATTTCGAGCGTCAGTTTATCTTGAAGAAGCTCGATGAATTCGACGGCAATGTGTCCAAAACGGCGGAAGCCATCGGAATGGAACGAAGCCATCTCCATAAAAAGCTCAAAAGTCTCAAAGTGGTGACGAAGGACAGCGGCTGAAAAAATCAGGCATGAAGCCGGAAGACTTTATTTCTTCAAGATGACCTGTTTTTTCATGTCGGCCAGCGAGAACCTGTTGAGAGGTAAAAAGGCGACTCCGAGAACGACGACGAGCGCAATGGACAGGAAATGATACACCAGCGCGAAGGAAAAAGCTTCGGATCGACCCACCCCGAACAGGCTTAGCGCGATGATGCAGGCGTAATGCCAGTTACCGATGAATCCCGGCGCCGTAGGAATAGCGATACCCGCGACGAGAAGAATCATTACGATAAACGGCGCCGACGGCGGCAGATTAAGGCCGAACGCGCAAAGTAAAATATAAATCGCTCCCACATCAATCAGCCAGACCACCCCCGAAAGAAAAAAGAGGTACAAAAGCATTCGGATATTCTTGACCGATTCAAACCCGTCAATGAAATGATGAATCAGCTGATCCAGCGCGGACGCGATGCGATCGGGGAATTTCTGAACGATCCATCGGATAACGGCGACGGCCCGTTCACGGCGCCAAACCAGCACTATAGTGAACAAGAGCATCGTTAACGTCAGTAAAAAAAACAACGCCGCCGACTTCATCAGCCACCCCGGCGTGTCCTGCCCGATCACGACGATGAGGACCATAAGCAGGATGGTTAGGCTGTCCAAAACCCGTTCTACGACAACGCCGCCCAGCGCGGAAGACATGTTCATGGAACTTTTTTGGGCGATCAGGTAGGGGCGTGCCAGCTCACCCAGGCGGGCGGGGATTGCCGCAATGGCCAGAAAGCCGACGCACGTGACGGAAAAAAGAGTGAACTGGTCGATTTTTTCAAGTGGGGAGAGGATGACGCCCCACCGGTAGGAGCGAAGCGCCTGCATGCCCAAAAGCATCAGGATGCATAAGAAAACCAGGCCCCAGCGGATACCCGACAGGCTCGCGAGAGTCTGGCGGAAATCGATGCCGCGCACGGACAGGTAAATCAGAATCAGACCCAGAGCGATGCCCGCAAGAATCTTCTTATTGAAGAAGACGCCGTTTCCGGATCGCTCAGGCGTCGTCACGGATCAGATGCCCTCAATGTTTTGAAGAATCTTATCGTGCAGCATCTGAGAGGAACGTTCATTGCCGAACAGTCCGACGCGAACGCCGACGGTGGTTAGATTTTTGGACTTATACGTGATGTCGAATTTGACTTTTTCATCGTTGATGATTGCGGACACGGTTCCGCGAGCCAGTTCGCGGTCGGGCCGGACTTCCGTTCCGCGCAGATCCGCGATGGTTTTTTCAGCTGCATTCCAGACCTGGTCAAATGAGGCGGAATAGTCGGTCTTCATCACTCCGTTGACGTAGAGATAGGTTCCGGCGCCCGCGCCCACCGCCGCACCGCCGGCGACAATGGCTGTCGCGCAGCCTCCAAGACAAATCAGCATCAAAAGACCCAGCAGAAACCGGATGACTTGATTCTTCATGATTTTCCCCTCCCGTCTGTCCGACTTGCGCCGTTTAAAACATATTGTTTCCGTGAATGCAACCGGATTATGACGGTGCAAATCAGGCGCTGAGGTTTTCGAATTCCCGTAAAAGCTCTTCCTGTTTGCGTGTCAGGCCGGTTGGCGTTTCAACGAAGATTTCAACAATCTGGTCTCCACGTCCGTATCCGCGGATGTGTGGAATGCCTTTGCCTTTGAGTCGAACCCGATGACCCGTCTGCGTTCCTTTGGGGATTTTGATTTTCTCTGTGTCCTTCAGGGCGGGAGCTTCCAATGTGGCACCCAGCGCTGCCTGCACGATCGTGACGGGCAGACGGCAGTAAATGTCGTCTCCCTCGCGGAGAAAGGTTTCGTGCTCTTCAACGTGAATAAAGACATACAGATCGCCCGGAGGACCGCCTCTTTCTCCTTTTTCACCCTCACCCCGCAAACGCAGGCGTGAGCCTGTTTCAACCCCTGCGGGAATTTTCAGCTCGACGGTTTTCGCGACGCGCTCTTTGCCCGAGCCGTGACAGCTGCTGCACGGTTTGGTAATATACTGCCCCCGGCCGGAACAGTGCGGACAAGTTGTGCTGATCGTGAAAAAACCGCTGGATTGGACCACTTGACCACGCCCGCCGCAGGTCGGGCAGACGGTTGGAGAGGACCCTGCTTCAGCGCCCGATCCATCGCAGGCATTGCAGGCTTGTAATTTTTCCAGATTGATCGAGGTGGTTACGCCAAAGGCCGCATCGAGAAAGGATATCTTCCAGTCGAAGCGTAAATCCGCTCCGGCTCGCACACCGGATCGACTTCGGCCATGGCCGCGGCTCCTGCCGAAACCGAAAACATCTTCAAAAATATCGCCAAAGCTTGTGAAAATGTCGTCGAACCCGCCGAATCCCTGGAATCCGGTGTTCGACAGGCCGGCATGGCCATAATTGTCGTAAATCTCCCGCTTTTGTGCGTCGCTGAGAACCTCGTAGGCTTCAGCGGCTTCCTTGAAACGTTCCTCAGCCTGCTTGTCTCCCGGATTTTTATCCGGATGACACTGCATGGCGATTTTCCGATAGCATTTTTTTATTTCTTCTGCCGAGGCGGTTTTGGAAACGCTCAGAATTTCATAGTAATCCCTTTTGGTCATGTCCTTTTATCCGCTTCCTTGGTCTTGATCATGTCGTCGATAGCGCTTTGGAAAGACGGGTCATCGACTTGTAACAACGCCTGCCGCGCGAAAGCAAATTTTCCAAGGTCGACGGCGCGTTGGATGATTTGACGCCACTGTTTAGGGTCCGCCTCCCGGTCGAGCGCGCGGAGTGCTCGGGAATATAAAAAAACATCTCCTTTTTCCAGAGCAAGGGAGGAAATTTTTTCAATGCCTGCAGTGTGTTCGGCCTTGGCGTAAAAATCCAACGCATCTGCGAAAGCCTGCTGCTCCAGATATTGATCGCCATAGCCAATCAATAGGGAAGGGGATGTGGCGTCGATATATAAAATTTTCTGTTTTGATCGGTAATTCGGTAATTTTCGCTTGCTCACGAGTTGTAGCGCCTCCCGGGAAAAAAATGACGCCGTGCGGTTAAACACGGCGTAATCTAATAACGCTTTCAGAATTGTCAACGCCCCTTTGCGTAATTATTTGACCAGGCGCAAGTGGGCTTCTTCATATTTTGCGCGGGTTTTTTCGATGATCTCCGGCGGCAGGGACGGGGCCGGAGGCTTTTGATTCCAGTGAATCGACAGCAGGTAGTCGCGCAGGAACTGTTTATCAAAACTTTTTTGCGGACGTCCCGCTTCGTATTCATCTGCCGGCCAGAAACGTGAAGAATCAGGCGTCAGCAGTTCGTCAATTAAGATCAATTGCCCGTCGAGCAGGCCGAATTCCATCTTCGTGTCGGCGATGATGATGCCGGCTTTGAGGGCCGTTGCCGCCGCGCGTTCGTAAATGGCCAGAGAAATTTCAATGATGCGGGAGGTCAGTTCCGCGCCGATGAGTTCCTCCATTTCTCCGATGGTGATAGGCGAATCGTGCTCTCCTTCAGGCGCTTTGGTTGTGGGGGTGAAAATCGTCTCGGGAAGCCTTGCCGACTCCAGCAGTCCGTCGGGCAGCCGGATGCCGGAAAGCGTCTGATTATGCCGGTAGTCTTTCCATCCGGAACCGGACAGATAGCCGCGAACAATGCATTCGACCGGCAGGGGAGTCGCTTTTTTTACGAGCATGCTGCGTCCCTGAAGGCTTTCCGTGTAAGGCGCGCATACCGCGGGAAAATCGGCGGCATCGGTTGAGATGATATGATTGCCGATGATGTCGTCCATTTGTTTGAACCAGAAAGCGGACATCGTGTTGAGGATGATTCCTTTGCCGGGTATCGGATCCGGCATGATGACATCAAATGCGGAGATCCGGTCGGTTGCGACCAGAAGCAGAGCTTCTTCCACCGCATACAGATCACGGACCTTGCCTCGGCTAAGAAAGTTCAGTTTGGGAAAATTCGTCTGAGCGATGGGTTTTGTCATGGTGCGGCTCCTTAATTATCGAACGGAGGGATTGTACTTCTTTTCGTGGCCGATCGTGGAGGTCGGTGTCCGGCCGTAATTGTGTCCGGGCAGTACTTTTGTATCGTCCGGAAGCGTGAAAAGCTTTGTTTTAATGGCCGAGTACATCGTCTGCCAGGAGCCGCCCGGCAGGTCGGTCCGGCCGACCGCCTCGACAAACAAGGTATCGCCGGTGAAGACATATCCCGGGGTGTACAAACAGATTCCGCCGGGGGAGTGCCCCGGTGTGGAAATGACGGTGAGCTCCACATTTCCGACTGAAATAACTTGACCGTCCTGGACAAGAATGTCGGCCGGCGGAGACTGCGCTGCGCCGAACATGCGTAACATTGCCGCAGGCGTTGATGTCAGCATGATCGCGTCGTCCGCATGGATGATGATCTTTGCGCCCGTGAGCTTTTTCATCTCGGCATTCCCGCCGATATGATCGACATGTCCATGCGTGTTGACAATATAGTTGATTCGCAGATTATTGGCTGCGGCAACACTTAAAATGGATCTGATGTCGTCTGCAGGATCGATCACGAGGGCGTCGCCCGTGATGGGATCCCCGACCAGGTAGGCAAAAACGGCCATATGGCCGACTTGTAATTGTTTAAGAAACATGGCACCAGCTCCCTTTTTAAAAATGAGGCGAAAAGCTAGCACGATTTCAATTTATTCGTCAAATTAAATCCTGGACATCAACCTTAACGAAGACGCTTCATGATCGCCGCAAAAAAGCCGTCCATTTGATGGCGCTGCGGATAAGTCCTGAAAAATCCACGCGGATCGGTGAGTTCCGCCACGGCGGTTGCCTCCGGTTTCACAATTTGAAAATGCGGGTGATCGTTTAAAAATCGACGGACGACGTCGTCATTTTCGCCCGGTAGAATTGAGCAGGTGCAATAGAGCAGGTGCCCGTGTCGTTTGACGGCGGCGGCCGCGTTTTTAAGAATTCTTCCTTGCGTTTCCGCAAGGAGACAAAGATCACGATGAGTCAGTCGCCATTTGATTTCCGGATTTCTCGCCAGAGTTCCAACGCCGCTGCACGGTGCGTCCACCGCGACCAAATCAAACGCGTCCCAATAAGGCACTGCAAGCGCGGCGCTCAGGTCCGCTGTGGCTGTTTCGATATTGGATATGCCCAGGCGGCCGGCCTCCCGCCTGAGGGCCGCGAGCTTTTCCGCGTTGCGGTCCAAGGCGATGATCTTTCCCTCATTGCGCATCAGCGCCGACAGATGGGTGGTCTTTCCTCCGCTTCCGGCACAGGTATCTAAAACGCGTCCGCCTTTCACCCCAGGGGCCAGCAGGCAGATCAACTGCGCCGCTTCAGACTGCACCCGCAGATGGCCTTCTTGAAAGAAAGGCGTTTTTTGTATGGCCGTCGGAGCCTCAAGGAGATGGAGGCCGTCGGGAGAATAAAGCGTGGGACTGCATCGATAGTGCATTACAGACAGTTGTTGTTCAAGCTCGGCGCGGGATACCTTCAGCGTGTTGACACGGATCGTGACGGGTGCAGGCGACATGACGCAGCGGCAAAAGTCCAGAGTTTCCTCATACCCATAGGTATCCAAAAGCGTGTTGACAAGCCAAAGCGGCTGGGAATAGGTCGTCGCGATATGTTCGGCGGGGTTCTTTCCGGCATCGGGAAACGAGACCCGCTTAGGCTCGCGCAGATAACTTCTCAGCACCGCATTGACGAGTCCGGCGGCGGGAGGCCGGCGCATTTTGGCCACCTTCACCATTTCGTTGACGACGGCGAAGGCCGGCAGTCGATCACTGTATTTCAGTTGATAAAGGCCGGTGCGCAAAATGTTTTTGACCACGTCATCAATTGCTTCAAAATTGCCGCGGTAATATCCGGCAAGCATCCAGTCCAGGTGTCCTCGATAGCGCAAAACGCCGTAGACCAGATGGGTCAGCAGGCGGCCGTCGGGCGATCCGGACAAGCCGTGATGTTCCAAAACCTCGTCGAGCAGGTCTTGGGCAAAAGCCTGCGATGTGCCTATGGTGGTTAAAATATCTACCGCTAAGTGGCGAACTGTTTTTTTCATATCATGGTTTTGGTGGTGAATTGAATCGAGCTTCCCGAACCAATCGTTTAAGTCAGCAAACGGTGGTGGAAAACATTACTCCAGCCGCGTTCCTTCGTTGAGGCGGAATCCGCGCAGGAAATCGGCGGCCGGCATCCTTTTTTTTCCTTCGAGTTGAATATCCGTCAGCAGGACTTCTCCCTGAGACGCAGCCACCGTTATTCCTTTGCCATCCGTTCGGACAACCGTGCCCGGCAAGGCTTCCTTGGCGGTGGCCTTGGCCGCGGCGCGATAGATTTTCAGAGTTTTCCCCGCAAGCAGGCTATAGGCCGCCGGCGTGGGACTCAAGCCCCGAATCAGATTAACAATGTCGGATGCCGGGCGATCCCAGGATATTTGGGTGATCTCCCGGGTCAGCCGGGGTGCCAAAGTTACGAGGGACGGATCCTGTCTGCAACGTTTGACCTTTCCGGCGCCGATATCATCAAGGGTCTTGATCAGGAGGGTTGCTCCGAGATGAGCCAGGCGATCATGCAGGTCACCATACGTTTCATCCGCGCCGACAGACGTTTTTTCCTGCGAAAGGATGTCGCCCGAGTCCATGCCTTCGTCCATCAGCATGATGGTCACGCCGGTCTGCTCGTCACCCCGGATAATCGTCCAATGGAGCGGCGCCGCGCCACGATACCGGGGCAGAAGCGACGGATGGATGTTGAGGCAGCCCAGACGGGGAAGATCGATGATGGACTTGGGCAATATCTGGCCGAAGGCCGCCACGACAATCATGTCGGGATTTTTTTGAGACAGCGTTTCTAGAAAATCAGGGTCCTTCACTTTATGCGGTTGCCAGACGGGAATATGAAATGTCTGCGCCAGATGTTTGACCGGCGGCGCGATTTCTTTCTGTCCGCGTCCGGCTGGACGGTCCGGTTGTGTGACGACCGCTAAAACAGGGAAATCATGCTTTTGCAGCGCTTCAAGCGCCGGCAGGGCGAATGCCGGCGTTCCCATGAAAACGATACTTGGTTTGTCCATCGACCTATCCATCCTTTGTGAATTTGTGTTTGTATATGGAAATGTCAGGCCTCTGTCAAGGAATAGCCGTGACCGGTGGTTTTTCTCCAATTTTAGGTTGTCAATTTCAAAGTCATGATTTATATTATTTCCAAACGATTGAGGCTTCTCGAAAATCGGTCGGATCGGGAATCGCAGATCATACACGCGTATCAAAATTACACAGGTCCATAACGGATTAAGATTTTTGAAATCATGGGACGTTAGGAAAAGCCGGTTTTGCGTGTTTTGGAGGGCGTCAGCGGATCGTTTAGTTCAGGTTGTTTTTACAGGTGCGGTGGAATCAACATAATACCGGGACGGAAAGGAGATTCTGAATATGAAGACATATGCCATTAAATATGTCGAACTGGCTGAACAGCATGCGGAAAAGATGGCCAAGAGATGGGCGATGGATGTTCAAAACAATACGAAAACGAAAACGTATAAAGGCATTGAAGAACAGCGCATCATTAACATGGCGGTCAAATTTTATCAGAATTTCAGTAAAATGTTTGCCGATGAAAAAGTCAGTGATAATGCCTTCAAGTATTTCCGCACGTATGCTGAAGAAAGTTATGCCATGGGAGTGCCAATGGATGAAGCGGTTTACGCGCTTATTCTTTTGAGAAGGCATATCTGGCTGTATGCCGAATTCCAGACGATCTTTAGTTCCGGAATCGATCAGCGCCAGGCTCTCGATACGCTCAGCCGGACCATCCTGCTGTTTGATTATGCCGTCTATGAGGTTACCCAAAGCTATCAGGAGCTGATGAAAAAGAAGAAGGGCAAGAAATAAAAGACTCTCAATATCCTGTTCGCACGGCGTTGCAGAAAGGAGACATGACTATGGTTGAATCAATTAAATTGTTGGATGTGTTGGAAGCGAATATCGACACGATTGCAGCCCAGTGGGCCGCCGATGTCAAAAAAAATAAAAGAACTGTTCACTATTACAATATAGCCGATGAAAAGCTGATCTTGTGGGCTGTCAAGTTTTACGGTCAATTACGTAATATGCTGGTTTCTCCCAACCGTTATGAAAAAGCCCAGGAATTTTTTATGCATTATGCCAGAACCTGCTATGAAAACGGCATTCCCTTGCATGAGGCGATTTACGCGTTAAACATGATGCGTCGCCATATGTGGCTCTATGCCGAGTTTCAGGCGATCTTCATCAACGCTATTGAGCATCATCAGGCGATCGATTCCGTGATGAGAATCATGCTGCTGATCGATCATGCCGTTTTTGAAATCACACAGTACTACCAGGATCGTTTCCGTTTGGAATCGGGAACCTGCTGACCGCGGGAAATAAGCCGGATTGTTTCGAAAAACACCTCACCTGTGCAATGCGCTTTGCATGTGCCGGTTGAGGTGTTTTAGTTTGTGGAGCTTCTGCTTACATGAAGTTTTCCGGATCCACATCGACCGTCAGCCGGACACTGGCGGTTGTGTGTTTCCGGACAAGCGCGAATGCTATTTGATGCAGTGTCTTTATATTCGCGCCTTTCAACAGCATCTGCCAGCGATACCGGCCTCGGATTTTGGAAAGGGGCGATGGCGCAGGGCCAATAATTTCGGCGTTTGCGTCGAGACGGGCGCACAGCGCGCGGGCGTCTTGTCCCAGCTCTCGGGCGGTTTGCGAAAGGATGTCTTGGCTCGAAGCCGACAGGCGCAGATTGATGATCCGCGAGAACGGCGGATAAACGAGCGTGCGACGGAATTCAATTTCATCTTCGTAAAACGAAATATAGTCATGCTTCTGGGCGTGCTTGAGTACATAGTGATCGGGGTTGAAGGTCTGGATAATCACCCGTCCCGGGGTTAGTCCGCGGCCACCGCGGCCGGCGACCTGGGTGAGCATCTGGAAGGTTCGCTCCGCGGCGCGAAAATCCGGCATATTGAGAGACGTGTCCGCGGCAACGACGCCGACGAGCGTAATGAAGGGGAAATCATGTCCTTTCGTCACCATTTGCGTGCCCACCAAAATGTCGAGTTCTCTTTGCTGGAGCGACTGAAGGATTTTTTCCTGCGTTTGCGGCCGGGAGGTGGTGTCGGAATCCATTCTTCTGATCCGGGCAGCGGGGAAAAATTTTTCCAGTTCCTTTTCCAGTTTTTGCGTGCCTGCGCCGAAGGCCAGGACGCGGCTGCCTTTACAGGTCGGGCATAGGGGCATCGCTTTTTGCGTATAATCACAATAATGGCACTTCATGATGTTTTCAGCGGGGTGGCTTTTCATGGCCACGGCGCAGTGGGGACACTGAAATTGATGCCCGCAGTCGGCGCAGACTAAAAATGTGTCAAATCCCCGCTTGTTAAGAAACAACAGCGCCTGTTCTCCCCTGGAAAGGGTTTCACGGATTGCGGAAAGCAATCTGTCGGACAGGAAGGGGGCTTTGCCCAACGATTCCTTCTGCGCTTTCATATCGACAATCTCGATGCGAGGCAAAGGATTGTTGTTGGCCCGTCGGGGCAGCTCGAGAAGCGCGTATTTGCCGGTGGTCGCGTTGTGGTATGAGCGAATGCCCGGCGTGGCGGACCCCAGAACCACCACGGCGCTTTGCAGTTTCGCCTTCACGACGGAAAGATCGCGTGCAGAATAGCAGAGCCTTTCATCCTGTTTGTAGGAATGATCGTGTTCTTCATCCACGATAATCAGTTTCAGGCTGGGAAGCGGGGCAAAGAGGGCGGATCGGGCGCCGATGACCAACTGGATGTTTCCGTGACGAATCCGGCGCCACTGGTCATAACGGATCCTTTCCGAAATGCCGCTGTGAATGACGGCGATCCGCTCCGGGTCGAACCGTCCGGCGATCCGCGAAATGAGTTGCGGCGTCAGCGCTATTTCCGGCACGAGATAAATCGCCGTCCCGCCTTGTTCAAGCGCCCGGGCGATCGCGGAAAGATAGACCTCGGTTTTTCCGCTGCCGGTGACGCCGTGGAGTAAAACGGGACGGAAAACGCCGATTGCGATATGGTCCTGGATGTCTTTGATCGCCCGTCGCTGTTCCTCGTTGAGGCGTAGGGTCTCCCCCGGCGGTGCTTCCAGACCGGAGCATAACGATGCCCGGCTGATCCGTTCTTCGCGGGTGATCGTAATCACGCCCTTTTCGGAAAGCTTGCCGAGCACTGCAGGCGTGACGCCGGTTTCGGCGGCTATTTGTCTGGCCGGGACCGGTCCTGAAGTGATGAGGAAGTTTACGATTTCCGCCTGTCGCCTCGTCAGAACGGCTGTTTTCGAGGCGTCGGGGTTGAGATGAATGATTTTTTGCGTCTGAATGGCAAGGGACTTTTTTTCTTTTTCCGACACGGAGACAAAGCCGATGTCCTGCAAACTTTCCACCGTGTGCGCGGGATTTTTAACGTTGGCCAGTCTGCCCAGATGCGCAAGCGAGATACCGCCGGGAAACTGCCTTAAAACATGGACCACTTTTGCCTGAGCGGAAGATAGGCGACGGTTTTCATCTCCAGGACGCGGAACCACCCAGCGCAGGTTTATTTTCTCAGTTCCCGACGGGATCAGCTCGGCAAGCGTCCTTCCCAGGGGGTACATGAAGTAATCGGAAATCCACCGATAGAAGCGCAGATCGTCGGCATCGATAAGCGGTTCCGGATCAAGTATTTCAATGATATTCTTGAGATTGTCCGCCTTTGGTTCTTCTTCAAATCCGACGATAAATCCCGTGCGGCGTCTGTGGCCAAACGGAACGAAAACCCGTTTCCCGATTTCAGCCGCCTCGCGAAGGGCTTCCGGTACACCATAGGTGAAGACTTTATCCGATGGTATATTGATGGCAATATTAACATACATGTGCGGTGACTATCATGTTTGAACCCAAAAAGGAATGCCGGCCGTAACCCGGACGCCCGGAGGGCAATAAAAAAGCCCCGGGAACGGGGCTATTTTTTGCAAAAAATGCTTTGCCTATTCTCCCTTGAGCTTTTCAAGTTTTTCCTGTTTTGTTTTACAATCAATGCATTCCGTCGTCACCGGCCTGGCCAGAAGCCTTTTTTCCGAAATCGGGCCGCCGCAGTCATCGCAGATTCCATAGGTGCCATCGTCAATCCGCTTGATGGCTTCCTGCATTTTAATGATCAGCTTACGTTCCCGATCACGGATACGCAGCTCGAAATTTCGGTCGGATTCCAGCGATGCGCGATCGTTGGGATCGGGGTAATTCTCTTTGCCATTGGTCATTTCCGATACGGTTTTTCCGGCTTCACTTAAAAGCTCATTGATTTTCTGGGTCAGCAGTTTACGAAATGCCTCCAGTTTTTCCGGCTTCAAAGTCGTTTGTTTTTCCAATGCGGCTACTCCTCCATGCGTTTTGTGTAGAGATGACCCCCTTCATACCTAATGGCCATATGTTTGTAAAGCAAAAAATTTCGAAAGGAACGCCTGTTATTTTAGGGATTTATTCTGATCTTGGCCGGGTATGCCATGGACATCGAGAATTTTATCGACGATGTTGGTCGTGGATTTTCCGACCACTTCTTCGATCAGAACGATTCGCCCTCCCCAGCTTAAGACTTCGTTTCGGCCCACCACCTTTTCTTCAGGCCAGTCGCCGCCCTTAATCAGGACGTCCGGTTTCAAAAGAGTGATCAGAACAAGCGGAGTCGGTTCATCAAACAACGTCAGATAGTCCACGCATTCCAGCCCCGCCAGAACTTCCGCACGCTCCAACTCGGAAACCAGAGGCCTTTTTTCTCCTTTGAGAGCGCGGACCGAGGCGTCCGTGTTGAGTGCCACAACCAGAATATCGGCCGTTTCGCGCGCCCGGTTCAGATACCGGACATGGCCGACATGGAGAATGTCGAAACATCCGTTGGTAAAGGCGATTTTCTTGCCCTGCGATCGTAGGGCGTCGATTTGTTTTTTGAGAGCTTGTCGATCCAAAAGTTTGTCCATGTTCAGTTTCCTTTCCGCCTTGGTGCTAAATGAACGCCTTGTCCGAGACACGAGCCAGTGTGACGGCTGCCACATCGTCTGCGCCGGCCTTTAAAAGCAGGCGGGCGCACTCTCCGATGGTGGCGCCGGTCGTTAAAACATCATCGACCAGCAGAATCTTCTTGCCTTCTATGTCTTTGGCGGATCTCAACGCAAAAGCGCCTCGAACATTTGTCCGCCTTTGGTCCCGGTCCAGTCCGGTTTGTGTTTGCGTGGGGCGAATTCTCGCCAGACAGGAGAAATTCACAGCAATCTCGTAGACCGACGCCAATGTTCCGGCCAGGACCAGCGCTTGATTGAATCCCCTGCGTCGCAAGCGCTCAGGATGCAGCGGAACGGGTATCAGCAGATCATAGTTTCCGGGGCGAAGGTTGCGGAAGGCAAAGGTCGACATCATCAAGGCCATGGCGCTTCCAACCGTCAGATTTCCCCCATACTTAAAACGGCGAATCTCTTCAAGAATGATTCCCTCGTAGCTGAAGACGGAACGCGCGCAAGAAAAAGGAGGCCGTTTTTCAATACAGCTTCCGCACAGGTGATCGAAAGCGGGCGAATCGGGAAACGGAAGGCCGCACACGGGGCACAGGCAGCCGTTGAGAAATACCAGCCCTTCGCGGCAGGACGGACAGAAAACTTCTTCCGGGCCTGTTTCGAGAAGATTCCCGCAAGACAGACATGCCGGCGGGAACAACACATCAACAATGCCGGCCAACCAGTTTTTCGATTTCACGCCATTTCCCGGGGCAAGGTTTTGATCTGTGTGGCATTTTCATCCACCGTCATGCGGGGAGCGTCCCAAAGGTCCTCGAGCCTGTAAAAGGACCGGGTGTCTTCCTGAAATACGGAGATCACCACGTCATCGTAATCGAGCAAAACCCACTGTGCGTTGGCTTCTCCTTCAACGCCGAGCGGCAGGATTTTCTCTTTCTTCAGATATTCCTGGATGGATGCGGCGATTGCCTGGACCTGGCGGTCCGAAGTGCCGGAACAGATCAGCAGATAATCGGTGAATGAAGAAATTTCTTTGACATTGAGAACAAGAATGTCTTTGGCTTTCTTCTGCAAGACGGCGTTGATGCACGAAAGCAGTCTGCGGGTGGATTCATTCTTTTTGACGGCCAAGATGCCTCCTTGATATTTCTAC
The DNA here is from genome assembly GCA_964443625.1 of uncultured Smithella sp. Taxonomy (GTDB): domain Bacteria; phylum Desulfobacterota; class Syntrophia; order Syntrophales; family Smithellaceae; genus UBA8904. The sequence continues at coordinate 17,756 of CAYUDM010000013.1, read as the reverse complement.
CATTTGATGTTGACGAATTTTGCTCGTTTCTATGTCACAAATCCGCCGCCTTGACAATACGGTTTTGGCGACCCCAAACTCCGGGACGGATCGGTTTTGCCGGAGGATATTGTGAAAAGAAGGTGAGTATGGTAAAGCTCGAAACCTAATGCCGATACCGTAACAAGGAATATCTCCATGTCCGATGTTTTAAGCCGGATTCACGCGCACATGCCTTATCATCTCCTGCGGGAGTATCTGCCCATACTGCAGGCCAGGAAGCTTAATCCGGAAATTTATTTCAGTCACTATGTTCTTGACCGCTTGGACCGGCGACAATGCGAAACAGACGCCGCGAAACTTGCCGATGCAGGCCTGACGGTCACTTTTCACGCCCCCTTTGTGGATCTGCGTCCCGGCGCTTTAGACGACAAGCTGCGCCAGGCAAGCCTTGACCGCATCCGCCAGGCCGTCGATCTGGCCCCTTTGTTCCGGCCGCTGAAAATTGTTTGTCATGCATGTTTCGATGAGCGCTATTATGTGGATTGCGACGATCTTTGGCTTTCCCAAAGCGAAAAAACCTGGCGGAACATCATAGATGCGGCTTCCGAGGCCAAAGCGATGGTTGTCCTGGAAAACGTCTATGAGAAAGATCCGGTTCTTCTGGCGCGTCTGGTGGATGCGCTGGGGGCGCAATCGGTGGGACTGTGTTTCGATACGGGTCATTTCAATGCCTTTGCCGGGATTTCTCTGGATGCCTGGCTGGCCGATGCGGGCGGACTGATCCGGCATCTGCATCTGCACGATAATTTCGGAAAACGCGACGAGCATCTTCCGATCGGCGCCGGAACATTCCCGTTTGTGCGTCTGTTCGAATACCTCCAAAAGGCCGGGATCCGGCCGACGCTGACACTCGAGGCGCATCGCCGGGAGCATCTATGGCAGTCGGTGGACAAAATCCGCCAATGGTCGCTTCTGGAGTACTTGTCCGACTAAGCATATTCTTCCGGGGAGACTGCGTGCTGAGATATACGATCAAAAGAATACTTCTGATGATTCCAATGCTGATCGGCATTTCGCTGATCTGCTTTTTCGTGATGCGTCTGGCTCCCGGCTCGCCTACGGATTTGCAGACTCAGATGAATCCCAAGGCTTCAGCTGAGATGCGCGAGCGTCTTATGAGCCTCTATGAGCTCGACAAACCCATCCATGTGCAATATGGTTCATGGCTTAAGAAAATCGTACGCGGCGATTTGGGAACGTCGTTTTCATCCGATCATCGTCCTGTCGCCGACAAAATTCTTGAACGTCTGCCTGTGACCATTACGATCAACCTACTGTCGCTCCTCATCATTATAGTGGTTGCGGTTCCCATCGGGGTTCTGTCCGCCGTTCACCAGGATTCCTGGTTCGACAAGATCACGGCCGTTTTTGTTTTTATCGGATTTGCCATGCCGACCTTCTGGCTGGCTCTGCTTTTGATGATTTTTTTCGGAATTAATCTGGGGTGGCTGCCGATTTCAGGATTACGCTCGCTCAACTACGAATATCTGGGTGCCTGGCAGCAGTTTGTCGATCTGGCCAGACATCTTGTTTTGCCCGTTTTTATTTCCGCATTCGGCGGGTTGGCCGGGCTGTCGCGCTACATGCGCGCCAATATGCTGGAAGTCATTCGACAAGACTACATTCTCACCGCGCGCGCCAAGGGTCTTTCCGAACGGCAGGTCATCTTCAAGCACGCGCTGCGCAACGCACTTTTGCCGGCCATTACGATCCTGGGATTGTCGATTCCGGGTCTGATCGGCGGAAGCGTCATCTTTGAAACGATTTTCGCCATTCCCGGGATGGGGCAGCTTTTCTACATGTCGGTGATGGCAAGAGATTACCCGACGGTGATGGGTATTTTGCTGATCGGCGCGATCCTGACGCTTTTGGGCAATCTGATTGCTGATGTGTCTTACGCGATTGCAGATCCTCGCATCCGTATCAGCTAGGGGACAGACGTTTATGGGTTTCTGGGAAACGTTTTACAAAAATAAACTGGCGCTGGCGGGACTCGGAATTGTGCTGCTGCTGTTTGTTGTTTCACTTCTGGCGCCTTTCCTGTCGCCTTACGATCCGGGTGCGATTGATCTCAAAAATGTTTTAGCCCCTCCGTCGACCGAACATTGGTTCGGCACGGATCAGCTGGGACGCGATGTGCTGTCTCGCATGATCTGGGGAGCGCGCATTTCCCTGAAGGTTGGTTTTATCGCCACGGGCTTGGCAATTCTGATCGGGACGATTCTCGGAGCGGTGGCTGGCTATTACGGCGGCTGGATTGATGCGGCCGTCATGCGGTTTGTCGACATCATGCTTTGTTTTCCGACTTTTTTTCTGATTCTGGCGGTCATTGCGTTTCTGGAACCCTCCATCTGGAATATCATGATCGTCATCGGCCTTACCGGGTGGATGGGGGTGACGCGTCTGGTTCGGGCCGACTTCATTTCCTTGCGTGAACGGGACTTTGTCCAGGCAGCCAAAGCCATCGGCGCAGGCGACGCGCGGATTATCTTTCTGCACATTCTCCCCAACGCGCTGGCGTCCATTTTAGTGGCCGCAACGCTGGGGGTCGCAGGCGCCATTCTCACTGAATCCGCGTTGAGTTTTCTGGGGATCGGCGTGCAGCCGCCGACGCCAAGCTGGGGCAACATTCTGACGGCAGGCAAAGACAATATCGACATCGCCTGGTGGCTTTCACTCTATCCGGGCCTGGCCATTTTACTGACCGTTGTGGGGTATAATCTTTTGGGGGAAGGGATTCGGGATGCGTCCGATCCGCGTCTGAAAAAATAAGGAGAGGTGCTCTCAGGGGTGGCGCCATTCATCGATATACTGCCGAAGCATCTGTCCTTCCGTGAAATCCGGATTTAATTTCAAGGCCTGTTCGATGGACGTCCGGGCATTCTTCTTCTGACCGTCCTCGATATAAGCGCGGGCGAGATTGTAGTAGAGGTGCTCGTCATCCGGAGAAATGGAAAGGGCCTTTTTATATTCCATAACCGCCTTGTCGATGTTGCCCGACTTTCTCAGCCCGATGCCTCCTTCGTTGTAGTAGTCCATGACCAACGCGGCGAGTTGATCGTTTTCTTCTACAAGACTTTTGAGCGCCGCCAGCTCTCCCCGTTCGACGCAATCCACCATCATCCGGGCTTTTTGCTGATCTTCCTCGTTGAGTTTGTCCAACTGCATGATACCGGCAATTTCACTCGTGGACAGAATTTCAGTGATTTCTTCTTCTTTAATCGCGATGAGCTGAGAAAGAAAATCGATCGACGTGGAATAATCATTGTCGCGGAAGTGAACGCGCCCGTATAATCTTTGAAATTCGGCGGAGTCGGCCAGCTTCTGCTGGAAATCATTGAAGGCATTGGTCAGGCGGGTCCGATCGGTTGCATGGATATTCCTGAGGCTTTGAAATCCTTCCAAGGCGTATTTGAACGACACGATGGCCGAAAATAAATTGCCGGTTCGCAGATGTTTCCTTCCCGTATCCAGGATCTTTAAGGCCTCTACAGGAGTCGAAATCGTTGAATACGCCATGGTCTTCATCCTTAATTTATTCCCGTCCGGAAGAAAGTCTTCACTGTATATACGGCAGATTGACGGCCGGACTTGAACATTTTTTAATCAGCCGCGGATCATCGCAAATATCCTGAATACTTATGCCGATGGGGTATGCTGCCTTTGGGACTTGATAATGTTGATAAAATATAATACGACTCCGCCAAAGTTATTGCTCAATTATCTATTTCAGGGGGAATTCCATGTCAAAGAAAATCAACACAGATGTGATGTACGCAGACCGCAGGATCCTCAATCGGAAAGTACTTTCGGGGGAAATTTCGGAAAAGGAACTGCAGACCATGTTTAAAAAACTTCCCGACGTTTCAGAAAATGCCGAGGAAGTCACGGTGCCGTGCGGCGAAAAGTGATCAGGCCATGTGGATTGATTCTCATGCCCATCTGGAGATGAAGGAATTTGATGCAGATCGCGACGCGGTGATCGACCGCGCGCGTTTGGCCGGTGTTTTGCAGATCGTGACCGTGGGCACGGGTCTGGCATTAAGCCGCAAGGCTGTGGATCTGGCCCGTCGGCATGAAAATGTTTATGCGACCGTCGGCGTTCATCCTCATGACGCGGCAAAAGACAATCGACGCGCCTTGGATGAACTAAAAGCGCTGGCAAAGGATGCCAAAGTGGTTGCCTACGGTGAAATCGGTCTGGATTATTTTCATGACCACTCCCCTCGGGATACGCAAGTCGATATGTTTGGCGCGCAGCTGGATCTGGCGGCCGAACTGAAGCTTCCGGTTGTGATTCATGATCGCGACGCTCACCGCCAGACCTTGGAAATGGTCAGATCATCCTTGATTCGTCGCGGGGTTTTTCATTGCTTTTCCGGCGATTGGGATATGGCAAAGCAATGTATCGAGCTAGGATTTTACATTTCCATTCCGGGGGTCGTTACTTTCGAGAAATCAAAAACCCTTCAGGATGTCGTGCGGCAGGCGCCGCTCGACAGAGTGCTTCTGGAAACGGACTGTCCCTATCTGACGCCTGTTCCGCATCGCGGAAAGCGCAATGAACCCTCTTATCTCGTGCATACCGCCGCGAGGGTCGCTGAGCTCAAAAAAATTTCACCGGAGGACGTCGCGTCCGCGACAACTCAAAATGCAAGAGAGCTTTTCAGCATTCCGGCGCCCAACGGCGTGGATCGATAAGGGATCATTCAAACGATATGCAGCATGGAGATGATGATATGACCAAAGCGGTGGTGCTGCTTTCCGGAGGTTTGGATTCCGCAACCCTTCTCGCCGTGGCAAAGGCTGACGGCTATGCGTGCTATGCGCTGAGCTTTCGCTATGGCCAGCGACACGCCATTGAGCTTGCCGCGGCGACAAGGATCGCTCAACATTTCGGTGTAAACCAGCATCTGATTGTGGAGATTGATCTGGGACGCATTGGTGGATCGGCGCTTACGACGGACGCGGCTGTTCCCAAGCATAACCGCGTCGATGAACTGGGCGGCGGCATTCCACCGACCTATGTTCCGGCGCGCAATACGATTTTTCTGTCCTACGGGTTGGCCTGGGCGGAAGTGATCGGCGCATCCGACATTTTTATTGGCGTCAATGCCCTCGATTACAGCGGATATCCGGACTGTCGGCCGGAATACATTGCCGCTTTTAAGACCCTGGCCAATCTTGCGACGAAAGCCGCCGTGGAAAACGGACGGAAATTGGAGATTCACGCGCCGTTGATAGCTCTGACCAAAGCGCAGATCATCCAAAAAGGAATTGCGCTGGGTGTTGACTATTCGCTCACCCACAGTTGCTACGATCCGGACGAAGGCGGCGCTGCCTGCGGCCGGTGCGATTCGTGCCTGCTTCGTTTGAAAGGTTTTCAGGAAGCGGGACTTTCCGATCCGATTCAATATAAGAGGTAGGAAATCGTTTCAAACCGTTTTCTGCGAGGATGTATGTATCACATCAAGGAAATATTCTATTCGATTCAGGGGGAAGGCTATCATACCGGACGACCGGCGGTTTTCTGCCGTTTTTCCGGATGCAATCTTTGGTCAGGTCGTGAAGAAGACCGCGTCCATGCCCTTTGCTCCTTTTGCGATACGGACTTTGGCGGAACAGACGGCACGGACGGCGGCATCTATGAGGATGCCGGCCTGCTGGTGCAAAAAATTGCCGAAAACTGGCCGCATCGGGATGAGCACTGTTTTGTTGTTTGCACAGGCGGCGAGCCGCTTTTACAAATGGATGATGCGTTTATTGTCGCTTTGCACAAAGCCGGTTTTGAAGTTGCCGTGGAGACCAACGGCACCATTGCGGCGCCCGCCGGGATCGACTGGCTCTGCGTCAGTCCGAAAGCCTGCGCGCCCTTAGTGCAAAACAGCGGAGATGAACTGAAGCTCGTTTATCCTCAGGCGGGCCTGGAGCCGGCCCGGTATGAAAAGCTGGCGTTTACGAATTTTTATCTTCAGCCGATGGACGGGCCTGATCGAAAGCAGGCAACACGACTATCTTTACACTATGTGCTGGAAAATCCCCGTTGGCGCCTGAGTCTGCAAATGCATAAAATACTCAATATTCGTTAAGGATCTAGCGATGGAAATTTTCAAAGTCTTCAAGTTTGATGCGGCCCATTATCTGCCTTGCGTTCCCGATGGACACAAGTGCGCCAAGCTGCATGGTCATTCCTTTCAGGTGGAGATTCATGTTTGCGGACAGGCCGGGACGCAAACAGGGTGGGTCATGGATTTTTCCGATATTGCAGCCGCCTTCGAGCCGATTCTTGCCCTGCTCGATCATAAGCATCTCAACAGCATTGAAGGATTGGAAAACCCCACATCGGAAAATCTCTGTCGATGGATCTGGGGGCGCCTGAAACCGAGCTTGCCGGCATTATCCAAAATTGTCGTCCAGGAAAGCCCTGAATCCGGCTGTATCTATCGAGGGGAAGACTGATCCTCGCTCAATTTTAACTCAATCCAGCCGGGACTGCTGCTGATATGCCGTCGGATCAACTTATCGTTCTTGCACGCTTTTCATCAGAGTCGGTCGTTGCATTTTTTTTCAATCCGGCATATTTTTCACTTCAGTATTGACATCCGTGTGCCGATCTCCTAAACAATAGGGGCGTTTACCCTTGTTTTTCCATGATTCAAAACGACAGGATGTCGGAATAAATCGCCTGCCTAGGTTTTTGAGGTGGATCTGCGAGGCAAGTTCTGTATGTCGGTATTTATAAAAAAAATCATTTTATTATTTATCTTTGTGGCCGTTTTGGCAGCGGGTTTTCCCGTGACGTCTGTGAAAGCGGCTGATGATGCAGCCGTCGAAATTACGGTTGTCAAAAATGATACCGTCATTTCCCTGTGCCGCCAGTACCTCGACGAGCCGTCGCAATGGCCGGAAATTGTTCGAATCAACCGGTTGAAGGATCACAACCTGATCTATCCCGGGCAGAAATTGATCATTCCCGTGCGCTACCTCAAGGGTCTGCCGGCGCCGGGCCGCGTGGCCTTTTTTAAAGGGGATGTCGCCTACCGGGGAAAATCCGATAGTGAATGGAAGCCGTTATTCGGCGATGAGCTCCTGGAAAAAGGCGCGTCTATCCAGACAGGTTCAAACGGCACGGTGGAAATTCTCTTCGACGACGGCACTTCATTTATTCAGAAACCGGATACCATCGTGGATATTTCCGCAACACAGCAAAAGGCGGACGGCTCTTTATGGCGACGTTTTTTTCTTCACAGCGGTCGCCTGATCCTGCATGTTCGGCGCGCGCTGGGCAAAGAACAGCGGATGGAGATTCAGACGCCCGCAGCCGTGGCGGCCGCCCGCGGCACGGCGTTTCGCGTCAGAGTAGACGGTCGTGGAGACACGGTCTCTGAGGTTCTCGACGGCCGGGTCGATGTCGGGGCGATGGGTCGCCGTGTCGAACTTGCGGCGGGGCAGGGAACACGGGTGAAGAAAGGCGAACCGCCGATCAAACCGCGCCCACTGCTTTTGCCGCCGGAGCTTGTCGGCATGGAAGATCTCTATCGCTCTTTGCCTTTCGCGTTGACCGTCAAGGCCGTACCCGAAGCAGTATCCCATCGTTTCGTTTTGTCGAGGGATGAATCGTTCAAGGATGTCATCTCCGAGCGAGTGCTTCCGGTTTGCCAACCTTTTGAAGTGTCGCAACTCGACGACGGGGACTATTACCTGTCGGTCCGCAGCATCGACGATGCGGGTCTGGAGGGCATGCCGTCCAAGACGAAGCAGGTTCGTGTTCGCGTCAATCCATTGCCTCCCTTTATTCAATCGCCTGCCGACGGGGTCAGCCTGAAATCAAAGCGTGTTTCTTTAAGCTGGCTTCACGTTGCAAAAGCCGTTCAATATGAAATCGAGCTATTGCCGGATTCGTCCTCCGGAAGCACCGGGGTTCAAACGATTAAGACCTCACAGACCGGCCAAGACCTGACCTTAACGGATTTCGGCGACTATTCTTTCCGGATTCGCTCCATCGCCGACGACGGCTTTGAGGGGGTGTGGTCCGACCGAATTAATTTTCGTCTCATTGCTCCACCGCCCGCGCCGCCTTTGGACAAACCTCAGATAGAGGAAACCCTTCTTCGCATCCGGTGGAAGGATCAGGGGCCGAAAATGACCTATCGTTGTCAGATCGCGAAGGATCAAGACTTCACGGAGTTGATCGCAGACCAAACTGTTTCCGGCCCCCAGTTGATCGTGGAGAGGCCGAGCCGGCCTGGGCGGTATTATGTCCGAACCAAAACGATTGATGAAGACGGTTATGAAGGGGGCTTCTCCGAACCGCAGATTTTCGAGATCAAAAGCGAAACGGATCGCTGGGTCGTGCTGGGCGCCTATGGGGCCCTGTTGCTGCTTATCCTTCTGATCCCATGATGAGCGCGCCTGTTTCTAAAAAACATGAATGCAAAAAAACCATGCATCTGAAATCCATCCTGAGTTATGCCGGAAAGAATATCGCCTTTTTGGGTATCGGACTTGCCGCCGTTTTCCTCATGGAATATTTTGGTGTTTTTGTGGGGATGGGACACTTCTGCTACGATTTATTTTACCGCTTGCGCGGCCCCGTCGCGGTTTCTGAGAAGATCGTTCTTGTCACTGTTGATGAAAACAGTCTGAGTCGCCTCGGCCAGTGGCCCATCAAACGGCGTCACTGGGCCAACCTGCTTTATTATCTTCAAGAGGCTAAGGTTGTCGGTTTCGATATTTTACTGCTGGAACCGACGGAGGATGATTTCCTGCTGGCTCAGGCCGCAGAGAAACACGGGCGTGTCGTTTTTCCCGCCTATATCACGAAAGACGCGCGCACCATCCAGTCCACATCTCTTTTTACGGCGCACGGAACGGGCCACATTCATCTTGAACAGGATATCGACGGCGTTGTCAGACGAGTCTATCATACCCTATACACCTCCGGGGCGCAGCTTTCGTCACTTTCCTCCGTTCTCTATGAAAGCGCGACGGGACGTGTTTTTGAGCGTCAGGGGATCGATGCCGCCTCCGAAAACTTTCGCTCAACGATTTTGCAAAGCGACGTCCAGCTGATCGATTACTACGGCCCGCAAGGCTCTTTCCCCGTTTTTTCCCTGGACGACGTGCTGGCCGGCAGATATCCGCCGGACTATTTCCGCGACAAGATTATCCTGGTCGGGGTGACCGCCGAAGGACTGGAGGCCGGCGTCATCACGCCATTGAGTCAAAAGCGAAATCACATGAGCGGTGTTGAAGCGCATGCCCATATCCTGGGAAACCTGATCGACGGACGGCGAATTTCCGCCGTGTCTGCAAATTGGGTCTGGAGTGCCTCATTTATATTGGCCGCCGGATTCTTCTTTCTGATGCTTAGGTTTCAAAGATGGCGAGTTGTTGCGTTATGGATGACGGCGATTATCGGCGTGTATCTGGCTTCTTTTCTCGCGTTTCTTGCCGGACGGGTCTGGCTCAACCCGATTCCCCCGACCGTTTTGCTTTTTGTCGCTTTTTTTCTGACGCACTTGATTCGGATGGAGGCATCGGCCGCGCAGCTTACGGAAGCTAATAATTTATGGGTGGATTCGTTTGATTCCATTGAGGAAGCGATCTGGTTGACCGATTCGCAAGGCGCGGTTCTCAAACGGAACCGGAGCGCGCAAAACCTTCTTTCTGATAAAAGGATCAGAACTGTCCTGATTGAAGGCATTATGGAAAGGATCCATGCCGTCATGTCAGATGCCGGGTATCACGACGAGCCGCCGCAGGAGGGTCCGCTGACGGATGAAATCATCGACACCCTAACCGATCGGCATTTCTCGCTGAAAGTGATTCGCCGTTGTGTGGAAGAAAATTCATGCCCCGGTTTTGTTGTTGTGGTCCAGGATATCTCGGGACAAAGACGGGCGAATCGTGAAAAATTGAATTTGGAAACGGAACTGATGCAAGCTCAAAAAATGGAAGCGATCGGCACGCTTGCTGGGGGAGTCGCGCACGACTTCAATAACATTCTGATGGGCATTCAAGGTTATGTGTCGCTTCTTCTGCTGGACATAGACGGTGACGATCCAAAATATGAGAAACTTAAAAAAATCGAATCCCAGATTCAGAGCGCGGCGGGGCTGACTCGCCAACTTCTTGGATTTGCCCGCGGTGGGAAGTATGAAGTCAAGCCGGTCGATCTCAACGCTGTGGTTGAGAAAAGCTCAGAGGTCTTTGCCCGCACTAGAAAAGAAATTGCAGTAAGTACTCAATATCAGGATTCCGTCTGGCCGGTGATGGCGGATGTGGGGCAAATCGAACAGGTTTTGCTCAACATGTTCATCAACAGCTGGCAGGCCATGCCCGAAGGCGGTGATTTGTATCTGAAGACGGAAAATGTTCTTCTGGACGATACGGATGCATCCGCGCGCGCTGTTCCCCGGGGTCGATACGTTAAAGTGTCCGTCACGGATACGGGCAGCGGCATGGACGAGGCCACATCCAAGCGGGTATTCGAACCTTTTTTCACAACCAAGGAGCCGGGAAAAGGAACCGGGTTGGGGCTGGCGTCCGCTTATGGCATCCTCTCCAATCACGGCGGCTTTGTGGAGGTAGAAACTGAGCTTGGCAAGGGGACCGCTTTTTATATTTACCTTCCGGCTGCCGATAATTTCCAATCCAGCCCGGAGCCGACGGTTGAGACGATGCCGCAACGCGGAAAGGAAACGCTTCTGGTTGTGGATGACGAGCCTATGAATGTCACGGTGATGAAGGAAATCCTCGAAAGCCTCGGATACCGTGTCTTGTGCGCCGGAAGCGGCCAGGAAGCCCTTTCGATCTATATGGTGAAGAAAGATGCCGTTGACCTCATCCTTCTGGACATGGTCATGCCGGGGATGGGAGGCGGCGCCACATTCGATGCAATCCGATTGGTCAATCCGCAGGCAAAGATTATTTTGTCCAGCGGATACGGTCAGGATGGAGAGGCGGGAAGGATTCTCGAACGAGGGTGCAACGGTTTTATCCAAAAGCCTTTCCGTGTCAGCGAATTAGCTGAACAAATCCGTGACGTGCTGGATGGGTGATCGCCAGCCTAAAACTGGTTGCTTTTTTCCCAAGGTTATAATACATTTCACGCGGGGTGCCCGGGCGGCAGGCGGGCTGAGATTATACCCTTTGAACCTGACCCGGGTAATGCCGGCGTAGGGAATGGCGATCATACTAAAATCCAATACGAGCCATATCCTTCATTTCAGGTGAAAGGGTGTGGCTTTTTTATTTCAAACCAAGAGTGTCGATATGGCGCAAAATATTATTATCGTCAGTGGCGGCCGTTTGGGAGATGCTGCTTTTTTTCGCGAGAGTCTCGATCAGCTTGCCGACAAGATGCTTATCGCCTGTGATTCCGGTGCGCGGCATTTGGCGACCGTAAATCTTGAACCGGATGTCTTGATCGGCGATATGGATTCTGTGTCGGAAGAGATTCTTGCAAACTACAAACGCCGGGGCGTGACGATCGTAAGGCATCCGGCGGACAAGGATTTTACTGATACGGCCCTGGCGCTTGATTATGCTTTGGACAGCGATCCTTCCCGCATTGACATCTGGGGCGCTCAGGGCGGAAGGATCGATCATGCGCTCGCGAATATATTCCTTTTGATCCGTGGACGCGAAAAGGGCGTTCCGATTCGCCTGATGGATGACTATTCGGAAATGTTTGTCTCGCAGCCTCGGTCGGTTTTTGATCACGCCGAAGGTTGTCTGGTGTCGTTGATCGCACTCAGCCCTGAAGTTCGGGGCGTAACGCTTTTGGGATTTTGCTATCCCCTGGAGGATGAAGCGCTGTCTATGTCTGCCTCACGCGGAATCAGCAATATGATTATGGCGGACCATGCGGAGATCCACATCCGCTTCGGAGATCTGCTGGTTATCCGCTACTGGAAAAAAGACGTAATGCCGGAGGTTCTCTAAATGTTAAAGCCGGTTACGGTATTGTGCGTCGGCGGTTCGGATTCTGGCGCCGGTGCGGGGATTCAGGCGGATATTCGGGCGGTGTCGGCCTGTGGCGCATACGCGACGACCGCGATCACGGCCGTCACGGTGCAGAACACGCGCGGTGTGCAGGATGTTTTTCCCGTGCCTTCAAAATTCATCGCAGCCCAAATGGAATCGGTGCTGTCCGACATCGGCGCGGATGCACTCAAAACGGGGATGTTGCCCAACCGTGCCGCGGTTCATGCGCTGGTGTCGATGATTCTTCGATACCGGATGAAAAACGTTGTCGTTGATCCGGTCATGAGTGCTAAGGGCGGCCGTGTGATGATGCAGACCTCGGCGCGAAAAGCGATCACGGACAGTCTCCTGCCGCAGGCTTTTGTCGTGACCCCCAACATTCCTGAGGCGGAGACTCTTTCGGGCGTGACGATCCGTTCGATGGCCGACATGAAGCAAGCTGCCGTGGAAATCGTCAAGCTGGGTGTTAAAAATGTCGTTATTAAGGGGGGGCATCTTCCTGCTGCCCTAAGGACCGATTGCGTCGATCTTTTATATGACGGTGCGGACTTTGAAACTTTTTCGGCAGTCCGTATCGCTACCGGAAACACTCACGGGACCGGCTGCACCTTCGCCTCCGCGCTCGCTGCGGGTTTAGCCGCGGGTCAAGACATGTATCAGGCTGTTCGTCATTCTAAAAATACGGTAACCGTCGCGATTGAAAACTCATTGTCCTTAGGCAAAGGACATGGGCCGGTATGGACGGGAAGCTCGCTTCTGTCGACGGGCAAGCGCGATGAATGTCTTACCGGCCTCAGCGAGGCCCTGCGGACATTGGCGGGCGCGACATGCGGTTTTCTGATTCCGGAAGTGTCGAGTAATTTCGTTTATGCCCGGCCGGGGGCGAAGCATGAGGCAGAGGTGGCGGCCTTTCCAGGACGCATGATCCGTCTGGGCGAATCCATTCGCGTTGTGGCTTTTCCGGAATTCGGGGCCTCACAGCACATGGCGCATGTCATCCTGACGGTGATGAGAAAGTTTCCTTCATGCCGCGCCGCCATGAATATACGCTTCAGTGAGACGACGATCCGGGCCTGTAAAGACGCAGGTTTGAAGGTAGGGTCCTTCAATCGGGCGAATGAACCCCGCAAACAGCAGGCCAGAGATGGTTTTACGCTTGAATGGGGCGTGGACAAGGTCATGAAACAATCGGTCGCCCCCCCGGACATCATCTTTGATACCGGGGGATGGGGAAAGGAACCGATGATACGCGTATTGGGAAAAGACCCGGCGGATGTCGTGACAAAAGTGCTCGCTGTCCTGGAATGCATCAAAATGACATAAAGGGAGGATAGTTTTTCGATGGTTTTAGATGAAGTAACGATTACAAAGGCGATTATTGAAAGATTCACGGAAAAATTTCTGGAGGCGACCCGCGTGGATGTTGCAATCGTCGGCGGAGGGCCGGCCGGTCTGGTTGCTGCCTACTATCTGGCCGGCGCGGGAAAGCGCGTCGCGCTTTTTGAAAGAAAGCTCAGTCTCGGCGGCGGCATGTGGGGCGGCGGCATGATGTTCAATGAGATTGTGGTGCAGTCCGATGCCAAAGAGATTCTGGATCATTTCGGGATTCGGACGCGTTCCTACGGCAACGGATATTACACGGCGGATGCCATTGAGTCGGTTACGACGCTGTGCGCCAGGGCGGCGCATGCCGGCACGTTGATTTTCAACTGCATGAGCGTGGAGGATGTCATGATTCGGGACGGGCGAGTCACCGGCCTGGTGATTAACTGGTCGCCCGTGGAGATGGCCGGTCTGCACATCGATCCCATGACCATCGAGGCCCGATGTGTGATTGACAGCACCGGGCACGATACCGAAGTGCTCAAGGTGATTGAGCGCAAAGCGGATGTGGCATTGAAGACGCCGTCGGGAAAACTGATGGGAGAGCGTTCCATGTGGGCCGACAAAGCCGAACGATTGACGATTGAGAACACAGGAGAAATCTGTCCCGGGGTGTATGTGGCCGGCATGTCGGCCAATGCGGCCTTCGGAGGCCCCCGGATGGGACCGATCTTCGGCGGCATGCTGCTTTCGGGGCGAAAAGTTGCCGAGATGATCCTTGCCGCAGAAAAAGAACTGGTCTCAGGCAGATAAAGAAAGGATGGAAAACATGACACAATTAGAACAAGCCCGTCGCAACATCGTGACGGAGGAGATGAAGCTTTGCGCGGAAGACGAACGGGTTGACCCCGCGTATATCCGTCAGGGTATTGCCGACGGAACGATCGTGATCTGTCGGAACATTAATCACGGAAATATCAAACCTCTGGCCGTCGGCAAAGGATTGCGCACGAAGATCAATGCCAATATCGGGACGTCCAAAGACAATAATGATCTCGTAATGGAGTTGGAAAAATTACGGGTAGCGCAAGCCGCCGGGGCTGATGCCGTGATGGATTTATCCACGGGCGGCGATCTGGCCGCTATCCGCAAGGCCGTGATGGAAAACACCTCCGTTGCCATCGGCACCGTGCCGATCTATCAGGCTGCGGTCAAAGCCTTAAATAATCATCGGGCGATTGTCGAGATGACGGTGGACGATCTTTTTGCGGTGATCGAGGAAAACGGCCGTGACGGTGTGGATTTCATCACTGTGCATTGCGGGGTGACGCGAGAAAGCGTCGATGCCGTGGAGAAACAGGGCAGGGTTTTAGGCATTGTAAGCCGCGGCGGTTCGATGACGGCCAACTGGATGCGCTGCAATGGGAAAGAAAATCCGCTTTTCGAACACTATGATCGTCTGCTGGAGATCGCACGCCGCTATGACATGGTCTTGAGTCTGGGCGACGGTCTGCGTCCCGGCGCCATTGACGACGCAACCGATCAGGGTCAGATTCAGGAACTGATCCTTTTAGGGCAATTGGCAAATCGAGCGCGCGCTGCGGGGGTGCAGGTCATGATTGAGGGTCCCGGTCATGTTCCGATTCGTGACATTGAGGCCAATATCCAGTTGCAGAAAAAGATCTGCCAGGGCGCACCGTTTTACGTTTTAGGTCCGCTGCCGACCGACATTGCGCCGGGGTACGATCACATTACATCCGCCATCGGCGGAGCCATTGCCGGGGCTGCGGGAGCCGACTTCCTCTGTTATGTGACGCCCGCTGAGCATTTGAGGCTGCCTTCGCTTGAGGATGTCCGTGAGGGCGTGATCGCCGCAAAAATCGCGGCGCACATTGCCGATATCGCCAAGGAACTTCCAGGGGCGCGCGAGCGCGACCGGAAAATGGCCGAAGCAAGAAAACGTTTTGACTGGCAGGCTCAAATGGATTTATCCATCGATCCGGAAAAAACCGTCGCGCTTTTAGAAAAAAGTCAAAGCGCCAACGATGAAGGCTGTACGATGTGCGGCGAGTTCTGTGCGATCAAACTGGGATCAAAGTAACAATCGGGGGCCGGGGATTGATCGGGCAAAACGAGGTCCAACAGGATGAGAAACGCAAAAAAGCGTCGGAAATCGTCCATCGTCTGAAAAAGGCGGGGTTTGAGGCTTATTTTGTCGGGGGATGCGTGCGTGATTTTGTGCGCGGTGTGGTGCCCAAAGATTATGACATTGTCACGTCGGCGACGCCTGATCAGACCATGGCCTTATTCGAACGGACCGTTGCCGTCGGCGCCCGGTTCGGCGTGATCCTCGTGATCGACGCCGGTCATCCATTTGAAGTGGCGACCTTTCGCAGCGAGGAGGCTTATCGAGACGGACGACGGCCGGAACGGGTGCGTTTTGCAACCTCCGCGGAAGATGTCTGGCGTCGGGATTTTACCGTCAACGGTCTTTTGATGGATCCGGATACAAACGACATTGTCGATCATGTCGGAGGACTTGCCGACTTGCAAAACAAAGTCATCCGCGCCATCGGCGATCCGGTTGTGCGCTTTAGTGAAGACTATCTCCGGATGCTGCGCGCGGTCCGATTTGCCGCCAATCTTGAATTTTCTCTCGATCCGGGAACGGAAAACGCAATTTGCAAGTGTGCGGCAAAAATTCAAAGGATCAGCGCTGAGAGAATTCTTGACGAACTGGATAAAATTCTGACCCGGGGCGGGGCGCGCAGGGGATTTGATCTGCTTTTGCGCATGGGGATTCTTCAGTATATCCTGCCGGAAGTCGAACGGCTCAAAGGCGTGGAGCAACCCCCGCGATTTCATCCGGAAGGCGATGTCTGGACACACACGATGCTTATGCTCGATCGTCTGTCTGACGAAACGGCGCCGGAAACGGATCCCGCGCTTGCCTGGGGCGCCCTGCTGCATGACATCGGCAAGCCCCTCACGAAAACAGTGGATGAACGGGGTGCCCATTTCTATGGGCATGTTCAGCAGGGCGAAACCGTCGCAGCGGAAATTGCCCTTCGCCTGAAGTTTCCGCGTGCGTTGCGTGATGCCGTTGTCAGTCTGATCCATCACCACATGATTTTTATGAACGTGACGAAGATGCGTCCGGCAAGATTGAGGCGTTTTTTACGAATGGACGATTTCGCACGGCATCTGGCTCTGCATCGTTTGGATTGTCTGGCGAGTCATCAAATGCTTGATCACTACGAATTCTGCCGTGAGCAACTCCGGTGTCTGCAGCATGAAGCGCTCCATCCGCCGAGACTTTTAACCGGCGATGATCTGATCGCCATGGGCATGATTCCGGGAAAAACAATCGGAACAATCCTCAAGGCCTTGGAGGAGGAGCAGCTCGAAGAAAGAATTCAAAACAGGCAACAGGCAGAAGCCTTTGTGAAACGTCATTGGCCTGTTGCCAATCCCGTCATCGAGGAAGACCAGCCATGAAGATCGGCTTTTATTCACTGAGACTGCTGCTGATACTTTCTCTTCTGGCGGTATCGTGTGCAACGCGGCCCGCACCGATGGAGCGGCATCCGGTCAAACGACCGCTTGCGGCGATGGGACACACGATTCAAGCCGGCGCCTTCGCGCAGGTGAACAATGCGATGCGCCTCACGGAGCGTCTAAAAACCCGAGGGCTTGATGCGACCTATTTCAAAGCGTCCGACGGTCTGTTCAAGGTGCGCTTTGGGAATTATGCGTCTAAAGATCAGGCCAGAGGGCAGGCGCTTTTGCTTCAGAAAGAAGGTGTCATCGAGGAATTCTATATTGTCGTTCCGGACGATTATGCCGCAATGAAGCGCAAACAATACGGCGTAGATTATTTGAGAGAGGCGTTGGTCAAAACGGCGCAAGACTTCATCGGTGTGCCCTATCTGTGGGGAGGGGCTTCCGCCGATAAAGGCTTTGATTGCAGTGGCCTGACGATGACCGTCTATCAGCTCATACTTAGTGTCATCAGATTGCCTTAAAACCACCGGGTTAATTAAACCATTCATTTTAATATTCTCTGCCAGATTTTCGATTTCTTCGGTTATATTTTCTTCAGTTTTTCGAGTGCCAAAATCTAACAAACGACCTTGCCAGGGCGATTCAATAATGTCTTTAATGTTTATTTTCTGTAATGTTTCCATAATGTTTATTTTTGTTTATGTTTTTTTTCTTTAGTCTCCCTTCGACAAGCTCAGCATGACATTAATTGATTTTTTGATCAGCTATATTTTATTTATATACTCTTACCGTCTGTCTATCAGTCCGTTACGGCTGTTCGGTCATGACCGAGTTATTCAAATTGTTCCACTATATAATTTACTGTTGGAACTTTTATATCGCTCGTTGTTATTTCG